>NZ_JBUEGE010000019.1:0-200247 GCF_054963755.1 Streptomyces sp. EDA2-14
CTGAACCTGGGCAACGCGACGGGACACCCGTCGTTCGTGATGTCCAACAGCTTCGCGGACCAGACGCTGGCCCAGATCGAGCTGTTCACGAAGCAGTCGGAGTACCCGACCGGCGTGTACGTGCTGCCCAAGCACCTGGACGAGAAGGTCGCCCGCCTGCACCTGGACTCGCTCGGTGTGAAGCTGACCGAGCTGCGTCCGGAGCAGGCCGCGTACATCGGTGTCGAGGTCGAGGGCCCGTACAAGCCGGACCACTACCGCTACTGAGCACCGTGCGACAGACAGGGGCGAGCGGCGTCGCGTTGACACCCGCATGCCCCCATGGAAGCATTTAGATAGTTCGCTACGTAACTGATTCTTGGTTGCCGGCGGCCGACCGCAGGAGAAAGTTCCCGTGCCCCCAGAACTGTCCACACTGCAGGGTGACGAGCGAGCGCAGCTCACGATGGTTGTCGTGGTGGGGGGCAATCTCTTCAGCAGGATCGAGGTGATGTCCGTCGTCGACCACGAGGAGGGCTTTCAGGCGGTCAGCTGCGCCGCCGATCCGGACTGTGTGCGGCAGGCCGTCGCCGCGCACCGTCCGCACATCGTGGCCGTGCTGGAGGACGCCGACACCGTGCCGATGCTCCACGAGCTCGCGCGGTGCGGGCCTGGACGGCGGGTCGTGGTCGTCACCCCGTCCCACCAGCGCGCAGGCGGCAGCAAGGTCCGGGCCGACGTGGACGGCATGCCCGTCCACCGGATCCACCGGGACGGCCTGGTTCCGGCGCTTCGGCTGCTCAGGTCCGGATACCGGGTGTGGGCGCGCGTCGGAACGCACGCAAAGGCCGGCTCCCGGGAGCAGCGGGCCGAACTGTGGTGGCGCGCGCATCAGTTGACCGCCCGTGAGACGGAGGTCGCCGAGCTCATGATCAAGGGCTGGAGCAACGTGGAGATCGCCGAGGGACTGGATCTGAGCGGAGCGACGGTCAAGAGTCATGTGCGCAGCCTCATGGGCAAGTTGAACCTCAAGAACCGCATCGACGTGATCACCACCGCCTACCGGACGGGCCTCGCCCGTCGGCACGCGCAGTTCGAAGCGATCCCTTTGCCGGCCGCTTTACCGACCCCGAAGTGAAAGAGATGAGCGAAGCCATGTCTACATCCACGCGTCCCAAGGTCTCCGGATTCCTGAAGTTCGGAAACAAGATGATGGCCGTCTTCCACGGCATGGGCCTGCCGGTGGGGCCGATGCACCTGCTCCGGGTCAAGGGCCGGGTCTCGGGACGGGAGTTCACCAACCCCGTCGCCCCCGTGACGGTCGACGGATCCATGTACATCCTCCAGGCGTTCCCGCAGTCCGACTGGGTCAAGAACGTCCGTGCCGCGGGGCAGGGCACCCTGGTCCGTGGCCGCAAGGCCAAGGCCGTGCAGCTGATCGAGGTACCCGCCGGCGAGCGGGCGCCGATCGCCCGGGAGTTCCCCACGCAGGTGCCCATGGGCGCCGGCATCTTCGTCAAGAACGGTGTGGTCGCCGACAAGACCCCGGCCGCCTTCGAGCAGGCCGCGACCGGCATCCCGATCTTCCGCGTGGTCCCGGTGTGACCGCTCCGCTCCACGGGAGGAGGCCCGCCCGGCGCTGCCGGGCGGGCCTCCTCCACGTCGTACGGGTCGTCGGTGTCACGCCGCCGTGCGGATCTCGCAGAGGGGAGCGCCGCGGGAGACACCGGCGCCCGCGGCGACCGCGACCTTGTGCACCACGCCGGTGCGGTGCGCGGTGATCGGCTGCTCCATCTTCATCGCCTCGATGACGAACAGCACGTCGCCCTCGCTGACCTCGGCTCCCTCGCTGGCGGAGATCTTCACCACCGTGCCGACCATCGGGCTGGTCAGCGACTCGGCACCGCTGGTCGCCGGGGCTGCCGCGGACGACCGCGCCCGCCGCCGGGACCCGCTCCGCAGTGCCGGTCGCGACATCGCCGCCAGCGATCCCGGGAGGACCACTTCGAGCCGGCGCCCGGCCACCTCGACGGTGTACGGCACGCGTCCGGTCTGCTCGTCGGAGTCCTCCTCCCGTGGCGCCTGCCACGGGTCGATCCGGATGGCGGACTGCTCCAGCCACCGGGTGTGCACGGCGAAGCCGATCGCGGGGTCGCTCGCCGTGAACTCCGCTGTCTCCAGCAGGGATTGGGCCAGATGGAGTGTGGTCGGTATGCCCTCGACCTCGAACTCCGCGAGCGCCCGCCGCGCCCGGGCGAGTGCCTGCGGCCGGTCGGCGCCCGTGATGACCAGCTTCGCGAGCATCGAATCGAAGGATCCGTCGATGACGGCGCCCTCCACCAGGCCGGTGTCGACCCGCACCCCGGGACCCGCCGGGACGCGCCAGCGGGTCACGGTGCCCGGCGTCGGCAGGAAGCCGCGGCCCACGTCCTCGCCGTTCACCCGGAACTCGATGCTGTGGCCGCGCTGCGGGGGATCCGAGTACCCCAGTTCTTCGCCCGCGGCGATCCGGAACTGCTCCTGGACCAGGTCGATTCCAGTGATCTCCTCGGTGACCGGATGCTCCACCTGCAGACGGGTGTTGACTTCGAGGAACGACAGGGTGCCGTCCTCGCCCAGCAGGAACTCGCAGGTACCGGCACCCGCATAGCCGGCCTTGGTGAGGATGGCACGGGACGCGGAACGCAGTGCCGCGTCCTGATCGGGCGTCAGGAACGGGGCCGGTGCCTCTTCGACGAGCTTCTGGTGACGGCGCTGCACCGAGCAGTCCCGGGTGGAGACCACCACCACGTTGCCGTGCAGGTCCGCGAGGCACTGGGTCTCCACGTGCCGGGCGCGGTCCAGGTACTTCTCGACGAAGCAGTCGGCGCGACCGAAGGCGGCCGCCGCCTCCCGGGAGGCCGATTCGAGGAGATCGGGGATCTCCTCCAGGGTGCGGGCCACCTTCAGGCCCCGCCCGCCGCCTCCGCCCACCGCCTTGATGGCCAGGGGCAGTCCGTGCCGTTCGGCGAACTCCAGGACCTCCTCGGGCCCGGACACCGGCCTGTCGGTGCCCGGTGCCAGCGGGGCGTTCACCGTGCGGGCGATGTCCCGGGCCGCGACCTTGTCACCGAGCCGCTCGATCGCGGACGGTGGCGGCCCGATCCAGGTCAGCCCCGCCTCGATGACGGCCCGGGCGAATCCGGCGTCCTCGGACAGGAAGCCGTAGCCGGGGTGGACGGCGTCCGCCCCCGACTCGGCCGCCCGCGCCAGGAGCTTGCCGACGTCCAGGTAGGTCTGCGCGGCGGTGGTGCCGTTCATGGCGTACGCCTCGTCGGCGAGCCGCACGTGCGGGGCCTCGCGGTCCTGGTCCGCGTAGACCGCGACGGAACGGAGCCCCGCGTCCCTGCACGCCCTTACGACACGGACGGCGATCTCGCCCCGGTTGGCTATCAGTACCTTGTGCATGCGATGTGCTCCTGAGTCATGGGCGTCGCGATGGTGTGTCACATGAGGTACGTCCCGGTGACCGCCGCGGCGAAGCCCGCCACGGCGATCCAGGTCCGGTCGCGGTTGGAGCGTGCCCAGCGGGTCCGGGTCTCGGCCCAGCCGGACGGAATGCCCCTGTTCGCCCAGGTGTCGATGGTTCGGTTGATCCGTACGTTGGACAGTTCGGAGACGAGCGCGACGCCGACGAGGCCGGCCTCCGCGACGGCGAACGCGGCCTTCGCGTCCCAGCCCGGGGCCAGCACGATCAGGGCCAGACCGATGGCCAGCGCGATCTTGTCGACGGTGGGCATCAGCGGGTCGAAACGAGGGTCGAGGGACCGGTGGATCTCGACGTACCGCTCGCTCGGCAGATCGGCCAGCATGGGCACCACCGCGATGTGGACTGCGATGAGCACCCCCGCCAGCGCACCGCTGAGCAGGACGAGCGACGCCGCCAGGAGGTGGACGAGCATGGGGATCGGCTCCTAGGCGTCAGTAGTCGAAATTCATCATCAGGCGGTAGGTGCCCTTCTTGGCGAACGTGCCGAAGAACGTCCGCATGAACAGATCGCGGGCGCCGCAGGCCAACGACCCTTTCCACTTGCCGAGTTCGCCGATGCGGTACGCGCCGCGCACCATCGAGCCGACCCGGTCGCGGCGCAGCTCTTCGTAGCGGGACAGGGCCCGGCCGAGGTCGGGCTCCCGCGCCAGCAGGCCGGACAGGACGAAGCCGTCCTCGATGGACTGGCCGGCGCCCTGGCTGAGGTTGAGCGTCATGGCGTGCGCCGCGTCGCCCACCAGGACGACCCGGCCGTGGCTCCAGGCCCGGTCACGGGTGGGCGGGCGGTCCGCGATGTCGATGGGCAGGATGGCGTCGTTGCGGGTGGCCGCGAGGATCTGCGGAATGGGGTCCTGCCAGTCCGCGTACGTCTCGCACATCACCTGCCGCTTGTCCTTGCGGAACATGTCGAAGGCGGTGCTCGCCTCGTCGGAGGTGATGGCGTCCCAGTAGACCTCGCGGTCGTTGAGGCGGCAGTACAGGAAGCGCAGACCGCCCTTGCCCCACAGGTTGAAGAAGGTGCCGCTCGGTACGACGTCCTCGCCCGGCAGCTCCGCGATGGCCTGCCAGGCCGTGTATCCGGCGTAACGGGGCGGCAGGTCATGGCCGTTGCGCAGCGCGCCGCGCACCGCCGAGCGCATGCCGTCGGCGCCGATCAGGACGTCGCCGCGTTCCGAGGAGCCGTCGGCGAAGTGTGCCGTGACTCCGTCGGCGTCCTGCTCGAAGCCGGTGCACTGGGCCCCCATCCGCACGCAGTCCCCGGCCTCGTCGAGGAGCAGGGAGTTCAGGTCGGAGCGGCGCAGTGCCACGGCGGGCGCGCCGATCCGGTCCCGCTCGGGGCCGATCGCCCAGCGGGCCAGGGTGCGGCCGTTCGCCGAGCGGAACTCGTGGAACAGGATCTCCGAACTGACCTTGCTCACCCGGTCTTCGAGGTCGAGCCCCCGCAACGCCACGAAGGCGTTGTGCCACAGCATGAAACCGCCACCGGTCAGCAGCCGGCTCGGCTCGGTACGCCGCTCGAACACCTTGACGTCGACACCGGCCCGGCGCAGGCCGATCGCGGTGGTGAGTCCGCCGATGCCCGCGCCGATCACCAGGGCCTTCTGGACAGGCATGACCTTCTCCTCAGCCGGCCGCGGGCGCGGAGCGCGGAGTCTCGTACGACTCCAGCGTCGCGCGCACCTGATGGATGGAACGCCGGAAGCTGTCCGCCCAGAACGGGTACATGGCGGCGGACTGCCGCATGTGCTCGGGGTCGTCGGCCCAGGCGCGGAACTGTGCCTCGTCCTCCCACTCGGCGATCAGGGAGTACTGGGTCGGGTCCGCGGCGTCGCGCAGCAGGGCGTCCCTGACGTGGCCGGGGGTGCCCTTCACCTTGCTGGTGACGTCCAGGTACGCCTGCTCGAAGGCCTCGAAGTCCTCGGGCTTGATGGTGGCGTTCATGATGACGCGAATGGTCATGTCCCTACCGTGCCTTTCGTGGTGGAAGCGGTGGCGGCGCCGACGTGCGCGACGACGTCGAGGAGCGACTTGCTCGCCGACTCCCGCAGCTGGTCGAGGGTGGCGGACAGCGCCTTGCGGTCCTCACTGCGCTGATACGCCGTCAGGTTCTCGCGGGAGTCCCAGTCGGCGGTGATCGTGTAGAGCAGTGGGTCGTCGGGGGAGCGCAGCATGGTCTGGGCGAGGGCGCCGGGATAGCCGCTGGTCACGGCGGCGGCGTCCCGCCAGGTGCGCTCGAACGCCTCGGCGCATCCGGCGCGCACCTTCATGTCGAGCACCGTGCGGATCATGACGCGTGCCCCCAGCCGCTCTCGGTGTGGCCGGTGAACGGCTGCCAGGTGGGCTTCGGAGCCGGGGGTACGGTCTCCTCGTCGAGTCCGAGCCGCGCGGAGAGCCGGGCGGTGAGCAGTGCGAGCAGTGCGGCGGTCTCGTGCGCGTCGGGGTTGCCGCGCACGATCCGCACCACGTTCTGGGGCTCGGCTACGCGTTCCACGAGTAGAACTCCTTCGCCATCGCGTCGGCGGGGCCGCGCCAGGTCTGTGGGTCGTAGGCGCCGATGTGCGGCTTGAGCTTCTCGTTGACGTCCTGGAAGAGCTCGTGGCCGCGCACCTCTTCGATCCGGTCGCCGATCCGCTCCTCGGAACCGATCAACTGGAAGTACAGCCCCTGGTACCGGAACAGCCGACGGTGCTTCACGCCCACCAGGTGCGGGAGGTCGGTGGCGTCCGACTCGGCCCAGATGTCGGCGACGCGGTCCGTGTCCTCGGGGTTCATGCGCGCGACGATCAACGTGTACTGCATGAGAGCTCCTTCCCTGCCGTGGAGATGGTCACGGCGGTTGCGAACATCCTCGGCGCACCGCGTAAAGCCGCTATGAGGGCGGGACAAACGGCGAATAGTTAGTGTGCTGCCTAATGTTCTGAACTACTCTGCTGGAGGGCTGTCGCCGCATTCCCCCGCCGGCGGCAGCCCCTTGTGCACGCCGCGCGACGGCGGAGGGCCTCCCCGAAGTCGGGAAGGCCCTCCGCCGTCAGCTCGCGGTCGACGTCACACCGCGGTGAGCGTGGCGCGTTCCTGCACCCGATCGCGGATCAGGGCCAGCTGCAGTGCGGAGTTGGTGTTGATCCGCGCGGTCATCCCCGCGGTGTCCACCGGGGCCTGCGGCTTCATCCGGAAGTCCTGCTCCCAGCGCAGCTCGGTGCCGCCCTCGACCCGGTGGTAGGTCCACACGATGTTCATGAACTCGAACGGGCCGGTCTCCACACGGTGCGCCCGCACCGTTCCGGACTCCTTGTCCAGGGTGCGCCGGGACACCCAGCTCCACTCCGTGCCGTTCTCGTCCGGGTGCATGGTGAGCCGGAACGTGACCGTGTCACCGGTCGTCTCCAGGATCTCGGCCCGTGCGTACTCGCTGAACAACTGCGGCCAGGCGGCCACGTCGTTCGTCTGCTGCCACACCTCCTCGTACGGGGCCGCGATGACGATGCTCTGCTCTGTGCGGCCCTCGTGCACGAGACCCGTGTCCACCAGACGCCGGTTGACGCCGAGCAGCAGCTCGAAGGGGGTCCGGGTGCCGTCGGCGGCGCTGTCGGGTTCCAGGCCGAGACGGAGCTCGACCTCCGAGACGACGCCGAGGGCGCCCAGCGAGTCGACGCCGAGCTCCTCGAACGTGACCGCGGGGTCGAGCAGTTCGCGGGCGCTGATGCCCGCCCCGGACGCGCGGTTGATCAGTTCGGCGTACTCGTCGAGGGTGATCACTGAAGTGGTCACATCGGTGCCTTCCTGTGAGGTGCTCATCAAAGGTGCTCCATGGAGGTGCTCCGTGGATCGGTGAAGGGTGTGGAGGTGACGCCCGTGGGGGTCACAGGGCCTTGACGACGACGGCCGCGTTGAAGCCCTCGAAGCCGCGGGCGAGGACCAGCGCCGTACGCACCGGTGCCTGACGCGTTTCGCGGACGAGGTCCAGGCTGATGCCGGACGCGGGCGTGGACAGCGTCGGGGTGCCGGGAATCACGGAGTCGCGGATCGACAGCAGCGCGGTCGCCACGTCGAGCGGCGCCCCGCCCGCGTGCAGCCGGCCCACCAGACACTTGGGCACGGTCACCGGTACGCCGTGCTCCCCGAACACCGCGCTGATCGCCCGGGCCTCGGCGAGGTCGGCGGCCGGCACCCCGAGACCGTCGGCGAACACCACGTCGATGTCGGACGGGTCGACCCGCGCGTCGGCGAGCGCCCGCACGATCGCGCGGCGCAGGCCGGGCTCGCGGCCGGACCCGGGAGCCGGGTCGAAGGTGGCCGCGTAACCGGCCAGCTCCCCGTAGCCGTGATCGGCGTCGCGTGCCCGCCAGGTGTCCTCGGACTCGACGATGAAGATCGCCCCGCCCTCCCCGGCGACGTACCCGTCGGCCTCGGCGTCGAACGGGCGGTAGGCGCGCTCGGCGTCCCGCCGGCCGGTCATCAGACCCGCGGAGGTGTGGCAGGCCAGCGCGTAGGGGCCCAGGGGGGCGTCCGTGCCGCCGGTCACCACCGTCGAGGCGTCGTCCCGCAGCGCCCGGCGGGACTGGCCCAACGCATCGAGCCCGCCAGCCTGTTCGCCGACCAGGACACCGCAGGCGCCCTTCATGCCGTGCCGGATCGAGATCTGGCCGGTGGTCGCCGCGTAGAACCAGGCGATCGACTGATAGGGGCCGACGAAGCGCGATCCCTTGTCCCACAGCTTCTGGATCTCCCGCTGGCCGAACTCGTTGCCGCCGGACGACGTCGCGGTGATCACCGACATGTCGTACTCGCCGAGCTCGCGCGGATCGATCCCCGCGTCCTCCAGGGCGCGTCCCGCGGCGACCAGACCGAACTGGGTCCACCGGTCCGTCTGGACCATGAGCCGGCCGTCGATGGTGTCGCGCGGGGCGAAGTCGTCGACCTCGCCCGCCACATGGACCGGATAGCCGGACACGTCGAAGGACCGCACCGGGCCGATCCCGCTGACTCCGTTGAGTGTCGCGTCCCAGAACTCCTTGGTGGTGGAGCCGTTGGGGGCGATCACGGACACACCACTGAACACGGTGCGACGGTTGCTGGTCATCGCGTCACTTCCCGCTTCCCCGTCCGGGCCTGGCCAGCAGCATCGCCGACTGGAAGCCGCCGAACCCGCTGCCCACGCTCAGCACGATGTCGTTGACGTTCTTGCGCGCGGTCACCGGCACGTAGTCGAGGTCCAGCGCCGGGTCCTGCTCGTGCAGATTGGCCGTGGGCGGCACCGTGTCGTGCTCGATCGCCAGCGCGCAGGCGGCGACCTCCAGGGCTCCGATGGCGCCCAGCGAGTGCCCGATCATCGACTTGATGGAACTGACCGGGACACGGAGGGCCGCCTCGCCCATCGACTTCTTCAACGCGGCGGTCTCGTGACGGTCGTTCTGGGCGGTGCCCGAGCCGTGCGCGTTGACGTAGCTGATCATGTCGGGTGTGATACCCGCCCGCCGCATCGCGATGTCGATGGCTTCGGCCATATCCAGGCCGTCCGGCTTGAGACCGGTCATGTGGTACGCGTTGCTGCGCTGGGCGAACCCGATGATGTCGGCGTAGGCGTGCGCGCCGCGGCGCGCCGCGTGTTCGCGGCTCTCCAGGACCAGCACGGCCGAGCCCTCGCCGAGCACGAACCCGTCGCGGTCCTTGTGGAAGGGGCGCGAGGCGTGCGCCGCGTCCCCGTTGTTGCGGGACGTGGCGCCGATCGCGTCGAAACAGGCCACGGTGATCGGCGAGATCGGCGCGTCCGTCGCCCCGGCGATCACCACGTCCGCCGAGCCCTCGGAGATGAGCTCGACGCCGTGCGCGACCGCGTCGAGGCCCGAGGTGCAGCCGGTGGACACGACCGTCGAGGGCCCCTCGGCACCCGCGGCCCACGCCACCTCGACCGCGAGCGTGCTGGGGATCAGTGCGCGGTACAGGTGCTCGGTGGCCAGCTCCGGGGTGACCTCCCACTGCTTACCGCCGTCGCTGACCACCACGTACTCGTCCTCGAGCCGGGTGGTGCAGCCGACCGCGCTGCCGATGCTGACCCCGGTGCGCTCCGGGTCGGACCCGTCCGCGGCGAGCCCCGCGTCCGCGAGCGCCTCCCGCGCGGCGACGACCGCGAACTGGGCAGCGCGGTCCATGCGTTCGGTCTCCTGCGGGGTCAGCCCCGACGCCGCGGCGTCGAAGTCGACCTCCGCGGCGATCCGGGACTGGAAACCGGTGGGGTCGAACAGGGTGATGCCGCGCGTGGCGGTGCGGCCGGCTGTCAGCAGGTCCCAGTAGGCCTCACGGCCGACCGCGCCGGGGGCCACCACACCGATACCGGTGACGACCGCACCCCACTTGGTGTCGTTCGCGCTCATCGCGGCTCCCCGGCGGGGGAGAGCTCCGGGTGGGGGACGTCCTCGGTGTCCACGTGGCCGAGGTCGGGCCGAGGCGCCAACGGGCCGAGTTGGTAGATGAGTTCGACCGGAGCGGTGGAGCGGTTCTCCAGGCGGTGGCGCACGTTGATCGGGACCAGGACGCCCTCCCGGTCGCTCACCTCGACCTCCTCGCCGTCGAGCCGCAGCGCGACCGTGCCGGACAGCACGTAGAGGAACTCCTCGGAGTACGGGTGGTAGTGCTCGCTGATGAACTCGCCGGGCTCCAGGCGCGCATGGCCCATGAACCCGCTGGTGGCACCGGTGTTGCCGGGGCCGAGCAGGGTGCGCAGTTCACCGCCGCGATGCCGGTTGACCGGCACCTCGTCGAAGGCGACCTTGCGGATGGTGGTGCGTGGCTCGCCGGTGATCTCGTGACGCATGTCAGGTGTCTCCTCGGGGTGTCGGGGGCGGGTCACAGCGGTGAGTTGCCGTGCTTGCGGCGGGGCAGGTCGACGTGTTTCGAGCGGAGCATCTGCAGCCCCTCGTAGATCGCCGAGCGGGTGTCGCGCGGGTCGATCACGTCGTCGACGAGCCCGCGCTCCGCGCCGTAATAGGGGTGCATGAGGGTGCGCTGGTACTCCTGGACCAGGCGCGCCCGGGTCTGGTCCCGGTCGTCGGACGTGGCGATGGCGCGGCGGTGGATGACGTTGGTCGCCGCCTCGGCGCCCATGACGGCGACCTCGTTCGAGGGCCACGCGAAGGAGAGGTCGGTGCCGATGGACCGCGAGTCCATCACGATGTAGGCGCCGCCGTAGGCCTTGCGCATGAGGACCTGGATGCGGGGCACCGTCGCCTCGCAGTACGCGTACAGCAGTTTGGCGCCGTTGCGGATGATGGCGTTGTGTTCCTGGTCGACGCCCGGAAGGAACCCGGGGACGTCCACCAGGGTCACCAGCGGAATGTTGAAGGAGTCGCAGAAGCGGATGAACCGCGCCGCCTTCTGGGACGCCTCGATGTCCAGGACGCCGGCGAGCACGAGGGGCTGGTTGGCGACCACGCCGATGACCTCGCCGCCGATCCGGGCCAGGCCGACGACGACGTTGCCCGCCCAGGCCTCCTGCAGTTCGAGGAACTCGCCGTGGTCGACGATCTCCTCGATGACGCCGCGGACGTCGTAGGGCTGGTTGGGGGAGGAGGGCACCACGTCGAGCAGGCCGTCGCAGGCCCGGTCCACCGGGTCGTTGCTCTCCTCGCTCGGCGGGAACTCCCGGTTGTTCTGCGGCAGGAACGACAGCAGCCAGCGCAGCTGCTCGAACGCGTCGTCCTCGTCCGCGTGCACCGACGTCGCCTGCCCGGACCGGGCATGCACATCGGCGCCGCCCAGGCCCTCGAAGTCGATCTCCTCCCCGGTGACCGCCTTGATGACATCGGGCCCGGTGATGTACATGCTGGCGGTCTCGCGCACCATGAGGACGAAGTCGGTGAGGGCCGGCGAGTACGCGGCGCCGCCGGCGCACGGTCCGAGCATCACGCTGATCTGCGGGATCACCCCCGACGCCTGGACGTTGCGGCGGAAGATGCCGCCGTAGCCGGCGAGGGCCATGACACCCTCCTGGATCCGGGCGCCCGCACCGTCGTTGAGGCCGATCAACGGCGCGCCCGCGCTCTGCGCCAGATCCATCACCTTGTGGATCTTGGTGGCGTGGGCCTCTCCGAGGGAGCCGCCGAAGATGCCGAAGTCATGGGCGTAGACGAAGACCTTGCGTCCTTCGATCGTGCCCCAGCCGGTGATCACACCGTCCGTGTACGGGCGCTTGGCGTCCATGCCGAAGTCCGTTGCCCGGTGCCGGCGCAGCATCTCCAGCTCGTGGAAGGAGTCCGGGTCCAGGAGCCGGCCGATGCGCTCGCGCGCGGTCAGCTTCCCGAGCCGGTGCTGACGCACCGCCGACTCCGCGTCGAGGCCCTCGACCACCCGCTGTCTGATGACGCCGAGTTCCGCCGCACGGTCGGCCAGACCCTCGGGCGGCAGCCCTGGCGGTATGTCCTCCTTTACGGAGGTGCCATGCCGTTCTGTGTCCGACACGCCACTCACGCTCCCTCCCACTGACACGCTCGACCGAATCCGGCCCCACTGCGGCCGGTACCCGTCGGAGTCTGCGGCGGTGCGGAAAATTTCCTGTGAGGCGGACGCAAAGCCGAATGGCACCCGCACTGCTTATTCGGGGCTTTATCCGGAGCCTTTGTGGTGCCCAGATACTCGACGGCGTCGCAATGGAAACGGGCCGGAGGGAAGGGACGAACCATGACGGCTACCCGTGGGCGCATCGTCCAGCTGGACGACGTCAAGCCCATCAAGTGGGCTGGTGAGCAGGGGCGTTGGCTGCTGCGCGGTGAGGAAACCGGCGGACTCTACTCGTTCTTCGAGGTGACCTCCCCGCCTGGTGGCGGACCGCCGGTGCACATTCATGAAGACGTCGACGAGTCCTTCTACGTCATCGACGGCGAATACGAGATAGAGCTCGACGGGGTAAAGCACAAAGCGACACCGGGAAGTCTGGTGTACGGGCCCCGCGGTGTGAGTCACGCATTCGTCAACACCTGGCACAGGCCCAGCAAGATGCTCTGCATCGCCACTCCGGGCGGTGTGGAGGACTGGTTCGAGGAGCTCGGCCAGCTGATCGACGGCCAGGGCCCGCCGGAGTGGGACAAGATGCAGGCTCTCGCCAACAAGCACCGCATCGTCGGGTTCCGTCCCGGTGGCCCCGGCGGTCCGGGTGGCAAGGGTGGGCCGGGCGGTCCTCCTGGCGGCCGCCCCGGTGGACCCGGTGGCCGTCCCGGCGGACCGGGTGGGCACGGCGGACCGGGTGGGCACGGTGGACCGGGTGGTCACGGCGGACCGCCCGCGGGCAGGAGCTGAACCATGGCCCAGGACTCGGCCACGATCCTCGCCGAGACGGCTGCCGGCGTCTCCGTCATCCTGGTCGCCGGATCACTGCTCGTCCCGCTGCTCAAGCGGCTGCGCCAGCCCCCGGTGATCGCCGAGATCCTCGCGGGCATCGCGCTCGGGCCGAGCCTTTTGGGCCTCTTCCCGGGAGACCTGCCCGACCTGCTGTTCCCGCCGGGGGCCCGCGCGGGCCTGTCGGCCGTCGCGCAGATCGGCATCCTGCTGTTCATGTTCCTGATCGGCTGGGAGATCGACCTGCAGCAGATCAGGGCCCGCAGGAACGCGGTGCTCGGCATCTCGCTGTCGGCGATCGCCGTGCCGTTCGCCACCGGCGTGATCCTCGCCGTCTGGTTGTACGGCAACCACGACCGGGTGGGCGGCGAACACGTCGGACAGACCCCGTTCGTGCTGTTCGTGGGGACGGCCATGGCCATCACCGCGTTCCCGGTGCTCGCCCGGATCATCCTGGAGCACCGGTTGCAGCACACCAGGGTGGGCATTCTGGCCCTGGCCAGCGCCGCCGTCGGGGACGCCCTCGCCTGGTGCATGCTCGCCGTCGTGTCGGTGGTGGCGGTCGCCGGCGGATCCGGACACGTCTTCACGGTCGTCGGCGGTTCCGTCGCGTACGCCGTCGTCCTCGTCGCCGTGGTGCGTCCGCTGCTGCGGCGCCTGGTGACGGCGATGACCCGCAACGACGTGGTCTCGCCGCGGCTGCTCCCGGTGATCGCGGCGGGGGCCCTCGGCTGCGCCTTCTTCACGCACTGGATCGGCCTCGACGCGATCTTCGGCGCGTTCACCTTCGGCCTCGTCATGCCGAGGTCGTCGCTGAAGCTCCTCACCTCGTCGGTACGGGTGCCCTTCGAGCACGTCACGACGCTGCTCATGCCGATCTTCTTCATCACCACCGGACTCTCCGTCGACGTGACGCAGTTGGGCGGGGCCGGGGCCCTGGAGCTCGTCGCGATCGTCGTCGTCGCCTGCTTCGGCAAGGTGGTCGGCGCGACCGGGGCATCGGTCGTCGCGGGCCTGCCGTGGAAGGAGGCGAGGGCCATCGGCGTGCTGATGAACACCCGGGGGCTCACCGAGCTGATCATCCTGAACGCCGGGGTGAGCATGGGCGTCCTGGACAACCGGATGTTCACGATGATGGTGCTGATGGCACTGGTCACCACAGCCCTCGCCGGCCCGCTGGTGCCCCGCAAGTCCTATGCGCGCGGCGGTGGCGAACTGCCGTTGAAGGAAACGGTGCTGCCCCGCACACCGTGACACCGGCGGCCACCCGTGCCGCCGCCCCACCCCGCCTCCCAGGACCGCTGGAGACCGAGATGTCCTACCCGTACAAGAGTGCCTTCGTGACCGGAGCGTCGAGCGGTATCGGCGCGGAGTTCGCCGAGCAACTGGCCCGCAAAGGCGTCGATGTGACGCTCGTCGCCCGCCGGGAGGCCCGGCTCAAGCACCTCGCGGTCAAGCTCTCCGACACCTATGACGTCCAGGTGGACGTGCTCCCGCTCGATCTGGGGGACGAGGACGACCTGGAGACGGCGGCAGCGCGGGTCGCGGAGCCCGGCGAACGGGCGGTCGACCTGTTGGTCAACTGCGCGGGTTACGGATCGACCGGCTACTTCCACGAGTTGTCCCGGCAGAGGGAGGCCCATCAGATCCGGGTCAACCTGATGGCGCCCGTGGTCCTCAGCCACGCCGCGCTCGGGCAGATGACGGACCGCCGGCACGGCGGCATCCTCAACATCTCCTCCATCGTCGCCGGTCTGCCCATGCCCAAGTCCGCGGTCTACGGGGCCTCCAAGGCGTTCCTCGGCTCGTTCGGCGAGAGCCTGTACATGGAGGCGCGCGCCAGTGGCGTGCACGTCACCACGGTGCGCACCGGCCTGGTCCGCACGGAGTTCCACGAGGCCGCGGGGCTCGACACCGCGGGCCTGCCCAAGCTGGCCTGGCTGCGGCCCGAGCAGATCGTGGAGCCGGCGCTCAAGGCCGTGGCCAAGGGCCGCGCGTTCGTCACGCCGGGAGCCATGAACCGCATGCAGCCGTACTGGCTCGGCGCGACCCCTCGGCCCGCCCTGCAGGCCGTGGTGCGCCGGATGTACAAGGTCTGACCGCACGCCGGTCAGGCCCCGTCGGACCCCGGTCCGTGAGCGGTCGTCCCCCTGCCGCTCACGGACCGGACCTGTGTCGGGCGGGCACCGCTGCCCGCCTGCTCGTCGCCGGGCACCGTGTCGTCGAGGTCCACCAGGCCGAGTTCCTGAGCGAGGACGACCAGGCACAGCCGGTTGCGCATCCCCAGCTTGCGCATGAGGCGCTGGACATGGGAGCGCACGGTGTTGCTGCTCACCCACAGCCGCGACGCGATCTCGGCGTTGTTGCGGCCGTGGCCGATCAGCGCCAGCACCTCGCGCTCGCGCTTGGACAGGTCCGCGAGCGCCGTGGCCGGGTCCCGGCCGACCGCCCAGGCGAGGGCGGGCCCGCTCGCGCTCAGTCGCTCGTCGTCGAGGATCTCCTCCGCGATGACCGTGCAGCGCTGGGCCACCAGCCGGGCGGCGTCGGACAGTTCGTCGTCCGACGCCGCGTCCAGCACGATGCCGTGCACACCGAACCACAGCACGCCCGCCAGCTCGGCGAACGGCTCCTCCACCATCAGGAGGGTGGGCGGCGGCACGGGCTCCAGCACGGAGGTGGCGCGGTGGGCCAGCCATGCGCTGGCCCGGTCCACCGCGGCCACCACGAGGTCGGGAGACCGCTCCTTTCCCCGGGGCAGTACGGTGAAGCCGTCGAAGTCACCGAAGCGTTTTTTCAGGGCCGTTCGACGTCTCTCGTCCGGGCCCGTGACCGTCACCGTGATCAAAGCTCCCCCTGCCCCCGTGCATGGCCGATCGCCCATGGTGCGCGTAGCGCGCGAGTGCCGTCAGCTCTCCTGAGAAGGTCTCCGGATCCCGGCCTTCTCGAGCCGCGGTACTACCTCGCCCGCGAAGTACTCAAGTTCGCCAAGGTAGTCAAAAAAGGACAGGGCGATCCCCGAAACGCCGGACTTCGCAAAGGAGATGAGCGTGTCGGCGATCTCGTCCGGTGTGCCCACCAGCGGGTGGCCGCCGTGTCCGGCGGCGAATCGCGGCCGGAACATGTCGATCTGTTCCTGCGTGAACGACTGCGGGTTGATGCCCTGACCGCTCATCACCGTGTCGACGCCGTCCCAGTCGGCGTTCTCCTGCGCGTAGTAGTGCAGGAACTCCTCGGCCTCGGCGCGCGTGGGCCGGCACACGACGTACGCGTTGGACAGCACGCCGATGTCGCGGCCGCCCTCGCGTGCGGCCGCCTCGCGGACACTGTCGACGAGGGCGGCGCCGCGCCGGGGGTCGAAGGCGGCGGTGAGCAGGTAGTCGGCGTTGCGGGTGGCGAAGCCGCGCCCGGCGGGCGAGACGGCCGCGTTGATGACGGGCATCGTGCCGTGCAGGGGGCGCGGGCTGGTGTGCAGGCCGCGCAGATGCGGGAAGTGGGTGCCGTCGTGGTCGAAGGGCGCGGCACTGGCCCACAGGGTGCGGACCAGGTCCCACCACTCCTGGGCGTGCCCGTAGCGCTGCTCGGGGCTGTCCGGCAGGTCCAGGCCGAAGGCTTCGTACTCGGCCTGGTACCAGCCGGCGACGATGTTGAGCCCGGCCCGGCCGCCGCCGATCCGGTCGAGGGTGGCCAGCTGCTTGGCGGCGACCATGGGCGGTATCAGCGCGCTGTGCACGGTGGCGAAGACGCGGATGCGCTCGGTCGCCGCGAGCAGTCCCGCGGCCCAGGTGATGGTCTCCAGGACGTCCTCGTGGAAGGACGTGCCGGGCCAGCCGATCCAGCGGCCCACCGGGAGCAGGAAGTCCATGCCGAGGCGGTCGGCGAGGCGCGCGAGTGCGACGTTGTCGTCCCAGGTGCCCGACCAGCGTTCGGGGGCCTTGGTGATGGCGAGGCCGGACGAGGCATTGGGCGCGAACAGGCCCAGCTGGAATCCGTTCTCGGCGGACAGGGTGTGCTCCACGGTGGGTCCTCTCCGAAGGCGCGACAGAAGGGCCGCCGCGCACCGGATCTCCGGTCCGCGGCGGCCCGTTCACCGTGGCACAGCGCGATTAAGCCGTCGTAAGAGCCTCAGTCCGTCCAGGTGTCGCGGGCTCGGTAGGCGGGGGTCCAGAGGTTCTTGAGGGCCATCCGCATCGGCATCGGCATGAAGGATTTCACGCGCTCCACGTTCTCGGCGGTGGCGTTGTCGAGGAGCCAGGGGAACAGCTCCGCGGCTCCGGTCAGGCCCAGCTGGTTGCGCTGGTCCGCGGTGAAGGCCTTCCACTCCTGGGCCGTGAGCGCCTCCGCGACGTAGGGCAGGCCGTCCTTCTCCTCGTGGTCGAGGTGTCGCCCCAGGCTGTCGGCGAACTCCGCCACGGCTCCCTCGACCTGGTCGGCGGGCGTGTGCGGGTCGGCGAGGGCGGTGTCGATCCGGGCGAGCAACGGATCGATGAGCTCGTGCTCGGCCTCCAACTCCTTCAGAGTGGACAGGGTTTCGGGGCGGTGCGCCAGACCCTCGACCATGCGCGGCCACAGGTCGCGGTCCTCGCCCTCGTGGTGGAAGCGCAGCTGGGTCTTGAAGATCTCCCACCCGGTCTCGATCCGCTTGCGGGCGGCCGGGTCGTCGGTGCGGGTCGCCGCGGCCGTCTCCAGGCGGCGCAGGTCCCTGCGGAAGCCGTCGTGGCTGACCAGCATGATCGTGAGGTCCACGTGGCTCTTGGCCATGGTGTGCTCTCCATTTCTGTGCACGGCTGTCCGCGCAACGGTCCGGGCATGACGACGGCCGGCCGGGAAGGGGCGCCGGCCGGCCGTCGCGGATGCGTGCGGTCAGGCGCGCTTACGGCCCACAACGGCCGTGGCGTGCGCGGGCAGTTGCAGTACGTGCTCGACCTCCAGGCCCGCCTCTTCCATCCAGGCCCGGCACTCGGCCGCGGTGTACTCGTTGCCTGCGGGGGACTGCATCATCATCGTCAGGCTCATCAGCAGGGTGTCCGCGTCGCGGCGGTCGTCGTCGATCATCGGGTCGTAGACGATCACGGCGCCGCCGGCCGGGATGTGCGCGGCGGCCTGGGCGATGAGGTCCTTGCGGGTGGCGACGGGGGTGTCGTGCAGGACGTTGCCGAAGATGACGACGTCCGCGCCCGGGATCTTGTCCTGGTAGAAGTCGCCGCCGTGGAAGGTGATCCGGTCCGCGGCCACGCCCCGGTCGGCGGCCAGTTCCTCCAGGAACGGCTTCATCACGGGACGGTCGAAGACACCGCCGGTCAGGTGCGGGTGGGCGAGCAGCAGGGTGTCGGCGAGGTTGCCGCGGGCGCCGCCGACGTCGACGAAGGAGGTGTGCTGGGACCAGTCGTACCGGCGGGCGAGCTCGGGGCCGATCGCGCTGTTGAGGCTGTCCATCGCGCTGAGGAACTGCCGCAGCCGCTGCGGGTCGCGGAAGATCTGCGCGAAGGGCACCTTGCTGGAGTCCTGCCCGTGCGCGGCGCCGGTGTGCAGCATCTCGGCCAGGGTCTCCCAGCCGGCCCCCATGAACTCCGTGGTCATCTTCAGGAAGCCACCCACGTAACCGGGCTGACCGGGGATCAGGTTGCGGCCGGTGGCCGGGCCGTTGCGGTAGACACCCTCGTCGTCCCGGGTGAGCAGGCCGAGGGCGGTGAGCGAGTCGAGGAAGTCCGGCACACCGCGCTGGTGCAGTCCGAGACGGCCCGCTATGTGTTCGGCGGTGCCGGGTTCCTTGGCGAGGGTCTCGAACAGGCCCATGTCCAGAGCCGTCATCAGCAGCTTGCTGCGCATGAACGACCAGCCGACCAGCATGATGTCGAACGCGTCGTCGAGGGCCGCGTCGTCCCCGGTGAAGTGCGTGGGCGTGGTCAGATTGGACGTGCTCATGTCAGGTCCCTTCGGGTTGGGTGACTCTACGTTCGTGAGGCGTGGTGTGTGGGGTCGGAGCCGGCGAGAGCCTTCAGAAGGGCCCTAAGCCGTCCACATGCCGACCCGGTCCAGGGCGGCCCGGTCCGAGTCGAGCACGATCCGGTGGATCAGGCGGAGGTCGTCCCCCGGCTCGATGCCGAGTTCGTCCACCAGGCACTGCCGGGTGGTGCGGTACACCTCCAGGGCCTCGCCGCTGCGCCCGGACAGGAACAGCGCGACCATCAGCAGTGCGTGCAGGCGCTCGTTGTACGGGTTGGCGGCGACCAGTTCGCGCAGCCGCGCGATGGCCTCGCCACGCCGTCTGCCGAGCCGCACCTCGAGCGAGATGCGGCCCTCCTCGACGCCGATCCACGACTCTTCGAGGCGGGACGCCGCGCTCTGCAGCAGGGTGCCTTCGCGCAGACCGACCAGCGGTGCGCTGCGCCAGAGCGCGGAGGCTTTCGAGAAGTGCCGGAGCGCGGTTTCCTCGTCCTGTTCGTCCAGAGCGGCGATCGCGCTTTCCCGGTGCCGGTCGAATTCGACGACATCGAGCATTCCGTCGTCGATCGAGAGGTAGTAGCCCGGGGGTTCCCCGACGAGAAAGAGATTACCCCGTGCGCTGCTCTGCTGCAGTATTTTTCGGATCTGGGATATGTATACGCGCAAGGCCTGCAGTGCCGTGCGGGGCGGTCCCTGCGGCCAGAGTTCGTCGATGAGCGACTCTGTCGAGAGAACTCGGTGGTGGTTGACCAGGAGTGCCGCGAGCAGCACCCGCAATTTGTGTGCCTGCGGAGTGAGGATCCGGTCCCCATCGTGTACCTGCAATTGCCCGAGCAACTTGAAACGCACGGTGTGACTCCCCCGAGTGTCGATGTGGGCCGGGCTTTTACTGGTACGGCTGCAGTTTCTGCATGGCGCCGGCGAAGAATCCGAGTGGCCGTCCGTCGCGCCTCAGCAGCCCGATGTCGACGGCCTTCCCGATGATGATCACGTGGTCGCCGCCGGGCACGTGCTGGGTCACCTCGCACGTGACGTAGGCGAGGGACTCGGTGAGCACGGGGCTGCCGCCGCGGCCGGGCAGCGAGTTGACCTTGAGGAAGCGGTCGACGCCCGAGGCGAACAGGGCCGCGATGTCCCGCTGCTCCTCGGAGAGGATGTTGACGGTGAACGATGACCCGACGTCGAGGGCCGCGCGGAACGAGGAGGAGTCGCGCAGGCAGAAGAGTGCGAGCGGGGGGTCGAGGGAGAGCGAGGCGAAGGAGTTCACGGTCATTCCGAAGAGCTCTCCGGAGTAATTCGCCGTAATGACCGTCACGCCGGTCGCGAAACGACCGAATATGGCGCGCAGTTCCCGCTGGTCGATGACCTCTGTGTTCTGTTCTCTGAATTCGGCGGCTTGATCCACCACCATGATGTCCCTCCTTTTCTGCGGCAGGGCAGAAGATGGGTGCGCAACAGGGGTGAGAAGCGGAATGATAAAGTCCGACTCGGTTGTCGCCGAGTGGGACTTTGCGAAGTTCTGGCCCCCGCTATTCCGTGCGATGAAGCTATCACGGGGGAGTCGTCCGGAACTCAACCCTTCGGACGAATCTGCTGCCCCGCCGAACCGCGGAATGTGACGCTACGTGCCGGTAGCCAGGGCTCGGCCCTGGCTACCGGTTACTTTTCGGGGTCGCTCAGAGCATTGCCGTGCCACCGTCGACCAGGAAGTAGCCACCGGTGAGATAGGAGGAGCGCTCGGAGACGAGGAAGGCGATGGATTCGGCAACGTCCAAAGGCGTCCCATTGCGTTTGACGGCGGTTCTGTTCGCGTTGTCCGTCCGTACCTTCTCGGGCACGTGTGAGGCCAGCGAGCTGAGGATCAGTCCCGGGGCGACGAGATTGACCCGGACGCCCTCGGGACCGACCTCGCGGGCCAGTGTCCTGGCCGCCGCCTCCAGGGCCGCCTTCGACATCGACAGCGCGCCGAACCCCTCGGGCGAGCGCCGGGACAGGGAGGCGCCGACGGCCACCACGGCGCCGCCCCCGCGCTCCACCATGCCGGGGACCAGGGCGTGCACGGGGTTGAGGAAGGCGTTCAACTGCGCCTCGACCACATGGAGAGCCTGTTCGCGCGGGGCCTTGAGCAGCGGCCCCGGTCGTGCGGCCCGATTGTCGACGCCGGCCGCGTTGGCGATCAGGATGTCGACGGGCCCGACCTCCTCCCGGGCCACGGCGGCCATGCGGTCGACCTCCTCGGCCCGGGTCACGTCGGCCTGGAGTGCCACGGCGGTGCCGCCCTCGGCCCTGATGTTCTCGACGACCTGGTACGCGGCGGCCTCGTTGGACCGGTAGTTGACCACCACCGCCGCGCCCTCACGGGCCAGCAGTTGGGCGGTGGCGGCGCCGATCCCCGAGCTGCCGCCGGTGATCAGGGCGACCTTGCCGGTGAGGTCCGTGCGCTGTCGGGTGTCCATCACACATGTGTCCTTCCGTGACTGACATGGGAACGGGTGACTGGAACTGATGGCTGAACAGGTGACTCAACGCCGGGAGCCGGGGCTGATGCGGCGCAGCGGGAGCAGGAACACGAGCAGGAAGACCAGGGAGTAGACCGCCACCTCGTACCCGAGGCTCGTGCGCAGGGAGTCCGAGAAGTGCTGCTGGCGCGCGGTGTTCAGGGTCGTGTCGACCAGGCGCGGCACGGCCGGGTCGCCCGCGGTGCGCGCCCGGTCGGCGAGCGTCCGGCAGCTCGGCGGGGGTGCGGAGTGGTCGTCGGCCCGCGCCTGGTCGGCGAAGCACTCGGTCAGTGACCGCTCCAGGGCGGTGGCGGCCGGTGCGGACACCGCCAGGTGCTTCAACTCGGCACGGAATGCCGGGAGTTCGGCGTTCGTGGCGGCGCCCGCATGGCCGCTGAGCAGACCGAAGAAGAGGGCACCGAGCACGGCGACACCCACCGCGTTCCCCGACTGCCCCACCATCGCCTTCACCCCGGCCGCCGACCCCGCGCTCGGGCCCTGCGCCTCGGCGAGCACCACGTCGTTGACGGTGGTCACGATGAGCCCGAGCCCGAGTCCCACCACGAGCCCCGCGGGCGTGAGCCGCCACACCGAGAGGTCGGTCGGCCAGGCGTGCAGCGTGAGCATGAGGGCCACCATGCCGACGGCCATCACGACGGCGCCGGCCTGGACGACCCGTTTGCCGAGCCGGGGCATCAGCGGGATGGCGATCCCGGAGGCCAGGCCGGTGCCCACGGCGATGGGCAGGAAGGCGAGTCCGGTGCGCAGTGCGGACCACTGGTAGCCCGCCTGGAGTTCGACGGCGAGGACGAGGAAGAACGCCGAGATGCCGGCGAAGCTGAAGAACTGGATCACGAGGCCGGTCCCGAAGGAGCCGCCCCGGAACAGTCCCAGGTCCACCACCGGCCATCCGCCCCGCTTCTCCAGCGCGCGCTGGTGCCACAGGAAGAGGCCGACCGCGGGCACCGCGAGGGCGAGCAGGGTCCAGATCCACCACGCCCAGCCGGCGTCGCGGCCCTGGATCAGCGGGAAGACGACCAGGGCGACGGCGGCCGATCCGAGCACCGTGCCCACCGGGTCGAGGCGGGGGCGCTGGGCGGAGCGCCGCTCGGGGACCAGGAGCAGCGCGCCGACCGCGGCGAGCACGCCCACGGGTATGTTGATCAGGAAGATCATCCGCCACCCGGAGCCGAGCAGGTCCCCCTCGACGAGTGCGCCGCCGAGCAGCGGGCCCGTGATGCCGGCGAGTCCGGTGACACCGCCGAGGGCGCCGAAGGCGGCTGCCCGGTGTCTGCCGGTGAACGTGACATGGATGATCGCCTGAACCTGCGGGAACATGAGGGCCGCGGCCAGTCCCTGCAACAGCCGGAAGAGGACGATCTGGGTGCCGCTGGTGGCGGTGCCGCACAGTAGGGACGCGGCGGCGAAGGAGAGCACGCCCCAGACGAAGATCCGGCGGCAGCCGAAGATGTCACCGAGCCGCCCGCCCGCCACCAGGCCCGCGGCGAAGGTCAGTTGATAGCCGGCCAGGATCCACTGGACCTGGGCGTAGCTGGTGTGGAACGAGTTCTGGATCTCGGGGGTCGCCACCGTGACCACGGTGACGTCGAGCAGTTCCATGAAGGCGGCCAGGAGGATGACGGCCAGCCCCAGCCAGGCACGTCGCGTCGGTGGCGGCGCGGTGTCGGGGGTGCTGGCGCTGTCGGCCGGGGCCGCGGTACCGGTGCTGAGCTCACTCACAGGAGGCTCCCGTTGGTTGCCGGTCGCGAAAATGATTAGTACCCTAACGAATTAATTTTGGAGCGGTCAACCGGTTCCGGAGTGGCCGGTTCGGTGACGGGAGATACTCGCTGTGACCAGGCAACGAGCGGAGGTACGAGTGCCGGAGCAGGAAACCCCGGACGCCCGGACGGCGGCGGACGACGGGCCCACATGGCTGCGCAAGAGCATCGCGCCGAAGCTGCGGCTCGCCGCAAAGGAGTCGCGCGCGTTCTTCGAGGAGGAGTTGAGCAGGTCGGGGGCGAGCTTCGCCGCCTGGACCATCCTGGCGACGCTCACCCTGGAGGGGCCGATGATCCAGCGCACCCTCGCGAAGTATCTGAGCATCGAGGGCCCCACGCTGTCGCGGCACCTGGAGACGATGGAGCGGCGCGGCCTCATCGTCCGTACGCGGGACGGCGTCGACCGCCGGGCGGCGGTGGTGGAGCTCACCGATGAGGGGAGCAGCCGGTACGTGGAGATCGAGTCCGTCGCCCTGCGCAGCCAGGAGCGGATGCTGGAGGGGCTCAGCAATGCCGATGTGGCCAAGCTGGGCGAGCTGCTCGGGCGCATCCGGGACAATGTCAAGCCCGGCTGAGCCGTCTCCGCCTCGGGTGCTCGCATGGGCTCCTCGCCTCGACAGGGCGACAGCCGCGCCCGCTCATGGTGGTCGCCCACATCTCACCGGGCGGGCGTGAAGCGGGCGTCAAGTGCCCGAAAAAGTGGGCTGATCCAGGCTCAGGGCGGGCAGCAGCGCGTCCACGAGCCGGGCGGCGTGCCCCTGCGGGCCGCCCCGGGCGGGCGCGAACGCGGCGCGGAAGACCTCACGCAGGCACGCGCCGAGCAGCAGGGCGGCGAGGGCCTCGGGATCGGCCGTTGCGGCGATCCGGCCCAGGCGCTGTTCGGCGCGGAGATACCCGGCCACCGTTCCGGCTCCGTCCGTGGTCGCGACCGGCGGGCCGGAGCGCTCCAGGAGCGCCGGGTCGGCGTGGAAGGCGGCCAGGGCCCGGAGGTTGGCCTCGTAGTGGGCCAGGGCGGCGAGAGCCAGGGCGCACAGGTTCTCCCGCAGGTCGCCCCGGCCCGCCGAGGGCAGTGGCGGGCCGGGACGGGGCGGTGGATCCAGGGGAACGCGCTCCGCGAGGACCGTGGCGAACAGCTCCGCCTTGCTCGCGAAGTGCTTGTAGAGCAGGGCCTCCGAGCAGCCCGCCGCGGCCGCGATCTCCTTGGTGGTCGCCCGGTGCGAGCCCGCGTCCCGCAGGACGCCGGCCGCCGCGTCGAGAATGCGTTCCCGTGTGGTCCCGGACATGGGTGGCGGCGCCTCCTGACGGCGGGAGCGGTGCGGTGGGGTGGGGCGCTACTCGGTGACGAAGTCGCCCATCATGGCCATGTCCTCGTGCTCCAGGTTGTGACAGTGGATCATGAAGGCGCCCGCGTAGTCCGTGAACCGGGTGACCACCTCGACGGCCTCGGCCGGGCGCAGGTCCACCGTGTCCTTCCAGCCGTGGTCGAACGCTCCGATGTCACGGTTGTTGCGTGACACCACCTGGAAGTGGTCGAGGTGCAGATGGACGGGGTGGTGGAAGTTGGTGGTGAACCGCCACACCTCCACCTGCCCGAGACGGGGCCGGGCCAGCGCGCGCCCGGGCTCGTACTCCTTGCCGTTGATCGTCCAGCCCGCGCTGGAGCCGCGGAAGTGGAAGTCGCGGGTGACCGCGGCGCGGCCCGGGTCGAGCCGGGCCACCTCGCTCAGCTTCCGCGGCACCGCCGTGTCGTCCCGCGGGGATCCGGAGCCGACGTCGAAGCGCATGACCTGCGCAGTGGAGCCGTCCCCGAAGCGGTTGACCAGGCGGACCCGGGTGCCCGGCCGGTAGCGGGAGAAGTCGACCACGACGTCGAATCGTTCGGCCGGGGCGATCTCCAGCGCGTCGTGCCGGCGGGGCGCGTCGAGCAGGCCGCCGTCGCTGCCGATCTGCACGAAACCGCCGCCGCCCTCCGGCTGCGGGTCCAACTCCAGTTTGTACGGGCGGGCGTTGGAGCCGTTGAGGAAGCGCAGCCGGTAGCGCAGCCGGTCCACCTCGTGCACCGGCCAGGGGGCGCCGTTCACCAGGACGACGTCACCGAGCACCCCGTTCATGTAGGCGTCGGTGACCCCCGGGGTGCGCAACTTGCTGTCCAGCCATGGGTACCGGAACGATCCGTCCGCGGCGAACGAGCGGTCCGTGATCATCAGTGGGATGTCCCGGTCGCCGCGCGGCAGCGGCAGCCGGTCCTCCTCGTCGTCGTGCACGAGGTGGAACCCGGCGAGCCCCATCCAGACGGCGACACCCGTGTAGCTCATGCGGTGGTCGTGGTACCAGAGCGTCGCGGCGCGCTGCTTGAAGGGATACGTGTACGTGCGCGTGCCCTCGGTGAGGTCCATCGCACCGTGGTCCATCGTCATGCCGTGCGTGCCGCCGCTCATGTCCTGGTGGACACGGCGCATGTCGTACGAGCCGTCGGCCGGCAGGATCAGAGACGTCGGATAGCCGTCACTGGACGCCGGGGTGTGGCCGCCGTGCAGGTGGACGACGGAGGGGCGGTCGAGCTCGTTGCGGTGGCGCACCACGGTGCGGCGCCCCGAGCGCGAGACGATCGTCGGCCCCGGGAAGGTGCCCCCGTACGTCCACGCCTTGGTGCGCAGGCCGGGCAGAATCTCCAGTTCGGCGTGGCGCTGGGTGATCTCGTACGTGTCGGTGGTGCCGCTCGTCGACACCGGCTTCAGGACCTCGGGGACCGGCAGGGGCGTCCGGAAGGCGGGCGGCAGCTCGGCCTCGCTGGCCAGCACCTTTCCGGGGCGGCCCTCGCGCACGTAGTCGCTCAGCGCCGGCCAGCCGGCCGCGGTCAGGGCGCCGACGCCGAGCGCCGCACCGCCCGCGCCCAGCAGCGCGCGCCGCCTCACTTGACCGGCTCCGGCTGCACGGCCTCGCTCCGGGCGGAGCCGGAGGCGGGGGCCTTGGCGGGCAGCGGTGTGGTCATCGCGCGCTGGGACAGCACCGCGACGGCGGAAACGAGGACGACGCCGAGCAGGACGTGGGCGGCGACGCTGCGGTTGAGGCCGAGCATCATCTGGCCCACGAGCGCCAGGAGCACGACGATCGAGGCGGGGAGAACCGACTTGGGCCCGCCCGCACGTCGTACGAAGAAGGCGGCGACCGCCATCAGGAGGGCGACCACGACGATGCCGCGGCCGAGCGTTCCGTGGATGGCCAGCATGTCGAAGTGGCCGCCCAGGAAACCTCCTGCCAAGGCGGTCTGAACGAGCATCAGCACGGACTGGATTGCGGCGGTAATGCGCAAGGACAGCAGAGATGGGCGCAAAGACATGCCGGCGATCCAACCCCGACGCACGACGGCGTGCAATACGAACCTGGCATTGTCGCAGGGCAGTTGGGTGCCGCCCGGGCCCCTCGGAAACTTAAAGAAAAAATAAAGCCGGACCGTGAGTCGAGATCAAGCCACGCCTTCGCGTGTGGGCCGCGTGGCGCGTGATCTCTACTCTGAGCGGGACACGTCCCATGACCCCGGCGGGCACACCCGCCTTATGCGGAGGTAATGCGATGACGATGCCCGCTCGTGAGGAAAACCCCTGGCTGAGAAGGATCGTCGCCGCTCCCGGTGGCGAATTCCGCCTGGTGTGTTTCCCGTTCGCCGGTGGGTCTGCCAGCTATTTCCGGCCCCTGGCGATTGCCCTGGCGCCGGATGTGGAGACCCTCGCAGTGCAGTATCCGGGACGTCAAGAGCGGCGGACGGAAGCGCCGTTGGAGAGCGTCGAACAGCTCGCGGACGCGGCGGCCGAGGCGTTGCGTCCCCTGGTCGGCGGCCGCTTCGCCTTCTTTGGGCACAGCCTCGGCGCCCTGGTCGCCTTCGAGGTCGCCCGGCGCCTGGAGGCGACCGGCGGACCGGGCCCGGTGCACCTGTTCGCCTCCGCGGTGAGCGCCCCGTCCGTGTTCAGGCCGCCGACGGTCCACCTGGCCGACGACCGGACCCTGCTCGCCGAGCTGAGCGCCCTCGGCGGGACCGGCCGCCCACCGCTGGCGGCGGTCCGGGCCGACTACCGGGCCGTGGCGTGCTACCGGCCGCGGCCCGGTGCCCGGATCTCCTGCCCGCTGACAGCCCTGGCCGGCACCGAGGACCCCATCGTCTCCCCGGCCGACTCGGCGGCCTGGCGCGCCCACACGGACGGCGCCTTCGCGCTGCGCACGTATCAGGGCGGGCACTTCTACCTCGACCGGCACATCACCGCGGTCGCCGGCGCGGTCACCGACACCCTCGCACCGCACCTGCCCGCCGTGGCGCGCTGACCCGTGCCCCGGGCGGTTCACGCCCGTCCATCGCGCTGCTTTCGCGGCGCTTAATCGGCTCTCCGTAGCTTCGGCGTGTCCTTGCAGCCGTGCCCCGCACGCCAAGTGACAGACCGTCAGTTCCCGTCGGAGCGACGGGTAGACCCATGACTCATCCCCGGGAGAGCCGATCGATGACAACCGTTACCGGCCAGGTCAGGCCCGCTGACGTCTGGCAGAAGGCAGATGCGGCAAAGCAGTTCCTCGACCAGGCGGCCATCGAGCTGGCGTCGGCGAAGACGGAGCTCGACGAGCTGCTGAAGGTGTCCGCGGGCAGCCACGTGCTCGACGTCGGCTGCGGCACGGGCAACGACGTGCGGGCGATCGCCGAGCGCGTCGGCCCCACCGGCCGGGTCGTCGGCCTCGACTCCAGTGAGGAGCTCATCGCGCAGGCGCGTCCCGCCGGGCCCGGCGCCGCCCCGGTCGAGTTCCTGCACGGCCAGGCGGGCGCGCTGCCGTTCGCGGACAACACGTTCGACGCGGCCCGCGCCGAGCGGGTGATCGAGCACGTGCCGGACCCCGCCGCCGCCGTCGCCGAGATGCTGCGCGTGGTCAAGCCCGGCGGCCAGGTGCTGATCACGGACCCGGACCACGGCCTGTGGGCGCCAGACCTCGCCGACCGTGAGCTGACCCGCACCATCATGAACTGGTGGGGCGACCACGTGCCCAACCCGTGGGTGGCACGCCGGCTGCGTGGCCTGCTCGCCGCGGCCGGTGCCGTCGACATCACGCTGCGCCTGCAGCCGGTCGCGCTCACCAGCCTGGCCGCCGCGCACGCGCTGACCTGGGTCGGCAAGGCCGCGGACATGGCGGGGGCGCAGGGCGTCGTCGACGCGGACGCGGCCCGTGCGTGGGGCGAGGAGATCCTGCGCCGGGACGCCGAGGGCAGCTTCCTGATGCTGGGCACCTTCGTCGTCGTCTCGGGGTTCAAGAAGTGACGGCCGCGGCCGTCGTGACGGAGCACGCGCGGCTCGCCGAGACCTGGTTCGGCACCGCGTGGGCGGGCGGCGACGTGAGCATCGCGGACCAGATCTTCGCGCCCGACTTCGTGCTCAACGGCAAGCAGGTCGGCCCCGAAGGGCCCCGGCGCAGCGTGCGCGGAGTGCACAGTGCCTTCTCCGACATCGAGGTCGACCTCGACCTGGTGGTGACCGACGGGGTGCACGTGGTCACCCACTACACCACCACCGCCCGGCACACGGGCACCTACCGGGGCGTCCCGGCGTCCGGCAACCGGATCCACGTCTCCGGAATCGTGGTCTGGGAGGTCCACGACGGCCTGGTCCGGCGCGACTGGAACGTCTTCGACACCGGCGAGGTCATCGCCCAGATCACCGCACCGCAGTCCCCGACCGGCGACGACAAGTGAGGAAGAGACCGACATGACGCACACGGGTGAGGCCCAGCAGGACTTCGACGTCATCATTCTCGGCGCGGGCAGCGCCGGCACCGTCCTCGGCGCCATCCTGGCCCGCCACGACGTGCGCGTGCTGCTCATCGACGCCGCCGTGCACCCCAAGTTCGCCGTCGGCGAGTCGACGACGCTCTACACCCTCAAGGGCTACCGGCAGCTCGCCGAGCGGTACGGCATCCCCGAGCTGGAGTACCTGACCTCCTACGAGGGGGGCCTGGAGAACATCGGCCCGACCTCCGGCGTCAAGAAGCACTTCGGCTTCATGCTGCACAAGGAGGGGGAGGAGCCCGACCCCCGCGAGGTCAACCAGTTCAGCCCGCCCTCCAAGGCACTGCAGACCGGACACCTCTTCCGGCAGGACACCGACGCCTTCCTCTTCCACACCGCCATCCAGTACGGCTGCGCCGTGCGCCAGGGCTTCCGCGTCGCCGACATCGACCTCGGCGACGACGAGGTGGCCGTCCAGGACGCGAACGGCGAGCGGTACACCGCCCGGTTCCTGGTCGACGGCAGCGGCTTCCGCTCCCCGGTCGCCGACAAGCTCGGACTGCGCGAGGGACCGGACGCGCTCAAGCACCACTCCCGGTCCCTGTTCACCCACATGATCGGCGTGAAGCCGACCGACGACGTGCTGCGCATGGAGCCGGAGGACCTGCCGCCGATCCCCTGGGTCCAGGGCACCATGCACCACATGTTCGAACGGGGCTGGATCTGGTCCATCCCGTTCAACAACGAACCCCGCTCGAAGAACCCGCTGGTGAGCGTCGGCCTCACCTACGACGAGCGCCGCTACCCCAAGCAGGAGGGGGTGAGCCCGGAGGACGAGTTCCGCTCGTTCATCAAGCGGTTCCCGGCGGTCGAGCGGATCTTCGCCGATGCCGTCACCGTCCGCCCCTGGGTGTCGACCGGCCGCCTCCAGTACTCCTCCAAGGAGACCGTCGGGCACCGCTGGTGCCTCATGTCGCACGCGGCCGGGTTCCTCGACCCGCTCTACTCGCGCGGCCTGACCAACACCACCGAGCTGATCAACGCCTTCGCCTGGCGGCTGCTCGACGCGCTGCGCGAGGACGACTTCGACGTCGAGCGCTTCCGTTACGTCGACACCCTGCAGAAGGGCCTGATCAAGTACAACGACCAGCTGGTCAACGCCTCGTTCATCTCGTTCTCCGACTACGAGCTGTGGAACGCGGTCTACCGGGTGTGGGCCGCCGCCGAGGTGCCGATCAACCTGCGCTTCGACCGGTTCATCGAGCGCTTCCGGGACAGCGGTGACGACCAGGTGTTCCGGGACATGGAGGACGTGCCGTACCCGGGCCTGCTGCTGCCCGACCAGCCCGCGTACAAGGCCGTCTTCGACGAGATGGTCAGCCTGTGCGAAGCCGTCGACCGGGGCGAGTTGCAGGCCGCCGTCGCCGGGCGCCGGCTGATGAAGGCCATTGAGGCGTCGCCGGGCATCCTGCGCGGCATCGGCATCGAGGACAAGAACCGGCGGTTCATGTTCCCCGGCATCCCCGAGCTCAAGTCCATGTCCGCGTGGCTCCTCGACGAGGCACCCGAGGAGATGAGCTACCTCGCGCCGACGGTCCCCGCGGGCACCGCGAGCAGTGTCCGTGAAGTCATCATCCCCGAGTGACGGGCCGCCCCGGCCCTTCGTGCTGCTGATCAGAGGGGCCGTCGGACAGGGACAGCGGCTCGTGCGGTTCTTGTGGAACGGGCTGCAGGCAGCGGGCTCCATGTACGTGGGCCCGCTGCCCGCGCAGGAGGACCACCCGGTGGCCGAGCCGCCGCGGCCGCTGCTCGACGAGCCGCCCGCCGGACACCCCGAACGGCTCGCGCCGCCCGTCCCCCTCTCCCGTACCGAGGCCGACCTGTGGGCGCGCTTCTACTCGGACACCTGACACACCTGACACCCCCTCGTCCTCCTTCCGCCACTCCTTGCCTACGGAGCACACCATGGCCAAACGACTGTTCACGTCCGAGTCGGTGACCGAGGGTCACCCGGACAAGATCGCTGACCGGATCAGCGACACGATCCTCGACGCCCTGCTGGCGCAGGACCCCACGGCGCGGGTCGCCGTCGAGACACTGATCACCACAGGGCAGGTCCATGTCGCGGGCGAGGTCACCACGTCTGCCTACGCCGACGTCCCCACCCTGGTGCGCGAGGCGGTCCTGGACATCGGCTACGACTCGTCCGCCAAGGGCTTCGACGGGGCGTCCTGCGGTGTCTCCGTCTCGATCGGCGGGCAGTCCCCGGACATCGCGCAGGGCGTCGACACCGCATACGAGAAGCGCGTCGACGCCGCGGACGACGATCTGGCCCAACAGGGCGCGGGCGACCAGGGGTTGATGTTCGGCTACGCGACCGACGAGACGCCGGAGCTGATGCCGCTGCCGATCCATCTCGCCCACCGTCTGGCACGCCGGCTCACCGAGGTCCGCAAGGACGGCACGGTGCCCTACCTGCGCCCGGACGGCAAGACGCAGGTCACCGTCGAGTACGACGGCGACCGGGCGGTGCGTCTGGACACGGTCGTGGTCTCCTCCCAGCACGCCGCGGACATCGACCTGGATTCTCTGCTCACCCCCGACATCCGGGAGTACGTGGTCGAGCACGTCCTGGCCCAACTGGCCGAGGAGGGAATCAAGTTGGAGACCGACGGCTACCGGCTCCTGGTGAACCCGACCGGCCGGTTCGAGATCGGCGGCCCGATGGGTGACGCGGGGCTGACCGGCCGGAAGATCATCATCGACACGTACGGCGGTTACGCCCGGCACGGTGGCGGTGCCTTCTCGGGCAAGGACCCCTCCAAGGTCGACCGTTCGGCGGCGTACGCGATGCGCTGGGTCGCCAAGAACGTCGTGGCCGCCGGCCTCGCGCGGCGCTGCGAGGTCCAGGTCGCCTACGCGATCGGCAAGGCCGAGCCGGTCGGCCTGTTCGTGGAGACCTTCGGCACCGAGACCGTCGACGTCCCCGTCATCCAGCGGGCCGTCTCCGATGTCTTCGACCTGCGCCCGGCCGCGATCGTGCGCGACCTCGACCTGCTGCGCCCGATCTACGCGCAGACCGCCGCCTACGGCCACTTCGGCCGCGAACTGCCCGACTTCACGTGGGAACGCACCGACCGCGCGGCGGCCCTGAGCGCCGCGGCACGGCGCTAGGCCACACCCGCCCGCAGGGCCGACCGACGTCTGGAGGAGTCATGAAGGAGGAACCGGAGGACCAACTGTCCGGCGCGGACCGGATGGCGGCACCGCCGCTGGGACTCGCCGGGGTCGAAGAGGAACCCGGTGAGCAGCACATCGTCCGCGGCATCGACTGAACCCCGCACCACCCCTTACCCATTTCACCGTTCATTCAGTGAGGCGACTATGGCCGAGACCGGCACCGTAGAGCTGGAACCCCCGCCGTTGCGGAACGTCCGTTCACTCACGGGCCTGCGGTTCCTGATGTCCATCACCGTCTTCATCTCCCACCTCGCGGTGATGCTGCCGGTCCCGCACGTGAACGAGGTCCTCGAACTCGCGGGGTCCGGCGGCACGTTCTTCCTCGTCCTGTCCGGCTTCGCGCTGACCTGGAGCTTCCGGGGCAACGACACCTGGGGCTGGTTCATGAGCCGGCGGATGGCGCGGATCTGGCCCACCCTGGTGATCGCCCTCGCGCTGCCGCTCGGCTTCGCCCTCGCGGCGCCCGGCACCGATGCGGGCCACATGATCGGCGCAGCCCTGGCCAGCCTGTTCTTCGTCCAGGCGTGGATACCCGGCGTCGTCCTGGAGACGACCAACCCGGTCACGTGGATGCTGTCGTGCGTGGTGTTCTTCTACGCCATCTTCCTGTGGGTCGGCCGCTACTTCCTGCGCCGTACGCTGCGGCAGCTGGCCTGGCTCGCGGTGGCGGTCCTGGCGTACGGCTGGGCCCTGCGGATCGTGCTGTGGATCGCCTACCCGCCCAGCGAGCCGCTCGCTCTCGACGACGCCGCGGGGCTGACCTTCGGCATCTACTCCCCACTGGGCCGCATCCAGGAGTTCCTCTTCGGCGTCCTGATGGCCGCGGCCATGCGGCGCGGCCTGCGCGTCCGGTTCACCGTCGGCCAGGTCGTCGCGGTGATGGCCGTCGCCCTCGGCGTGCTGTGGGCCATGGCCGGCGCCCCGGTGCGCAGCGCGGTGCCGCACGACCCGCTGGACCTGGTGATGGCTCCGCTGTACGCGCTGCTGCTCGCGGCCTACACCCAGCGCGAACTGGACGGGCGCTCCTCCCTGTACGCGCGGCCTTCGCTGGTGGCGCTCGGCAAGATCTCCATGGGGATCTATCTGTTCCACTTCACGGTGATCTTCACCATCGCCGCGATGGTGTACCCGGACAAAGACATGGTGGACTTCTTCCTCGACCCGGTGACGCCGGTGAACGCGCACTGGCTGTGGGGAGCGGTCGGTCTCGTGATCTCGATCGTCGTCGGCTGGCTGGTGCACCGCTACTACGAGGATCCGATCGAGCGCAGGTTCCGTGCCTACCTCAACTCGCGGACGGGGAAGGGCGCTTCACCGGCGTCGCCCGCCGGGGAGCAGCGGGGGCTGGTCGGCTCATCGGCCTCCGAGTCCTCCTGAACCGGACGTCGCCGACGGCTGTGTCCCACACCCCCTCGGGCCGGTGTGGGACACAGCCGTCAGCGACGTCCGGCCACGTCGTCCCCGGCCCTCGGGCGGACGAGACCCGACTCGTAGGCCACGATGACCAGTTGGGCCCGGTCGCGCGCGTCCAGCTTGCCCATTGTCCGGCTGACGTGCGTCTTGACGGTCAGCGGGCTCAGGCCGAGATGGTCGGCGATCGCCGTGTTGTTCAGGCCGCGTGCCACCAGGGCGAGTACCCCGCGCTCGCGGTCGGTCAGCGCGTCCAGCCGGTCGGGGACGGCCGTTCCCAGTCCTCCGGCCGGTGCGCGCAGCACCTGGTCGATCAGGCGGGCGGTCGGCCCCGGCGACAGCAGGGCCTCGCCCTCGGCCACCGTCCGGATGGCGTCGAGGAGTTCGGCGGGCCTGGTGTCCTTCACGAGGAACCCGGAGGCGCCCGCGCGCAGCGCCTCGACGACGTGCTCGTCGGTGTCGTACGTCGTCAGCATCAGGACCTTCACCCCGGCGAGGTCCTCGTCGGCGGCGAGCAGCCGGGTGGCCTCGATGCCGTCGAGGTCGGGCATGCGGACGTCCATGACGACGAGGTCGGCCCTGGTGGTGCGGGCCAGTTCGACGGCTGTGCGCCCGGACGCGGCCTCGCCGACCACCTCCATGTCGGGGGCCGATGAGACGAGCATGGCGAAGGCGGCCCGCACGAGGGCCTGGTCGTCGGCGAGCAGGACACGGATGGGCGGGGTCATCGGATTCCTTCTTCCGTAACGGACGCGCCGGCGCCGGCCATGGCGGGGCGCCGGCCGGCGGGGCCGAGCGGCAGCAGCGCGCGGACCGCGAAGACATGGTCGTCCTCGGGACCGGCCGACAAGGTGCCGCCCACGCTGCGCGCCTGCTCCCGCAGGCCGATGAGGCCGAAGCCCGCGGGCTGCGACGAGGGGCGCAGCGGCCCTTCGGAGCGGTTGGTCACCTCGACGTGCAGGGCGCTCTCGGCCTCGTGGGCCAGCACCCGGACGGACGGGCGCGGGCCGCCGTGCCGCACGGCGTTGGTCAGGGACTCCTGGACGATGCGGTACGCGGCCGCGCCCACGGCGGCGGGTACGTCCCGCAACTCGGGCAGGTCCAGGGTGACGCGGGCGCCCGAGGCGCGGGTCGTGGCCACCAGGTCGGGGAGCGCGCCCAGTCCTGGCAGCGGGGCACGGTCGTCGTCCGGGGCGTGCCGGAGGACCTCGAGCGTGGTGCGCAGTTCGCCGCGGGCCGACCGGCAGGTCTCCGCGATGTCCTCCAGGGCCCGGCCCACGGCGGCGCGGTCGAGGCGCTCGGGGTCGTTGGCCAGCAGATGCGCGGCGACGGAGGTGCGGACACCGACGAGGGTGATGCTGTGGGCCAGCAGGTCGTGCAGATCGCGGGCGATGCGCAGCCGTTCCTCGGCGAGGCGGCGGCCCACCTCCTCCTCGCGGGAGTGCTCGGCGCGCTCGGCCCGCTCGACGGCCGCCGCGATGTTCTGCCGGTGGTAACGCACGCAGGCCCCGAGCGCCAGGAAGGCCACGATCCAGCCGGACACCCGCAGGGCCTCGGTGCCCTCGGTCAGCCCTTGCCCGAACTTGACCGTGACGACCACCCCGACCACTCCGGTGCCCGCGAGGAGGGAGCGCGGCACGGTCTGCGTGGCGGCGACGGTGTAGAGCGCGACCATCGACACGGCCATCAGGGCACTGTGGTGGTAGCCGAGTGCGTGGTAGGGGACGAGGAGGGCGATCAGGGCCAGGAAGGACCGCATCGGCGCCGCGCGCCGCCACACGGTCGGGACGTGCGCGGCCAGCAGGAGCGTCCAGCCCAGCAGGTCGAGGGGGTGTCCGTCGTCCCGCCCGAGCCGGACCACGAAGACCGCGGTCAGGGCCAGAGTGAGGGCCAGCAGCAGGTCGGTGCGCGTGAGTTGGTGCCGCGTCGGCGTGGTCATGGCCGTACCGTCCGTCTCGGTCGGACGGGCGCCCCCGGAGACCCGGGGGCGCCCGTCTGCGGTCACGATGGTCATGGTGCGGGCGTCAGGTCCCGGTCCCGCTCGGCCACCGGCGCGGCAGGGGCCTTGGACAACGGGCCCGGCCACCAGACCCGGCGGCCCAGGGCCACACTGGCGCTCGTCACCAGGTAGGTGCGGACCAGGAAGGTGTCGAGCAGCACGCCCACCGCGATCACGAAGCCCAGCTCGACCAGCTGCACCACCGGCATGGCGGTCAGCACGGCGAACGTGGCGGCGAGCACGAGGCCCGCGGAGGCGATGACGCCGCCGGTCGTGCGCAGGGCGGTGAGCGCGGCCTCGGCGGTGTCCGCCCCGTTCAGGGACTCCTCGCGCATCCGGTGCATCAGGAAGATGCCGTAGTCCACGCCGAGCGCCACGAGGAAGACGAAGGACAGCAGGTACAGACCCGGGTCGGTGCCGCCGAACCCGAACAGCGGCTCGAAGACCAGGCCCGCGACGCCCAGTGCCGCACCCCACACCGCGACGACCGCGGCGAGCAGGATCAGCGGGGCGACGAGGCTGCGCAGCAGGGCGACCAGGATGAGCAGGACGGCGATCAGCACGATCGGTACGACGACGAGCCGGTCACGGTCGTTGGTCTCCCGCAGGTCCATCTGCTCCGCGCTGGGGCCGCCGACGTAGGTGTCCTTGCCGTCGAGCGCGGAGCGCAGCGCCTTGATCGTGGCGGTCTCGCCCGCCGTCTGCGACACCGAGTCCGTGACGACCGAGACCTCGGTCCAGCCGTTGCCGGTGCGGCCGGCCTCGGCGCTGGTCACCCCGTCCACGTCGCGCACGGTCCCGAGCACGTCGTCGGTCTGCGCCGTGCGCGTGGTGATGACGACGGGCTCGCTGCCGCGCTCGGGGAACGCCTTGGCGAGGGTCTGCATCGCGGCGACGGAGTCCGGCTTGTCCTTGAAGGAGTCCTCCTGCTTGAGCGGCGAGGGCAGGTTCAGCACGCCGAGGGCGAGCGCCCCGAGCACGGCCGCGCCGCACAGCAGCACCGCCACGGGCCGGCGCCCGGCCGAACTGCCCATGGCACCGAACAGCGAGCGGCGGGCCTTGGGCCGCGATCCGTAGGCCGGGACCGACGGCCAGAACACGCGGCGGCCGAGCAGGACCAGGACGGCCGGCAGCAGCGTCATCATGGCGGCGAGCGCGCACAGCACACCGAGGGCGCCCAGCGGGCCCATGCCGCGGCTGCTGCCGAGGTCGGCGAAGAGCAGGCAGAACAGGCCGGCGGCGACGGTCCCGGACGAGGCGAGCACGGCGGGGCCGCAGCCGCGCAGCGCCGCCCGCATGGCGTCGTAGGGGTGCTCGATGCGGCGCAGTTCCTCGCGGTAGCGGGCCACGATGAGCAGCGCGTAGTCGGTTCCCGCGCCGAAGACCAGGATCGTCATGACGCTGGTGCTCTGGCTGCTGATGGTCGTGTCGAAGATCCGGTTGAGTCCGTAGGCGGCGCCCATGGAGAGGAAGTCGGCGATTCCCGCGACCGCCAGCGGCACCAGCCACAGGAACGGGCTGCGGTAGATGAGGATCAGCAGGATCGCCACGACCGCGACCGTGGTGTAGAGGACGGGCCCGCCCACGGACCCGTACATCTCGCGCGCGTCGGTCGAGATGGCGTCGGGGCCGCTCACCTGCACGGTCAGTCCGTCCGTGCTGCGGGCGATGTCGCGCACGTCGGCGACGAAGGCGTCCCGCTTCTTGTCGTCCTGGCCGGGCGCGGTGGTGCTGACCGGGTACATTACCGTCGAGCCGTCGTCGGACGTCACGGCCCGGGGGGCGCCGGTCAGTTCGAAGCCGCGGTCGATGCGGCCGATCTGCTCCGTCGCCGCGGCCTTGTCCTGCGCGGTCAGGGCGCCGTCGCGGTGGTAGACCACGACGATCGAGGTGGCCTCGCCGCCGGGCATCTGGTCCTGGATCTTGGCGACTTGCGTGGAGTCGGCGCTGGCCGGGAGGTAGTCGACCGCCCGGTTCACCTGTACGTCGCCGAGCTTTGTCGCGAATGGGGCGGTTAAGGCCAGCAGGCCGATCCACAGCGCGAGCACGGCCCAGGGCAGGGCCCTTCGTCGCTTGCTGCTGGTGCGGTGCTCCATGCCTCCCATTGGGTGGCCTCCCTCACAGTCCAAATAGTTCGTTAGCTATCAATCGTAATCGGGAGCTCCCAGTCTCGCGTGGGGAACGGACCGATTCCTCGGGCCGCAGGGGGAGGTGTGCGGTACTCCCGGGGGAGGCCGCGGTGTGTGCGTACTCCCGGGGGAGTACGCACACACCGCTGTCGGCCCGGGTCACCCCACGTGCGTCGTCGACCGGGTGCGCGCGGCCAGGGTCACCGTCATCCGGCCCGGATTCAGAGTGAGTTGGGGAAGTCGCGGGGTCCGCAGGCTGCGGTCGTGCAGCCGGATGTCCCAGTGGCTGAGCAGCGACGCGAGCAGCAGGACGCCCTCCATCATCGAGAACTCGTCGCCGATGCACTTGCGGGCACCGCCCCCGAACACTGTGGGCGGCATCAGGGGCTTGGCGCCGTCCCGGAGCTCCCAGCGGTCCGGGTCGAAGCGCAGAGGGTCGGGGTAGAGCTCGGGCAGGTGGCTGATCAGGTAAGGGCTGTACGCGATCGTCGTGCCGCGGGGGAGGGTGTACGGACCCAGCTCGGAGTCCTTCTCCGCCTGGCGCGTCAGGAGCCAGCCGGGCGGGTACATCCGCAGCGCCTCGGTGAACACCTGGCGTGTGTAGATGAGTTGGGGCAGGTCGTCCCAGCGTGCGGTGCGCCCGCCGAGGACGGAGGCGGCCTCGGCCGTCAGGCGCCGCCGGACGGCGGGGTGGGTGGCCGTGAGGTACAGGCTCCAGTTGACCGCGCCGGCCGTGGTCTCCGTACCGGCCGAGTACATGGTCACGGCCTGGTCGACGAGTTCGTCGTCGGTGAGGGCCGGGGTGTCGCTCTCGGGGTCGCGCGCGGCAATGAGCATCGACAGCAGGGTGGTCCCGTCCGCGTCGCCCTTTTCGCGCTGGTCGGCGGTGAGGCGGACCATCGACTCCCGTACGCGGCGGGTCGCCCGCTCGTAGCGGAGGTTTCCAGGTGTCGGTACCCGGCGCAGGGGCTCCGGGAGCAGCGTGTGCCGGGTGAAGCCGGCCATGAGTGTGTCGAAGTCGGCCGCCAGGCGCGCGTGGAGCGCGGGATCCAGGCGGGTGCCGAAGAGGGACGAGAGCACGATGTCGGCGGTGAGCATCCGCGACGCGACGCCCAGGTCGAGCACCTGCCCGTCGCGCCAGCCGCCCACGACGGTGTCGATGCGCTGGGTGATGATGTGCGCGTAGTCGGGGAAACGGGCCTGGTGGAAGGCGGGTTGCAGCAGGCGGCGCTGTCTGCGGTGCTCGGCCGCCGGGCAGGTGGCGAGGCCCTGGCCGCCTGCCTCGCGCAGCCGCTCGAAGAGTGGTCCTCCCTTGTCGAAGATCCGGTCCTGGACCAGCATCGTGCGGGTCAGCTCGGGGTCGCACACCACGACGATCGGTTTGCCGGCGAACCGGACCTCGACCAGGGGGCCGTGCGCGGGCAGGGTGCGCAAGAACGCCAGAGGTGATCGCAGGAAGGCCGGAAGGTGTCCCGCGAGGGGCAGCGCTCCCGGGGCCCGGGGCACCGCGGGGATGCTCTTCATGTCATCAATCTCCTTTGTGGAGACACACCTGTGGCACATGTCGTGTGTCATCGGCGCGCTCACTGTAGGAAGCGTGGGTGACCGCGTCCATGTCATGGCAGGAGGCGCGCACTTCTTTGGCAGGTCCCGCGAGGGCGTGCAATGTGATCCGGGTCACATGTCTCGACGGTGCCGGGTGACGATGCGTGCGGGGCGCCCCGGCGTTCGCCATGAAATGCCGGAATCGCCCTTTCGGTGCGTGAGAGGGGAGGTGGAAATTCCCCTTCCTGGCGCCCTTGTATTCGCGCTGATCCGCCGAGTGCGAGTTGACGCCCCCTGGTCCGTGCGTCACCTTCGACGGGTCACGGGGAAGGGAATTCCAATGAAGAGGACTTCTGCTCCGATCGTCAACCTCCCTCCGTACCGCGAGGAAATCAACCGGATCCAATTACGGCTCCAGGAAGACCTGGACCGAGTTCGGGAATCGCTGCGTTCCCTGACCGTTCCGGAACAGCGCAGTATTCAGGCGCCGATCAGGTATTCCATGGAGCAGACGGGGCGCCTGCTCAGGCCGACCCTCGTCCTGCTGTCCTCCTATCTGCTGCAGGAGGAGCGGGGCGACGTCACGCACCAGAGCGTCATCGACGGGGCCGCCGTCGTCGAGATGCTGCACATCGCCACGCTCTACCACGACGACCTGATCGACGAGGCGACGGTGCGGCGCGGGCGGCCCAGCGCGAACGTCGTCCACGGCGACGCCCTCGCCCTGCTCGCCGGCGACTACCTGCTCGCCCGCTGCATGCAGGTCTCCGCGTCGCTCGGCCTGAGCCGGGTGAGGGTCATGGCCGACACGCTGATCGACGTCTGTGCGGGCCAGATGATGGAGACCGGCCAGCTCCACGACCCGCGGCGCACCGAGGCCGACTACCTCGCGGCCGTCGGAGGCAAGACCGCGCGTCTGCTGCGCACGGCCGGCGCCATGGGCGCGCTCCAGGCGCAGGCGACGGACGACGCCAGGGCGGCCCTTGAGCGGTTCGGGCACGGACTCGGCATGGCGTTCCAGATCTGGGACGACATTCTCGACCTGTGCAGCAAGGAAACCGGAAAACAACAGGCTAAGGATATCGCCAACGGGGTGTACACCCTTCCGTTGATCTATGCGGTCAAGGATGTGCCGGACCGGATCCTGCCGTTGCTGAACAGCCGTCCGAGCTCCGAGGCGGAGTGCCTCGCAATCGTCTCCGTGGTCGAGGAATGTGGGGCGATAAGACGCTCCGCGGAATTGGCGCAACGCTATGTCGTGGATGCCCTGGACGCTGTGGAATCACATCCGGACACGGCGCGGAGAGCGCCCGTCGTGCGGCAATGCCTGCGCGATCTCATAAATGCGTTCGCCACGCAGCACCCGGCGCTCCACGTTCTCCCCACGGCTCCGTGACGGGGGTGTCTCATGCCCGGAATTCGCGATGACTTCATCGCCGACTACGACACGCTCGCCGACACCTGGTGGGATCCCAGGGGCCCCCTGGCCCCGCTCGGCTGGATCGCGCGGGCCCGTGCCACCCATGTGCCTCCCGCCGCGCGCACGGACGCATGTCTGCTCGATGTGGCCTGCGGCGGCGGCCTCTTCGGGCCGCACCTGGCCGGGAAGGGGTACCGGGTGGTCGGCGTGGACCTGTCGGCACGGTCCCTGCGCCAGGCGCTGCGCCACGGGTTCGACGCGGTGGTGCGCGCCGACATCGGTCGACTCCCCTTCCCCGACGCGTCGTTCGACGTGGTCACGGCGGGGCAGTGCCTGGAACACGTCACCGACCCCGATGCCGTGGTCGCGGAGGCGTGCCGGGTGCTGCGTCCCGGCGGCACCCTCATCGTCGACACCATCGCGGACACCAGGACCGCCCGCCTCGCGGCGATCACCGTCGCCGAGCGGGTGCCGCTGCCCGGCAGGCCACCGCGCGGCACCCACGACCACCGGCTGTTCGTGAACCGGCGCCGGCTCACCGCCACCGCCCGGGCCCACGGCGTGGACCTGCGGCTCTTCGGTCTGCGGCCCCACCTGCGGGACGGCCTGCGCTACCTGGCCGCGCGCCGCGAGGACGTCCGCATGGTCCCCACGCGCTCGACCGGCGTGCTCTACATGGGAGTTGGCCGCAAATGGTGACTCCGACCCGGCCTCGCGGTACCGGCGCGCTCCGTGCCTGGATCGTGGGTGCCCGCCTCAAGACCCTGCCCGTCACCCTGGCCCCGATCGCCGTGGGCGGCGCCGTCGCCCGGTCCCACGGCTCGCTCAGCGGGTGGCGGACCGCGCTGACCCTGCTGTTCGCCCTCGGCTTCGTCCTCGGCACGAATTTCTTCAACGACTACAGCGATGGCATCCGCGGCGCCGACGACCACCGCGTCGGCCCGGCCCGCCTCGTCGGCTCCGGACAGGCCACGCCGCGCCAAGTGCTGCGCTCGGGGCTCGTCCTCTACGGCCTCGCGGTGCTCGCCGCCCTGATCCTCGCCGTCACCGTCTCGTGGTGGCTGCTCGCGCTCGCCGCCGCGTGCGCGCTGGGCGGCTGGTTCTACACCGGCGGCTCCCGCCCGTACGGCTACCACGCTCTCGGCGACGTCAGTATCTTCCTGTTCCACGGGATCGTCGCGGTGTGCGCCACCGCGTTCATCCAGCTGGAGCGCGTCCCCCTGCTCGCGCTCGGCGCGTCCGTGCCGATCGGGCTGCTCGCCTGCGCCCTGCTGACCACGAACAACCTCCGGGACATCCCCACCGACACGGTCGCGGGAAAGATCACCGTCGCCGTCCGGCTCGGGGACCGGCGCACACGGCAGTACTACACGGCCCTCATCGCCTCGTCGTTCGCGTCCGCGCTGCTCCTCGCCGCGGCCAGGCCCTGGGTGCTGCTCGTCCTGTGCGCCGTGCCGGCCGCCGTGTCGCCGGTGCGCCGGGTCAGGGCCGGGGCGCTCGGCCGCGGCCTGGTCCCGGTGCTGGAGCACACCTGTGTGCTGCTGCTCGTCTTCGGCGCGCTGCTGGCGGTCGGGGTGGCGCTGTGAGCGGGCCCGGGCCCGCCGTGACGTGGCACGAGGTGCTGGTCGTCGGCGCCGGGTTCTCCGGGATCGGCACCGCGATCGGACTGCTGCGCGCCGGGATCGAGGACGTCCTGATCCTGGAGGCGCAGGACGACATCGGCGGCTCCTGGCACGCCAACCGCTACCCCGGCATCGCGGTCGACATCACCGCCTTCTCGTACTCCTACGCCTTCGAACCGAACCCGTCCTGGTCGCGGGCCTTTCCCGGCGGCGCGGAACTGAAGGCCTACGCCGACGCCTGCGCCGACAAGTACGGCCTGCGCTCCCGGATCCGGCTGGGTTCCACGGTCACCGGGGCCCGGTACGACGAGGACGCGCACCTGTGGCGGGTCGAACTCGCCGACGGCGCACGGCTCGGCGCCCGCTTCCTCGTGTGCGCCACCGGCTGGCTGACCCGGCCCAAGCTGCCCGACATCGACGGCATCGACCGGTTCGCCGGCGATCTCCTGCACACCGCCGACTGGGACGAGTCCCTGACCCTGGCGGGCCGGCGCGTCGGCATCATCGGTACGGGCGCCTCCGCCATTCAGCTCCTGCCGGAGATCGCCCCGTCGGCCGACCGGGTGCACGTCTACCAGCGCACCCCCAACTGGATCTTCCCGAAGCCCGATGTGCCGGTGCCCCGCGCGCTGCGCAGGCTGTTCGCGGCGGCGCCGTGGACGCAGCGCGCCGTCCGACGCGTCACGGACACGGTCACCGAGCTCAGCTTCGTCATCGCCATGATCCACTACCGGCGCTTCCCCTTCCTGGTCCGCGCGGGGGAGGCCGCATCCCGGCTCTACCTGCGCCAACAGGTGCGCGGTGACCGGGAGCTGATGGAGAAGCTGACCCCACGCCACCGGCTCGGCTGCAAACGGCCCGCGTTCGGCAAGGGCTACTGGCGTGCCTTCACCCGGGACAACGTCCGCTTGGTGACCGAGCCCGTCTCCAGCGTCACCGCGTCCGGTGTCGTCACCGCGGACGGCGACGAGCACAAGCTCGACTGCCTGGTCCTCGCCACCGGCTTCCACGCGCTCGACAACCTCCCGCCCTTCCCGCTGCACGGCCCGGGCGGGCGCGACCTGCGGGAGTTCTGGGACACCGAACGCTTCCAGACGTACGAGGGCACCTCGGTCAAGGGCTACCCGAACCTCTGGTTCATCGTCGGTCCTTACTCCTTCACCGGCGGTTCCTGGTTCGGCATGATCGACTACCAGGTCACCCACATCCTCCGGGTGATTCGGGAGGCCCGCCGCAGAGGCGCCACCCAGGCCGTCGTGCGCCCGGAACCGCACGACCGGTCCTTCGCCCGGGTGCTGCGCCGACAGCCGGACACCGTGTTCGCGCACGCCAGTTGCGGCGGGGCGAACAGCTACTACTTCGACCGCCACGGCGACGCCCCCGCCGTGCGCCCGGCCTCCACCTACGAAGCCGCCCGCCGGGCCCGCACCTTTGACCTCGACGACTACCGCTACGACCGGCTCCCGGGAGGGCACCGCCATGCCACGGAGTGAACCGACGGGGCAGGACCGCGCGTTGTGCCGGTTCTACGGCCTGTCCGCCGTCGGCGGGGCGCTCGTCATGGGCACGATGGCCGTGCTCTTCGTCGTGCGCACGGTCGACGAGGGACCGGTCGGCATCGTCACCGCCTTCCTGCGCGACGCCACCCGCAACCTGGCGTCCCAGTTCGTCTACGCCGACCTGATCCTCATCTGGGCCGCCCTCGCCGTGTTCATGGTCGTCGAAGGGCGCCGGCACCGGATCCCGCACGTCTGGGCGTACATCGTCGGCGCTCCGGCGCTGGCCCTGATCGCCAGCTTCTGCGCCTTCATGTACGTACGCCAACTGCGCATCAGCGCCGCACGCGACCCGGACACCGCGCCCGCGCCGGCCGCCCACCCCACACCGACGAAAGGGACCCCGCGATGACGACCAGCGATGCCACCGAGGCCGCGGTGGGCGCCGAGCGCGCCCTGGCCCTGGCCGCCGAGGCGCTCCGCGCCCGCCAGGACCCCGCCGGGTTCTGGAAGGGCGACTTCGAGACGAGCCTGATCGGCGAGTCGGGCGAGGTCATCCTCCGCCACTACCTGCGCCTGCCCATGGACGAGACGGTGGCCGCGGCCGCCCGCACCATCCTCGCCGAACAGACACCGACCGGCGGGTGGGCGTCCTACCACGCGGGCCCCGACGAACTGCTGCTCTCCGTCTTCTGCTACGTCGCCCTGCGGCTGGCCGGGCACGAGGCGCACGCACCCGAACTGCGCGCCGCCGCCGCCGCGATCCGCACGGCCGGCGGGGTCGAGGCCGTCGACAACCTCCTCATGCTGGCCTGGCTGGCAGTGATCGGGCTGTGGCCCTGGGACGACATCCCGCTGGTGCCGCCGGAGATCGTGCTGCTGCCCAGCTCGTTCCCGGGGAACATCTACCAGTTCGGCGCGGCCGCCCGCGGCATCGTCGTCGCCAACAGCCTGTTCATGGCCCAGCGGCCCGTCGTCGCGGCCGGGTTCGAGATCCGCGAACTGTTCGCCGACCCCCACGCCCGGCGCCTGCCGCGCCCCCTCGCGGTGCGCGCCGCCACCGCCCTGAGCCACCTCTACGCCCGCCACCCCGTCGGCCCGCTGCGCCGCCGCGCGATCCGCAAGGCGGCCCGCTGGCTGACCAGAACCCAGGAGACGGACGGCAGTTGGGGCGGCAACTGGCCGCAGACCGCCAACGTCGTCATGGGCCTGCACGCGATCGGCTTCGGCCAGGACCACCCCGTCGTGCAGGCGGCGATGACCGGGCTCGACCGGTACGTCGCCGACAAGGACGGGCAGCGCCGCATCGAGATGTGGACCTCCGTGGTCATGGACACCACCCTCGGCCTGTCCGCCGTCGCCATGGCCGGCGGCTCCGAGGCGAAGGCGGCCGTCGAACCCGCGGTGCGCTGGCTCCTCGACAACCAGGTCACCGAACTCGGCGACTGGGCGGTGCTGACCCCGGACCCGGTCGCGGGCGGCTGGCCCTACGAGTTCACCAACAACGCCAACCCCGACGCCGACGACACCTCGTGGGCGGTGGCCGCGCTGCGCCGGATCCACCCGCGCGGCAGCGATCCTGCCGTCGACGCGGCCTGTGCGCGCGCCCACGACTGGCTGCTGTCCCAGCAGGGCGACGACGGCGGCTGGGCGGCCTTCGAACCACTGCGCTGGCGGCTGCCCGGACGCGACCGGCTCGCCGCCATCGGCTTCCTCGAAGCCCCCTCCGCCGACATCACCGGGCACGTCCTCGAGGCCCTCGGCGCCGACGGCCACGCCCACACCCCGGCCGCCCGGCGCGGCATCGCCTGGCTCCGCGGCCACCAGCACGCCGACGGCTCCTGGCCCGGCTGGTGGGCCTGCTACCACCTGCACGGCACCAGCGCCGCCGTCACCGGGATGACCGCCTGCGGCGTCCCCGGCGACGATCCGGCGATCGCCCGTGCCTGCGCCTGGATCGCCGCGCACCAGCAGAGCGACGGCGGCTGGGGCGAGGACATCCGCGCCCTGCGCGACCCGAGCTGGATCGGCCGCGGCCACAGCACCCCCTCCCAGACGGCCTGGGCGCTGCTCGCCCTCATCGCCGCGGGCCGCGCCCGAACCCCCGAGGTGCGCGCGGGCCTGGACTTCCTGATCCGCACCCAGCAGGACGACGGGGACTGGGCCGAGCCGGAGCACACCTGGGTGGTCCACCACGACGGCCTCTACTGGCGCGACAGTCTGCTGCGCCTCATCTACCCGGTGATGGCCCTCGCGGCCCACCGGACCGCCGTCGACGGACAGGAGCGGTGATGGGCACGGTGACCGTGGTCGGCGGCGGCCTCGCCGGGATGACGGCGGCCTGGACCCTGCGCGGCCTCGGCCTCCCCGTGCGCCTGCTGGAGGCCGGCGCCGAACTCGGCGGCATGGCGGGCTCCAAGGTGATCGACGGCCGCACCGAGGACCACGGCGTGCACATCTTCCCGGCCTGGTACCGCAACACCCTGCGCCTGATCGACGACCTCGGCCTGCGCAGCAGACTGCGCCCCACCACCCGCTTCCACCAACTGGCCCCGGCCGAGGGCACGGCGGTGCGCGCGGCGACGGCCCCGGCCGCGGACCGGTTCCTCTTCGGGTACGGCGTCCTCGACCTGCTCTCCCGGGAGTACGGCGCCCGCGACGAGTCCCTGCACGACTTCCTGCACAGCCGCTGGTACCTGACCGACACGGCGATCGCAGACATCGAGCATCTCTTCGTCGCCTCCAGCGCGGCGGAGAGCCCGGCCGTGTCCGCGGCGGGCTTCCGCGGCTCCATCGCCGCGTTCATCCGCCACCCGGGGCGGGTGCTGATGCCGCGCGGCGCACTGCAGGACCAGCTCATCGACCCCTTCCGGCGCCGTCTGGAGGCGGACGGCGTCGAGGTGCGCACCGGTCAGGAACTCGTCGGTGTCTGCGTGGACGGCGAGCGGGTGCGCACCCTGACCCTGAGGGACACGGCCGACAACGTCACGACGACCGAGGACGTCACCGGTCATGTCGTCCTTGCCGTCCCGCACGGACCGCTGTCCGCGCTCGGCACGGACATCACCGTGGCACTCCAACCACCCTATGGAGTCGACGAGTTGACCTCTCGTCCGCTCGGCGCGCTCCACCTCCACCTGCGTCGACGGCTGCGGGGCCTGCCCGACGAACACGTCCGCCTGGTCGGCTCGCCGCACGCGATCACCCTCCTCGACGTCGGACAGGCCTTCCCCGGGTACCGCACCACGGTCCTCAACTGCGTCGTCGGCCGGATCGCCCGCCTCGCGGACCTGTCCGAGGACGAGGCCGTCAAGATCCTCGTCGACGAACTCACCACGTACCTCCCGGACCTGCGCCCCGACGACATCGAACACGTCTGTTACCAGCCGCACTTCACTGCCCCGTTCTTCGCGCCCGGCCCGGGGTTCGGCCGCTTCCGCCCCCGCGCCGCAACCGCGCTGGCCAACCTGCACATCGCCGGCGACTTCTGCGCCGCGCCACCCGGCGTGGCCGGCATGGAGGGGGCCGTGCGGTCCGGCCTGGCCTCCGCCGAGTCGGTGCGCCGGGTGACCAGACCCGACCTGCCTCCGGTCCGCGTCGACCCGATCGGGGACTTCAGCCCCGCCCTGGCCCGCATCCTGCGCCGCGCCCTGTTCCCCGTCGCGGCCGCCGTGTGCACCCTGACCAGACGGCCCGGGCGGAGGTGATCCGGATGCCTTCAAGGACGGTCCTGGTGACCGGGGCGGCCGGCGGCGTCGGCTCCGCCGTGGTCCGGCTCCTCGCCGAACAGGGCGACACGGTGGCCGCCGTGGACCTCGCCGCGGACCGGCTGCGGGCCGAGGTCGCACGGCTCACCGCCGACGGCCTGGCCGTGCGGGCATACCCGGCCGACGTCACCTCCACCGCCGAGGTCGAGGCCGTGGTGGACGAGGTGGAACGCGCACTCGGGCCGGTCGACGCGCTGGTGAACACGGCCGGGGTGCTGCACCTCGGCGAGGCGCGCGCCCTCGACGACGACGCGTGGCACGCCACCTTCGCCGTCAACGCCACCGGCGTCTTCGTCGTGTCCCGTGCCGTGGTCAACCGGATGATTCCCCGCGGCGGCGGAGCGCTGGTCACTGTTGCCTCCAACGCGTCGGGCACCGCCCGCACCCGGATGGCCGCCTACGCGGCGTCCAAGGCGGCGGCGACCGCGTTCACCATGTGCCTGGGCCTGGAGGTGGCGCCGCACCGGATCCGCTGCAACGTCGTCGCCCCGGGGTCCACCGACACCCCCATGCTGCACGGCATGCACGGACCGGAGGAGGCCGCCGCCGTGTCGGTCACCGGCAGCCCGGACGCGTACAAGGTGGGGATCCCGCTCGGGAAGGTGGCCCAGCCGGGCGACGTGGCCCGCGCGGTCCGCTTCCTGCTGTCGGACGAGGCCGGCCACATCACCCTGCACGCGCTCACCGTCGACGGCGGCGCGACGCTCGGCGCCGCGCCCTAGACGTGTCGTCGGATCCCGGCCGCAGTGAGGCGAGGGTCCACAGGAATCCCACGCTCCGCCGGCGCCCCCTACGAGCCCCACCCACTTCAACAGTCCAGCGGCTCGCTCCGGAGCCGATCGGGAACCGCCCGCTCACGAAGAGGGAAACCCAGATGCCCAGCATTCCTCCTGTCGAGCCGTACCCGCTGCCGCGGCCCGGCGAGCTACCTCCGGCGGTGGCCGGCTGGCGGGCCGACACACGGCGCGCCGTGCTGCTCGTCCACGACATGCAGGAGTACTTCCTGCGCCCCTTCGCGCCCGGCACAGAGCCCCGGGAGCAGCTGCTGCACAACATCGTGCGCCTGCGCCGTACTTGCGCCGACGCGGGCGTGCCTGTCGCGTACACGGCCCAGCCCGGGGACATGACCGGGGCCGAGCGCGGGTTGCTCGCGGACTTCTGGGGGCCGGGCATGCGCGCGGACGAGGCCCACCGCCGCATCGTCCCCGAGCTGCAACCCGAGCCCGGGAACTGGGAGTTGACGAAGTGGCGCTACAGCGCCTTCTTCCGTACGGACCTGCTGCGGCTGATGCGGGAGTCGGGCCGCGACCAGCTTGTCGTCTGCGGTGTGTACGCCCACGTCGGGGTGGTGACAACCGCCCTGGATGCGTTCAGCCACGACATCCAGCCGTTCCTGGTGGCCGATGCCGTCGCCGACTTCTCCGCCGCTCACCACCGGCGGACGCTGGAGTACTCGGCCGGCTGCTGTGCCGCCGTGGTGGCGACCGACACCGTGTGCGCGGCCTTCACCGACGCCACCCTGACCGGGCGTGCACGGTGAGCCCGGTACGGCGCGACCCGCTCGCCGACATCCTCGACGGAACCGCCCCCGCCTTCGCTCTGCTGCACCGGCCGCGGACCACCGGCGCGGACACGGCGGAGATCCTGCTCGCCGAACCCGGCCGTGCCGCTGCCCTCGCCGACCTCCCGCTGACCGAAACCGCACCCCCGGGCGGCGGCGCCGACCTGCTCGTCCTCGTCCCGTACCGCCAGATCGCCGAGCGCGGCTACATCGCCCACGACGACGGCACGCCCATCACCACGCTGCGGATCACCACCCACCAGGACCTCGCCCTTGACGCGTTGCTGCGCCGCCTGCCCGACGAGCCGGTCAAGGTCGAGCGGGGCGCGTTCGACCTGACCGACGAGGAGTACGGGGACCTGGCGCGCCGCGTGATCACCGAGGAGATCGGCACCGGCGCGGGCGCCAACTTCGTCATCAAACGCACCTACCGCGCCTGGCTGCCCGGCTTCTCGACGCGGGCCGCGCTCTCCTTCTACCGCCGCCTGCTGGAACGCGAACGCGGCGCCTACTGGACCTTCCTCATCCACACCGGGGAACGCTGCCTCGTGGGCGCGAGCCCCGAGCGACACATCAGCCTGAGCGGCGGCACCGCCGTGATGAACCCGATCAGCGGCACGTACTGCTACCCGCCCGGTGGCCCCACCCTCGACGGTGTCCTGTCCTTCCTCACCGACCGCAAGGAGACCGACGAGCTGTCCATGGTGGTCGACGAGGAACTGAAGATGATGAGCCGGATGTGTCCCTCGGGCGCCCGGCTGCGCGGCCCGCACCTGCGGGAGATGGCACGCGTCGCGCACACCGAGTACTACGTCGAGGGGCAGACCGGCCTCGACGTACGGGACGTCCTGCGCGAGACCCTGTTCGCGCCGACCGTGACAGGATCCCCGCTGGAGAACGCGACGCGGGTGATCCACCGTCACGAACCGTCCGGGCGCGGCTACTACAGCGGTGTCGCCGCGCTCATCGGCAGCGACGCCGACGGGCGGCGCACCCTCGACTCCTCGATCCTCATCCGCACCGCCGACATCACGGCCGACGGCCGCCTGAGCATCGGCGTCGGCGCGACGCTCGTCCGTCACTCGGACCCGGTCACCGAGGCCCACGAGACCCGGGCCAAGGCCGCCGGGCTGCTCTCCGCGCTCGCCGACCCCACCGCCACCGGCTTCGCCGACCACCCCGCCGTACGGACCGCACTGGCCGAACGCAACGCGCAGATCGCCGACTTCTGGCTCGGCGCACCCCCGGGGCCGGCCTGTCCGCCGGGTCCGCTCGACGGGCGCCGGATCCTGGTCGTCGACGCCGAGGACACCTTCACCGCCATGCTCGCACGGCAGATCCGCTCGCTCGGCGGCGAGACGAGCCTGTGCGCGCACGACGAGGAGTACGACGTGAGCGCGTACGACGTCGTGGTTCTCGGCCCCGGACCGGGCGACCCGACGCAGGCACACCACCCGAGGATCGCCCGGCTGCGCGCGACCGCGGAACGGCTGCTGTCCGAACGGCGCCCCTTCCTGGCGGTGTGCCTCAGCCACCAGGTGCTCTGCACCCTCCTCGGCCTGCCCCTCGTGCGCCGCGCGACGCCGAGCCAGGGAGAGCGCCGGGCGATCGACCTGTTCGGGCAGCGCGAGCACGTCGGGTTCTACAACACCTACGCCGCCCGGGCCACGTCGGACGTCCTCGACCACCCCGTCCTCGGCCGTGTGGAGGTCGGCCGGGACCCGACGGACGGCGAGGTGCACGCGCTGCGCGGCGCCGGGTTCGCCTCGGTGCAGTTCCATGCGGAGTCGGTCCTCACACAGAGCGGACCGCGCATCCTGGACATGCTGCTCACCCACGCCCTGCACACGCACCCGCGGGCCGCGTCATGATCCACGCCCTCGTCGCGGGCGGCGGCATCGGCGGTCTCGCCACCGCGCTCTCCCTCGCCCGTCGCGGTCTGCGCGTCACCGTCCTCGAACGAGCCGACGCGTTCGCCGAGTTGGGTGCGGGCATCCAGATCGCGCCCAACGGCTTCCACGCCCTGGACGCCCTCGGCGTGGGCGAGGAGGTCCGCGCCCGCGCGGTCCTCGTCGACGCACTGCGCCTGAAGGACGGCCTGTCCGGCCGGCCCCTCGTCGCCCTGCCGGTCACGGAACGCTACCGGTGCCGCTTCGGCAACCCGTACGCGGTGGTCCACCGCCGCGACCTGCACACACCCCTGCTGACGGCCTGCCGTGCGGACGACCGGATCACTCTCGTCGCGGGCGCCGCCGTCCGCGGATACGTTCAGGACGCCGCCCGGGTCACCGTGACCACGCGGGACGGCCGGTCCGTGACCGGTGAGGTACTCGTCGGAGCGGACGGGCTGCGCTCGGCGGTCCGGGCCCAACTGGTCGGCGACGGCCCCCCGTCGGTCTGCGGCCACACCATTTACCGCTCGGTGATCCCCATCGCCCGGGTGCCGCGCGACCTGCGCCGCTCCGAGGTGACGCTGTGGGCAGGCCCCGACTGGCACTTCGTGCACTACGTCATCGGCGCAGGCGACCAGCTCAACCTGGCGGCGACGCTGGACGACGGTGCCGACGAACCGGTCTCCGGACGCCCTGTGCCCCGCTCCGTCGTCCTGGACCGCTTCCCGCACATGTGCCCGGACGCCCAGCGGCTGTTCCGCCTCGGCGACCACTGGCGCCAGTGGGTGCTGTGCGACCGGGACCCCGTGGAGACCTGGACCGACGGCCGGGTCGCGCTCATGGGCGACGCCGCCCACCCCATGCTCCAGTACGCGGCCCAGGGCGCCTGCCAGGCACTCGAGGACGCCGTGGCCCTCGGCGACGTCCTGGCCGACGCGACCGACGATGGCGTCGCGCACCGCCTGGCCCGGTACAACGCCGTCCGTCGCGAGCGCACCGCCCGTGTACAGCTGCTCTCCCGGGCCATGGGCGAGCAGCTCTACCACGCGGCGGGACAGAAGGCCCGCGAGCGCGACGCGATGCTGGGCTCGCTGCGCACGGAGGACCTGAACGACAAGGTGTCCTGGCTCCACGGCCGGCAATGAGGTCTGCCGAGGGGGAGTTCGGATTTCCTCGCCGCGCCTCAGCCGCGCACGGCCAGGTGGTACGCCGAGGCCCACAGCACCGCCGCCGAGCCGAGGCCCACGACAACCCGCACGGTCTCGTCCGTGCGGCCGGTCGCGTAGAGCACGGCGCCGATGAGGGCGACCGCGGTCAGCAGGGCGGCGGTCCACCGGTACTGCCACTGGTCGTACAGCCGTGACAGCGGGAAGAAGTGCAGGCCCACGACGAGCGCGATGCCGACGGGGACGAGCCCCGGACGACCGGAGGCATTGGCCGCCGCGACGACGGCGAAGATCGCCACCAGTTCGACGACGTTGACGAGGCCCACGCCGCGCGCCCAGTTCCGCGGCAGGTCCACCGTCCGGGGAGAAGGCGCGGCGTTCCCGCGGTAGCCGAGGTAGAGGGCCGCCCCGGTGAGCAGGACGGCCGCCGCTTCCAGCGCCAGCGGTACCGCGTCCGACGCCGGGCCCGTCCCGGAGGCGCCGGCGAACGCCCACACCAGGGCGAACACGGAGAGCACGAGCGTGCCCCTGCGGCGCAGCGAGCGCGTGAGCGCGGCACACTCCGCGCTGTCCGCGTTCTCTGCGGACAGGGGAGAGGGCGTCGTCGGCGTCATGGGCGGAGAGTACAGCGCCGGCCAACGGCCTCAGGCGGCTTTTCGGACCTGCGGGGTCTCTCCGGCCCGCTTCGCCACCATGAGCCCCACCACCCCCACGAGCAGCAGCACCACGATCGTGCCCAGGGTGAACGTCTCGAACGTCGCGCGGGAGACGCCCCAGGTGTCGGTGAAGTCGTAGTCGATGCCGAAGGCCGACTCCAGGACGCCGGGGAAGAGGGCGGCCCAGGAGCCGACGAGGATCCAGGCGTAGACGAGGGCCGCGCAGACCATGAAGCCCCGGTTGCCGAAGGGGACTTGGTAGGGGCGGGGGACGTCCGGGCGGCGCAGGCGCAGGACCACCAGGGCGGGGACGACCAGGAGGTACGAGAGCAGCAGTGTCGTGACCGCCACCGTCAGGACCACGCTGAAGATCGCGCCGGTGTCGCCGTGCACCAGTTGCATCGCGGCGAGCATGAACACCGTGGCCACGGCGCCGGAGAGCAGGTTCGTGCGGACCGGGGTGCCGAGCCGGGGGTGGAAGGCACCGAGCGCCCGGCTGAAGAAGCCGCCGTCCGCCGCCGCCATCGCCTGCATGCGGTCGCTGACGATCATCCACGCGCTGCCCTGGGTGAGGAGGGCGAAGACGAACATGACCGCGGTGAGGGTCAACAGGGGGCCCGCCGCCGGTCCGTAGACGCCGAAGACCAGGCGGACGCCCTCCATGAAGCCGCCGATGCCGGTGACCTTCGAGGCGGGGACGACCGCGAGCAGGGCCAGGACGGGGAGCAGGTAGCAGGCCGCCGCGATCGTCGCCGAGCGGCCGAGCGCCGCGGGCACGTCGCGCTGCGGGTTGTGCATCTCCTCGCCCGCCGCGTTGGGCGCCTCGAACCCCACGTAGGCGAAGAGCAGGATCGGTACGAGGGCCAGGAAGCCGGCCGTCGTCGGGGCGAAGTGGGCGGTGCCCAGGCCCTGGAAGCCGTGCTCGGCGCCGTACAGCACCGCCGTGAGCGTGAAGAGGGCCAGGGAGAGGACCTTCACCACCGCGCCCGCCGTGGTGATCAGCTTTCCGCGGCTGAGCGAGACGACCGCGGTGAGGATGGCGATCCACACGAAGAGCAGCTTGAACGTGTAGTCGGCGAACGTGCCCGAGCCGAGGTGGAAGACGAAGCCGTCCCAGGTCTCGGCGGCGAGGAAGACCAGCGAACCGCCCAGCCAGATCGGGTTGGTGACCCAGTAGAAGAGCGTGGTGAGCGCGGCCGCCGGGCGGCCGAGGGCCAGCTTCACCCAGACGTACGGGCCGCCCTCCTGCGGGAACGCGGCGCCGGTCTCCGCGAACAGCAGGGCGTAGGGGAGCAGGAAGAACAGGGCGATCGCGGCGGTCCAGGTGGCCGCCTCGCCGCCGCCGGTGGCGATCTGGCCGATGGTGTCGAAGGAGATCACCGCGGCCACGGCCATGGCCGTGATGTCGAAGCGTTTCAGGCTGCGCCGAAGGTTCGAGTCCGGCGCGGTGTCGGGCGGCGTCTGTGGGGCTGCGGAGGGGAGGTTCGTCGACACGGGCAGTTCCTAGGGAGGGAGTCGGGGACTGCGAGCGGTGGCGTGCGGCGTGCGGGCGGAACAGCGTGCGGGCGGGGCCCGGCGGCGCCTGCCGCCGGGCCCCTTGGTGTCACGCCTCCCGGATCTCGCCGGAGGCGTCCGTGCGCTCCAGTACGCCGCGCAGGGCCGAGGCCACCTCCTTGGTCTCCGTCTCCGTCATGATCAGCGGCGGGGACAGGACCAGGCTGTGCGCGGAGTCGCGGACGATGACGCCGGTCTCGCGGCGGATCACGTCGTGCGGCATCCGGTCGGGGTGCAGGGGCAGCGGGGCGCGCGTCGTGCGGTCCGCGACCAGTTCCACCGCGAGCATCATGCCCACCGAGCGGATCTCGCCGACGATGTCCAAGTCGCCCAGCTGGGACTGGAGTTCGCTGTGCAGCGTGGCGCCGATGGTCTTGGCGCGGGCGAGCAGGCCCTCGTTCTCGATGACGTCGAGGTTGGCGAGCGCGACGGCGGTCGCGACCGGGTGGCCGTTGTACGTGTACCCCATGGGGAAGCCGTGGTCGCGCAGCAGCACCTCGGCGACGCCGTCGGCGACCATGAGCGCGCCCAGCGGCACGTACCCGGAGGTGATGCCCTTGGCCGTGACGATGATGTCCGGGGTGACGCCGAAGTGCTGGGCGGCGAACCACTCGCCCACGCGCCCGTACGCCGTGACGACCTCGTCGAAGATCAGCAGGATGCCGTGCCGGTCCAGGGTCTCGCGCACGCGCGGCCAGTAGTCGGCCGGCGGGACGAGCATGCCGCCGACGCCCATGATCGGCTCGCCGATCATCGCCGCGATGTTCTTCGCGCCGATCTCCGCGATGCGCTCCTCCAGCTCCCGGATGAGGAAGTCGGTGGGGTCCTCGCCGCCGTACAGGTCGGTGCGGTACGGCCACGGCGGCGTGAGGTGCGAGACGTGCGGCATCATCGGGGCGAAGCCCTCGTGGTACAGCGGGAAGCCGGTCGCCGAGCCGCCGCCGTAGCCGATGCCGTGGTACGCCTTGTCGCGCGCCAGGATCCAGGTGCGGTCGGTGTCGCCGCGGCGGTGGTGGTAGTAGCGGGCCATCTTGATGGCCGCCTCGTTGCCCTCCGAGCCGCCGGAGGTGAAGTACACGTGGTTCAGCGGGTCCGGGGCCAACTCGGCCAGCCGCGCGGCGAGTTCGATGGCGCGGTCGTTGGAGAACTCCCAGAAGCTGGTGAAGTACTCCAGCTTCTTCATCTGCTCGTGCGCGACATCGGCCAGGTCCGTGCGGCCGTGACCGACCTGCGCCAGCCACAGTCCGCCGGTGGCGTCGAGGTAGCTGCGGCCCTCGGAGTCGGTGAGGCGGCAGCCCGACCCTTCGGTCATCACGACGCGCTCGGTGGCGCTGCCCGGCAGGTAGGGGTGGATGATGTGCGCCCGGTCGAGGGCGGCCAGCTGGTCTGCGGTGCGGCTCATGGTGTGGTCAAGCCCTTTCAGTTGTACGCGATCCACGTGGTCTTCAGGCCCGTGTACTTGTCGAAGGAGTGCAGGGAGAGGTCGCGGCCGTGGCCGGACTGCTTGAAGCCGCCGAACGGCGTGAGCGGGCTGAGCGCGTCGACGGTGTTGACCGAGACGGTGCCCGCGGTCAGGGCGTCGGCGACGCGGTGGGCGCGGCCGATGTCCCGCGTCCACACGGAGGCGGCCAGGCCGTACGCGGAGTCGTTGGCGAGCCGGACCGCCTCCGCCTCGTCACGGAAGGGCAGCACCGCGAGGACCGGGCCGAACAACTCCTCGCGCACGAGCGGGGATTCGGGGGTCAGGCCGGTGACGACGGTCGGGTCCAGGTAGGCGCCCTCGCGGTCGGGCCGGGTGCCGCCGCAGGCGAGCGTGCCGTCCGCCGCGCGCACGGCGGCGAGCACCCGCTCGGCCTGCGCCTCGTCGACCAGCGGGCCGATCCGGGTGGCGGGGTCGAGCGGGTCGCCGGGGATCCAGGCGCGGGCGTGCTCGGCGACGCGGGCGGTGAACTCCTCGGCGATCGAGGCCTCCACCAGGAGCCGGGTGTTGGAGGAGCAGACCTGCCCGGCGTTGTAGGCGAAGCCCCACGCGGCGCGCTCCGAGGCGGCGTCCAGGTCGGCGTCGGCGAAGACGACGTTGGGGCTCTTGCCGCCCGCCTCGGGCCACACCTGCTTCATGTTCGACTCGGTGGAGTAGCCGAGGAACTTCCTGGCCACGGCGGTGGAGCCGGTGAAGACGAGGGTGTCGACGTCGGGGTGCAGGCCGAGCGCGCGACCCGTCACCCCGCCTGGTCCGGGCACGACGTTCAGGACGCCGTCCGGGAGGCCCGCCTCCGAGGCCAGTTCGGCGAGGCGGAGCGCCGAGAGAGGGGACTGCTCGGCGGGCTTGAGGACGACGCTGTTGCCTGCCGCGAGCGCGGGCGCCAGCTTCCAACTGGCGATGTCCAGCGGGAAGTTCCACGGCACGACCGCGCCGACGACGCCCAGCGGGGCGCGCCGCACGAGGGCGAGATTGCCGGGCGGGGCGGGCGCCACCTCGTCGTAGAGCTTGTCGACGGCCTCCGCGTACCAGGCGAAGACGCCGGCCGCGCCGGGCACGTCGGTGCCGTACGACTCGGCGATCGGCTTGCCCATGTCGAGGGTGTCGCAGAGGGCGAGCTCCTCGCCGTGCACCTCGATGAGCCGGGCCAACTCCAGGAGGACGCGCTTGCGTTCGGCCGGATCGGTGCGGGACCAGCGGCCGTCCTCGAAGGAGGCGCGGGCGGCGGCCACGGCCCGGTCGACGTCGGCGGGCGAGGCGACCGCCACGTCGGCGGTGGTCTTGCCGGTGGCCGGGTTGACGGTCGGCAGCCACTGGCCGCCGGTGGGGTCGGCCCACGTGCCGTCGATGAAGAGACGGGTGCGGGGGGAGAGTTCAGCGGCGCGCTGCCGCCAGTGCGAGTGCGTCGTCATGCGTGGCCTTCGATCGCGTACGGGAGCTGTCCTGGCCAGTTCTTTGAAGTTGGATTCAAACAATGCGTCAGGGGTCCGTCAATGGGTTCGGCGGGATCCGCTTGATTTCCTTGAACCGCGTAACAGAGAATTAACCGCATGGGTAAGCCGGGGAGACCGAAGAACCAGACCGCGCGGCGCGAGGCGCTCGTGGACGCGGCGGGGCGGGCCATCACGGAGCGGGGCCTGGAGGGGCTGCGCATCAAGGACATCGCGGCGGAGGCCGGCATGTCCGCGGGCTCGGTCCTCTACTACTACCCGGAGCTGGACGAGCTGGTCCTCGAGGTCCACCGGGGCGCGGTCGAGCGTTTCCTCGCCGCGCGGCACGCGGTCACCGACGAGGTGGCCGACCCGGTGGACCGGCTGCGCGCGCTGATCGCCTCCGGTCTGCCGTCCGCCCCCGGCGACGCGACGCACGGGCTGCTCTTCGAGCTGCACCGCAGGGCCGACCGCAGCCCCGGTCACGCCGAACTGATGGCGTCACTGTTCGCCAGCGAGGTGGGCCTGTACGCCACGGTGCTCGAAGTGGGCGCCGCGACCGGGGTGTTCACCCTGACGGAGGCCGTGGGCGACCTCGCCAGGAACCTCGTGTCCCTGGAGGACGGCTACGGGCTGCACATCGTGAGCCGCAACGCCGGTCTCACGCGCACCGAGGCCCAGCGCCTGATCCGGGTCCACGCACGGGCGGTCACGGGCTGCGCCGAGCTGTGAGCCTCACCGGTCCTCGGCGTTCTCCCGCAGTACGTCCATCACCGCACGGGCCCGCGCGCTCTGCGTCATGCCGCCGAGCGAGGCGATCCTGACCTCCAGCGGGCGCCCGGCGTCCCGGAGTTCCAGCTCCGCGATCTCACCCCCGCCGTAGGTCCTGCCGGTCGCGGGGCGCTGGTTGAGCACGGAGTAGCCGAGTCCGCGGGCCACCATCGAGCGGACCGTCTCGTAGCTGCGGGTGCGGTAGCGGACGTCGGGGGCGGTGCCGGTGGCGGCGACGAGGGAGCGGAAGTAGTCGCGGCTGTGCGGCAGGTCGAGGAGGACGAGCGGTTCGGCCGACAGATCGGCGAGGGACACGCTGCCCCGGCCCGCAAGCGGATGGTCGGCCGCGACGATGACGTAGGCCGGGGCGCGGGCGATCGTCTCGCTGCACAGCTCCGGCTCGGTCGACAGGCCCAGGTCGTAGGTGAGGGCGAAGTCGATGCGGCCCGTGGTCAGGGCCTCGACCAGCTCGTCCGCCTCCGCCTCCACCACGTCGATCTCGATGCCCGGATGGCGCCGCGTGCACTCGCTGAACAGGCGCGGCAGGTAGTACGGCGCGAGCGTCACGAAGCAGCCGACCGTCACGGGCCCGGACAGCTCCGCGCCGTCGCCGCGCGCCTCCCGCTCGACCTCGCGCGCGCGGGCGAGCAGGTCCCGGCCCTGCGCCCGCAGCCGCTCCCCGGCCGGGGTCAGGGTCAGACCCCGGCCCCTGCGGCGGATGAACAGCTGCACCTGGAGGTCGCGCTCCAGGTTGTGGATGGCGGCGGACACGGCGGACTGCGCGATGTGCAGCTCCGCCGACGCCTCCGTCATCGAGCCGCGCTCGGCGGCGACCAGGAAGTAGCGCAGCTGAACGAGGGTGAAACCGAGCGGTGACATCATGCGGGGCCCTTGCCAGGTGATCCGGTTACGGGCCCGACCCTATGCCGCTTCGGAAGGCTTCTCGGCCACGTCCTCGGCGTGCAGCAGCGCGGAGCCCGCCGTCTCCTTCAGGGACAGCGCCGCGACGAGCCCGCCCACGGCGAAGACCATCAGGTAGGGCCCCGGCACCAGCGTGCTCCCGGTCGCCGAGATCAGCAGCGTCATCAGGTAGGGCACGGTGCCCGCGAACAGCGCCGCCGTCACGTTGTACGAGATGGAAAGCCCGCTCTGCCGGGTGCGCGTGGGGAAGACCTCCGCCGACCACACCGCGTACGTGCCGAGGATCGCCGCGAGGATCACGCCGAGCGCCAGACCGCCGATCCAGGTCCCGGTCATCCCGGTCCGCATCAGCCAGAACGCCGGAGTGGAGACGACCAGCAGGGCCGCCGTCGCCCCGATGAACACCGGCTTGCGCCCCACCCGGTCGGACAGGGCGCCGAACAGCGGCACGAGGGCCAGGCCGAGCAGGGAGATCACGGTGGACAGCAGGGCCGCGCTGTCGGCCGAGTGGCCGAGGTGGTCGGTCTCGTACGTCACCAGGTAGGTGAGCACCGCGTAGAACGGCACGTGCATCGCCGTCATCAGGCCCGCCGCCTGGAGCAACTGACGCTTGTGGGTGCGGAGCAGCTCGCGGGCTGGGCTGCGCGGGACCGTGTCGTTCGCTTCGAGGGCCCGGTACTCCGGGGTGTCCTCGATCTTGTTGCGGATGATCACGCCGATGATGCCGAGCGGCGCGGCGATCAGGAACGGGATCCGCCAGCCCCAGGAGGTGAGCTGCGCCTCGTCGAGCCCTGAGGACAGCAGCAGGAAGACGAACGAGCCGGCCAGGAAGCCGAGCAGCGAGCCGACCTCAAGCCAGCTCACGCCGAAACCGCGCCTGCGGCGCGGGGCGCTCTCCGCCAGGAAGCTGGCCGCGCTGCCGAACTCGCCGCCCGCCGCGAACCCCTGGACGAGCCGCAGCACCACCAGGAGGATCGGCGCCGCGATGCCGATCGAGTCGTAGCCGGGGAGCAGACCGATCGCCAGGGTGGCGCCGGACATCATGAAGATGACCAGGGACAGCGTGCGCTTGCGGCCGATCCGGTCGCCGAGCGGCCCGAAGACGAGCGCGCCGATCGGCCGGACGCCGAACGACACGGCGAAGACGCCGAACACGGCGAGCAGCCCGGTCGTCTCGTCTCCGGCCGGGAAGAACACGGTGGCGACGGTGCCCGCGAGATAGGCGTACGCGGCCCAGTCGAACCAGTGGACGAAGACGCCGACGGCACCGGCCGCGACGCTCCTGCGCAGGGTGGCGACGTCGGCGGTCACCCCGGTCTCGGACTGCTCGGTCACGGTCATGTCTTCGCCTCCTCGGAAGGGCCGGCCCGGTCCACGCCCGTCCACGCCAGCGCCACCGCCGCGTCGAGCAGCGCCCGCTCGGCGGTGGACCCCACGCAGTACGCGGCGAACTCGTGCTGGTGGTTGGTGGCGGGCAGGGAGCCGATGCCGATGTAGGGGTGGATGGCGGGCACCACCTGCGACACGTTGCCCATGTCGGTGGAGGCGCGGTTCATGCGTGCGGCCTGTCCGGGCGGCGCGAACTCCCGCCCCAGGTCGAGGGCGTTGGCCCGGTAGTGCGCGAGCGCGGTCTCGTCCGCGCGGAACTCCGCGTACGGCTTGCTCTCCGGCTCGATCTCGAGCTCGCAGCCGGTCGCGAGGGCGCCCGCCTCGAAGGCCCGCATGACGCGCGGCTCCAACTCGGCGAGTTCGTCGAGGGTTTCGGCCCGTACGTACCAGCGGCCCGAGGTGCGCTCGGGGATGGCGTTCGGGGCGTCACCGGCGTGTGTCACCACGCCGTGCACCCGCGCCGACGGCGGGAGCTGCTGGCGCAGCAGGCCGATGGCGACCTGGGCGACGGTGAAGGCGTCGGCCGCGTTGATCCCGGCCTCCGGGTAGGCGGCGGCGTGCGCGGACTTGCCGGTGTAGGCGACCTTGGAGTGGCTGACCGCGAACGGGCGGGCCTCCGCGACGTCGACCGGCGCGGGGTGCGCCATCATCGCGAGGTCGACCCCGGCGAACGCGCCCCGGTCGAGCAGCTCGATCTTGCCGCCGCCGCCCTCCTCGGCCGGGGTGCCGTAGACCTCCACGGTGAGCCCCAGGTCGTCGGCGACGGCGGCGAGGCCGAGCGCGGCGCCGACGGACGAGGCCGCGATCAGGTTGTGCCCGCAGGCGTGCCCGAGGCCGGGCAGCGCGTCGTACTCGGCGCACAGCGCGATCCGCCGCGGGCCGCTGCCGAAGGAGGCGTGGAACGCGGTGTCCAGGCCCAGGTACTTCGACGTGACGTCGAACCCGGCCCGGTCGAGGAGCTGCGGCACGGCGGCGGCCGCCCGGTGCTCCTCCCACGCGGTCTCCGGGTCGGCGTGCAACTGCTCGGACAGGGCGACCAGTTGCTCGGCGTGCCGGTCGACCTCCTTGCGGGCGGCGTCCTTGACGGCACTCATCGTGCGTCTCCCGGAACGCCGTACGAGGGTGAGCTCGCCGGGTCGAGTCCGCGCGTCACGTAGTCGTCGCGCTGCGGCAGCCACACGTCGAGCAGCTCGCCGAGCCGGTCGATGGGGTCGTCCGCCCAGTCGATCCGCAGGTCGGTGACCCGCCAGCCGACGTCGGCGACGACCGCCAGGCCCGCCGAGTGCACCGGGCCCTCCTCGCCGCCCGCCGCGACGGCGGCCTTCATGGCGGCGACAAGACGCTCCTCGATCTCGCCCGTGGCGCTCTGGTACGCCTCCAGGAGCACACCGGGGATGTGCGTCCCGGACAGCATGTTGCCCGCCGCGACCGCGCCGTCGGCGGTGGCGGTGGCGTACGTGCCGAGGGTGTGCGGGCCGCTGTACGCGAAGCCGGGGCCCTCGCGGCCGAGGACGGTCAACTGCCGGTAGGCGATGGTCTTCTCGTCGCGCGCCGCACCCGTGACCTCGGCCAGGGCGCGCTCCGCGTCGCCGTGCTCCGCGAGCGCGTCGAGCAGCCGCGTGCCGAGCGTCGGGTCGGTGATGTTCTGCGAGGACGCCGCGCCGACGCCGGGCCGCAGATGGGCGATGCGGGCGGCGACCGCGGGGCTCGACGAGCTGCCCGCGATGCCGAACCGCTCACCGTCGCGGACCACCAGGGAGAACGTCATGCCCGCGCCTCCTTCGGGATCACGGCGACCGCGTCGATCTCGCACAGCCACTCCGGGCGGGCGAGCGCCGAGACGACGATGCCGGTGGAGATGGGGTGGACGCCCTTGGTCCAGCGGCCGACCGTGCGGTACACGGCCTCGCGGTAGCGCGGGTCGATGAGGTAGATCGTGAGCTTGACCAGGTGTTCCATCCGGCTGCCCGACTCCTCGAGCAGCATCTTGATGTTCGCCATGGCCCGCTCGGCCTGCGCCTCCGCGTCGCCGACGCCGACGTTCTCGCTGGTGTCGAGGTCCTGGCCGATCTGGCCGCGGACGTACACCGTGTCGCCGGCGACGACGGCCTGGCAGAGGTCGTTGTCGAGGTTCTGCTCGGGATAGGTGTCGCGGGTGTTGAACGGCCGGATCCGGGTGTGCCCGCCGGCCACGATCGGGGCGTTGGCCATGGTCTCTCCTCAGTTGCTGCCGTACGCGAGGTATCCGCGCCGGGTCGTGATGTGGTCGGCGACGTACTTGGCGTCGTGCCAGACACCCCAGATGAAGCTCGATCCGCGCCGGGACAGCCAGGGCAGGCCGAGGAAGTAGACGCCGGGTTCGGTGGAGACCCCGCGGCGCTGGTCGGGGCGGCCGTTCTCGTCGTACGCGTCGACGTCGAGCCAGCTGTAGTCGGCGGCGAAGCCGGTGGCCCAGACGACCGACGTGACCCCGGCCCCGGCCAGGTCGAGCGCCAGGCGCGGGTCCGTCATGCACTCGGGGTCGGGGCCGAGGACGTGCGCCCCGGGCTCCTCGGGCAGGTCGAGGCCGTTGCGCTCGATGTACGCGTCGGCGGCCCGCAGCAGGTCCAGGTACTTCTCGTCGCCGAGCGCGATGTTCTGGGCGAGGTCGGGTGCGAAGCTCAGCACCCCGTCCTCGTACGCGGAGGTCATGCCGAGCAGTTCGATGCCGGTGCCCGCCAGCTCGCGGAAGTCCACGGAGTGGCCGCCGCGTGCCCCGCTGACCGCGATGGTCACGTGGGCCGCGCCCTGCGGCGGCGTCGTCAGGTCCCACAGGCCGAGCACGCCGAGCCACCAGCAGAAGTCGCGCCCGCGGTACTGCCGGGGCGGCCGGTCGTGCGGGCCCACGGACAGGAAGACGCGGCGCCCGGAGCGGCGCAGCTCGTCGGCGATCTGCACGCCCGAGGAACCGGCGCCGACCACGAGGACGGCGCCCTCGGGCAGCTGGTCCGGGTTGCGGTACTCGCTGGAGTGGAGCTGGGTGCCGACCGCGCCGTCCGGAATGATCGGCGGGATCACGGGTCGCTGGAACGGGCCGGTCGCGGCCACCACGAACCCGGCGTCGATGGTGCCCTCGGACGTCTCGACCCGGAAGCCGGCCGTGCCCTCGCGCTTGTGCACCTTGGTCACCTCGACGCCGCACCGGACCGGGGCGTCGATCTTCTCGGCGTAGCGCTCGAAGTACTCCGCGACCTGCTCCTTCGTCGCGAAGGCGTCGGGGCCGACGTCGGGGAACTCCAGGTTCGGGAAGCGGTCGTGCCAGGCGGGCCCGTTCGCGACGAGCGAGTCCCAGCGCTGCGTGCGCCACCGCTCGGCGATCCGGTCCCGCTCCAGGACGATGTGCCGAATGCCCAGGTTCCCCAGGTGCTCGCTCATGGCGATACCGGCCTGACCTGCGCCTACGACGACAACGTCCGTCTCTTCACTGGGCAATGCAGCCTCATTGGGCATTGAAGCCTCCACTCAAGCGGTAGTTGGTCCATCGCTGGTTCCGCGGCACCGCACGAGACATCTTTGGACGCGTCCGCAACCCTGTCCAACAGATGTTTCCGGGGTGAGTGATCTGTTTTTCAGATGTGGGTCGGAGGGTCTCGACTAGGGTCGTTCCGTGAGCACCGAGCAGAATCCGACCGCGCCCCTCGACGAACTCGACCGCCGGGTGGTCGCCGCCCTGCAGATCGACGGCCGGGCCTCCTGGCGGCGGATCGCCGATGTGCTGGGGGAGCCGGAGCGGAAGGTGGCGCGGCGCGGGCACCGGCTCGTGGAGAGCGGGGACGTCGCGGTGCGCGGCCTCGTCGTGCGCGGCGAGACCGTGATCCTGCGGATGAACTGCCGGCCGGGCTCCGTGCGGGAGGCCGCGCTCGCGACGGCCCGGCGGCCCGACGTCGTCTTCTCGTACGTGCTCGCGGGCGTCGCCGACTGCGTGGCCGAACTGCAGTGCCCGCCAGGCCGGTTGGGCCGCCTGATGCTGGACGAGGTGCCCGCCCTTCCGGGGCTCGTGCAGCAGCAGGTCTCGCCCGTGCTGCGCTACTTCCGCACCGTGCACGAGTGGTCGCCGGGCATTCTCGACGACGCCGAGGTCGCGGCGCTCGGGGGCGGCGAGCGGCAGGACGACCGGGTCGGCCTCGCCGAGGTCGAGCTCGCCCCCGACGAGGAGGCCATCCTCGGCGCCCTCGCCGCGGACGGCCGGTGCACGAACGACGAGCTCGCCGCCGTCGCCGGGGTCTCGGTCGCCACGGCCCGGCGCCGCGTCGAATCGCTGAGCCGCGCCGGGCTCGTCAGCATCCGCGCGGTCGTGGATCCCGCGCTGCTCGGCCTGCCCGTCCAGGCGCTGCTGTGGATCAGGACGCGGCCCGGCGAGGTCGAGGAGGTGGGGCGGCTCCTCGTCGAGTCGCCGCTCGTGCGGTACGCGGCCGTGGTCATGGGGGAGCACCAGCTGCTCGTCGACGTGACCCAGCCGTCGAAGGAGGCGCTGCACGCCTTCCTGACCGAGCCGGCGTGGGTGCGCAGGGCCGAGGCCGTGCAGTCGCACCTGGTGGTCGAGGCGTGGAAGCGCAGCGGGGTCTCCACCGTGTCCACCCTGTGAGCCTCGCAGGGCGAGGTTTCGACGGTGTGACCGTAAATGCCAGTCCGGTAAATCTCGCGTCTGAAAAGTTCATCCAGTACGAGCCATTGACTTAAACAGTCAGCTCGCCGCAGTGTGAGGGCGCACACAGTCGCCTCCTGCCCGAGGACGGTCATGCCCGTACGCCCCACCGATTCCGACGCCCTGTGCGCGCTCGACGCCGTCGAGCTCGCCGACCGGATCCGCCGCCGCGAGCTGTCGGCGCGCGAGGTCGTCGCCGCCCACCTCGACCGCATCGAGCGCGTGAACCCGGTGCTCAACGCCATCGTCACGCTCGACGCGGAGGACGCCCTCGACCGGGCCGGACAGGCGGACGAACTGGCGGCCTCGGGAGCCGAATTGGGGCCCCTGCACGGGCTGCCCATCGCCTTCAAGGACACCCACCTCACCCGCGGCATGCGCACCACGCACGGCTCGCCGCTCTTCGCCGACCACGTGCCCGACGAGGACGAACTCCTCGTCGACCGCGTCCAGCGGGCCGGCGCGATCCGCGTCGGCAAGACCAACGTCCCGGAGTTCGCGGCCGGTTCGCACACCTTCAACCCCGTCTTCGGCGCGACCCGGAACCCGTACGACCCGACCCGCTCCGCAGGCGGCAGCAGCGGCGGGGCCGCCGCCGCGCTCGCCGCCCGGCTCACCCCGATCGCCGACGGCAGCGACATGGGCGGCTCCCTGCGCAACCCGGCCTCGTTCTGCAACGTCGTCGGCCTGCGCACCACCCCCGGCCGCGTGCCCTCGCTGCCCACGAACGACCTGTGGGAGACGCTCGGCGTCGCCGGTCCCATGGGCCGCACCGTCGCCGACGTCGCGCTGCTCCTGTCGGTCATGGCGGGCCCCGACCCGCGCTGCCCGCAGTCCCTGGAGACCCCCGGATCCACGTTCCGCACCCCGCTGGAGCGCGACCTCAAGGGGCTGCGCGTCGTGTACGCGCCCGATCTCGGCGGCCGCGTCCCCGTCGACCCCGAGGTCCGTGAGCTCGTCGCCCGTCAGGTCAAGGTGTTCGAGGCGGCGGGCGCGCACGTCGCCGAGGACTGCCCCGACCTGGACGGCGCCGAGGACGTCTTCCGCATCCTGCGGGCGCAGGCCTTCCGCACCGGGCTCGGCCCGCTCCTGGAGACCTCCCGCGAGCAGCTCAAGCCCAGCCTCGTCTGGAACATCGAGGAGGGCCTGCGGCTCACCTCCGCCGATCTGGCCCGGGCCCGCACCGAGCACAGCCGCATCCACCTCGCGGCCACCGAATTCTTCGAGCGCTACGACGTGCTGATCGCACCGGTCAGCCAGGTCGTGGCCTTCGACGTCGACCTGGAGTACCCCACCGTCATCGACGGACAGCCGCAGCACACCTATCTCGACTGGATGCGCTCCGCGTATCTGCTCACCGTCCTGGGCGCACCCGCCCTCTCGGTCCCCGCCGGCTTCACCGACGCCGGGCTCCCCGTCGGCCTGCAGATCGTGGGCCCGCCGCGCGCCGAGCGCACCGTCCTCGAAATCGGCGCCGCCTACGAGGCCGCCACCGGGCACGGGCGCCGCGCGCCCCACCTCTCGTAGCGATCAAGAGAGAGTCCTCGCGCTCAACTCCCCTCAGCTGGAGCCCCGATGAGATCTCCGCACGCGCTCTGGGCCGCAGTGCCCGTCCTGGCGTTCCTCAGCACCCCGTTCCTCCCGTTCGTCAACGGTCCGCACCTGTGGTTCGGCCTCCCGTCCGTCCTGGTGTGGTGCCTGCTCTGGACCGTGGGCACCACGGTCGCGCTGGCCCTGGTGGACCGCGGTACGCGGTCCACCGTCGGCTACGCGGACGAGGCCGAGGAGAAGACGGAGGCCGCCGCGTGAACAGCACCATGGTCATCACGGTCCTCGGCATCGTCGCCATCGCGACGGTCGGCGTCACGGGCCGCCGCGCCCCCAGCAAGGAACTGGGCGAGTGGACCGTCGCCAAGCGCGGCTTCTCCACCTTCACCACCTGGTTCCTCCAGGCGGGGGAGGCCTTCACCACCTTCAGCTTCCTCGGCCTCGCGGGGATCGCGTTCGGCGGCGGCGTCGCCGCGTCCTTCGCGGTCTGCTACCTCGCGATCAACTTCGTGCTCCAGTACTTCACCGCTCCCCGCATGCGCCAACTCGGCCAGCGCGGAGGGTATTTGACGCAGGCCGACTTCTTCGTCGACCGCTACCGCAGCCCGCTGCTCGGCAAGGTCGTCGCCGTCGTCGGCGCCGTGTTCCTGCTGCCGTACCTGCAACTGCAGATCACCGGGCTCGGCATGATCGTGCAGCTCGCCACCGGCAGCGCCACCGGCGGCAACCTCAGCATGGTCCTCGCCACCGTGCTCACCGTCGTCTTCGTCCTGTGGTCCGGCATCCGCGGCATCGCGCGGGTCGCCTACCTCAAGGACGCGCTGATGATCATCGGGCTCGTGGTGCTGGTCGCGGGCGTCGCGTTCTCCGTCAACGGCGGCATCGGCGGCCTCTTCGACACGATCCGCGACAGCCACCCGCAGCTGCTCACCCTGGACCAAGAGGGCTACGACGGCACGTTCTTCGTCACCGCCGTCATCATCTCCGGCATCGGCGGCGGACTCGGCACCATGGCCCACCTGTGGCCGCCGGTGCTCGCCGCCCGCAGCGGCCGCGTGCTGCGCTCCAACGCGATCTGGCTGCCGCTCTACCAGGTGGCCCTCGGCATCCCGATCGTCATCGGCTTCGCCGGCGTCCTGCTCGCGAAGAAGGGCACCGAACCCAACGGCGTCGCCCTCACCCTCGCCGGACAGACCCTGCCCGGCTGGCTCGTCGGACTCGTGGCGGTCGCCGCCGCCTCCGCCGCGATGGTGCCGTCCGCGGCCATCGTCGTCGGCATCTCCAGCCTGCTCTCGCGCAACCTGCTGAGCGTGCGCAACGAACGCACACAGCTGCGCACCAACCACCTGTGCGTGATCGCGGCGGCGGGCCTCGCCCTCGTCCTCGGCCTGACCCGCCCCGGCCTCCTCTCCGACCTGCTGCTCCTCACCTACGGCGGACTGACCCAGCTCGCCCCGGCGATCGTGATGGGCCTGGCGAAGAAGGTCAGGCTCGGGGCCGTGCCCGCGCTCATCGGCATCCTGACCGGCGTCGCGGTGCTCGCCTGGCTGACGTTCGGCTCCGTCGACGTCGGCACCGTGGACACCGGCCTGATCGCCCTGGCCGTCAACATCGTCGTCACGACCGGCGCCCAGCTCCTCCTGCGCACCCGGCCTCAGGAAACCGTCAACTCGCCGACGGACTCCGCCGATTCACCGGTCTCGATGAGCCGCACGTAACGTCCGCCCACCCCGGCCTCGAACGGCGCCCACCGCCCGCCGTCCACCGAGGTCTCGAGCCGGTACGCCGTCGTCCCGGTCACCCGCACCCGGTCCACCGGGCGCACGCCGCCGAGATCCACGGTGAGCGAGGCGCCCTGTCGGGCCGGGCGCCAGGTCGTGGCCGGGTTGCCGTCGACGGCGGCGCCCGCGTACTGGCCCGGATCCTCCGACGTCGCCTTCGCGGTCTTGCAGCGGGCCAGGTCGGTCGTGGGGGTGCGGTCGGGGCGGCGGGTCGGCAGGGTGAGTCCCGCGCCGGTCACCGTCGCGCGCCCGTCCGGGGTGTCGACGGCGAACGGCGCGCCACCGGTCAGCCGGACGGTGGTGGTCTCCGGCCCGATCTCGACGTCGTACGTCCGCCCCCGCCACCGAAGCCCCTTCACCTTCACGCCCTTCGACAACTGCGGCGGCAGCATCGGATCGAGCCGCACGGCGTCACCGTCCTGCCACCGCATCCCGGTGAGCCCGTGCGTGAAGACCTGCAGAAAGCCGCCCTTCCCGGTCAGGAAGTCCTGCGCGGGCGTGCCCGCGAGCGCGTCCCCCGCGCCCGCCTTCTCGCCCCGCGACTCGGAGAACGTGCCGAACGGACCGCGGAAGAACGGCCGCGAGGCCCGCTCCAGGAAGGTGTACGTCGAGCAGCCCGGCTCACCGATCCCCGCCGCGGCGACCGCGTGCACCGAGTCCGTCATCGCCGGTCCGTCGCGGTCGGTGTGCGCGGCGTAATAGTCGAGGGTCGCGGCCGCCGCGCCCTTCGGCATCGGCTTCCAGTCCAGCGGATACAGCAGCAGCACGGCGTCCGCCTGCTTGATGTCGGCGCCCTTGTCGATGTCGTACCCGGCGTACTGGAGGAAGACCTTGCGGTCGCGGTCGTACGGGATGCGGAGCCGGTCGGCGATCCGCTTCCAGTCGGCCGGGGCCTCGGCGCCCACGAGACGGGCGGCCTTCGTGGCGTCCCGCAGCGCGGTCGCGGCGACGGCGTTCGTGTAGACGCCGTCGTCGACGCCGTTGCTGTACTCGTCCGGGCCCGCGACGTCCTTGATCGAGTACGAACCGTCCTTCTCGTTCGGGGTGACGCGTGAACTCCAGTACGTGGCAAGCCCTTTGAGGAGCGGCCAGCCGCGCTCGCGCAGCCAGGCGCGGTCACCGGTCGCCTGGTAGTACTGCCAGGCCGCGAGCGCGATGTCGCCCTGGAGGTGGTTCTGGGTGACGCAGTGCGGCGGGTTCCAGCTCTGGCACTCCTTCCACAGGGAACCCGAACTCGCGCTGGTCCATGGGTACATGAACCCCTTCTGCGAGGTCTTCAGCGCGTTGTCGGCCGCCGCGCCGCGCGTCCGGTACCGGTATTCGAGCACCGGCTTCGCCAGCTCGGGACGGGTGGCGAGCAGCGACGGATACATCCACGTCTCGGCGTCCCAGAAGACCATGCCCGCGTAGTTGTCGCTGCTCAGTCCGGTCGGCGCGATGCTGTTGCGGGCGCCGGGGCGCAGCGAGGAGAGCAGTCCGTACTGGGCGGCGCGCAGCCGCGACTGGAGTTCGGGGCGGCCCGGCGTCTCCACGTCCGACGCCCACAGCGTGCGCCAGGCGGCGTTGTGCCGGGCGACCAGCGCCGCCCAGCCGCCCGCCGCGGCGCGCTTCGACGCCCGCAGGGCGGCGGCCCGCGGATCCTTCGACGTGAGGCCGGTGTCCACTCCCACGAACTTCGTGACGTCGTACGCGACGCCGTCGGCCGCGCGGAAGTCCGCCGACTGGCTGGTGCCGAGCCCGCCCTCGGCGCGGCGGGCGATGTGGGTGCGGCCGGGGGAGCGGAGCGTGGTCGCGACGGTGCCCGGGGTCCCGGAGTCGTCCGTGCGGAAGCCGACGGCGGCCGTGCGCTTGCCCGCCGGGCCGCTGCCGGTGCCGGTGATCCGGCGGGCGCCGCGCTCGTCGATCCGGTCGGTGACGGCGACCTCGCCCGACCAGTGGGGTCTCACGCGCAGCCGCACCGCGCCGACGTGCGGATCGGCCCGGTCGGCCAGCACCTCGAACGTGAGGTCGGTGCGCTTCCCGTCCTTGTGCACCCACGTGACCTCCGTACGCACGACGCCGCAGCGCATGTCGAGCGTCTGCCGGTACCCCGTGGTGCGGCTGCCCGGCCCGTACGTCTCACCGCGCGCCCGCACGTCGAGCCCGGTCCAGGTGGGCAGTGCGGCGACGGCCTCGCGGTGGGCGGTGTTCTTCGGCCCCCGCCCGTAGAGCCCGGAGACGAACGCCCCGTCGTACGGCGGCGTGTAGAGCGGCCACCCGGTCTTGTCACCGTCCTCCCCGGTCCGCGCGTACCCGGCCCCACCGGGCGGAACCCGCACTCCGAGATACCCGTTCCCCGCGTATGCGTGGTACGGACTCCCGGCATCGGCGGTCCGCGTACCAAGGGTCCACCCCGGCCCACCACAGCCGGTGCCGCCCGGTGCGGCCTGCGCGGGCGGGACGAGACCGGCACCGAGGGCGAGAGCGGCGATGACGACGAGACGCACTGACTTCATGGGGAGAGAGTGAGCCGCGAGGTCGGTATGTGCGGGTATGCGCGCCGAGGTGCGGATAATTTAAGCCCCTGCGGCGATTGAGCAGCGGGGTGCGGGGCGGAGCCCCGATCTTTTGGGTCCCGGCGGCGGGTGGGCAGAATCAAGCCCCGCCGGCGATTGAGGCGCGGGGTCCGGGGCGGCGCCCCGAGGCGTGGGCAACGACCACCGCACCACAACGCCCCGCGTTCCCTACTCTCACCCCATGAGCCCCCACCTCGGCCTCCCCGACACCTACTGCCCCGCCGACGGCACCCGCGTCCCCGCCCACACCCTCACCTGGCGCTGCCCCCTCTGCCAAGGCCCCCTCGACCTCGACTACTCACCCACCCCGGGCCCGCTCAAATCCCTGACGGGCCGCGTCAACTCCCTGTGGCGCTACGCCGAATGCCTCCCCCTCCCACGCCCGGACTGCACCCTCGGCGAAGGCCGCACGCCCCTCGTGCCGCTCACCGCCGAAGTGGATGCCAAGCTGGACTTCCTCCTGCCCACCCTCTCCTTCAAGGACCGCGGCGCCGTACTGCTCGCCGCCCTCGCCACCCGCCTCGGCCCCGAACGCGTCATCGCCGACAGCAGCGGCAACGCCGGCACCGCCGTCGCCGCCTACTGCGCCCGCGCCCGCCTCGCCTGCACCGTCTACGTCCCCGAGGGCACGTCCGCCAAGAAGCTGGAGCAGATCCGGGCGCACGGCGCCCGCGTCGAGGTGGTGCCGGGCGACCGCGAGGCCACGGCCCGCGCCGCGCGCGCGGCGGCAGACGAGGACGGGGTGTTCTACGCGAGCCACGTCTACAACCCGTACTTCCTGCACGGCACGAAGACGTACGTGCACGAGATCTGGGAGGACATGGGCGGCCGCCTCCCCGAGACACTGGTGCTCCCCGTCGGCAACGGAACGCTGCTGCTCGGCGCCGCCCTCGCCGTCGCCGAACTGCACCACGCCGGGCTCATCGACCGCCGCCCGGCCCTGCACGCCGTGCAGTCGGCGGCGGTCGCCCCGCTGGCCCGCGCCTGGCAGGCGGGCTCGGACGAGATCGTCGTCGACGCGGCCCCCGCCCCGACCGCCGCCGAGGGCATCGCCATCCCGAACCCGCCGCGCGCCCGCCAGATCCTGCGCGCCGTACGGGAGTCGGGCGGTGCCTTCCACACGGTGACGGAGGACCAGATCCGGCACGCCCAACTCGACCTCGCATCCCGTGGGCTGTACGTCGAGTCGACCTCGGCGGTGTGCTGGGCCGCGGTCCGCGACGGCGGCGCGCTCGGCGGGCGCGGCGCCGTGGTTCCGCTGTGCGGTGCCGGGCTCAAGACGGGCCTCGTCCCCGGAAACGGATGAACCGTCAACGAACCGGGACGCACGCGCGAAGCCGGAAGCGTATGCATGCTCGAAGCCTGCTCCGATGTGTGAATGCTGCACTACCTGGGCAAAGTCGCTGCGTAAAGGCCTCTGACCTTGGAAGTCATCACATCGAGTGATTCTCTGGCCTTCGCTTGCACGCCTCAACCCACGGTTGCCACGCTGTTGCTGTCTGTCAATCTGATGGGGATCTGAGGGGACAACCAGTGACATTCGGTGAGCAGCCGGCCTATCTCCGCGTTGCGGGTGATCTCCGCAAGAAGATCGTCAGTGGTTCGCTGCCGCCGCACACCCGTCTTCCCTCACAGGCCAAGATCCGCGAGGAGTACGGGGTTTCGGACACGGTGGCCCTGGAGGCCCGCAAGGTCCTGATGGCGGAGGGGCTCGTCGAGGGCCGGTCCGGTTCGGGGACGTACGTGCGCGAGCTGCCCGCTCCGCGCCGCGTCGCCCGCTCCGGCTACCGGCCGAGCAGTGGGTCCACGCCGTTCCGGCAGGAGCAGGCCGACCCGGAGGCGCGGGGGACCTGGGAGTCGCGCAGCGAGCAGGTCGACGCGGCGGCCCCCGTGGCGGAGCGCCTCGCGATCCGCACGGGCGACCGCGTGATGCGCACCAAGTACGTGTACCGGGACGCGGGCGAGGCGATGATGCTCGCGACGTCCTGGGAGCCGCTCGCCGTGACGGGGCGTACGCCGGTGATGCTTCCCGAGGAGGGCCCGCTCGGCGGCTGCGGGGTGGCCGAGCGCATGGCGGCGATCGACGTGATCGTGGACAACGTGACGGAGGAAGTGGCCGCCCGCCCCGGCCTCGCCGAGGAGTTGAGCGCGCTCGGCGGCGTACCGGGGCATGTCGTGATCGTCATCCACCGGACCTTCTTCGCCTCGGGCCGGCCGGTCGAGACGGCCGACGTGGTGGTCCCGGCCGACCGCTACCGGATCGCGTACCACCTGCCGGTGAAGTGACGCGGGGCGTCCGCGGCGCCGCGTGATGCCGAGTTAACCGGGGGTCGGCTCCCGTAACAGGCAGGCAATCGGGGGCTGCCGCGGATTGTCATGTACGGCTCCTACCTTCCCCCTCCGTAGGTATTTGGTATACCGCCGACGGAGGAACGGGTAGCCGCCATGACCGAGACCGCCGTATCCCACGCAGACCCCGCGTCCGGGCCACCGACAGGCCCGCCCGACGGGCAGCCGCCGAAGCGCAGTTACGCCAAGCTGGCCGCCGACGAGTCCCGCGAGGACTACTCGCTGCGCTACGCGCCCCACTCCTACCGGCGCTGGTCCCCGACCATGGTCGCCTCCACCGCGCTCGGCGGCATCGCCTACCTCGCGGACTTCGCGATCGGCGCCTCCATCGTCTTCACCTACGGGTTCACCAGCGGACTCGCCTCGATCCTGTGCGCGGCGACGATCATCTTCACCACCGGCATCCCGATCGCCCGGGCCTGCGCCAAGTACGGCCTGGACATGGACCTGATCACGCGGGGCGCGGGCTTCGGCTACTTCGGCTCGACGCTCACGTCCCTCATCTACGCCTCGTTCACCTTCATCTTCTTCGCGCTCGAAGGCTCGATCATGGCGCAGGCGATGCACGAGGTGTTTGGACTGCCGCTGCCCATCGGGTACTTGGTCACCACGCTGATCGTGATCCCGATCGTGTTCCGCGGGATGGGCGCGCTCGCCAAGGTGCAGGCGTGGACGCAGCCGATCTGGCTGATCGGTCTGGTCCTGCCCTTCGTGATCCTGCTCTTCCACTCGCCGGGTTCCTTCGGTGAGTTCACGCACTTCGGCGGGACCGAGGGCGCGGGCAGCGGCTTCTCCTGGATCGGCTTCGGGCTCGGCACCGGTGTCGCGCTCTCGCTCATCGCGCAGATCGGCGAACAGGCCGACTACCTCCGGTTCATGCCGGCCAAGACGGAGGCGAACCGGAAGCGGTGGAATCTGGCCGTTCTCGCGGCCGGGCCCGGCTGGGTGGTCATCGGCGCCGCCAAGCAGATCGGCGGCGCGCTCCTCGCCTTCGTGGCCCTGGAGGCCGTCGGCAAAACGCACGCGCTCGAACCCATCGCGCCGCAGGTCGAGGCGCTCAAGCCGTGGCTCGGCTCGGTCGCGCTGCCGGTCGCCGCGCTCTTCGTGGTGGTCTCGCAGATCAAGATCAACGTCACCAACGCGTACAGCGGTTCGCTGTCCTGGTCGAACTTCTTCTCCCGCGTGACCCACCGTCACCCCGGCCGCGTCTGGTACATCTTCCTCAACCTCGCCATCGCGCTCACGCTGATGGAACTGAACATGTTCGCCGCGCTCAACAAGCTGCTCGGCTTCTACTCCAACGTGGGCATCGCCTGGATCGCGGCCGTCGCCGCCGACCTCGTCATCAACAAGCGGGTGGGCTGGAGCCCCAAGTACATCGAGTTCAAGCGGGCGTACCTGTACGCGGTGAACCCGGCCGGGTTCGGCGCGATGACGATCGCATCGGCCGTCTCGATCACGGCGTTCTTCGGGGTCTTCGGCGAGTACGCGGAGGCCTTCTCCACCTTCATCGCCGCAGGTCTCGCGCTGCTGCTCTGCCCGCTCATCGCGTGGGCCACCAAGGGCAGGTACTACCTGGCGCGGCCGAACCCGGTGAACGGCCCGGACGTCGAGTTCGCAGCGGGCACCGACATCACCGCCACCCACACGTGCGGCGTCTGCGAGACGGCGTACGAACTCCCGGACATCGCCGACTGCCCGGCCCACTCCGGCCCGATCTGCTCGCTCTGTTGTTCCCTCGACGCGGAGTGCGGCGACGTCTGCACCAAGCGGCCGGCGGACGAACCGGTGCTGATGCCGATGCCCACGGTCCGCACGCCCTGAGACGTACGCGGGGGGTACAAGGGGGCGCATCCACCTGGTGCGCCCCCTTGTTCTGTCGCCCTCGTACCCGGCCGATGGCTTGTTGCGTATCTCTTTGTGCCAATCCGTATCCGTTGAGTAAAGGTCAGGCGTAGGCTCGGGCATATGCGGTTTGCGGTTTCCTCGGGGCTGGGAGGCAGGACGCGATGCGAGTCGGGGCCGGTGCGGTCGGGGAAGGGCGGGGCGCGATGAGCGACAGCACGACCACACTTCCGTGGCTGGTCATCCGCGAGGACGACAACGGCAACCGCTACCGCGTGGGCCGCTACGCGACGAGGGCCGAGGCCCAGCGCATGGCCGACAGTCTCGACGTCCGCAGGGGCCACCAGCCCACGTACTGGGTGGAGCGCCTGGAGCAGGGGCGGAGCAGCACGGCGCACTGACGCGGGCATAGGCTCCGGCGCATGCCCCCTGAGTCACCGTCATCGACCGTCGTGGTCGCCGCGGCCCTGTACGACACCGAGCACCGGCTGCTTGCCGCCCGGCGCAGCGCACCCCCCGAACTCGCGGGCCGCTGGGAGCTGCCCGGCGGAAAGGTCGAGCCGGGCGAGTCCCCGGAGCAGGCGCTCGTCCGCGAACTGCGCGAAGAACTCGGCATCGAGGCCGAACCGCTCGCGCGGGTGCCCGGCGAATGGCCGCTGAAGCCCGGATACGTCCTGCGTGTCTGGCGCTGCGCCCTGCGCTCCGGCACCCCGAGCCCCCTCCAGGACCACGACGAGCTGCGCCTGCTGACGTCGGACGAGGTGTGGTCCGTGGACTGGCTCGACCAGGACGTTCCCGCGGTGAAGGAGGTCCTGCGGGATCGCGCCCGACAGGGGCTCGACCTCGACTGACAGGGGCTTGTGCGCGCTTCGCACGCGCCACGCCTACGCCGTCCGTGCCACCGCGCACCCCACTTCGCGATAGTGCGCCACTCCGTCCGGGTATATCCCTATTAACCCTATGAAACCGGACACGGCCCTCAGTGGGCCAGGGAAGTGATCCGCGTGCTCCACACCGAAGGCGACCGCGCCGAGTGGGCCTTTCCGGCCGATCCGTCGGCCGTCCGCAGGGCGCGTGCCGAGGTGCGTACACAGCTTGTGGAGTGGGGGCTCGACGAGCTGGCCGACGTCGCCGCTCTGCTGGTCAGCGAGCTGGTGACCAATTCCCTGCGGTACGCGTCCGGGCCCATCGGCGTACGGCTCGGCTGCCCGCCCGGATCCCCCGGCGTCCTCCTGGTGGAGGTCTCCGACCCGCTGCCCGACCCGCCCTGCGCCCGCGCCGCGGCCCCCGACGAGGAGGGCGGGCGCGGGCTCCAGCTGGTGACCGAGGTCTCGCGGCGCTGGGGCACGCGGCCCGGCGGCGAGGGGGCCGGCGGGAAGACCGTCTGGTTCGAGCTCGCCCTGCCTTCGTGACGGCTCCCGCGGCCGTCGGGTTAGGGACGCCCCGAGTGGGACAGACGGTGGTGAGAGGGGCGCGCGTGAGATGCCGTGTGTGGGCCCACCCGCACCCCGGGTACGGAAACAGTCGGTCCCGACGGGCCAAAAAGCGTCGGGACCATGGTGTGATCGTGAACACCGTGTTGCGCGGCTCCGTAGTGCTGGATACTGTGTGCAGCCGCCTCGGTGACCGGTGCCGGACGCGGTGAGCTGGAGGGGACGGTTCGCGTGAGCGAGATACCAGCGAAGAGCAGGGTGTCCGAGGGCCCCTCGGGCAAGGCGTCGACGCCGCGTGCGCAGCAGGCGCCGCGGGCCGGCGACGGTCCTGACGCCGCGGGCACGGAGCGGGCGGAGCCGACCCCGGAGCCGGCCCCGCGGTCTTCGTCGGGCACCTCCACGGGCATCCCCGAAGGCCTGTCCGAGGAATCCTTCGGCCGGACCGACCTCTGGCAGGCGAGCCCGCCGGGATCGATCTACGACTACATCAAGGTCGCCTCCTTCTCGATCGGCCCCGACGGAGCGATCGACCAGTGGAGCCGGCGGGCCGCCCAGCTCTTCGGGATCGCGCCCGAGGACGCCGTGGGCAAGGACCCCATCGAGGCGTTCGTCGCCGAGGACCTCCGCGAGCGCGGCCACCGCAAGATGGCGGAGATCCTGGACGGGCAGGAGTGGACGGGCGTCGTCCCGTTCCGCTTGCCGACGGCGGCGGCGGAAGCGGAGGAGCAGCCGCGTGGGCAGGCGCCGCTCGTCGCGGACGCGGGCCCGACCGGGCTCGCCGAGATCTATGTGATGCCGACGACCACCGAGTCCGGCGAGCGCGCCGCGGTGTGCATCGTCGTCGACGTGCGGACGCTGCGTCACATCGAGACCGACCTCGCCGCCTCGCAGGCGATTTTCGGCCAATCTCCCTTCGGCTTCCTGCTGTTCGGCACCGACCTCAAGGTCCAGCGCACCAACCGCACGTTCACCTCGGTCTTCGGCGGACACGTCGACGACCACCGGGGCCGCACCGTCCACGACTATCTGCCGCGGCACGAGGCCGACCGCGTGCAGGGCGCGCTGCGCCGGGTCCTGGAGACGGGCGACGCGGTCACCGACATGCAACTGGTGGGCCCCGCCCCGGAGTCCACCGAGCGGCGGCACTGGTCCATCAACCTCTACCGCGTACACAGCGGCTCGGGCCGCCCCATCGGCGTCGCGGGCCTCGCCACCGACGTCACCCGCAGGCACGCCGCCGCCCGCGAGGCCGCGCACGCCCGCCGCAATCTTGCGCTCCTGAACGAGGCGGGCTCCCGCATCGGCAACTCGCTGGACCTGGAGACGACCGCCCGCGAACTCCTCGACGTCGTCGTCCCCGGCTTCTGCGACATCGCCTCCGTCGACCTGTACCAGGGGCTGCTCGCGGGCGACGAGGCCCCGCCCGGCCTCGCCGACGGCAGCGCCGAACTGCGCCGGGTGGCCGCCGCGAGCGCCGTCGCCGACGTGCCGTTCCTCGAACTGGGCGGCGAGGCCCCCGTCAACGTCGGGGCGGTGCACCGCTTCTCGTTCAACTCCGCCTGCGCGCACGCCCTGCGCACCGCGCGCCCGCAGACGCTCCCCACCGAGCAGCGCGGCCTCGTGCAGTCCACGCTCGCCGTGCCGATGGTCGCGCACGACACGGTCGTCGGGCTCGTGCAGTTCTCCCGTACGAAGGGCAGCGAGCCGTTCACCGAGCGGGACCGCTCGCTCGCCATGGAGCTGGCCGCGCGCGCCGCGGTCTGTATCGACAACGCGCGCCTGTACCGCCGCGAGCACGAGCGTGCGCTGATCCTCCAGCGCTCCCTGCTGCCGCCGGACGACCCGGAGGCGGCCGGCCTCGACATCGCCTGCCGCTACCGGCCGGGCAACGCCGCGACCGAGGTCGGCGGCGACTGGTTCGACGTCATCGAACTGCCCGGACACCGCACCGCGTTGGTCGTCGGCGACGTCATGGGGCGGGGCTTGCGCGCCGCCGTCGCCATGGGCGAACTGCGCACCGCCGTACGCACGTTGTCCCTGCTCGACCTCGAACCCGCCGAAGTGCTCAGCGCGCTGGACGAGATCGCCCGCGGTCTCGGCACCCCCGGCGGCGTCCAGCAGGGCACCCGCCCCGCCCGCAGCGCACGCTCCTTCGGCGGCGAGGACCTCTCCGAGGTGTACCTCGCCACCTGTGTCTACGCGGTGTACGACGCGGTCACCCGGCGCTGCACCTTCGCCAACGCGGGCCACCTGCCGCCCGTCCTCGTCGAACCCGGCGAGGGCGCGCTCATGCTCGACGTGCCGCCGGGGATGCCGCTCGGCGTCGGCGGCGAACCGTTCGAGGAGGTGGAGGTGGAGCTGCCGGAGGGCGCGCTGCTCGCCCTCTACACGGACGGCCTTGTCGAGTCCCGCGACCACCCGCTGGACGAGGGCCTCTCCGCCTTCCGCGCGGCGCTCGACGACCCCTCCCCGGCCCTGGAGGACGTCTGCGACCACGTCCTGAACACCCTCGACACCCACCACGGCGAGGACGACATCGCGCTCCTCATGGCCCGGGTCCAGGGGCTGCCCAAGGGGAACGTCGGCGACTGGACGCTGCCGCGCGAGCCGAAGTCCGTCGGCCGCGCCCGCGAGTACGCGCGGGCGCAGCTGGTCAGCTGGGGTCTCGACCCGCTCGTCGACACGTCGGAGCTGCTGGTCAGCGAGCTGGTCACCAATGCGCTGCGGTACGGCGAGGGCGACATCAGGCTCCGTCTGCTCCTCGACCGGACGCTGGTCTGCGAGGTGTGGGACGCGGGTCTCGTGCAGCCGCGCAGGCGCCGGGCGCGCGACACGGACGAGGGCGGCCGTGGCCTTCAGCTCGTCGGTCTGCTGAGCGCCGCGTGGGGCTCGCGCCGCACGCCGCGCGGCAAGACGGTCTGGTTCGAGCTGCCGCTGCCGGACGGGGAGTCGTCCCTCGCGGATCCGACGGAGGCGCTGCTCAGCCTGTTCTGAGCGCCTTTCCGGCCGGTCGGTGGTGGTGACGCGGAGCACATCGCTCCGACCCCCGTTGCATGGTCATGCATTCTCATGCATACTCTTCCTATGTCCAAGGTCCTCACCTCCCTCCCGGCCGGCGAGCGCGTCGGCATCGCCTTCTCGGGCGGCCTCGACACGTCGGTCGCCGTCGCGTGGATGCGTGACAAGGGCGCCGTCCCGTGCACGTACACCGCCGACATCGGCCAGTACGACGAGCCCGACATCGACGGCGTGCCGAGCCGCGCCAAGGCGTACGGTGCCGAGATCGCGCGTGCCGTCGACTGCAAGGCCGCTCTTGTCGAGGAGGGCCTCGCCGCGCTGACCTGCGGCGCGTTCCACATCCGCTCCGGCGGTCGCGCGTACTTCAACACGACGCCGCTGGGCCGCGCGGTCACCGGCACGCTCCTGGTGCGGGCGATGCTGGAGGACAACGTCCAGATCTGGGGCGACGGCTCGACGTACAAGGGCAACGACATCGAGCGGTTCTACCGCTACGGCCTGCTCGCCAACCCGAACCTGCGGATCTACAAGCCGTGGCTCGACGCGGACTTCGTGACCGAGCTCGGCGGCCGGCAGGAGATGTCGGAGTGGCTCGTCGCCCACGGCCTGCCCTACCGGGACTCGGCGGAGAAGGCGTACTCCACGGACGCCAACATCTGGGGTGCCACGCACGAGGCGAAGACCCTCGAGCACCTGAACGTCTCGCTGGAGACGGTCGAGCCGATCATGGGCGTCAAGTTCTGGGACCCCTCGGTCGAGATCCCCACCGAGGACGTCACGATCGGCTTCGAGAAGGGCCGCCCGGTCACGATCAACGGCAAGGAGTTCGCCTCCGCCGTCGACCTGGTCATGGAGGCCAACGCGATCGGCGGCCGCCACGGCCTGGGCATGTCCGACCAGATCGAGAACCGGATCATCGAGGCCAAGAGCCGCGGCATCTACGAGGCGCCGGGCATGGCCCTGCTGTTCGCCGCGTACGAGCGCCTGGTCAACGCGATCCACAACGAGGACACGGTCGCCCAGTACCACGCGGAAGGCCGGCGCCTCGGCCGCCTGATGTACGAGGGCCGCTGGCTGGACCCGCAGGCCCTGATGATCCGGGAGTCGCTGCAGCGCTGGGTCGGCGCCGCGATCACCGGTGAGGTCACCCTGCGGCTGCGGCGCGGCGAGGACTACTCGATCCTCGACACCACGGGCCCGGCGTTCTCGTACCACCCGGACAAGCTCTCCATGGAGCGCACCGAGGACTCGGCGTTCGGTCCGGTCGACCGGATCGGCCAGCTGACCATGCGCAACCTCGACATCGCCGACTCGCGCGGCAAGCTCGAGCAGTACGCGGGCATCGGCCTGCTCGGCTCGGGCAGCCCGGTCTCCGGTGCCGCTCAGGCGGCCGTGACCGGCCTGATCGGCACCATGCCGGAGGGCGGCGCCCAGGCCATCGCCTCCCGCGGTGAGGCCTCCGCCGAGGACGAGGCGCTGGACCGCGCGGCGATGGAATCCGGCACGGACTGACTCCGTCGGACAACCGGCGACGAAGGGGCACCCCGGCCACGGGGTGCCCCTTCGTATATGGCGGCGGCACCGGCCGTTATGGCGGCGGCACCGGCCGTTATGGCGGCGGCACCGGCCGTGCACGCCTCTGGGCTCTGCCCCTGACCCCGCTGCTCAATCGCCGCAGGGGCTTGTCAATTCCCGCCGCGGCGGCGGATCTTGTTGCCCAGCCAGACCACCGGGTCGTACTTGCGGTCGGCCGCCCGCTCCTTCAGCGGAATCAGGGCGTTGTCCGTGATGCGGATGCCCTCGGGGCAGACCTCCGTGCAGCACTTGGTGATGTTGCAGTAGCCGAGGCCGTGCTCGTCCTGGGCGGTCGTCTTGCGGTCCAGACCGTCCTCGGCGGCCGCGTCCAGCGGATGCATGTCCAGTTCCGCGACGCGCATCAGGAAGCGGGGACCCGCGAAGGCCGTCTTGTTGTCCTCGTGGTCACGGACGACATGGCAGGTGTCCTGGCACAGGAAGCACTCGATGCACTTGCGGAACTCCTGCGAGCGGTCGACGTCCTCCTGCATCATCCGGTACTCACCGGGACCGACCCCGGCGGGCGGCACGAACGCCGGGACCTCGCGGGCCTTGCGGTAGTTGAAGCCGACGTCGGTGACGAGATCGCGGACGACGGGGAAGGCGCGCAGCGGCGTGACCGTGATCGTGTCGGCGCGGTCGAAGACCGACATGCGGGTCATGCACATCAGGCGCGGCCGTCCGTTGATCTCCGCCGAGCACGAACCGCACTTGCCCGCCTTGCAGTTCCAGCGGACCGCAAGATCGGGTGCCTGCGTCGCCTGCAGCCGGTGGATGATGTCGAGGACCACCTCGCCGTCGTTCACCTCGACCGTGAAGTCCTTCAGGCCGCCCCCGCCGACGTCGCCCCGCCACACCCGGAAGGCCGCCTCGTAGCTGCTCACTCGAAAAGCTCCTCTTCGGCCAGGTACTTCACCAGCTCCTCCTTCTCGAACAGGGCGAGCAGGTCGGGGCGGATCGGTTCGGTGGTCTCGCGGGTGAGCGTGATCTGGCCGCGCACCGGGTCCGTGGCCGCAAGGCCGCCGGAGGGGTCCCGGAGCCGGCAGAGCAGATTCGCCCGGCGCCACTCCCGGTTCATCGCCGGATGGTCCTCGCGGGTGTGCCCGCCGCGCGACTCGGTGCGCTCCAGGGCGGCGCGCGCGACGCACTCGCTGACCAGCAGCATGTTCCGCAGGTCGAGCGCCAGGTGCCAGCCCGGATTGAACTGGCGGTGTCCCTCGACCCCGGCCCGCCGCGCCCGCACCCGCAGATCCGCGAGCTTGCGCAGCGCCTGCTCCATCTCGGCCTCCCGCCGGATGATGCCGACGAGGTCGTTCATCGTCTGCTGGAGCTCCTGGTGCAGGGTGTACGGGTTCTCGGGCGCGACGCCCTCCTCCGGGCCCTCCGCGGAGAAGGGCCGCAGCGCCTCGGCCGCCGCGGTGTCGATCTGCTCGTCGGCGACCTCCGCACGCGCCGCGCGCGAGGTCGCGTACTCCGCCGCGTGCAGTCCCGCCCTGCGGCCGAAGACCAGCAGGTCGGAGAGGGAATTGCCGCCGAGCCGGTTCGAGCCGTGCATGCCGCCGGCCACCTCGCCGGCCGCGTACAGGCCCGGCACTCCGCGCGCCGCCGCCGTGTCCGAGTCGACGGCGATGCCGCCCATCACGTAGTGACAGGTCGGCCCGACCTCCATCGCCTCGGCCGTGATGTCGACGTCCGCCAGCTCCTTGAACTGGTGGTACATGGAAGGCAGTCGGCGCCGGATCACCTCGGCGGGCATCCGGGTCGACACGTCGAGGAAGACGCCGCCGTGCGGAGAGCCGCGGCCCGCCTTCACCTCCGCGTTGATGGCGCGTGCCACCTCGTCGCGGGGCAGCAGTTCAGGGGGCCGGCGGTTGTGGTCCGGGTCCTCGTACCAGCGGTCGCCCTCCTCCTCCGACTGCGCGTACTTCTCCTTGAAGACGTCGGGGACGTAGTCGAACATGAACCGCTTGCCCTCGGAGTTGCGCAGCACCCCGCCGTCGCCGCGGACCGACTCCGTGACCAGGATCCCCTTCACCGACGGCGGCCAGACCATGCCCGTCGGGTGGAACTGCACGAACTCCATGTTGAGCAGGGGAGCCCCGGCGAGCAGGGCGAGCGCGTGGCCGTCGCCCGTGTACTCCCACGAGTTCGACGTCACCTTGAAGGACTTGCCGATGCCGCCGGTGGCGAGGACCACGCTCGGCGCCTCGATGACGAAGAAGCGGCCGCTCTCGCGTTCGTAGCAGAAGGTGCCCGAGACCTGGCCTTCCTCGTCCTTCAGGACGCGGGTGACCGTGCACTCCTGGAAGACCTTGAGGCCGGACTCGTAGTCGCCGGTCTCACGGAAGTCCTGCTGCTGGAGCTGGACGATCTTCTGCTGGAGGGTGCGGATCAGTTCGAGCCCGGTGCGGTCGCCGACGTGCGCGAGCCGCGGGTACTCGTGCCCGCCGAAGTTGCGCTGCGAGATCCGCCCGTCGCCGGTGCGGTCGAACAGGGCGCCCCAGGTCTCCAACTCCCAGACCCGGTCGGGCGCTTCCTGCGCGTGCAGCTCCGCCATCCGCCACTGGTTGAGGAATTTGCCGCCGCGCATCGTGTCGCGGAAGTGCACCTGCCAGTTGTCCCCGGAGTTCACATTGCCCATGGAGGCGGCGATGCCGCCCTCCGCCATCACCGTGTGGGCCTTGCCGAACAGGGACTTGCAGATCACCGCCGTACGGGCACCCCGCTCGCGCGCCTCGATCGCGGCGCGCAGCCCGGCGCCACCGGCGCCCACCACGACAACATCCCACTGCTGCCGCTCAACCGCACTCATCAGTTGGCCCCAACCATTAGAAGAACCGCGGATCGTCGAAGACCCCGGACGCGACCAGGTACACGTAGAAGTCGGCGAGCGCGACGCTCACCAGGGAGGCCCACGCGAGCAGCATGTGACGGGCGTTGAGCCTGCCCACCCAGCCCCAGAGCCGGTAGCGCACCGGGTGTTTCGAGAAGTGCTTGAGGCGGCCGCCGACGATGTGCCGGCACGAGTGGCAGGAGATCGTGTAAGCCCAGATCAGCGCGATGTTGACGAGGAAGACCAGGGTTCCGAGGCCCATGTGGCCCCACTCGTAGTTCTCGTCGCGGAACGACAGCACGGTGTCGTAGCTGAGGATGCAGGCGACGAGGACGGCCGCGTAGAAGAAGTAGCGGTGGATGTTCTGCAGGATCAGCGGGAACTTCGTCTCGCCGCTGTACTTCTTGTGCGGCTCCGCCACCGCGCAGGCAGGCGGTGAGGCCCAGAAGCCGCGGTAGTAGGCCTTGCGGTAGTAGTAGCAGGTCAGCCGGAAGCCGAGCGGGAAGATCAGGATCAGCAGCGCGGGGGACAGGCCCCACCAGCCGCCGAAGACCTCCCAGTTGGGTCCGTGCCGCATCGGCTCGCAGTTCTCCGCGAGGCACGGCGAGTAGAACGGCGAGACGTACGGGGCCGCGTAGTAGTCGGCGTTCGCGAAGGCCCGCCACGTCGAGTAGACGATGAACGCGAGCAGCCCGCCCGCGGTCGCAGCCGGAGCCAGCCACCAGCGGTCCGTGCGCAGATGGGGCGCGGCGATCGCGGCACGCGTCCGGCCCCGGACGCCGGTGCCGCCTTCGGTATGGGGGTCTTCGGTGCTGGTGGGTTCCGTGCCGGTGGCCAACGAAGCCTCCGCTCGCAGGGACGAGGGACGAGGGACGGGGGACGGGGGACGGGGGACGGGGGGACGGGGGACGGGGGTGGACGGGGGCGGATCAGGGTGCGTGCCGGTCCCGCGCGCCGAGCCCCTCGTCGTCCGAGTCGGTCCACAGGGAGCTGTCGTACGGGGCGTCGGGGATGGTCACGAGTTCGGGGCGCTGCGGCGCGCCGCCGCTCGCGGCCGACTCGCTCAGCAGGGCGACGCTCTCGCGCAGATGCTCGGTGTCGGCGCGTACCCGGCGCAGATCCGGGCCGCCCGCGACGCCTTCGAGCTGGGGTTGCAGGCGCCCCACGGCGCGCGCCAGCTCGTCGACACAGTGCTGAACCGCCGTCAAGTCGTCGTGCAGGGACATGACTTGGCCTCACTTCCGCTGGTGCGGCGGAGATGCTCATGCGCCTGCGAGTGTCGCGCGTCACATTGCCGTTTGTGAAGGGATCCGTGCGGATTGCCGGTGTACGCCGTGGTGCGCGCCCGCGAATTCGCGCCGCCCGGGAGGGCGTTCTTTGGGCCGCTCGGGTGGCTTCGCGGTGCCGTGCGGGCGTGTCGTGCGGCCGCCGCGTTCGGATCCACTTCAGTTGGCCGATAGATGTGATCAGCTCCATATACCGCCAAACGAGACAAAACCGGCCAGCCCCGGAGGTACCCGTGATGCCCCATGTCCCAAGGCGCCCAGGAGCCGCCGCACGCTCGGCCGCGTTCCTCGTGAGCGGCGCGCTCGCCGTGACCGCCCTCGCGGGCTGCGGCTCCGACGACGATTCGGGCCGGCCCGCCGCCGGGCCCGACGTCGCCTCGGCGGCCCGCAGCCACATCAAGGACGGCGGCACGCTGCGGTGGGCGGTCGACGACGTGCCGAAGACCCTCAACTCCTTCCAGGCCGACGCCGACGCGGCCACGAGCCGGGTCACCGGAGCCGTGCTGCCGTCGATGTTCCGGCTCGACGCCGAGGGACGCCCGCAGGCCGACTCCGACTACCTGGAGAAGGCCGAGGTCGTGAAGACCGAGCCCAAGCAGGTCGTGCTCTACAAGCTGAACCAGCAGGCGGTGTGGAGCGACGGCCGGGAGATCGGCGCCGCCGACTTCGCCGCGCAGTGGCGCGCCCTGTCGGGGAAGAACAGCGCGTACTGGACCGCCCACAACGCGGGCTACAACCGGATCGAGAAGGTCGAGCGCGGCGCCAACGACCTGGAGGTGCGGGTCACGTTCGCCAAGCCGTACGCGGACTGGCGCTCGCTGTTCTCGCCGCTGTACCCCAAGGACGTCATGGGGTCGCCGGACGCCTTCAACGAGGGCGCGCGCAGCAAACTCAAAGTGACCGCGGGCCCCTTCGCGCTCGACAAGGTCGACCGGGGCGACAAGCAGGTCTCGCTGGAGCGCAACCCCCGCTGGTGGGGCCGCCCCGCCAAGCTGGAGAAGGTCAAGCTAAAGGCCGTGCCGCGCGACAAGCGGGCCGCCGCGCTCGCCGCGGGCAAGCTCGACCTGGCCGACATCGACCCGCAGGGCGCCGAGCGCATCGCGTACGCCGCCCGCGACAAGGGCTCCTCGGGCCCGCTCGCGCACGGACCCGGGGCCGGTGTCACCTCCGGCGAGGCGCTGCGCTCCTGGGCGCGTGCGCACAACGAGGACTGGGAGGTCGCGGACGCGGAGCTCGAGGCCCGCGCCAAGACCCGCAAGGCCGTCAAGAAGTACGCGAAGGAGCAGGCGGCACTGGACGGCTTCGTCGTCCGCAAGTCGCTCGAACCCGCCTACACCCAGCTCGCCCTGAACGGGTCGACGGGCCCCCTCGCCGACGAGCGGGTGCGCCAGGCCGTCGCCCGCGCCCTCGACCGTTCGAAGCTCGCCGAGAGCGTCCTCAAGCCGCTCGGCCTCCCGGCCGCCACCGTCGGCAGCCACCTCGCCCTGTCCGGCCAGCCCGCGTACGCCGACAACAGCGACGCGCTCGGCAAGCAGGACGCCGACAAGGCGCAGGCCCTGCTCGCGGAGGCGGGCTGGGAGCGCGGCGGCGCGGTCGAGGAGAAGAAGGAGAAGCCCAAGACGGCGGGCAGCAAGGCGCAGGGCGCCGCGGCCGAGTCCGGCGACGGCACGTACATCATGGGCGAGGACGACCAGAAGGCGGCGGACGACGCGAAGCCCGGCGACGCCGCGCCCCCGCTGTTCGGCCCCGGCCCCCTCGCCGCCGCCCAGCACTCCGCGCTGCTGCACCAGGCCGACGCGGCGCAGGAGGGGAAGCACGCGAGCGACGCCAAGCAGGGGGCCGCCCCCGGCGCGTACGCCCCGAAGGGGACCCCCGCCCCGCAGCAGGCCGCAGCCAAGGGCTCCGACGACTCCGCCGGCAAGGAGGGCGCAGAGGCGGGCGCCGCCGCCGGGCTGATGGCCAAGGACGGCAAGCCGCTGACCTTGAACTTCGTGCTGCCGTCCGGTCCCGACGCGGCCCAGCTGCAGTCCGTCGCCGACCGGATCTCGGCCATGCTGCAGAAGGTCGGCATCCGCACCGACATCACCAAGGTCGACGACGCAAGCTACTTCAAGGACCACATCGCGGCCGGCGACTACGACCTGGCGCTGTACTCGTGGCCCGGTTCCGCCTACCCGGCGACCGACGGCCGTCCGATCTACGCCAAGCCGGTCCCGGCCGCCGACGGCGAGCTCACGGTCGAGCAGAACTACACGCGGGTCGGCACCGACCACATCGACCAGCTCTTCGACCAGGCCGCAGGGGAGCTCGACGAGGAGAAGGAGCGCTCGCTCGTCCGGCAGGCCGACGAGCGCATCTGGGCCGCTGCAGGATCGATTCCGCTGTACCAGCGGCCCGAACTGGTGGCGGCGAAGGCGAATCTGGTGAACGCGGGGGCGTTCGGCTTCCAGGAGCCCTCCTACGAGGACATCGGCTTCCTGAAGCAGGGGGCGAAGGCCGTCGGCTCGCCCACCCAGGACACCGACTGACCTGCGGCTTTGCCGGACGGGCCGCCGCTTCGGAGGCGGTCCGTCCGGCCCGGCTGAGCCGGTGGCCGCCAAGACACGTAGCATGGGGTGAGGCCGTGGCATGTCCAGCCCGGCAGGGCGCGCGTAAAGCAATGTACGCGCAGCCGACCACTCACTCCGGGAGTACGCCTCACTATGGCCACGCGCCACGACATCCGTAACGTCGCCATCGTCGCCCACGTCGACCACGGCAAGACCACCATCGTCGACGGCATGCTGAAGCAGGCCGGTGCCTTCGCCGCCCACCAGCTGGAGTCGGTCGACGACCGCGTGATGGACTCGAACGACCTGGAGCGTGAGAAGGGCATCACGATCCTCGCCAAGAACACGGCGGTGAAGTATCACCCCAAGGACGGCGGGGACCCGATCACGATCAACATCATCGACACCCCCGGCCACGCCGACTTCGGTGGCGAGGTCGAGCGCGGTCTGTCGATGGTCGACGGTGTCGTCCTCCTCGTCGACGCCTCCGAGGGCCCGCTGCCGCAGACCCGCTTCGTGCTGCGCAAGGCGCTCCAGCAGCGGCTCCCCGTCATCCTGTGCATCAACAAGACGGACCGCCCCGACTCGCGCATCGACGAGGTCGTCAACGAGGCCTACGACCTCTTCCTCGACCTCGACGCCGACGAGGACCAGATCGAGTTCCCGATCGTCTACGCCTGCGGCCGTGACGGCGTCGCCTCGCTGACCAAGCCGGAGGACGGCACGGTCCCGGCCGACTCCACGAACCTCCAGCCGTTCTTCAGTACGATCCTGGAGCACATCCCGGCCCCCACCTACGAGGAGGAGGCCCCGCTCCAGGCGCACGTCACGAACCTGGACGCCGACAACTTCCTCGGCCGTATCGCGCTGCTCCGCGTCGAGCAGGGCGAGCTGCGCAAGGGCCAGACCGTGGCCTGGATGAAGCGCGACGGCGAGGTCCAGAACGTCCGCATCAGCGAGCTGCTGATGACGGAGGCGCTGACCCGCAAGCCCGCCGAGAAGGCGGGCCCCGGTGACATCTGCGCCGTCGCGGGCATCCCCGACATCATGATCGGCGAGACCCTGGCCGACCCGGAGAACCCGGTCGCCCTGCCGCTGATCACGGTGGACCAGCCCGCGATCTCCATGACCATCGGTACGAACACCTCGCCGCTGGTCGGCCGTGGTGGTGGCGGCAAGGGCGCCGACGCGAAGAACAGCGTCAAGGACCGCAAGGTCACCGCCCGCCAGGTCAAGGACCGCCTGGACCGCGAGCTGATCGGTAACGTCTCGCTGCGCGTCCTCGACACCGAGCGTCCCGACACCTGGGAGGTGCAGGGCCGCGGTGAGCTGGCGCTGGCCATCCTCGTCGAGCAGATGCGCCGTGAGGGCTTCGAGCTGACCATCGGCAAGCCGCAGGTCGTCACCAAGGAGGTCGACGGCAAGACGCACGAGCCCGTCGAGCGCCTCACGGTGGACGTCCCCGAGGAGCACATGGGCGCCGTCACGCAGCTCATGGGCGTCCGCAAGGGCCGCATGGACAACATGTCGAACCACGGCTCCGGCTGGGTCCGCATGGAGTTCGTGGTCCCCTCCCGCGGCCTCATCGGCTTCCGTACGGAGTTCCTGACGAACACCCGCGGCACGGGCATCGCCCACTCCATCCACGAGGGCCACGAGCCGTGGTTCGGCACGCTGACGACCCGTAACAACGGTTCGCTGGTCGCCGACCGCGCCGGCTCGGTCACCCCCTTCGCGATGATCAACCTCCAGGAGCGCGGTGTGCTGTTCACCGAGCCCGGCACCGAGGTGTACGAGGGCATGATCGTCGGTGAGAACTCGCGCGCCGACGACATGGACGTGAACATCACCAAGGAGAAGAAGCTCACCAACATGCGTGCGGCGTCCGCGGACTCGACGGAGAACGTCGTCCCGGCCCGCAAGCTCTCCCTGGAGCAGTCCCTGGAGTTCTGCCGCGACGACGAGTGCGTCGAGGTGACCCCGGAGGCCGTCCGCATCCGCAAGGTCGTCCTGGACCAGAAGGAGCGCGGCCGCTCGGCCTCGCGCGCCAAGCACAACTGACCTGACGGCAGCAGGGCCCGGCATCCCCGAGAGGGGGTGCCGGGCCCTTTGCGTTGCCGCTAGTCTGCACCCGGTCTACGCGCAGTGATACGTCTCGGTTTGATCTCTCCCAACGGCGGGTCAAATTCTGTCCGAGCGCAACTGATTAAGTCCGGCCCGCAGTTCGGAATGCGGACGCCGATGGTCGATAGGTATGTAACACGTCCGTTTCGTGACCCTCTATCTAGGATCGGTTTGTCCGGATTTTGGGAGAAGTACACATCAGGTGTGATCGAACCGAGACCAAAAGAGTGTGGTCGCGACAGCGGCTGTGGCTAATAGTGGTCCGCGTAGAGCTCGGGTCAATGGGTCACGCGCTATGGGGAGCGGCGACTCGCGAGCATGCTGAGGCAGTGCCAGCTTCGCCGTCAGGGGTGTCGGCAAGTGGCGATCTCCTGCCTCCACTTGCAGTGAACGAAGTGGACTCATGAGGAGGAACCCATGCAAGGTGCCAAAAGCGCCAAATGGGTCGCATCGTCCCCGATGACAGGTGTTGGCCACGCGGGCGTGTCCGGTCCCGTACCGGTGGCCGAGGCGACGATCCAGCGCTGCGACGGTTTTTGACAGTTCCTCAGGGGTGGGTTTACCCCAGTCAGTGGTCCCCCTTCGCGCGCTTCGAGTGACGTACGCCGTGCGACGGCCGCCGGGTCGATCCGACCCTCGACGGTCTCCAACACCTGTGAAATGGACGAATCATGACGAGTCCAATCGAGATTGAGGGCACCGAGACCTCTTCCGCCTTGGACAAGGAGAGCGCGCCGCAGGGCGACGCGAAGGAGCCCAAGAAGCTCGAGGGGCGCAGCCCCGGCCAGCTGATGTGGCGGCGTTTCAAGCGGGACAGGACGGGCGTCATCTCCGCCTGGATCGTCCTGGCGTTCTTCCTGATAGCCGCGCTCGCCCCGGTCATCTGCAAGCTGTACGGCAAGGACCCGTACACCTTCTACGGCCAGGACGACCCCACGCTCCTCAACGAGTTCAACCTGCCGGCCGGGCCCAACGGCGGCATGTCGCCCGACCACTGGTTCGGCATCGACCCGAACTACGGGCGTGACGTCTTCGCGTACCTGCTCTACGGCATGCGTACGTCGCTCTACACGGCCCTGTGCGCGACGATCGGCATGGTGATCCTCGGCGTCGTGATCGGCCTCGTGTCCGGCTACTTCGGCGGGAAGATCGACTACTGGCTCGGCCGTCTCACCGACTTCATGATGGCGCTGCCCAACCAGCTCTTCATGGTCGCGGCCATGCCCGTCATCGTCACGGTCTTCGTGGCCCCGGACGAGGAGACGCCGGTCTACGTCCGCTTCCTCGCGATCACCGGCATCATGTGGATGCTCACCTGGATGACCCTGTCCCGCCTGGTGCGTGCGGTGACCCTGTCGCTGCGCGAGCGGGAGTTCGTCGAGGCGGCCAAGGTCGCCGGCGCCTCGCCCTGGCGGATCATCCGCAAGGAGCTGCTGCCCAACCTGGTGACGCCGATCATCGTCCAGGGCACGTACCTGCTCCCCAGCACCATCCTCTCGGTCGCCTTCCTCTCCTTCGTCGGTGTCGGTTATCAGGACCCCACGCCCGACTGGGGATTGATGTTCGCCACCGCGGCGAAGATCTACGAGGTGGACCCGACCTACTTGTACTTCCCGGGTGTCGCCATGGTCGTCTTCTTCGTGGCGTTCAACCTCTTCGGTGACTCGATCCGGGACGCCTTCGATCCCAAGACCGGTCGCTGACCGGAGATCACCGAGGGTCGCTGCCACCCGGGCGCCGGACCGACACAGCCGGATGCGTCAGGCAGCACACAAGGATCACTACTCACAGGCAGGTGGATTCAACTCCATGAGCATCCTTCGTTCGCGCACGGCGCAGGCGACGATCGTCGCCGCCGCTGTCGGCGCCCTCACGCTGACCGGCTGCAGCAGCGGCAGCAACAACGACAACAAGACCGTGGGCAAGTCCAAGAGCGACGCGAAGGCCCAGGCCAAGCCGGTCGTCCTGGGCACCGCCCAGCAGTCCGTCGGCCCGGCCAAGGCGATCCCGGGCGCCAGAAAGGGCGGCACCGCCCAGGTCTACCAGGAGACCGACTTCTCGCACCTGGACCCGGGCCAGATATACGTCTCCGACGCCGGTCTGCTCTCCAAGCTCCTCTACCGTGGCCTGACCACGTACACCGAGGACGACAAGGGCACCCAGACGGTCGTCGGTGACCTCGCCAAGGACGCCGGCAAGTCCTCGGACGGCGGCAAGACCTGGACCTTCGAGCTGAAGGACGGGATCAAGGACGAGAACGGCCACGTCATCACCTCGGCCGACATCCGCCACTCCATCGAGCGGCTCTACTCCTCGTTCCTGACGGACGGCCCGACGTACATCCAGCAGTGGCTGTCCGGCTCCGGCACCTCGTACCGCAAGGCGTACGACGGCCCGTACAAGGGCAAGCACCTGCCGGACTCGGTCCTGGACACGCCGGACGACAAGACCATCGTCTTCCACTTCAAGGAAGCCCACACCGACGTCCCGCAGGCCCTGGCCATGGCGGCGTACTCGGTCGTGCCCGAGAAGACGGACACCAAGCAGAAGTACGACCAGAAGCCGGTCGCCACCGGCCCGTACAAGATCTCCTCCTACAAGCCGGGCAAGAGCCTCCAGCTCGTCCGCAACGACAAGTGGGACGAGAAGACGGACCCGATGCGCCACAACTACGTGGACGGGTTCAACATCGACTTCAACGTCTCCAAGGCCGACCAGACCAAGACGATCCTGGCCGACCGCGGCGAGGCCAAGAACGCCGTCATGTTCTCCGGCCAGATCGACGCCACCCAGCTGCAGAAGATCACGACCGACAAGAAGGTCATGAAGCGCACGGTGCAGGGCTACGGCCCGTACGTGTGGCAGCTGAACATGAACATGGACCGCATCAAGGACAAGAAGGTCCGCGATGCCATCGCCCTGGCGATCCCGGCCACCGCGGCCGGCCACGCCGACGGCGGTGCCTACGGCGGTGACGCCGCCAACTCGCTGACGTCGCCCGCCACCCCGGGCTACGACGAGAAGTTCGACCCGTTCAACCGGACGAAGAAGCCGAACGGCGACATCGCCAAGGCGAAGAAGCTGATCGACGAGGCCGGCGCCAAGGGCAAGAAGCTCGTCTACGCCTACGCCAACGTCGACGTCCGCGTCACGCAGGCGAACCTGATCATCAACAACCTGGAGAAGATCGGGCTCGACATCCAGAAGAAGGAAGTTGACCAAGCCACCTGGTACGAGCAGATGGGCAAGGTCAAGAACGGCATGGACCTGTACATGACCGGTTGGGGCCAGGACTGGGCCGACGGCAACACCGTCTTCCCGCCGTCCTACGACGGTGCCAACATCCAGGACGGCGCTTCCAACTACTCCCACGTCAACGACAAGCACGTGAACGCCGAGAGCGCCCGCATCCAGAAGATCGCGGACGCGGCCGAGCGCGCCAAGGAGTACGCGAAGCTCTCCGAGTACATCTCGGAGAAGATCAACCCGGCTGCCCCGATCTACTACACCAAGGTGTTCCAGATCGCCGGCTCCAACGTGGGCGGTCTGCGCTACTCGTCGGTGACCAACTACACCGACCCGACGCGGATCTACCTCAAGAAGTAGTCAGTACAAGGCAGTTCCCGGGGGTGAGAGCGCGGCGGAGCTCTCACCCCCGGGCCGCCGCACAACGCCTCCTGGTCTCCCACCGCCGCCGTCCTGAGAGCAGCTTTCTGCCATGCTTCGATTTCTCATACGCCGGACGTCTGGCGCAGCACTCATCCTTCTGCTGATCAGCGCCTTCACGTTCTTCATGTACTTCGCCATCCCACAGGACCCGGCGACACTCGCGTGCGGCAAGAACTGCACCCCGGACGCGCTGGCGATCATTCACAAGAACCTGGGGCTCGATCAGCCGGTTCCGGTGCAGTACTGGGAGTTCCTCAAGGGGATCTTCGTCGGCCGTGACTTCGCGGTGGGCCACTGCAACGCCCCGTGCTTCGGTGTCTCGTTCCGGAACAACCAGATGGTCTGGGACACGATCATGGACCGTCTCCCGCTGACCGTCTCGCTCATGGTCGGCGGCCTGATCGTCTTCCTGATCGCCGGACTCGGTGCCGGTCTGCTCGCCGCCCGCTTCCGCGGCACCTGGATCGACAAGCTCTTCTCCGGCGCCTCCCTGGTGACCAGCTCGTTCCAGATCTACCTGCTCGGCCCGATCATGCTGGGCATCTTCGTCTACAGCACCGGCTGGCTCGGCCGGCCCAAGTACGTGCCGTTCACGGACAATCCGGCCGCCTGGTTCTCGGGTCTGCTGATCCCCTGGCTCGTGATGGCGACGATCTTCACCGCCAACTACACCCGTATGTCGCGCTCCTCGATGATCGAGCAGCTGCAGGAGGAACATGTCAGGGCCGCCAAGGCCAAGGGCATGAGCAGCCGCTACGTCTTCTTCCGGTACGCCTGGCGCGGATCGCTCATCCCCATCATCACCATCCTCGGCATGGACATCGCCGCGCTGCTCAGCGGCGGCATGGTCACCGAACTGACCTTCAACCTGGCGGGAGTGGGCCGCCTGGCGAGGGACTCGGTCGTGGGTAAGGACCTGCCGGTCCTCATGGGCGTGATGATCATCAGCGCCGCCTTCATCATCATCTGCAATGTCGTGGTGGACGCCCTGTACGCCGTGATCGACCCGCGCGTGCGCCTGTCCTAGGAGAACCCCCGTGACCACACTCACCAAGCCCGAGGACGCCCCGGCCCCGACCGGTTCCGACGCGTTCTTGTCGGTACGCGACCTGCGGGTGCAGTTCTCCACCGAGGACGGCGCCGTCAAGGCGGTGGACGGCCTCTCCTTCGACCTGGAGCGCGGCAAGACGCTCGGCATCGTCGGCGAGTCCGGCTCCGGCAAGTCGGTCACCAACCTGACCGTGCTCGGCCTGCACCCCAAGAAGAACACCACCATCGACGGCGAGATCCTCCTCGACGGCAAGGAGCTTCTCACCGCCACGGAGCCCGAGCTGGAGAAGCTCCGCGGCAACAAGATGGCGATGATCTTCCAGGACTCGCTGACCGCCCTCTCGCCGTACTACACGGTGGGCCGGCAGATCGCCGAGCCGTTCCGCAAGCACACCGGCGCCTCCAAGAAGGAGGGCCGCGACCGGGCCATCGAGATGCTCGAGAAGGTCGGCATCCCGCAGCCCAAGCAGCGCGTCGACGACTACCCGCACCAGTTCTCCGGCGGTATGCGACAGCGCGCCATGATCGCCATGTCGCTCGCCTGCAACCCCGAACTGCTCATCGCCGACGAGCCGACCACGGCCCTCGACGTGACGGTCCAGGCGCAGATCCTCGACCTGCTCAAGGACCTGCAGCAGGAGTTCGGCTCCGCGATCATCATGATCACCCACGACCTCGGTGTCGTCGCGAACATGGCCGACGACCTGCTCGTGATGTACGCGGGCCGGGCCGTGGAGCGGGGCAGCGTGCGCGACGTGCTCAAGCAGCCGCAGCACCCCTACACCTGGGGCCTGCTGGGGTCGATGCCGCGCCTGAACTCGGACCTCGACGAGCCGCTGATGCCGATCCCCGGTTCGCCGCCGTCGCTGCTCAACCCGCCGTCGGGCTGCCCGTTCCACCCGCGCTGTGCCTTCACCGACAAGGTGTCCGGCGACCGCTGCTCGGGCGAGCGTCCGGAGCTCCCGGCGGGGCGCGGCTCCGCCTGCCACCTGACGGCGGACCAGAAGCAGCAGGTGTTCATCGAGACGATTCAGCCCCGGCTGGGCTGAGCTGAAACCGGCGACTGGGGCATGACCATGAGCGACAACAAGAGCAACACCACTACGGCGGTCGCCGACGCGATCCCCGACCAGCGCGGCCGTGAGACCGAGCCGCTGCTCCAGGTCCGGGATCTGCAGAAGCACTTCCCGATCAAGGGCGGCTTCCCGATCCGCCGCACCGTCGGCGCGGTCAAGGCCGTCGACGGCGTGGACTTCGAGGTCCACGCGGGCGAGAGCCTGGGCCTGGTCGGCGAGTCCGGCTGCGGCAAGTCGACCACGGGCCGACTGCTGACCCGCCTGTACGAGCCCACGCAGGGCACCATCACGTACAAGGGTCAGGACATCAGCCACGCGAGCCGCAAGCAGCTGGCGCCGGTCAGGTCCGAGATCCAGATGATCTTCCAGGACCCGTACGCGTCCCTGAACCCGCGGCAGACGGTCGGTTCGATCATCGCGGGACCGATGGAGATCAACGGCATCAACCCGCCCGGCGGCCGGGAGAAGCGGGTCCGCGAGCTCCTGGAGATCGTCGGCCTCAACCCGGAGCACTACAACCGCTTCCCGCACGAGTTCTCCGGTGGTCAGCGCCAGCGCATCGGCGTCGCCCGCGCGGTGGCCCTGGAGCCGAAGCTGATCGTCGCGGACGAGCCGGTCTCCGCGCTCGACGTGTCGATCCAGGCCCAGGTCGTGAACCTGCTCCAGAAGGTTCAGCGGGAGATGGGCATCGCGTTCGTCTTCATCGCCCACGACCTGGCCGTCGTGCGGCACTTCTCGCAGCGCGTCGCCGTGATGTACCTCGGCAAGATCGTGGAGATCGCGGACCGGGACTCGCTGTACAACCGCCCGCGTCACCCGTACACGCACGCGCTGATGTCGGCCGTGCCGGACGCGGACCTCGACGCCGAGAAGCGGGAGCGGATCCGCCTGGAGGGCGACGTGCCCTCGCCGATCTCGCCGCCGTCCGGCTGCCGCTTCCGCACGCGCTGCTGGAAGGCGCAGGACAAGTGCGCGACGGAGGAGCCGCCGCTGGTCCAGATCTCGGGCAACGTGTCCGGCCACCTCACGGCCTGCCACTTCCCCGAGGAGCCGACGATCGAGGGACGCGCGGAGGACATCGTCCTCGACCCGGCCCTCGCGGCCCTGGAGGACGACACCACGTCCTGACGGCACCCCCGTACCCGGACAGCGCCCGGCCCCGACGAAGACGTCGGGGCCGGGCGCTGTCATGTGCGGCCGTATACGGCTCCGCCTCGTGCGGTCGACCTCACCGTCGCCCCGGCTCCCGCCCGCGCCCTCAGATGGGTGACACAACAGGCGTATCGGGCTTCGTGCAGGTCCAATGGGCGCAAGGTTCGTCCCCTTTGTCTTCGGATCGCCCTCTGGAGGACCCTGATGCGCCTCGGCCTGCGTACCGGCGCCCTGGCCGCCGCCCTGGTGGTGGTCGTGCCCTGGCTGGCCTCCTGCGGGGCCACGGCCACCGAGTCGGGCATCGTGCGGGCCAAGTGGGGCGACCCGCAGAACCCGCTGGAACCCGCGAACACCAACGAGGTCAACGGCGGCAAGGTCCTCGACATGATCTTCCGGGGGCTCAAGCTCTACAACCCCGACACCGCCGAGCCCGAGTACGCCGTCGCCAAGTCGATCAAGAGCGACGACGCGCAGAACTTCAAGGTCACCCTGAAGGACGGCTGGAAGTTCGCGGACGGCACGAAGGTCACCTCGCAGTCCTTCGTCGACGCCTGGAACTACGCCGCCTACCTGCCCAACGCGCAGATCGGCGCCGACTTCTTCGGCTACATCGACGGCTACGACAAGGTCCACCCCGACAAGGGGAAACCGACCGCGAAGAAGCTGTCGGGGCTCAAGGTCGTCGACGACACGCACTTCACGGTCAAGCTCAACCAGAAGTTCTCGCTCTTCCCCGACATGCTCGGCTACGCCGCCTTCTCGCCGCTGCCGAAGAAGTTCTTCACCGACCACGACGCCTGGCTGGAGAAGCCCTTCGGCAACGGCCCGTACGAGGTCACGGACTACGAGCGCGGCGGCCGCATGAAGCTGCGCCTCAACGACCAGTACAACGGCACCAAGCCCCGCAACAAGGGCGTCGACCTGCTCGTCTACACCGACGACAACACCGCGTACACGGACGTCGTGGCCGGCCAGCTCGACGTGACGGACGCCGTGCCCGCCGAGCAGCTCGACAACCTCCACAAGGACGTGGGCGGCCGGTACATCAACACCCCGGCCGGCATCATCCAGACGCTGATGTTCCCCATGTACGACAAGAAGTGGGACACGGCCGACGGCCTCAAGGTCCGCCGGGGCATCTCGCTCGCCATCAACCGCGAGCAGATCACCGACAAGATCTTCCAGAAGACCCGGATCCCGGCCAAGGACTGGACGTCCCCGGTGCTCCGCGAAGAGGGCGGCTACAACCCCGAGATCTGCGGCGACCGTTGCGAGTACAACCCCGACGAGGCCAAGCGGCTGATCGACGAGGGCGGCGGCTTCCCCGGCGGCAGGCTCGTCCTCAGCTACAACGCCGACACCGGCAATCACAAGCAGTGGATCGACGCCATCTGCAACAGCATCAACCGGGTCATGGGCAACTCGAAGTCCTGCGTCGGCAACCCGGTGGGCACCTTCGCCGACTTCCGCACGCAGATCCAGAGCGGCAAGTTCTCGGGCCCGTTCCGCAGCGGCTGGCAGATGGACTACCCGCTGATCCAGAACTTCCTCCAGCCCGTCTACACCACGGGCGCCCCCAGCAACGACGGCAAGTGGAGCGACAAGCGGTTCGACGCGCTGATCAACAAGGCCAACGCGGACCCGGACCCGAAGAACGCCATCAAGGACTTCCAGGACTCCGAGCGGATCCTCGCCGAGCAGCTGCCGGCGATCCCGCTCTGGTACCAGAACGGCACCGCCGTCTACGGCACCCGCGTGCACGACGTGAAGCTCAACCCCTTCAGCGTGCCGGTCTTCGAGGAGATGACCGTCAGTGACTGAGAACCACGACCGCTCGGGTTACCTGAGGGAGGTGCCGTGGGGCGTTATGTGATCCGACGGCTGCTGCAGATGATCCCGGTGTTCATCGGCACCACGCTGCTGATCTTCCTCATGGTCAACGTCATGGGCGACCCGACCGCGGCGCTCTGCGGCGACAAGGCCTGCGACCCGGCGACCCAGGCGGCGCTGCGCGAGCAGTTCCACCTCGACAAGCCGCTGGTCCAGCAGTACCTGATCTACCTCGGGAACATCTTCCAGGGCGACTTCGGCACGGCCTTCAACGGCGACTCGGTGGCCGATCTGCTGCTGCGCGCCTACCCCGTCACCATCAAGCTGACGTTCGTGGCGATCGTCTTCGAGATCGTCATCGGCATCGGCCTCGGTGTCGTCACCGGGCTGCGGCGCGGCAAGCCCATCGACACGGGCGTCCTCGTCCTCACCCTGGTCGTCATCTCCGTGCCGACGTTCGTGACCGGCCTGGTCGCCCAGCTCCTGTTCGGCATGCAGTGGGGGATCGTCAAGCCGTCGGTGGCGTACGAGGCGCCGCTCGGCGAGCTGATCCTGCCCGGCCTCGTCCTCGCCTCGGTCTCCCTCGCGTACGTGACCCGGCTGACCCGCACCTCCGTCGCCGAGAACGCCCGCTCCGACTACGTCCGCACCGCAGTCGCCAAGGGGCTGCCCCGGCGCCGCATCATCTGGCGGCACCTGCTGCGCAACTCGCTGATCCCGGTGGTCACCTTCATCGGCACCGACATCGGCGCCCTGATGGGCGGCGCCATCGTGACCGAGCGGATCTTCAACATCCGCGGCGTCGGCTACCAGCTCTACCAGGGCATCCTGCACCAGTCCTCGCCGACGGTGGTCGGCTTCGTGACCGTCCTGGTGATCGTCTTCCTGCTCGCCAACCTCATCGTCGACCTGCTCTACGCCGTCCTTGACCCGAGGATCCGCTATGCCTGAGCCCGTCACCCCGGTCACCGTCGAGGCCCAGCTCACGCCCGGCAGCACGCCCGAGGGCGGCGGCGCCGAGGGGCCCGCGCGCTCCCTGTGGTCGGACGCCTGGCGCTCGCTGCGCCGCAACCCGGTCTTCATCGTCTCCGCGCTGATCATCCTGTTCCTGGTGATCGTCGCGATCTGGCCGCAGCTCCTCGCGGGCGGCGACCCCAACGACTGCGACCTCGCGCACGGCCAGGACACGGCCACCTCGGGACACCCCTTCGGCTACGACGCGCAGGGCTGCGACGTCTACACACGGACCGTGTACGGGGCCCGGGCCTCGATCACCGTCGGCGTGTGCGCGACGGCCGGGGTGGCGCTCCTCGGCGGGATCCTCGGCGCGCTCGCCGGCTTCTTCGGGCGGTGGGCGGACGCCCTGCTGTCCCGCGTCGCCGACATCTTCTTCGGCATCCCGGTCATCCTCGGGGGCCTCGTCCTGTTGTCCGTGGTCACGTCGACTACGGTGTGGCCGGTGGTCGGGTTCATCGTGCTGCTCGGCTGGCCGCAGATCTCCCGCATCGCCCGCGGCTCCGTCATCACGGTCAAGGAGAACGACTACGTGCACGCGGCGCGCACCCTCGGCGCCTCCAACTCCAGGATCCTGCTGCGCCACATCCTGCCGAACGCCGTCGCCCCGGTGATCGTCGTCGCGACCATCGCGCTCGGCACGTACATCGCCCTGGAGGCGACGCTCTCGTTCCTCGGCGTCGGCCTCAAGCCACCCGCGGTCTCCTGGGGCATCGACATCTCCAACGCCGCCCCGTACATCCGCAACGCCCCGCACATGCTGCTGTACCCGGCGGGAGCGCTGGCCCTCACGGTGCTCGCGTTCATCATGCTCGGCGACGCGGTGCGCGACGCCCTCGACCCCAAGCTGAGGTAGCCGACCGTGGCGAACACGAACCTGTTGGAAGTACGCGACCTGCACGTCGAGTTCCGTACCCGCGACGGAGTCGCCAAGGCGGTCAACGGCGTGAACTACACCGTCGACGAGGGGGAGACGCTCGCCGTGCTCGGCGAGTCGGGATCCGGGAAGTCCGTCACCGCGCAGGCCGTGATGGGCATCCTCGACATGCCGCCGGGCCGGATCTCGGGCGGTGAGATCCTCTTCAAGGGCAAGGACCTGCTCAACCTCAAGGAGGAGGAGCGGCGGCGGATCCGCGGCGCCGAGATGGCGATGATCTTCCAGGACGCGCTGTCCTCGCTCAACCCCGTGCTCACCGTGGGGGAGCAGCTCGGCGAGATGTTCGTCGTCCACAAGGGAATGTCCAAGAAGGACGCGCGGGCCAGGGCCGTCGAGCTGATGGACCGGGTGCGGATCCCGGCCGCGAAGGAGCGGGTCACCCAGTACCCGCACCAGTTCTCCGGCGGCATGCGCCAGCGCATCATGATCGCGATGGCGCTCGCCCTGGAACCCTCGCTGATCATCGCCGACGAGCCGACGACCGCCCTCGACGTGACGGTCCAGGCCCAGGTCATGGACCTGCTCGCGGAGTTGCAGCGCGAGCTCAACATGGGGCTCATCCTCATCACGCACGACCTCGGGGTGGTCGCGGACGTCGCCGACAAGATCGCGGTGATGTACGCGGGCCGGATCGTGGAGACGGCGCCGGTGCACGAGATCTACAAGGCGCCCGCCCACCCGTACACCAAGGGCCTGCTCGAATCGATCCCGCGCCTCGACCAGAAGGGGCAGGAGCTGTTCGCCATCAAGGGGCTCCCGCCGAACCTGATGAACATCCCGCCCGGCTGCGCCTTCAACCCACGCTGCCCCATGGCTCAGGACGTGTGCCGCACGGACGTCCCGCCCCTCGCCCGTGTCTCGGAGGACCGCCGCAGCGCCTGCCACTTCTGGAAGGAGACGCTCGATGCCGCAACACGGTAAGCATGTGAGCAAGGACGACCTGAAGCGCGAGGGCCGGATCGCCACGCACCTCCTCCACAAGGCGCAGGCCGAGAACGACTACGCGGAGAACGGTTCGGCCTCGGGCCACGAACCCCTCCTCCAGGTGCGCGGCCTGACCAAGCACTACCCGCTGACCCGGGGCGTCCTCGTCAAGAAGCAGATCGGCTCGGTGAAGGCCGTCGACGGGGTGGACTTCGACCTCGGCCAGGGCGAGACGCTCGGCATCGTGGGCGAGTCCGGCTGCGGAAAGTCCACCGTCGCGAAGATGCTGGTGAACCTGGAGCGGCCGACGGCAGGCGTCATCACGTACAAGGGCGAGGACATCACCACGCTGTCCGGCCGGGCCCTGAAGGCGGTCCGCCGCAACATCCAGATGGTGTTCCAGGACCCGTACACGTCCCTGAACCCCCGTATGACGGTCGGCGACATCATCGGGGAGCCGTACGAGATCCATCCCGAGGTGGCCCCGAAGGGCGACCGGCGCAAGAAGGTCCAGGACCTGCTCGACGTCGTCGGGCTCAACCCCGAGTACATCAACCGCTATCCGCACCAGTTCTCGGGCGGGCAGCGCCAGCGCATCGGCATCGCCCGCGGCCTCGCGCTGCGCCCGGAGATCATCGTCGCGGACGAGCCGGTCTCCGCGCTCGACGTGTCGGTGCAGGCGCAGGTGGTCAACCTGCTGGACCGGCTGCAGAGCGAGTTCGACCTGTCCTACGTCTTCATCGCCCACGACCTGTCGATCGTGCGGCACATCTCCGACCGGGTCGGCGTGATGTACCTGGGCCGCATCGTCGAGATCGGCTCGGACGCCGAGATCTACGACCACCCGACGCACCCCTACACGCAGGCGCTGCTCTCCGCGGTGCCGGTGCCCGACCCGGAGGCGCGCGAGGGCCGGGAGCGGATCATCCTCTCCGGCGACGTGCCCTCGCCCGCCAATCCGCCCTCCGGCTGCCGCTTCCGTACCCGCTGCTGGAAGGCGCAGCAGCGCTGCGCGGACGAGGTGCCGCTGCTCGCCGTGCCCGCGGTCTTCCGGGGCGGCGAGACCCCGGCGAGCCACCCCTCGGCCTGTCACTTCGCGGAGGCTGTATCTGATTAGGCGCTCCGCGCCGGGGGCAGGTCGTCCCGACGGAAGTGCGGGTGGAACACCTTTACACGCAGGCAACTCTGCCGACCCGACGCCGATATGTAAACGCCCCAGAGTGTCGTGTACGGCCGTGCGGGTGCCGTAGAACCGGGCCGGAGCGCTTCACGCGCTCCGGCCCGGACCCGTCTCAGGACAGGCCGAGCGACCGCTTCAGGAAGTCGACCTGAAGGAGCAGCAGATTCTCGGCGACCTGCTCCTGGGGCGTCATGTGGGTCACGCCGGACAGCGGGAGCACCTCGTGCGGCCGGCCGTCCGCGAGGAGCGCCGAGGACAGCCGCAGGGCGTGCGCCACCACCACGTTGTCGTCCGCGAGCCCGTGCACGACGAGCATGGGCCGGTGCTGCTCGGCGGCCTCCGTGAGCCCGTCGTCGGTCACCAGGGAGCTCTTCGCGTACGTCTGCGGGGACGTGGCCGGATCGCCCAGGTACCGCTCCGTGTAGTGCGTGTCGTACAGCCGCCAGTCCGTGACCGGGGCGCCCGCGATGCCCGCGTGGAAGACGTCGGGGCGGCGTAGCACGGCGAGCGCCGACAGATAGCCGCCGTAACTCCAGCCGCGCATCGCGACCTTGGACAGGTCGAGCGGGAACCGGTCGGCGAGCGCGTGCAACGCCGTGACCTGGTCGTCCAGCGTGAGCGTGAAGTCGCCGCGGATCGACTTCTCGCGGCCGGGCGAGACACCGGGCGTGCCCCGGCCGTCCGCGACGATCACCGCGAAGCCCTGGTCGGCGAACCACTGCGAGGTCAGATGCGGGTTGTGCGCCGCCACGACGCGCTGCCCGTGCGGGCCGCCGTAGGGGTCCATGAGCACCGGCAGAGGCCCGTCCCCCTCTTCGTACGAGGAAGGGAGCAGGACGGCGCACGGGATGCCCGCGGCCTCCGTGAGCGTCACGCGCGGGGTGAGCAGCGGGCGTTCGGCGTACGAGACGATGTCGACCGCCTTTTCGGGGGTCCTGCCCTCGCGCTCCACGCGCGCCCGTGCGCCGGGGGCGTCCGGCGTCGCGGAGACGAGCACGGTGACGTCGCCGGAGCGGACCGCGGAGTGCGCGCCGGGCTCCGTGGAGACGCGCCGCACCCCGAGTTCGTTGACCCGGTAGACGTGCACCTCGCCGGTCTCCGGGGACTCGGCGTCGGACCCCGCCGAAGCCGAGATCAGCACGTCGCTCGCGCCCACGTCGAGCACCGCGCGCACATGCAACTGCGGTCCGGTCAGCGGCCGCTCGCCCACCGCGAGGACCCGCGCGCCGCCCTCGTCGGCGATCCGCACGAGCTGCCCGCTCGGCGACCAGCACGGCACACCGGGCAGCAGCTCCAGCCACTCGTCGTCCTCGTCGGCGTGCACCATCCGCGTCGAACCGTCGTCCGTGTCCACCGCGAGGTAGAGCGCGCTGCGCTGGTCGCGGGCCTGGACCAGGAGCAGCGGGGCGCCGTCCGCCGACCAGTGCACACGCGCCAGGTACGGGTACGCCTTGCGATCCCAGTTCACCTCGGTGCGGGAGCCGTCGAGGCCGTACGCGAACAGGCGCACCTCCGCGTTGGGCGAGCCCGCGCGGGGGTAGGCGACGCGGGCCGGCTCCCGGTCCGGGTGCGCGGGGTCGGCGATCCACCAGCGCCGCACGTCCGCGTCGTCGGCGCGGGCCACGAGCAGCCGGTCCGATTCGGGCGACCACCAGTGGCCGCGGTACCGGGACATCTCCTCGGCCGCGACGAACTCGGCGAGCCCGTACGTCACGGTCTCCGACTCCGGCTCCGCGAGGGCCCGGTCGTTCTCGCCCTCCGCGTCGACCACGCGCAGCGCGCCCCGCGTCACGTACGCGATGTGCCGCCCGTCGGGGGAGGGGCGCGGGTCCAACACCGGCCCCGGCACCCGCAGTTCCCGCGCCGTGCCCGCGCGCAGCTCGGCCGTGAACAGGCGCCCCGACAGGGCGAACGCGGCCAACTCGACGGCGGCGTCCGTGGCGTACCCCACGATGCCCGCGCCGCCCTCGCGGCTGCGCTCGCGCCGGGCCCGCTCCTCGGCCGACAGCCGCTCCGCGGCCCCGCCGAGCAGCGGCACCGGGTCGGCGGCCACCCGTTCCCGACCGCTCGCCACGTCAAGCACCCACAGCGCGTTCGCTCGATCGGTGCCCGAGGCGGACCGAAGAAAGACGACGCGCTCACCGTCCGGCGCCACGGTGAAGGCACGCGGCGCCCCCAACGTGAAGCGCTGCGTGCGCGCGTGCTGACGGGGGAAGGTCTCGATGGTCATTCATGCAGCCTAGGAGAGATGACCCGTGCGCGCCCCCGTGCGCTCCCGGTCGCATCGCGTGCTCCCCGGTGGCGACTCGTGCGCGGGCACGGATAGTTATGATCGTTAGCAGCCTGTGGGTACGAGTCCGTCGGCGACCGGATCACTTTGGAGGAGGACCGCTGTGGCACTCTCGATCTCGGCCGTGGTGCTGTTCGCGATCATCGTCTTCATCCTGATCAAGAAGTCGGGATTGAAAGCGGGGCACGCGATCGTCTGCGTGCTCCTGGGGTTCTATCTGGCGAGTTCGTCGATCGCTCCCACGATCAAACAGCTGACCACGAACGTGGCGGACATGGTCGGCGGCATCAAGTTCTAGCCGCCCCGGCTGCGGGCCGGGTGTCAGCCGGGCGTTCTAGGCTGTGGGCATGACGGAAATGCCAGGTAGGCGCCTGCTCCTCGTGCATGCGCACCCCGACGACGAGTCGATCAACAATGGCGCCACCATGGCCAAGTACGCCGCCGAAGGCGCCCTGGTCACGCTGGTGACCTGCACGCTCGGCGAAGAGGGCGAGGTAATTCCGGACGAACTGGGTCATCTCGCGCCGGACCGGGAGGACATTCTCGGACCGCACCGGATCGGCGAGTTGGCCGCGGCCATGAAGGAACTCGGCGTCACCGACCACCGCTTCCTGGGCGGCCCCGGCCGCTTCCGCGACTCCGGAATGATGGGCGCCCCGCAGAACGAGTGGGAGGGCGCCTTCTGGTCCACCGATCTCGACGAGGCCGCGGCCCACCTCGTCGCCGTGATCCGCGAGACCCGTCCGCAGGTCCTCGTCACGTACGACCCGGACGGCGGCTACGGGCACCCCGACCACATCCAGGCCCACCGCGTCGCGATGCGCGCCGCCGACCTCGCCGCCGAGCCCGCCTTCCGGCCCGACCTCGGGGAGGCGCACACGATCGCGAAGATCTACTGGAACCGCGTGCCGCGCACGGTCGTCGAGGAGCGCTTCCGGTGGCTCGCGGGCGTGCTCGACGCCACACCCTTCGACACCGCCGCCGTGGTGGACGACGTGCCGGGCGTCGTCGACGACGAGCGGATCACCACCGCGCTCGACGGCCGGCCCTACGTGGAGCGGAAGGCGGCCGCGATGCGCGCGCACGCCACGCAGGTCGACGTGCCGGACGCGCTCGGCGTCTTCGCGCTCTCCAACGGCCTGGCGCAGCCGCTGTTCGACATCGAGTACTACGAGTTGGTGCGCGGCGAGCCCGGATCGCCGTACGAAAAGGACCTGTTCGAGGGAGTCGGCAGCACCGGATCTGCCGGCACTGAGGAAGTGAGCGCGTGATGAGCGGTGGCAAGAACGGGCGGGCCGCGGCGTCCTCCGGCAAGACGGCTTCCGGTGGAGCGGCCTCCGGCGGGGCCGCGCGGGACGTCGACCTGCCGTTCGGTTTCGGCGGGTTCAGCGCGGGACGGGGCGCCGCCCTGCTCGCCCTGTTCGTCCTCGGCGCGCTCGTCGCCGTCGCGGGCGCGCTCCTTCAAGGTGGCTGGTTTCCGGGCGGGTTGCTGCTCGCGCTCCTCGGGGCCGCGGGAGTCTTCCACGGCGGGGCGCGACTGATGGGCGGTCGCGCCGGGGCGGTCGCGCCCGCGGCCGGCTGGGTGCTCTCGGTGATTCTGCTCACCGCCAGCCGTCCCGAGGGCGACTTTTTGTTCGGCGCAGGAGTGGGCTCGTACCTCTTCCTCCTCGGAGGGATGGCTGTTGCTGTGATGTGCGCCACCTTCTGGCTGCCCGGGCAACCACCCGCGCCCGCCTCCCGACTTGGGAAGTGAAGGAGCACCCTGGGACGTCGCGTGGCGTGAGCCGTTCCGGTTTCGTCATCCGTCACACAGTGACTTCCGGCGGCGGCCAGTATGGTGGTGCGCGCCGCCGAGCAGCCCGCGCGAGGTCGAGACGGGCGGCGGAGCCAACCGGGAGAACCTGCCTTGAGCCGTGAAACTGACAGTTCGTCCTCCGGGCCCCAGGGGCGCGGCGCTGCCGCGTACCCGTCGGGGACGCCTCCGTACGGATCGCCCGCGCAGGGCGGGGCGTCCGGTGACGCCGGACCGACGCCGCCGGGTGACCAGGGCGCCCCGGAGTCACCCAAGACCGAGACGACGCTGACGACCCGGATCCGGATCAACATCCCCGGCTCCCGGCCGATCCCGCCGGTCGTCATGCGGACACCCATGAGCGACGTCGACGGCAAGGCGCAGTCCGCCGCCGACCCGGGCGCCGACGCCCCCAAGCCGCCCATCGCCTCCTCGCCGGAGGCTGCACAGGGCGGTCGCCCCTCGGGACCCACCGCGTTCGGCACCTCGGCGGACACGGGCTCCGTGCCCGCCCCCGAGGCCGCGACGCCCGCCGCTCCCGCTCCTCCCGCGCCGCAGCGCGAGGAGAAGACGAGCGACTGGTTCGCACCGCGCAAGTCCCCGGCGGGGACCCGCGGCGGTGCGGGTGGCCCGGCGACCGGTACGGGTCCGGCGACCGGTACGGGTGGCCCGGCCACCGGCGCCCCGAAGCCGCCCGCCGCTCCGGGCCCCAACCCCGGCGGACCGTCCGGCACTTCGGGCGGACCCACCGGCGGCCCCGGCGGCTCCTCCGGCGGATTCGACGTGTCCGGCGCCGTGGCGGCCGGCCCCCTCGGCACCGGCGGCGGCCCCGGCCCCCGTGACGACCTGCCGTACTTCTCCGCCAACCAGGACTCGGGCGCGCCCGGCCGCGGCCCCGGATCCGACGGCCCGGCCGGCCCCACCTCGGGCCCGGCCGCGGGCGACGGACCCATGTCCCCGCCGCCCGCGCCCGACCCGCAGGTCCCCGGCGCAGGCCGGACGCCGCCGCGGATGAGCGACGACACCGCGATCCTCACGCCGCAGAAGCCGGCCCCGGAGCCCCCGGCCAACCGGGACAACGTGTCGGGCGACACGCTCACCAGCGGCATGCCCGTCATCTCCGCGACCGGCGGCGGCCCCAAGAAGCCCGGCGCCTCAGACCCGTTCCAGCAGGGCCCGGACTCCCCGGCGGTGCACACCCCGCCGAAGCTGCCCGAGCCGGTGCAGGCCACCCCGGCCCCCGCGAAGAAGAAGGGCCGCAACAAGCTGGTGCTGCTCGGCGCGGGCGTCGTCGGCCTGGCCGGAGTCGCCTACGGCGCGGGCCTGTTGATGAACCACTCCGACGTCCCGAAGGGCACCACCGTCGCGGGCGTCGACATCGGCGGTGGCACTCGCGACGAGGCGACCACCAAGCTGGAGAACGCCCTGGGCAAGCGCACCGAGCAGGCGCTGAAGCTCCAGATCGGCGGCAAGACGGTGCAGCTCCAGCCGGCGCAGGCGGGGCTCTCCCTCGACACCGCCTCGACCGTGGCGGCCGCCGCGGGCAGCGACTACAACCCGGTCTCGGTGATCGGCTCGCTGTTCGGCAACGAGCGGGTCGTCGACCCGGTCGTGCCCATCGACGAGGAGAAGCTGGCCGCGTCCCTGGAGCGGGCCGCGGGCGGCGCCGCCGCGTCCGGCGACGGCACGATCAGGTTCGAGCCGGGCAAGGCCGTCCCCGTCTACGGCAAGACCGGCAAGGGGCTCGACCTCGCGCAGTCGGCCGCCGCGGTCAAGGACGCGTACCGCACGCAGATCTCGACCGGCTCGTCCGGCGCGGTCCCGCTGGCCACCGAGACGCACAAGCCGACGATCCCGGACGCCGAGGTCGACCGGAAGATGCAGCAGTTCGCCGAGCCCGCGATGTCCGGACTGATCACGGTCAAGGCGGGCAGCGCCTCGATCCAGTTCGGCCCCGACAAGTCGCTGCCGAAGATCCTCAGCGTGCAGCCGGTCAACGGCAAGCTGGTCGAGAAGTACGACCTCGTGGAGCTCAAGAAGCTCTACGGGACGACCTTCGACGGCGTCATGGTCACCCGCGGCACCGGCAAGAAGACGCCGGTCCAGCCCACGGACGTGGCAGCCGCCATCGGCAAGGCGCTGCTCGGCAAGACCACCGCCGAGCGCACCGCGGAGATCCAAACGAACGTCCCGTAACTCCGCCCGCTCCCGCGTCACGAGTCCCGCATGACATCCGTCATGCGGGACTCACGCTTGTCGACACTGCCGCGCACCTGCTCCTCGGCCCGCGTCCCGCCGACACCGGCGAGGCCCGCGTCTTCGGCACGAGCCCGCGCGAGGCGATCACCGCGGACCGGGAGCGCGAGGTGCTGCGCGCGGCGGCGGACGGCCGCACCAACGCGGAGCCGGCCGCCGCGTGGGAGAAGGGCTGGCTGTAGGGGTCGGAGGCAGGGGTCAGTTGAGCATTGCGCGGGCCGCGCGCGCCTGCTCCCGCACGGACTCCGCCATCGTCTCGTCGACCGCCCCGACCACGTCCGCGTAGGCCTCCAGCTCCACGGCCCCGTTCACGAAGTCGCCGCGCCGGACGAGGAGCTGGGCCCGCTCGTAGCGCAGTCGCGCCGGATGCGAGGGCAGCAGCAGGGACAGCTCCACGGCCCACAGCGACACGTCGGAGCGCTCGGGCCGGGTCGCCGCCCACGCCCGGATGTTGTTGAGGATCCGCAGCACCACGTCCAGCGGGTCGGCGGGCCGCAGCATCGACGCATCGAGCGGGCCGCCCGTCGCCCCCGCCACCAGCGTCTGCGCGTCCGCCCCGGTCAGCACCCGGCCACCGTCGAAGGGATCGGCCAGCACCTGCTCCTCGGGCTCCCCGAACCCGACCACGAAGTGCCCCGGCAGGGCCACCCCGCACACCGGCGCCCCGGCCCGCCGCGCGACCTCCAGCCACACCACCGACAACAGGATCGGCAGCCCTCTGCGACGCCGTACGACCTCGTGCAGAAGCGAGGACTCCAGGCGCTGGTAGTCGTTCGGCGCGCCGTGGAAACCGGCGCGCGCGCCGAGCAGTTCGGCGCACGCGGTGGCCCAGGCGTGCGGCGAGCCCGGCCGGTACGGCAGCCGCCCGGCCAGCTCGTCCAGCTCGATCTGCACGGCGTCCATGCCCGCCTCGTCGAGCGAGGCGTCGCCCTGCGCGGCGAGCAGCAGACACAGCTGCGCCAGATCGGGCCGCTCGGCCCGCGCCTCTTCGGCGAACCTGCGCCGCAGCTCCGTGGAACGGGGGGAAAGGTGGGGGGACATACGTGCCTCGTGCCCTCTCAGGCCGATCGATACGGCATCCGTCGAGACGGCATCAGTCGACGAAACCGCCGCGCCGTTCCGGAGCACGGTAGTGGTACTGCGTCTTCCGGGGGCAACCCCCGGGCCCCCGGCCGGAAATGCGCGTCACTCGCCATGCCGTTCCGGAGCACGGTAGTGGTGGTAGGCGTGATGTGTCGCGAAACCGAGGCGGTCGTACAGCGCGCGCGCCCCCTCGTTGTCCGACTCGACCTGGAGCCAGGCCGCCGACGCGCCCTCGTCGAGCGCCTGCCGCGCGAGCGCCGTCATCACGTCCGTGGCGAGCCCGCGCCGCCGCTGCGCGGGGTCGACCTCGACGGCGGCGAACCCGGCCCACCGCCCGTCGACCACACAGCGCCCGATCGCGGCGGGCACCTCACCCTCGCCCGGCACGGTCGCGAACCACACCGATGGCCCGGCGCACAGCACCTTCAGCGCCACCTCGCTCGCTCCCTTGCGCTGGTAGCGCGCGAGCCAGGCGGGCCCCGGCGCACGGCTCAGCACCACGTGCGGCGCATCCGGCGCGTCCCCGATGGGCGCGAGCGCCGCGATCCGCAGCTCCGCGCTCACCTCGCGCACCCAGCCGCGCTCCTCCAGCCCGGCGCACAGGACTTCCTGCGCTCCCTCGGCCCCGGTCGCCGTCTGCGCGTACGCGGGAAGCCCACGGGCCGCGTACCACTCCTGTACGCGCTCCAGCGCGTCGTCGAGCGGACGGCCGGGGTCACCCAGAGGGAGCACGGAATTGGCCCGGCGGGTGAATCCTTCGGCAGCCCTGAGGTCCCACTCGCCGAGACGCTCGCTCTCGGTCGGCTGCCAGGCGCGCGCGGCGACGCGCGCGAGCTCCGGATACGTCGCCGAGGGGCCGCGCCTGCGGGCGGGAGCGGCCGGCACGACCTTCCCCGCGACCAGTGCGGACTCCTCGATCCGCACACCTTCACCGTTTCTTCGTGTGATGAGCAGCACACCGTCGTCCCACGATGTGAGAACACCGACGGTGTCGGTGAACTTTCGACCCGCGGAATCATCCCCGCTCACCCGTCGCACAGAGACGCGTTTTCCCACGTCAGCGCCAGAAATGCGGACTTCCAGGCGTCCGCCCGCAGTGAATTCCACAGCTCGCCCCACCCCTCCTGTTCGGATCATGCCCGGGAACGGAGATACTAGGGGCGGGCATCGACGACGCCGCGCTCCCGCGCGCCAGGCGGCGGAGCCTGCGGAGGCCCGCCAGCGCCCTATCGAGGAGGAACGACAGCGTGACCTACGTCATCGCGCAGCCTTGTGTCGACGTCAAGGACAAGGCGTGCATCGAGGAGTGCCCGGTCGACTGCATCTACGAGGGCTCCCGGTCCTTGTACATCCACCCGGACGAATGCGTCGACTGTGGTGCCTGTGAGCCGGTCTGCCCGGTCGAGGCGATCTTCTATGAGGACGACACTCCTGAGGAGTGGAAGGACTACTACAAGGCGAACGTCGAGTTCTTCGACGATCTCGGCTCGCCCGGTGGTGCCTCGAAGATGGGCCTGATCGAGAAGGACCACCCCTTCATCGCCGCGCTGCCGCCGCAGAACCAGTAATTTCCGAGTTCAGCGGTACGCACAGGCGCTGCCCCGGTCCCGTACGGCTCTGACTGCCGTACGGGACCGAGGCATTTGTCCACCACGTCGCGAGAAAGCGAGCCACCCAGGTGTCCACCGTCCCAGCCCCCATCGACCGCATCCCCACCTTCCCCTGGGACAAGCTGGAGCCGTACAAGAAGACGGCCGCGGCCCACGCGGACGGCATCGTCGACCTCTCTGTCGGCACGCCGGTCGACCCGGTGCCCGAGCTGATCCAGAAGGCGCTGGTCGACGCCGCCGACTCGCCGGGCTACCCGACGGTCTGGGGCACCCCCGAGCTGCGCGACGCGCTCGTCGGCTGGTGCGAACGCCGCCTCGGCGCCCGCGGCTTCGACCACACGAACGTCCTGCCGGTCGTCGGCTCCAAGGAACTCGTCGCCTGGCTCCCCACCCAGCTGGGTCTCGGCCCCGGCGACAAGGTCGCCTACCCGCGCCTCGCGTACCCGACGTACGAGGTCGGCGCCCGCCTCGCCCGCGCCGAGTACGTCGTCTACGACGACCCGACCGAGCTGGACCCGACCGACCTGAAGCTCCTGTGGCTCAACTCGCCGTCGAACCCGACGGGCCGCGTGCTCGACAAGGACGAGCTGACGCGCATCGTCGCGTGGGCCCGCGAGCACGACGTCCTGATCTTCTCGGACGAGTGCTACCTGGAGCTGGGCTGGGAGGCCGACCCGGTCTCCGTCCTGCACCCGGACGTCAACGGCGGCTCGTACGAGGGCCTGGTCGCGGTCCACTCGCTCTCGAAGCGGTCGAACCTGGCGGGCTACCGGGCGGCGTTCATCGCCGGTGACCCGGCCGTCCTCGGCCCGCTGCTCCAGATCCGCAAGCACGGCGGCATGATGACCTCCGCGCCGACGCAGGCGGCGGTCGTCGCGGCGCTCGGCGACGACGAGCACGTACGGGTGCAGCGGGAGCGCTACGCGGCCCGCCGCGAGTCGCTGCGCGCGGCGCTGCTCGCGCACGGCTTCCGCATCGAGCACAGCGAGGCGAGCCTGTACCTGTGGGCGACCCGCGACGAGTCCTGCTGGGACACGGTGGCCCACCTGGCCGGGCTCGGCATCCTGGTCGCGCCGGGCGACTTCTACGGAGAGGCGGGCGCCACGTTCGTCCGCGTCGCGCTGACCGCCTCGGACGAGCGCGTCGCGGCGGCGGTGGCCCGGCTGTCCTGAGACGGCCCGCAGCAGCGGAACGGGGTGCCGGGAGCAGAACGCTCCCGGCACCCCGTTCTTGGTCGACCCGAGGTCAGCTGAGCGGCAGGCCGTCGACCGGCAGGTTGCCCAGCGTGTCGGTCGGCAGGCTGTCGCCGCCCACCGGCAGCCCGCCGTCCGTCGCGGACCCGGCCGTGTCGCCGACGACGTCACCGGCGCTGCCGGCGAGCCCGCCCGCGGCCTTCTGCGCGGCCGGCGCGGCGGTCTTGGCGCCCGAGCCGACGGCCTTGCCCGCGGTCGGCACGACCTTCTCGACGGCCTTGCCGCCGGTCTTGCCGGCGAGCCCGGTGGTGCTCTGGGCCGCGTTGTCCACGGTGTTGCCCATGTTCGCGCCGTCCAGCGCGGTCACGCCGCCCAGGTTCGGCGTGGCCGGGAGCTCGACGGCGCTCGCGGAGCCGGCCGCACCGACCACGGGCGCCGCCGCCGCTACGAGCAGCGCGGCACGGGCGATCCGGCGGGTCAGGGGGAGGGACATGATGCTCCTTAGGCGGGAGAGAACGTTTGGTGCCCGGTTGTCGTACGACGATCGGACGCCGTGACAACCGCCCCAAGGCCCAGGAAGGTTGCGGGTCGGAAACGTAAAGGGTTTGCAATGCGTCGCATTATCAGTTGTGGGCAGAAACGGGCAAACCTCGCGCATCGCCGGACGCTGCAGAATCCTTACGGCCGCCTGCTCGCAAGGGTCTTGGGGACAGAGCCCCGGATCGTTCGAAGGTGCCCGCGCGGCGTCCATCGCGCATGATCCGCCTCACTCCGTCGAGTGAGGGGTCGTACTACTGCCCAGTGACGATTCGGACCTCGCCGACGGACGTCGAGGCCGCCGGACCGGACCGGCCGCCCCGCTTCGCCGGCGCCTTGTGCCACTTGTGGCCGGACGTGTCCGCGGTCCACTCGCGGCCCGCGTAGGAGACCCGCTCGATGTGCAGCGCCGACGCGTTGGCCACCGCCCACTGCGCCAGCTCCCAGCCGCGCTGCCGCTCGCCGCTCTCGGCCGAGTCGACGGGGGCGGGCACGGGGATGCGCACGGAGCCCTTGCCCGGGCCCTGTGCCGACTCCAGGTCCCGCCCGAAGTCACGGGCGAGGGCGGCCTTCACGCGCGCGGGGTCCCCGGACCGCGCGCCCTGCGTACCGCTCGGCCGGCCGTCGCAGGTGAGCGACGCGGCGGCGCGACCGGTCAGCGAGGCGGCCAGCAGGATGGCGTCCGGCTCGTGCTTCGCGTACGCCTGCGGGTAGCCGCTGCGCTGCACGCGCTGCGCGGCCGCGGTCAGCGGGAGCCGCGAGTAGCCGGGGACCTTCTCCAGGTGCGCGTAGAAGCGCTCGGACGCGTACGCCGGGTCCATGATCTGGTCCGCGGTGCCCCAGCCCTTCGTGGGGCGCTGCTGGAACAGGCCCAGCGAGTCCCGGTCGCCGTGCTCGATGTTGCGCAGCCCCGACTCCTGGAGCGCCGTCGCGAGGGCGATCGTGATGGCGCGCTCGGGCATGCCGCGTGAGGTGCCGACGGCGGCGATCGTCGCCGCGTTGGCCGCCTGCTCGGAGGTGAACTCGTACGTCGCGCCCGCGCCGTCCCCGGTGCTCGCCGAGACGACCGTGCATCTCGGCTTGCCGCGACCCCCGGTCGCGTACTGCACGGCCACGTACGTGGCGACAGCGAGCAGCACGACGAGGGCCGCGCCGATGCGTCGGAGGCGGCCGCGCCGGACGAGAGTGGGGGGCTCAGGCACGCGTCCAAGGTACTGGAGTCCACTGACAGGGCCCCCGCCCCATGGGCGTTAGGCTCGGCGCCATGGACCGCACCCCTCTTGACCTCACGCAGGACGCCGCACGCCTCACGGCGCAGTTGGTCGACTTCCCCTCGCCCAGTGGAGCTGAGAAGGAGCTCGCCGACGCGATCGAGGAGGCCCTGCGGGGGCTGCCGCACCTCACGGTCGACCGGTACGGCAACAACATCGTGGCCCGGACGAACCTGGGGCACGACGAGCGGATCATCCTCGCGGGGCACATCGACACGGTCCCGATCGCCGACAACGTGCCCTCGCGGCTCGACGAGAACGGCACCCTGTGGGGCTGCGGCACCAGCGACATGAAGGCGGGCGTCGCGGTCCAGCTGCGGATCGCCCAGACGGTCCGCGAGCCCAACCGCGACCTCACGTTCGTCTTCTACGACAACGAAGAGGTCGCCGCACACCTCAACGGTCTGGGGCATGTGGCCGACGCCCACCCCGACTGGCTGGAGGGCGATTTCGCGATCCTGCTGGAGGGCACCAACGGCGACGTCGAGGGCGGCTGCCAGGGCACCCTGCGGGTCATCCTGAAGACCAAGGGCGAGCGGGCCCACTCCGCGCGCGCGTGGATGGGCAGCAACGCCATCCATGCCGCGTCCCCCATCCTGGAGCGCCTCGCCGCCTACGAGCCCCGCAAGCCGGTCGTCGACGGCCTGGAGTTCCACGAGGGCCTCAACGCGGTCCGCATCGAGGGCGGCGTCGCCACCAACGTCATCCCGGACGAGTGCGCCGTCACGGTCAACTTCCGGTACGCGCCCGACCGGTCGATGGAGGAGGCCGAGCAGTTCGTCCGCGACTTCTTCGCCGGCTGCCCCATCGAGGAGTTCGTCGTCGACGACCACACCGGCGGCGCGCGCCCCGGCCTCACGCACCCCGCTGCCGCCGCCTTCGTGGCCGCGGTGGGCGGGGAGGTGCGCCCCAAGTTCGGCTGGACCGACGTGTCGCGCTTCAGCGCGCTCGGCGTCCCCGCGGTCAACTACGGCCCCGGCAACCCGATCTTTGCCCACAAGATCGACGAGCGGGTCGAGACCTCGCTCATCCTGGAGGGCGAGAAGCGCCTGGCCGCCTGGCTCACCGCTTCGTGAAACCCCGAGGTCCCGCGTGTGTAACCCGCGTAGACCTACCCTTGCTCTACGTAAGTGCGTGATGACTGCGCAGGAAGGGAGCAGACGATGAGCAACCCGGAGGGCAAGCGACGTCCTGTGGAGCAGCGGACGGGGCCGGTGGTCCGGCGCCGTGATCAGATGCAGCCAGGGACGAGTGACCAGCGTCTGCTCGACACCGAAGGCCCCTCGGGGTGGGTGCACACGGATCCCTGGCGGGTCCTGCGCATCCAGTCGGAGTTCATCGAGGGCTTCGGCACGCTCGCCGAACTGCCGCCCGCGATCAGCGTTTTCGGCTCGGCGCGCACCCCGGAGGACTCGCCGGAGTACGCGGCCGGCGTCGCCATCGGCAAGGCCCTGGTGGAGGCCGGCTTCGCGGTGATCACCGGCGGCGGCCCCGGCGCCATGCAGGCGGCCAACCAGGGCGCCGTGGAGGCCAAGGGCATCTCGGTCGGCCTCGGCATCGAGCTGCCCTTCGAGCAGGGCCTCAACCCGTACGTCGACCTGGGCCTGAACTTCCGCTACTTCTTCGTACGGAAGACGATGTTCGTGAAGTACGCCCAGGGCTTCGTGGTGCTGCCCGGCGGCCTCGGCACCCTGGACGAGCTCTTCGAGGCGCTCACCCTCGTGCAGACCACGAAGGTGACGCGCTTCCCGATCGTGCTCTTCGGCTCGCAGTACTGGAACGGGCTGGTCGACTGGCTCAGGGACACGGTGATCGCCCAGGGCAAGGCCGGCGAGGCGGACCTCCTCCTGTTCCACGTCACGGACGACGTGGAGGAGGCCATCACCCTGGTCACCAAGGAGACCGGCAAGTAGGCCCCTTCGGGGGCTGCCGTTACGCCAGTCCCCGGCGGGCGACCGCCGGGGGCCTGTGGCCCGCGATGGACGACACCATGTCCAACACCTGGCGGGTCTCGGCGACTTCGTGCACCCGGTAGACCTGCGCCCCGAGCCACGCCGAGACCGCCGTGGTCGCGAGGGTGCCGATGACGCGCTCCTTGACGGGCTTGTCGAGGGTCTCGCCGACGAAGTCCTTGTTGGACAGCGAGACGAGCACGGGCCACCCCGTGTCGACCATCTCCGGAAGCCGCCGCGTCGCCTCCAGGGAGTGCCGCGTGTTCTTCCCGAAGTCGTGACCGGGGTCGATCAGCACGGACTCGCGCGGCACCCCGAGGGCGACGGCCCGCTCCGCGTACCCGACCGTCACATCCAGGATGTCCGCCATCACGTCCTCGTACGTCACCCGGTGCGGGCGCGTGCGGGGCTCGGCGCCGCCCGCGTGCGTGCACACGAGGCCCACCCGGTGGCGGGCCGCGACCTCCGCGAGCTTCGGGTCGACGCCGCCCCACGCGTCGTTGAGGACGTCCGCGCCCGCCGCGCACACGGCGTCGCCGACCTCGTGCCGCCAGGTGTCGACGCTGATGATCACGTCGGGGAAGCGGCGCCGCACCTCGGCGACGAAGCCGACGGTCCGCCGCGCCTCCTCCTCGGCGGTGACCTCCTCGCCCGGACCGGCCTTCACCCCGCCGATGTCGACGATCATGGCGCCCTCGGTCACCGCCTGCTCGACGCGGGCGAGCGCGGGCTCGTCCCGGAAGGTGGCGCCCTGGTCGTAGAAGGAGTCCGGGGTCCGGTTCACGATCGCCATGATCACCGGCTCGTGCGCGCCGAAGGTGTGCTGGCCCAGCCTGAGCATCCCCTGTGACTCTCCTTCTGGTTCTCACTTGTTCCTGGTTGAACGTCGTCTGCGACCTTAACTGTCGGTGCGGCATGGCACGATCGAAGCCTGACGGTTGAGGGCCGCAAGGCCCGTTCGGACCCAGGGGACGGCAGACATGGTCATGTTCTTGTTTCTGGTCGCCGCGCTGGTCGTGGTGATCGCGGCGGTGACGTTCGCGGTCATCGGCGGCGGCGACAGCGGCACGCTGCGCGACGAGCCGTCCCAGTTCTACGCGGACCCGCTGCCGCCCGACCGCCCCCTGGCCCCCGCCGACCTGGAGGCGCTCAAGCTGCCCCTGGCGGTGCGCGGCTACCGGATGGCGGAGGTGGACGACGCGCTGGACCGCCTCGGCGCCGAGCTGGCCGAGCGGGACGCCCGCATCTCGGAGCTGGAGACCGCCCTCACCTCCGCCCACACCAGGGCCGCGGGCCCGCAGCAGGGCGGCCACGGCCCGGACACGGGCTACGCACCGCCGGGCGACTACGGATTCGGGTACGAGACGGGGGAGGGGTTCCGGTGAGCGAGCCGACAGGGGGCGCCGTCCCCGGCCCCGACGGCAGGCCGCGCTGCCCCTGGGGCCTGTCCACCGAGGACTACGTCGCGTACCACGACGAGGAGTGGGGCCGCCCGGTCCACGGCGACGACGCGCTGTTCGAGCGTCTTTCTTTGGAGGCGTTCCAGTCGGGCCTGTCCTGGATCACGATCCTCAGACGCCGCGAGGGCTTCCGCGCCGCGTTCTCCGGCTTCAAGATCGCCGACGTGGCCGCCTTCACGGACGCGGACCGCGAGCGCCTGCTCGCCGACCCCGGCATCATCCGCAACCGCGCCAAGGTCGACGCGACGCTGGCCAACGCGCGGGTGCTCGTCGACTGGTCGCCCGGCGAGCTGGACCAGCTGATCTGGTCGTACGCGCCGGACGCCGCGACGCGCCCGGCCCCGAAGGTCATCGGGGACGTGGCGGCGATCACCGACGAGTCGACGGCCCTCTCCAAGGAGCTGAAGAAGCGCGGACTGCGCTTCGTCGGGCCGACGACGGCCTACGCGCTGATGCAGGCCTGCGGACTGGTCAACGACCACCTGGCGGACTGCGTGTCCCGCGCGCGTACGACGGTGTGAATACGGTGTGAGCCGGCTCAGCGCCCGAGGTACTTCGGCTTCTCCTTCGCGATGAAGGCCTGCACCGCGATGGTGTGGTCCTCGGAGGCGCCGGCCCGCGTCTGCAGCTCGTCCTCCTTGTCGAGCGCCTCGTCGAGGGAGTGGTCCCCGGCGAAGGCGAGGGACTCCTTCAGCGCGGCGTAGGCGACGGTCGGCCCCTCGGCGAGCGTGCGGGCCAACTTTGCGGCCTCCTCGGCGAGTTCGGCGGCGGGCACCAGCCGGTTCGCGATCCCCAGCTCGTACGCCTCCTGCGCCTTGAGGGAGCGCGGGAAGAGCAGCAGGTCGGCCGCGCGGCCGGGGCCGATCAGGCGCGGCAGCGTCCAGGAGACCCCGGAGTCGGCGGTGAGCGCCACGCCCGCGAACGAGGTGTTGAACGACGCCGTCTCCGCCACGATCCGGTAGTCGGCGCAGAGCGCGAAGCCGAATCCGGCGCCGGCCGCCACGCCGTTCACCGCGGCGACGACGGGCTTCGGCATCTGGGTCAGCGCGCGCACGATCGGGTTGTAGTGCTCGCGCACGGTGTTCATGGTGCGGCCCTCACCGGACTCCCGGTCCGCCAGCAGCGAGCCGACGTGCTCCTTGAGGTCCTGGCCCACGCAGAACGCCCGGTCACCGGCGGCCGTCAGCAGCACCGCGCGGACCGATTCGTCGGCGGCCGCCGCCTGCACCGCGTCGCGGAGGGCGACCTTGGCCTCGGTGTTCATCGCGTTCATCGCCTCGGGGCGGTTCAGCGTGATCGTCGCGAGCCCGTCGCTCACCTCGTAGAGCACGGTGTCTGCCATGGGACTCCTCCTATGCGGTCGCTCAGTCGTCCGTGCTCAGCATGACGGAGATCACGACCCGTGGAACGCTCTCGGCATGTGACCTGCGTCTAACAAATTCGCGTCGACTGGCGTCCGAAGATGGCGCAGTATCGCAGTCGGATCCCCGAATTGAGTGGTTTTGGTCAAGCGCGTTGCGCAAGCGATGCCGACTGATGTTGGTCATCGGGTCCCGCGATGCGGGATAATGGCCTGGAAGCAATGTGTTCGATGCCGGTGACGTGTGCCCACTCAGAGGGCTGTCGGCTGACGATGAGCTGGTTTCAGGAAGGGGAACGAGCATGGCGGCCATGAAGCCGCGGACGGGTGACGGCCCGCTCGAGGTCACCAAGGAGGGGCGGGGCATCGTCATGCGCGTTCCGCTCGAAGGCGGCGGTCGGCTCGTGGTCGAGCTGACGCCGGACGAGGCGAGCGCCCTCGGTGACGAGCTGAAGAAGGTCGTGGGCTGACACCTTCCGCATCCGCGTCGCCTGCGGCGTCCGCACCCCTTCCCGCCCAATTGGGGACGGACCGGTCGTCGGCCGACGCGGGAGCGACCATACCTTTTCGACTGCCCCGGCACACATTTGGTGCCGGGGCAGTCGTGTGTGCGGGGTCCCGCCGCCGCGCCCGGGTCAGCGCTTGACGGCGCAGAGCAGCCCGTCGCCGACCGGCAGCACCGAAGCCACCAGCTCGGGGCTCTCCCGCACGGCCCGCAGCAACTCGCGCTGGCGCACCACTTCCACCGGCTGCGGCCCCGAGTCGACGGTCCGCCCCTCGGCGAGGACCCCCTGGAAGACGACCAGGCCACCGGGCCGCAGCAGCCGCAACGATTCAGCGAGGTAGTCGAGGCACTCCACCCGGTCGCCGTCGCAGAACACCAGGTCGTACCCGCTGTCCGCGAGCCGCGGCAGCACCTCCAGGGCGCGGCCGGGGATGAACCGGGCCCGGTTGCTGGCGAAGCCCGCCGCGCGGAACGCCTGGCGCGCGAACTGCTGCCGCTCCGGCTCGGGATCGACCGTGGTGAGGACGCCGTCGGGCCGCATCCCGTGCAGCAGATGGATTCCGGACACGCCCGTGCCCGTACCGATCTCGGCGACGGCCTTCGCCCCTACCGTGGCGGCGAGCATGCCCAGCGTCGCGCCCGCGCCGGGGGACACCGGGTACAGCCCTGCCTCGCGGGCACGGTCACGAGCCCAGCGAGTCGCGTCGTCCTCGGCGACAAAGGCGTCGGCGAACGCCCAACTCGTCTGCCGGTTGCCGGTAATGGCCCTCTCCCGTCCCCATGGATGCCTGCGCGTGACTTTATCCGTTGGTGGCGGGAACTCGCAGATGGGACCGCGCGTTTGAAGGGGCAGGGGAAAAGAGCAGGCTGGATACGCGAAGCACCGGGGGTGAGCGGGATGCCGACAGCCGTGCAATCAGCGGTCGGGGGCCGACCGGCAAATCTGAGTAAAAACGCTTATCCGGAGCTAACGGACGGAGTGGTTATGGTAGGTGCTCCACTGGACACCACCAGAGCCGACAGGGGAGGTGCGGCTGCGCCTGTGGATCGGGGAGGAGTGCTTCGGCGTCTTCTCAGGTCGGCGGGTGAGCCGAAATCCGTGACCAACACCGCTGACCGAATCCGCACCACTGACTCCGCGCAGACCGCGACCTTTGCCGCCGATGCGGAATCACAGGCGTGGACTCCTCCTTCGTGGGAGGAGATCGTCAGCACGCACAGTGGCCGCGTCTACCGCCTCGCGTACCGCCTGACGGGAAACCAGCACGACGCAGAGGACCTCACGCAGGAGGTCTTCGTCCGTGTCTTCCGTTCGCTGTCGACGTACACGCCCGGCACCTTCGAGGGCTGGCTGCACCGCATCACCACGAACCTGTTCCTCGACATGGTCCGCCGCAAGCAGCGCATCCGCTTCGACGCGCTGGGTGACGACGCCGCCGAGCGGCTGCCCAGCAGAGAACCGTCGCCGCAGCAGGTCTTCAACGACGCGCACTTCGACGCCGACGTCCAGCAGGCGCTGGACACCCTCGCGCCCGAGTTCCGTGCCGCCGTCGTCCTGTGCGACATCGAGGGGCTCTCCTACGAGGAGATCGCCGCCACCCTCGGCGTGAAGCTGGGCACGGTCCGCAGCCGTATCCACCGTGGCCGCTCGCAGCTGCGCAAGGCGCTGCAGCACCGCTCGCCCGAGGCCCGCAAGGAGCGTCGCACGCTCGCGGAGGCCTGTGGGACGGGCGCCTTCCCCGTCCTCGGAGGAGGGGGCGCGACCGCGTGAGTGGATCACGTCTCAATCCTGCCGAACGCCAACAGACCGCGGCCGACGAACACCTGGGGGACAGGCTGGCCGCCCTGGTCGACGGCGAGTTGGACCACGACGCCCGTGAGCGCGTCCTCGCGCACCTGGCGACCTGTGCCAAATGCAAGGCCGAGGCCGACGCCCAGCGTCGTCTCAAGAGCGTCTTCGCGCAGGCGGCTCCGCCGCCGCCCTCCGAGAGCTTTCTCGCCCGCCTCCAGGGGCTGCCCGCGGGAGGTGACTCCGACGGTGGCACACCACCGTTCGGGGGAGGCGGCTTCGGCAGCGGCCGGCCCCTCGGTGGTGTCCGGGGCTTCGGCCAGGGCGTCTTCGACGTAGACCCCGAGCCGTTCGGGTACGCGCCGTCCCACGCGCACGCCGCCGTCCTCCCCAGTGACCAGCGCGGCTTCCGCATCCACGAAGTGGGCCGCGACCGGCACGAGAGCGACCGGGCCTCACGGTCCCGGCGCTTCGCGTTCGCCGCGGCCGGTGCGGTCTCGCTCGCCGCGATCGCGCTGGGCGGGGTGACGACCGCCGCCCCGGTCGACAGTGCCGACGCGCGCGGAGGCGGCTCCGGCAGCAATGTCACGCCGCTGCGCAGCCAGTCGGCCGGTGCCGCGTCGGCATCGTCGGACTCACAGCGCCGCAGGTCGACCGTCTCGCTGCTCGGGCAGCGCGGGGGCGCCCTCGCGGCGCCCGTCTCGCCCACCGAGGCGGGAGCGCCGCTGCTGCCCGGTGGGGGCCACGCGGAGAGCGCGAACTATCCGTTCTCGACGCCGCTGCTGGCCAACGCGGCCCGCATGTCGCCTCTCATACGCCCGGCCGCTGCCGCCGCGGTCTCGGTCGCACCGTGGCCCTCCGGGGCGGCCCCGGAACCGCCCGAGGAAGTCTCGTTCGAGGCGGACGGGCCCGGCCTCGCCGCGGCCTCCGCGTCGGCGCCGACCGCGTCGTCCCGTCCGTCGTCGATGCGCTGACACCTTCTGCGCCCACGCCGGGGAACCTGGTTGAATCCCGGTGAAGCGGTGCGTCGGCGGATCCGGGTCGCGCGCGTGGGAGCCGGCGGTGCGGTGCCGTGGGCCTGGCTTGGGGAGTGCGGCGGGACATGGACGAGAGTGACGTGGCCTCCGGCGGTGGGGCGGGTGACGTGGGTTCCGGCCCGGTCGATGCCGCCGGTTCGCCCGGAGCCGTCCCCACGCCGCGGGGCTCCGCCCCGGACCCCGCTGCTCAATCGCCGCAGGGGCTTGAAATGCCGGTACCGGCCGACTCACCGGCTCCCGCTCCCCGGCGCCGTCGGCTCGTGGTCGGGGCCGTCGTCATCGCCCTCGCCGCCGGAGGCATCGGTGGGGTGGTCGGGGCGTACATGGAGCGCAGCGGGGTCGGAGCGGACATTCGGTTGCCGCAGGCCGGTGTCGAGTCCAAGCGCCGGGATCCCGACAGCGTGGCCGGTATCGCGGCGAGGGCGCTGCCCGGCGTCGTCACCATCCACACCGCGGGCTCCGCGAAGGACGGCACCGGCACCGGCTTCGTGCTCGACGACCAGGGGCACATCCTCACGAACAATCACGTGGTGTCGTCCGCCGGATCGGGCGGTGAGATATCGGTCACGTTCTCCAGCGGGCAGAGCGCGCACGGCGAGCTGGTCGGGCAGGACAGCAGTTACGACCTCGCCGTGATCAAGGTGTCCGGGGTGCGCGGGCTCACGGCGCTGCCCCTGGGCAACTCCGAGAACGTGCAGGTCGGCGACCCCGTCGTGGCCGTCGGCGCCCCCTTCGACCTGGCGAACACGGTCACCTCCGGAATCATCAGCGCCAAGGACCGGCCGATCACGGCGGGCGGCGAGAAGGGGGACGGCGGCGACGTCAGCTACGTGGACGCGCTGCAGACCGACGCCCCCATCAACCCGGGCAACTCCGGCGGCCCCCTGGTCGACACGAAGGCCCGCGTCATCGGCATCAACAGCGCGATCCGCTCGGCCGACACCGGCGGCTCGGAGCTGACCGAGGGGCAGTCCGGCTCCATCGGCCTCGGCTTCGCGATCCCGGTCAACCAGGCGAAACGCGTGGCGGAGGAGCTGATCAACTCCGGTCGGGCCACGCATCCGGTGATCGGGGTCACCCTCGACATGGACTTCTCGGGCGACGGCGCCCGCGTCGGCTCGAAGGGCAACAGCGGCGGCTCGGCCGTCAGCCCGGGCGGCCCCGGCGACCAGGCGGGGATCGAGCCGGGCGATGTGATCACCGAGGTCGGCGGGGTCCGCGTGCACTCCGGCAAGGAGCTGATCGTCAAGATCCGCACCCATCGACCCGAGGACAAACTGGCCCTCACGGTCGAACGGGGCGGAAAGGAACGGAAGTTGTCTCTTGTTCTCGGTTCCGAGGACAGCGACTGACAGGATTCCGGTCGTCTCCCGACCGCTTCCCGGCCATCCTCGGGCCGGCCAGGACGACGGGTAGGCGATCCTGGACGTATCCCGGTGGCTACCGGATGGACAGGTGGGCCGGGTACCGTGGACCCGTTCCGCTGCCGGACCCTGCCGAAGACCTGCTGCTGATGACCGACCGCGGGCCGAGGACGCGCTAGGAGTGCAAGGTGTTCAACGATATTGGCCCACTGGAGATCGTGACGATCGTCGTGCTGGCCGTTCTCGTGTTCGGCCCCGACAAGCTCCCCAAGGTCATTCAGGACGTCTCGCGCACCATTCGTAAGATCCGGGAGTTCTCGGACAGTGCGAAGCAGGACATTCGTGACGAACTGGGTCCGGAGTTCAAGGACTTCGAGTTCGAGGACCTGAACCCCAAGACGTTCATCCGCAAGCAGCTGGACAGTGACGAGCTGGGGCTCAAGGAGATCCGCAACGGCTTCGACCTGAAGAAGGAAATGGCCGACGTCACCGACGCGGTACACACCGTCGGTGAGCTGGAGGACTCCGGATCGAGCCAGTCCGGCGGCGGTGGCCGCGTGGACATGAGCAAGCGCCCCGAGGCCGTCGACATGCGCAAGCGTCCCGAAAAGTCCGGCAAGCCGGCCGCCGTGGAACCGCCGCCCTTCGACGCGGACGCGACCTGAACCACACGCAACGAAACCGGGCCCGCGGGACCCGGTGTGGCATCCTGCCTTGTTGTTGCGCGGACCGGACGTGAGAACGCCCGAGGGGGGCGGGCCGCTCCGGTCCGTAACTGAGCGAGGAGGCGGCCGGGTACATGGAGACGACGAGTCGGGTGGGCGCGCAGGCGCCGGCCACCGAGGGGGCCGATCAGGCCGCCACGGCCCGGCGCACGGTCGACGGCTACCTGCTGGCGCCCTTCCCGTGGTACGGCCTCGACGAGGCCTTCACGGGACCGCGCTGGCTGATGCAGGTCGGCACCACGGCGGACGGTTCCGTCGAGCACGGATCGATCGGGCACGGCGACGAGCCGTCCGTCCGCAGTGAGCTCACGGAGGACGTCGAGCGGTTCGCCGCCGTGGTGACCGTCGCGGCCAATCCGGTACGGCGCACCACCGACGGCACCGGCGTCCTGGAGGCCACCTCGGTCTCCTCGGCGGCCTGGCTCGCCGGCGTCGGCCTGCTCTCGTACACCTGGCCGGTGCAGATGGACCACACGCTGCGGGACGACTGGCTGGAGCAGCAGACCGAGACGGCGTGGGTGCTCGCGGACGATCTCGCGTCCGATGACTGGGCGACGCTGACGCTCCCGGTGGACGGGGTGCCGACCCCGTTCCACTACCGGGAGTCCGAGTACGGCTGGGTGCTGGCCGGTTCCACGCAGGCCGGGGTGCACCTGGGCGCGTACGGGCGCGGTATGAGCGCGTACGGGCTCGGGTTCTCCGTCGTCAAGGACATCGCGGCGCTGGAACCGGACGAGTGACACAGAACGGCGGGCCGCCCACAATGGGCGGCCCGCCGTTCGTACAGAGGCGTGGAGCCGTCAGAACTTGTTGCGCGGCGTGATCCCGAGCGCCATCCCCGACAGGCCCCGCTGGCGCCCGCCGAGCTTGCCCGCGATGTCGCGCAGCGCCGAGCCCGCGGCGGAGTCCGGGTCGGTCAGCACGACCGGCTTGCCCTCGTCGCCGCCCTCGCGCAGGCGTACGTCGATCGGGATGGAGCCGAGCACCGGCACCGTCGCACCCGTGGTCTTGGTGAGGCCCTCGGCGACCAGCTGACCGCCGCCCGTGCCGAACACGTCGACCATCTCGCCGCAGTGCGGGCAGGGCAGCCCCGACATGTTCTCGACGACGCCGACGATCTTCTGGTGGGTCTGCACGGCGATCGAGCCGGCCCGCTCCGCCACCTCGGCGGCGGCCTGCTGCGGCGTCGTGACGACCAGGATCTCGGCGTTCGGGACGAGCTGGGCGATGGAGATGGCGATGTCGCCCGTGCCCGGCGGCAGGTCGAGCAGGAGCACGTCCAGGTCGCCCCAGAACACGTCCGCGAGGAACTGCTGGAGCGCGCGGTGCAGCATCGGGCCGCGCCACACGACCGGAGCGTTGCCCGGCGTGAACATGCCGATCGAGATGACCTTCACGCCGTTCGCCGACGGCGGCATGATCATGTCCTCGACCTGCGTGGGCTTGCCGTCGGCGCCCAGCATGCGGGGGACGCTGTGCCCGTAGATGTCCGCGTCGACGACGCCGACCTTCAGGCCGTCCGCCGCCATCGCGGCCGCCAGGTTCACGGTCACCGAGGACTTGCCGACGCCGCCCTTGCCGGAGGCCACCGCGTACACGCGGGTCAGCGAGCCCGGCTTCGCGAACGGGACCTCGCGCTCGGCGGTACCGCCGCGCAGCGCGCTGGCCAGCTCCTTGCGCTGTTCGTCGCTCATCACGTCGAGGGTGACCTGCACATCGGTCACGCCGTCGACGGCCGCGACGGCCTCGCGCACGTTGTTCTCGATCGTCGAGCGCATCGGGCAGCCGGAGACGGTCAGATACACGGTGACCGCGACGACTCCGTCCGCACCGATGTCCACCGATTTGACCATCCCCAACTCGGTGATGGGCCGGTTGATCTCGGGGTCGTTCACTGTCGCGAGTGCCTCGCGCACCGCGTCTTCCGTAGCCATGCACCCGAGTCTACGGCGGGGTAACCCACAGCCGGAAAGCCCCGTCAGCGGTCGTCTACGTCACGTCCCCGCTCACGCTCCGCCGGGAATACCCCGGGCCCCGCGCTCGACTGCCGCTGCTCCTCCAGCTCCTTGAGAAGGTCCTGCAGCTCGGAGCGGATCCAGTCGCGCGTCGCGACCTCGCCGAGCCCGATCCGCAGGGCCGCCACCTCGCGGCTCAGATACTCGGTGTCGGCGATGGAGCGCTCGTTCTGCTTGCGGTCCTGTTCGAGATTGACCCGGTCGCGGTCGTCCTGCCGGTTCTGCGCGAGAAGGATCAGCGGGGCGGCGTACGAGGCCTGCAGCGACAGCATCAGCGTCAGGAAGATGAACGGGTACTCGTCGAAGCGCAGGTGCGGCGGCGCGACGATGTTCCACACCACCCACACGACGATCAGCACCGTCATCCAGACGATGAACCGCCCGGTGCCGAGGAAGCGCGCGATGCGCTCGGAGAGCCTGCCGAAGGCCTCGGGGTCGTAGTCGGGGATCAGCTTGCGGCGGGGCGCGCGCGGCTGGTCGAGCCGGATGCGCGGCCGGCGCGGGGCCTCCCGCTCGCGTTCCTCAGTCGGCATGGGTCACCTCCTCGATGAGGTGGAACTCCTGCTCGCGCCAGTCCTCCGGCAGCATGTGGTCGAGGACGTCGTCCACGGTCACGGCGCCGAGCAGCGAGCCGCTGTCGTCGACGACGGGCGCGGCCACCATGTCGTACGTCGCGAAGAACCCGGCGATCTCCGGCAGCCGGGCCTCCGGGGTCAGGGCCTGCAGATCCTCGTCCAGGATCGAGCTGACCATCGTGTACGGGGGGTCGCGAAGCAGCCGCTGGAAGTGGATCGTGCCCAGGTACTTGCCGGTCGGCGTCTCGTCCGGCGGCCGGCACACGTACACCTGCGCGGCGAGCGCGGGGGAGAGGTCGGGATTGCGGATGCGGGCGAGGGCGTCCGCGACCGTGGAGTCGGGGCGCAGCACGATCGGCTCGGTCGTCATCAGGCCGCCCGCGGTCCGGTCCTCGTACGCCATCAGGCGCCGCACGTCCGCCGCCTCGCTGGGCTTCATCAGGTCGAGCAGGCGTTCCTTGTCCGCCTCGGGGAGTTCGCCGAGGAGGTCGGCGGCGTCGTCCGGGTCCATCTCCTCCAGGACGTCGGCGGCCCGCTCCTCCTTCAGCTTGCCGAGCACCTCGATCTGGTCGTCCTCAGGCAGCTCCTCCAGGACGTCGGCCAGCCGCTCGTTGGTGAGCGCAGCGGCGACCTCCGTGCGGCGCTTGGGGGAGAGGTGGTGCAGCACGTTGGCGAGGTCGGCGGGGCGCATCTGCTCGAACGTGGCGAGCAGGCTCTCGGCGCCCTGTCCGTGCTCCTCCAGGTTGAAGCCGTCGACGCCCGACCAGTCGACGGTCAGCGCCTCGCCCTTGGCGCGCCGGAACGCGCCGCGCTTCGGGGCGCTCTTGCGTACGAAGACCCGGTCGATCTCCCAGTCGCGGCGCGCGGGCAGCTGCTGGATGGAGACGTCGAGGACGGTGACCTCCTCGCCGGTCTCCACGAGCCGGACGCGCCGGTCGAGCATCTCGCCGAGGACCAGCCGCTCGGTGGGCCGCTGCTCGAAGCGCCGCACGTTGAGCACCCCGGTGGTGATGACCTGGCCCGACTCGATGCCGGTGACGCGGGTCATCGGCAGGAAGATGCGGCGCCGTGTCGACAGTTCGACGACGAGTCCGAGCAGCCGAGGCGGTCTGCGGCTCGTGCGCAGCATCGCCACCAGGTCGCGCACGCGGCCCACCTGATCACCGTTCGGATCGAAGACGGCGATGCCGGAGAGGTGCGACACGAAAATGCGGGGAGCGCCGCCAGCCATACCGTCGCGCGCCTCCTCTCCGTACGGATTCGTCCTTAAATACAAGCAATTCGTCGTTCAGGCTAGCCGCTCACCGCTTACCGCGCCTTTGCTCGGCAGCCACCCGGTGTGGACGGGTAACCGCAGATCGCGGAGGTACGCTGCCGTACCTGCCCCCGCCCCGCTGCCGTACGAGAGGTAGTCCGCCCGTGACCCTGCGCCCCCTCACCCGCCGTACCCGCAGGACGCTCACGGTGGGCGTGATGTGCGCGGGACTCGCGATCGGACTCGCGGCGTGCAGCGAGGAGGACCCGGACGCGGGGACGAACGGCGTCGGCAAGCTGACCCCGGCGAAGATCCAGTCCCGTACGGTCCAGGCGGCCCGCGGGGCCGACGCCGTGCACCTCGCGGGCTCCGTGGTCGTCAACAAGAAGACGTACAAGCTGGACATGCGGCTGAAGGGCGACGGCGGCACCGGCTCGGTGAGCACCGACGGCGGGACGTTCCGGCTGCTGCGGGTCGGCGACCACCTGTACCTCAAGGCGGGCGCCGGATTCTGGACGCACTCCGAGGACGCCAAGAGCGGGCACGGCGGGGGCGACGCCGGGCAGAAGCTCGACGGCAAGTACGTGAAGGTGCCGAAGGGCGACCCGGCTTACCAGCGGCTGAGCACGTTCACCGACAAGGGCGTGCTGCTCGACGGCCTGCTGGCGCTGCACGGCACGCTGGCGAAGGGGGAGCGGGGCTCGGCGGGCGGCGTCCGCACGATAGAGCTGACGGGCGACAAGGGCGCGGGCGGCACCCTCAACGTCTCCCTGGAAGGCGGCGCGTACCCGATGCGCCTGGAGCGGGCCGGAGGCGCCGGCACGATCCAACTCAGCGACTGGGGCGACGACTTCAGCCTCGACGAACCCAAGTCCACGGAAACGGTCGACTACGGCCAGGCCTTGCCCGGGTGACCGGAACAAGCCCCTGAAGGCGGAGCCCCGAGCCGTCAACGCCGCTTCCGCCGCGCCAGCAGCTTCGGGAGCCCCGCCGGCACCGGATTCCGGGTCGTGGCCGGCGACCCCATCGGGGGAGCGGCCAACGACCCGTCCGGCACCGGCTCCGTGGGCCCGCCCACGGGTTCGAGCCGCACCACCCGGCACTCCGCGGCCCACCGCTCCAGCATGGTCTCCGCGTCGGGCGCGTTGAGCCGCTTGCCCTTCAGCTCGCCGACCGCGGCCTCGTACGCCTCCGTACCGGGCGTCAACTCGACCACCTTGGCCTGCCAGCCCACGAGCCGCCCGCCCTTGTCCTTGCTGCGCACGGTGACGAGCGCCGAGCCGCCGTCGACGAGGTCGGGCAGCGGCTGCTCGCCGGGCCCGTCGCCCACGAGGCACGCCGCGCCCTCGTGCCACACGTGCCACAGGGCCCGCTCCACGCCCCGGTCCCCGCGCACCCAGATGAGCCCGGACTTCTTCGTGGCCTCCTCGACGAGGGCGGCATCGAGCAGTTCAGCAGTCGTCATACGGCAAGCCTAGCCAGCGCCACCGACAGCACCCGGCCCTACAGCCACCCGTTGCGCTTCAGCGTCCGGTGGATCGCGAAACACACGCCGCCGATGAGCACGAGCACCATCGGGTAGCCGTACCGCCAGTGCAGCTCCGGCATGTGCTTGAAGTTCATGCCGTACACACCGCACACCATGGTCGGCACGGCGATGATCGCCGCCCACGAGGTGATCTTGCGCATGTCCTCGTTCTGGGCGACGGAGGCCTGCGCCAGATTGGCCTGGAGGATCGAGTTCAGCAGCTCGTCGAAGCCGATGACCTGCTCCTGTACGCGCTCCAGGTGGTCGGCGACGTCCCGGAAGTACTTCTGGATGTCCGGGTCGATCAGCCGCATCGGCCGCTCGCTGAGCAGCTGCAACGGGCGCCGCAGCGGGGCGACGGCCCGCTTGAACTCCAGTACCTCGCGCTTGAGTTGGTAGATCCGGCCGGCGTCCGAGCCGCGCGGGGAGCCCTTGCCGGGCTGCGAGAAGACCTCGGTCTCGACCTCGTCGATGTCGTCCTGCATCGCGTCGGCCACGGCCAGATACCCGTCGACGACGTGGTCGGCGATGGCGTGCAGGACCGCGCTCGGGCCCTTGGCGAGCAGGTCGGGGTCGTCCTGGAGCCGGTGCCGCAGGGCGCGCAGGGAGCCCTGGCCGCCGTGCCGGACGGTGATGAAGAAGTCCCGGCCGGTGAAGCACATGACCTCGCCGGTCTCCACGACCTCGCTGGTGGCGGTGAGTTCGGCGTGCTCGACGTAGTGGATCGTCTTGAAGACGGTGAAGAGCGTGTCGTCGTAGCGCTCCAGCTTGGGCCGCTGGTGGGCGTGGACGGCGTCCTCCACGGCCAGCGGGTGCAGCCCGAACTCGGCGGCGATACCGGCGAATTCCTCCTCGGTCGGCTCGTGCAGGCCGATCCAGGCGAAGCCGCCGTCCCGCCGCACCTGGCGCTTCGCGCCGCCGGGCGTGAGGCACTCGGAGGACGGGACGCGGACCCCGTCGCGGTAGACGGCGCAGTCCACGACGGCCGAGCAGGCGGCCTCGTTCCGCGTGAAGTCGTACGAGGTTCGGGCCTCGTTGGCGTACGGGGCGACGCTCTTGCGCAGCGAGGGACGGACGGCGGCTCGCAGGTCGCGCATCATCGACATGGGCAGGCTCCTTCGCGGGCGGGAGTCGCCGCGCGTCGGGTGGAACCACCCGGAATGAGGACGTCCTGGCCAACCGGAAACCGGGACATGCTGCACGTCCACAAAGCGGGAAGCACCGCACCGACGCTGGGCGGCTTCGCTGAACTGATTCAGATCGCGACGACCGCGGAGGCCGTCGATGAGATCAGGTAGAACGAAGTGCTCTTCCGGCATGCCCGGCCAGCCCGTCGTACGGCTGACTACGGGTGGAGAAAGGCCCTGTGACCTAGCGGCCGGAAGAACAAGTGGTACTGCACGGTCGACTTCGATCCATGACAGCCCCACCTCCTCCGGCCGGTCCCCCGTGGGGGACGTGAAACGGGTCGGTTTTCCGACGGGCTCGCGGGGGCCCTCGGTGAGCACGCTCTGCGTGCTGTCCCGACCAGCGGCCAAGACTATCAGCCGACTGACGAAACCGGGCCCCGTCCTTACCCGTTGAGTGCGAGATCTATGCTCGCGGGATGGCAGAAGTTCTTGCGCTGGTGGAGACGCGACTCCGGACAACCCTGGGTGAACCGGACGCGCGAGCGGCGGTCACCTTCCTCGGTACCGACCGCATCGAGGTGTTGCGCTTCACAGACGCCTCCCAGAACGTGGTGCGGTACGCGACCCTCGGCATGTCCGCGTCCCCGATGACCGACCCGACGGCGGCCCTCGCCGACCCCGTCACGGGCCCTCGCGCGGAGCTGGTCCTCACGGTCCGCGCGGGCCTCGCCGACACCGACAAGGTGCTGCGTCCGCTCGCGGTCCTCGCGGCCTCCCCGCAGGTCGAGGGTCTCGTCGTGGCGCCGGGCGCCTCGCTCGACGTGGGCGAACCGCTCTGGCCCTCCGCCCCGTTCACCTCGACCCTCGTCGCGGAGCCCGGCGGACTGGTCGAGGACCTGGACCTGGACGACCCCATGGAGCCCGTACGGTTCCTGCCGCTGCTGCCCATGACGCCCAATGAGGCGGCGTGGAAGCGGGTGCACGGCGCGGCGGCGCTCCAGGAGAAGTGGCTGAACAGCGGAACGGACCTGCGCGATCCACTGCGCAAGTCCGTACCGCTGGACTGAGTCCGGGGCTAGTCGGCGAAGACCGAGACGCTGTCCTCGGTGGCGTGCCGCGGCTCCAGTTCCTCGGCCTCGTGGGAGAGCGCGTTCCTGCGCACCCAGACCACGACCGCGCCGAGCACCGCCGTGACCGCGGCGACCACGAACGGAATGTGGATGTTGCTCCACTCCTCGATCTTCGGCGCGAAGAACGGGGCGGCCGCGGCGGCGAACCACCGGACGAAGTTGTAGCCGGCGCTCGCCACCGGGCGCGGCGCGTCGGAGACGCCGAGCGCGAGCTCGGTGTAGACGGTGTTGTTCACGCCGATGAACGCGCCGGACAGGATCGTGCAGACGACGGCCGCGGTGTGGTTGCCGTACCCGAGGACGAGCACGTCCACGGCGAGCAGCACCAGCGAGCCGCCGAGCACCTTCAGCGAGCCGAACCGGGCCTGCATGCGCGGCGCCACGATCACCGAGAACAGCGCGAGCAGCACACCCCAGGCGAAGAACACCGCGCCCGACTTGTACGGGGTCATGTTCAGCACGAACGGCGTGAAGGCCAGCACCGTGAAGAACGTGTAGTTGTAGAAGAAGGCCGAGATCGCGGCGGACGCGAGGCCGCCGTGGCCCAGCGCCTTGATCGGGTCGAGGATCGAGGTCTTCCTGGCGGGCTTTGGCTGTTCCTTCAGGAACGCGGTGATGCAGATGAAGCCGACGGCCATCAGCGCGGCGGTGCCGAAGAACGGGTAGCGCCAGCTGGCGTTGCCGAGCAGCGCGCCGACGAGCGGGCCGCACGCCATGCCGAGCCCGAGCGCGGACTCGTACAGGAGGATCGCGGCGGCGCTGCCGCCGGCCGCCGCCCCGACGATCACCGCGAGCGCGGTCGACACGAAGAGCGCGTTGCCGAGTCCCCAGCCGGCGCGGAAGCCGACGAGTTCACCGACGGAGCCGGACGTCCCCGCGAGCGCGGCGAAGACCACCACGAGCGCGAGCCCGACGAGCAGGGTCTTCTTGCCGCCGATGCGGCTGGAGACGAAGCCCGTCACCAGCATCGCGACCGCGGTGATCAGGAAGTACGAGGTGAAGAGCAGGGAGACCTGGCTCGGTGTCGCTTCGAGGCCCTTGGCGATCGACGGCAGGATCGGGTCGACGAGGCCGATGCCCATGAAGGCGACGACGGATGCCCCGGCGGTCGCCCAGACCGCCTTCGGTTGACGCAGAAGGCTGCCCGCCCCTGCGTCGAACGTGTCCCCTTCGGCGGGACCTCCTGTACTGCTGTGGCTCATGCCTGCTGCTCCTTCGGGTTCCTGCGGGTCCTTCGAGCCCTCGAACGGATCGTTGGCGTATACACATAATAAGTTAGAGCTGCTAATTAATGCAAGCTACATCTATCTTTCCAGGTCGGAACGCCACGGCGGTGCACTCCGGACGGGTGATCGTCCTTGACGCGGCGCGGGACGGGGAGGACCGTGGGGCTCTATGAGGGGCGAACCCAGTTGCCCGAAGTGTGGTGGCCGGGTCAGGGCTCCCGGACTCTTCTCCGACTCCTGGCAGTGCGATGTGCACGGGACCGTGCACCCGATGCAGCCCGTGATCCCGCCCAGCGTCGAGGCGCTCAGCGTGGTGGTGCGCCGCGCGCACGTGCCGGTCTGGATGCCCTGGCCGCTGCCCGTCGGCTGGCTGTTCACCGGCGTGGCCAACGCGGGGGACGAGCGTCACGGCGGTCGCGCCACCGCCGTCGCCTGCTCCGGACCCGGACCGCTCGGCGGCCCCGGTGAGCTGGTGCTCGTCGCCGAGGAGCTGGGCGTCGGACTCGGCGCGCGCTACGCGGGGATCGACGGGCCCGACCCCGGTCCGTACATGGAGGTCTCCGGGCCGCCGCAGGCCAAGGTGCTCGCCGCGGGGCGGCCCACCCCGCTGTGGCACGTCTCCGGTACGCCGGACGACCGGGCGGTCTTCGCCGGTGAGGCGTGCGGGCTGTGGCTGTGGGCGGTCGTGTGGCCGGAGCAGACCGGGATGCTGATGTACGACGAGCTGGTGCTCACGGACCTGCGGGACGCGGGGGCCGAGGTGGACCTGCTGCCGTGCGGGGCGCTGTCGCCGCGCATCCTGAAGTGAGCCCCGGGGGCGCGCCCGGGCCTGAGGGGCTGCGTCCGCCTCCGCGGTAAGGGGCCTGTCCCCGGTTCGGTGGTGACGGGGCCGGTGGAATCCCCGTTATCCTTGAGCTTCCCCGTCCGTCCGTCGAGCCTGGAGTACGCAGCCGTGCGCATCGATCTGCACACCCACTCCACCGCCTCCGACGGCACGGACAGCCCGGCCGAACTCGTGCGGAACGCCGCGGCGTCCGGTCTGGACGTCGTCGCGCTCACAGACCACGACACCACGCGCGGGCATGCGGAGGCCGTCGCGGCCCTGCCTGAGGGGCTGACCCTCGTCACCGGCGCCGAGCTCTCCTGCCGTCTCGACGGCGTGAGCATGCACATGCTGGCGTACCTCTTCGACCCCGCGGAGCCGGCACTGCTCGCCGAGCGCGAGCTGGTCCGCGACGACCGGGTGCCGCGCGCCAAGGGCATGATCGCCAAGCTGAACGAGCTGGGTGTGCCCGTCACCTGGGAGCAGGTCGCCCGGATCGCCGGAGACGGCTCGGTCGGCCGCCCGCACGTCGCCTCCGCCCTGGTCGAGCTCGGTGTCGTGCCGACGGTGTCGGACGCCTTCACCGAGGACTGGCTCGCCGACGGCGCACGCGCGTACGTCGCGAAGCACGAGACCGACCCCTTCGAGGCGATCCGGCTGGTCAAGGCCGCCGGTGGCGTCACCGTCTTCGCGCACCCCGCCGCCGCCAAGCGCGGCCGCACCGTGCCCGAGTCGGCGATCGCGAAGCTGGCGGAGGCCGGGCTCGACGGCATAGAGGTCGACCACATGGACCACGACGCCGCGACGCGCGAGCGCCTGCGCGGCTTCGCCGCCGACGTCGGCCTGCTGGTCACCGGGTCCTCGGACTACCACGGCAGCCGCAAGACGTGCGTGCTCGGCGAGTACACGACCGACCCCGAGGTCTACGGGGAGATCACGCGGCGCGCCACGGGCGCCTTCCCGGTGCCGGGCGCCGGCGGACACAGCGCCTGACCCGCCCCGCACGCACCTCGTACGCACGCCGTACGCGCCCCGACCCACCCTTTCCGCACCACTCTCGCAAGGCACCCCACCGTGTTCGACGCTGCCGTCTTCGGATCCCTTTTTCTCACGCTTTTTGTAATTATGGATCCCCCCGGAATCACCCCGATCTTCCTCGCCCTCACCGCGGGCCGCCCCGCCAAGGTCCAGAAGCGCATGGCCTTCCAGGCGGTCTGCGTCGCCTTCGGCGTCATCGCCGTGTTCGGTGTCCTGGGCAACCAGATCCTGTCCTATCTGCACGTCTCCGTCCCCGCCCTGATGATCGCGGGCGGTCTGCTGCTGCTCCTGATCGCGCTCGACCTGCTGACCGGCAAGACGGACGAGCCCAAGCAGACCAAGGACGTGAACGTCGCCCTCGTGCCGCTCGGCATGCCGCTGCTCGCCGGACCGGGCGCGATCGTCTCCGTGATCCTCGCCGTGCAGCACGCGGACTCGATGGGCGACCAGATCTCGGTCTGGTCCGCGATCCTCGCGATCCATGTGGTGCTGTGGCTGGTGATGCGCTACTCGCTGGTGATCATCCGCGTCATCAAGGACGGCGGCGTGGTCCTGGTGACCCGGCTCGCGGGCATGATGCTCTCCGCGATCGCGGTGCAGCAGATCATCAACGGCGTGACGCAGGTGATCCAGGGCTCCTGACCGTCCTGATCCCCTGACCGTCCTGATCTTCTGGCGGTCCCGGACCACAGCGAAGCCCCCGTACGCACCGTGCGTACGGGGGCTTCGAAGTGTGCGAGTCGCTTACGCCATTACGAGGCGGTCGACTCTGCCGGGCGGATGTAGAGGCGCTGCCCGATGGCGGCGGCCTGCTGAACGATCCGGTTGACGGAGGCGGCGTCCACGACGGTGCTGTCCACGGCGTTGCCGTCGACATCGTCGAGTCGCATGATTTCGAAGCGCATGGGCTTCTCCCTTCGTCTGGTGATCCTCCTGAAGGAGAACTACTCGTGCGGGGGCTTCTCAGCGTGGCCCCGCGGTACGGCCGGGCGGTTGCCCGGCCGTTAAGAGTGAATTGCGCGGCAGCTGTGCAGCGCGTTCCGAGGGGTACAACGAGTTGCTCGCTGCAAACATTCCCTACGCTAAGGAAATTTTTCGATCGGCTAATTACTCGGGTGTCAGCAAGGGGCCTGGCAGGTGTCGGCAAGGGGCCCGGCAGGGTGTCGGCAGGGCGGGGCGAGGGTGCGCTACGCCGCCGCGTGACGGTCCCAGAAGGCGGCCAGGGCGGCGGCCGTGGCCTGCGGCCGGTCGGTATTGGGGGAGTGCTCGGCCCCGGCCACGACGGTCCGCTCGGCTCCGAGGCGTATCGCCATGTCGTCGAGGAGCGGCACGGGCCAGGTGTCGTCCCGCTCGCCCGACAGCACGTGCACGGAGAGCCCGAGCGCGGCGAGCTCGCCGACCCGGTCCGGCTCCGCGCACAGCTGGCCCGCCGTGGCGATGAGCTGCGCCGGGCTGTTCCGCATCCAGCGGCGGCGCAGATCCTCGCTGTCGCCCCGGATGTCGGCGGCGTCCTCGGGTGCGTCCAGGCTCTGGATGGCCGACCACACCTGCGCCATGTCGAGCGCGGCGAGCGCGTCCCGGAGCAGCTTGGCGCGCTCCTGCTGGGGCGGCGTGACGGCGGCGGGTCCCGAGGACATCAGTGTGAGCGAGGCGAACGGGGCCGGGTCCTCGATGACCGCCGCGCGCGCGACGAGCCCGCCGAGCGAGTGGCCCAGCAGATGCACCCGGCCCGGCCCTTCGGCGGCCTGGAGCGCCGCGACCTGCGCGAGCACGTCACGCGCCAACTCGCCTTGCTGGTAGGGGCTTTCGTCGTCCTTCGGGCCGTCCGACTCGTACTGCCCGCGGCCGTCCACGGCGACGGTCCGGTAACCGGCCGCGCTCAACGGCGCGTGCAGCTCGATGAAGTCCTCCTTGCTCCCCGTGAATCCGGGCAGCAGGAGCGCGGTCCCGCGGACGGGGCCCCGCGCCGGCTCGCCGGTGAGCGCGGCGAAGTCGCCACGGGTGGTGCGGAGGCGGTGCGCACGGGTGCCGGGCGGCGGGGTGAAGGTCGCGGGCCTGCTCATGAACCGAGATTACGCGCAGGCACCGACAACGAAGGCCCGGGCCCCGCCGCAGCGGGATCCGGGCCTTTCGCCGTCGGACCGATCAGGCCTCGGGGGCCTCGACCTTCTTGCGCGTACGACGCGGCTTGGCCTCGCTCGCCTCAGCCGCCGGCTCCGCCTTCTTGCGGGTCCGCGCGGGCTTCGCCTCGGCCGCCTCGGCGGCGGGCTCGGTCTTCTTGCGGGTGCGCGTGCGCGTGGCGGGCTTGGACTCGGTGGCCTCGGCCGTGTCGACCGCGGCCTCCGCCTTCTTGCGCGTGCGCGTCCGGGCGGGCTTCGCCTCGGTCGCCTCGGCGGCCTCGACGACGGGCTCGGCCTTCTTGCGGGTACGGGTCCGCGTGGCGGGCTTGGCCTCGGTGGCCTCCGCGGTGTCGACCGCCGCCTCCGCCTTCTTGCGCGTCCGCGTCCGGGCCGGCTTCGGCTCGCTCGCGTCCGCCGCCTCGGCGACCGGCGCGGCGGCCTTCTTGCGGGTCCGCGTGGCGGGCTTGGCCTCGGTGGCCTCCGCGGTGTCGACGGCGGCTTCCGCCTTCTTGCGGGTGCGCGTGCGGGTGGCCGGCTTGGCCTCGGTGGCCTCGGCCGTGTCGACCGCCGCCTCCGCCTTCTTGCGGCTGCGCGCGGGCTTCGCCTTCGGCTCGGCCTGCTCCGGCTCCGGGGCCTCGACCGGCTGCACGGCCTCGACCGTCTCGACGACGGCCTCGGCCTTCTTGCGCGTACGACGACGGGGCGTGGCGGGGGCCTCCGCCTCGACCGTCTCCACGACCGCCTCGGCGGCGGGGGCCACCGGCGCGACCGACGGGGCGGCGCCACCGCGCGTACGGCGACGGCGACGCGGCGTCCGCGGCTCGGCGGACTCCTCCGCCACGGGAGCGGGGGCGGGAGCGGCGGCAGCGGCCTCTCCGGCGCCGACCGGCTCGCCACCGCGCGTACGGCGACGGCGACGCGGCGCGCGCGCCGGGCGCTCGCGCTCTTCGCGCTGCTCGCGGTCCCGACCACGGTCACGGTCACGGTCGCCCCGACCGCCACGGCCGCCGCGCGAGGACGATGCCCCGCGGCCACCGGTCTCGCCCAGGTCCTCGATCTCCTCGGCGTCGAGCCCGGCGCGCGTACGCTCCGAGCGCGGCAGCACGCCCTTGGTGCCCGCCGGGATGTTCATCTCCTCGTAGAGGTGCGGCGAGGAGGAGTAGGTCTCGACCGGGTCGTTGAAGTCCAGTTCGAGGGCCTTGTTGATCAGCTGCCAGCGCGGGATGTCGTCCCAGTCGACCAGCGTGATCGCGATGCCCTTCTTGCCCGCGCGGCCGGTGCGGCCGATGCGGTGCAAGTAGGTCTTCTCGTCCTCGGGGGACTGGTAGTTGATCACGTGCGTCACGTCGTCGACGTCGATACCGCGCGCGGCGACGTCGGTGCAGACGAGGACGTCCACCTTGCCGTTGCGGAACGCGCGCAGGGCCTGCTCGCGGGCGCCCTGGCCCAGGTCTCCGTGGACCGCGCCGGAGGCGAAGCCGCGGCGCTTGAGCTGGTCCGCGATGTCGGCCGCCGTGCGCTTCGTACGGCAGAAGATCATCGAGAGCCCGCGGCCTTCGGCCTGAAGGATGCGCGCGACCATCTCGGGCTTGTCCATGTTGTGCGCGCGGTACACGTGCTGCGCGATGTTGCGCACGGTCGCGCCCTCGTCGTCCGGCGAGGTGGCGCGGATGTGCGTCGGCTGCGACATGTAGCGGCGGGCCAGGCCGATGACGGCGCCCGGCATGGTCGCCGAGAACAGCATCGTCTGACGCTTCACCGGAAGCATGTTGACGATCTTCTCGACGTCGGGCAGGAAGCCCAGGTCGAGCATCTCGTCGGCCTCGTCGAGGACGAGGCACTTCACGTGCGAGAGGTTGAGCTTCTTCTGGCCGGCCAGGTCGAGCAGTCGGCCGGGCGTACCGACGACGACGTCGACGCCCTTCTTCAGGGCCTCGACCTGGGGCTCGTACGCACGACCGCCGTATATGGCGAGGACGCGCACATTGCGCACCTTGCCGGCGGTGAGCAGGTCATTGGTCACCTGCTGGCACAGCTCGCGCGTCGGGACGACGACGAGGGCCTGCGGGGCGTCGGTCAGCTGCTCGGGCGTGGCCCGGCCGGACTCGACGTCCACGGGGACGGTGACGCGCTCCAGGAGCGGAAGGCCGAAACCGAGGGTCTTGCCCGTACCGGTCTTCGCCTGGCCGATGACGTCCGTGCCCGAGAGGGCGACGGGGAGGGTCATCTCCTGGATGGGAAAGGGATTGATGATGCCGACGGCCTCAAGGGCCTCAGCCGTCTCGGGAAGAATTCCGAGCTGGCGGAAAGTCGAAGTCTGCGTAGTCAGGGTGTTGCCTCTTCTGTGAGGTGCGGCGTGAGGCGAACGCGGGGGTCTTGACCGTGCCGGCTGGTACACCGGACTCGAGCCGCGGTCTGCGGGGATCGGGTGGACCGGATGGCGCGGGACCACTGCCGACGCTCGAGCGCTCATGCCGCTGAGGGTCCCTCCTCAGATCCGCACGCCTTGTGACGCGCGACCCGGAGGGCTGTCGGGTCGGAGCCGATCGGGCCTCCGACCGGGCATCCTCATTCATGCGGCCCGTCCGAAGTGCGCACAAGCGCCTTGCGGTGTCACGCAGACTGCCTTGCACTCGGCGGGCTCTTTACCACCATACCCCGGATTCGCGCATGTGCGATGGCCGAATGCCGTACGTAGCCGTTGTCACACTCCATGACCAGGGCGTTCCGGGAAGCGGGGAGCGGGCTATTGTGCGCTTCATGGAGACGCCTGACAACGCCACGCCGTCCGCCGAAGCACCCCAAGCAAACCAGGGCCTCACCGGTATCGCCGCCCAGGACTGGGCCACCGCCTCCGCGGACGAGAACTATCGCGCCGCCGTCGTCGACCTGCTGGGCGCGCTCGCTTACGGGGAGCTGGCGGCGTTCGAGCGGCTCGCCGAGGACGCGAAGCTGGCGCCGACCCTGGCCGACAAGGCGGAGCTGGCGAAGATGGCGTCCGCCGAGTTCCACCACTTCGAGCAGCTGCGCGGCCGGCTGTCGAAGATCGGTGTCGAGCCGACCGAGGCGATGGACCCGTTCGTCGGCGCCCTTGACGGCTTCCACAAGCAGACCGCCCCGTCGGACTGGCTGGAGGGCCTGGTCAAGGCGTACGTCGGCGATTCGATCGCGTCCGACTTCTACCGGGAGGTCGCGGCCCGCCTCGACTCGGACACCCGCTCACTCGTCCTCGCCGTGCTCGACGACACCGGCCACGCGTCGTTCGCCGTCGAGAAGGTGCGCGCCGCGATCGAGGCCGACCCGCGCGTGGGCGGCCGGCTCGCGCTGTGGGCGCGGCGGCTGATGGGGGAGGCGCTGTCCCAGTCGCAGCGAGTGGTCGCGGACCGGGACGCGCTGTCGACGATGCTGGTCGGGGGCGTGGCCGACGGCTTCGACCTCGCCGAGGTCGGCAAGATGTTCTCGCGGATCACCGAGGCGCACACCAAGCGGATGGCGGCGCTCGGACTCGCCGCCTAGCGCCTACGCGGACGGGGTCAGCTGCTGTCGTGCTCTGCCACGGGTGGGGCGCAGCAGCAGCGAGAGCAGGGCCACCGACATCGCGACCGCGCCCACGAGCGTGGCGATCGCGTGTCCTGGACCCAGCGCGCTGTGGGTGACGAACGCCCCGAACAGGGCGCCGGCGACGCCGGTCGGCAGCACGAGTGTGCGTGACGGCAGCCTGTGCGGCAGGCGATGGCCCGCCGCGATGGCGAGGGCCATGCCGAGCAGTGCGGAGCCGATTGCTTCGAGAAGCATGGTGCGGATACCTCCCGCGCGGCCGTTGGGTGCTTCGGTCGTGGTCACAGCCGGTCTACCCCTGGCCCGGCGGGTGCAATCCTCCGCACGAGGATCGCCTGTGGGTTCCCTGTGAGCATGCAAAAGGCCTGATGGCAGGGGTGCCATCAGGCCTTTCACGTGTGCTGTCCCAGTGGGGCTAGAGCGGGCCGAAGCCCACCTTCCGCGTCGACGGCTCGCCGAGCTCGACGTAGGCGAGGCGCTCGGCCGGGACGAGGACCTTGCGGCCCTTCTCGTCCTTCAGGGAGAGCAGCTGGGACTTGCCGGACAGCGCCGCGGACACCGCGCTCTCGACCTCCTCGGCGGACTGGTCGCTCTCCAGAACGATCTCGCGAGGCGTGTGCAGCACGCCGATCTTGACCTCCACGGCCTTGTCCCTCCGACGATCCGTGATGTGCGCGGTAGACCGCGCCGTACCCAGCAAAGATTAGCCCGGCCAGGCGAGACTCCCGGCGCGATGGCTGAACGCCAAGAGCGAACAGCCGGAGGGAATCACCGGTTCCCGGAGGGAATCACTGGTTCTCCGCGCCGTGCAGGGGGAAGCCCGCGATGCCGCGCCAGGCGAGCGACGTCAGCAACTGCACCGCCGTGTCGCGCTCGACCGGGCTCGCGCTGGACAGCCAGTAGCGCGCGACGACCTGCGAGACACCGCCGAGGCCCGTCGCGAGCAGCATCGACTCGTCCTTCGACAGGCCCGTGTCCTCGGCGATCACGTCCGAGATCGCCTCGGCGCACTGCAGGCCGACGCGGTCGACGCGCTCGCGCACCGCCGGCTCGTTCGTCAGGTCCGACTCGAAGACGAGCCGGAAGGCGCCGCCCTCGTCCTCCACGTACGCGAAGTAGGCGTCCATGGTCGCCGCGACGCGCTGCTTGTTGTCCGTCGTGGAGGCCAGCGCCGTGCGGACCGACTGGAGCAGGGACTCGCAGTGCTGGTCGAGCAGCGCCAGATAGAGCTCGAGCTTGCCGGGGAAGTGCTGGTAGAGCACCGGCTTGCTGACTCCGGCCCGCTCGGCGATGTCGTCCATCGCGGCCGCGTGGTACCCCTGCGCGACAAACACCTCCTGGGCCGCGCCCAGAAGCTGATTGCGTCGGGCACGGCGCGGCAGGCGTGTGCCCTTGGGGCGCGCTGCCTCGGTCTGCTCGATGGCTGTCACGCCGCCTCCCAAAATTGTCCGTGTGCGGTGTGCGCCGCGACGTCATCGTACTTTTGGGTAACCCTGATGTGCGCGGTGCGAGCGCAGAATTTCACGGACCGGACAGCTGTGAAAACCGCACGTAGTGAGCCCGATGTCTCATGTGTGGTGACAAATGGGGCGGATGTCCGCACGGCACTCACCGATAGTCGTCCTCGTCGATCGTGACGACACGGGCCTGCTCAGCCCGGTCCGCCTCGTTCGCGGTGTCCGGGTCGGCCTCCGTGTCGGGCTCGTCGTCCTGCTCGGGGACGAGGTCCGCGTACTGCTCCGCGGTGTCGGCCTCGGGGTTTTCCACGCCTGCCTCGGCGGGGCGGCGCTCCGTGAAGGTCTCGGGGTCGCTCGGGTCGACCGTCATCTGTGGCTCCCTTCCTCACCTGTTCGTGCGTGGGCGGGTGCCCTGATATCGAGCCTATGAGACACCCGACCCGGGCGCTATGCGACCTTTCGGGGATCCCATGAGTGCATCCAGGCCCTTCTGTGATGCCGAACACGCGATCCACTGTGTGATCGTCTCGTAACATATGTCGCATGTCTTCGACCGATTCGCCGCGTGTGCCTTCCGCCGTCGCCGCCGCGTCGCCCACTCCGGGCTCCGTCAAGGTCGCGGAGGGGGAGCGCTTGCGATCGGTCGCGCTCCCGGGGCTGACGCTGTCGGTCCGGGCCCGCCCCGGATCCCGTGAGGGTCTGCCGCCCGCGCTGTACGTGCACGGGCTCGGCGGCTCCTCGCAGAACTGGTCGGCGCTGATGCCGCTGCTCGAGGACGTCGTCGACGGGGAGGCGCTCGATCTCCCCGGCTTCGGCGACTCGCCGCCGCCGGACGACGGCGACTACTCGGTGACCGGGCACGCGCGCGCGGTCATCCGTCACCTCGACGCCCAGCGCCGCGGACCCGTCCACCTCTTCGGGAACTCGCTCGGTGGGGCGGTCGCCACGCGCGTGGCCGCCGTACGCCCCGATCTCGTACGGACGCTGACCCTGGTGTCGCCCGCGCTGCCGGAGATCCGCGTGCAGCGCACCGCCCTGCCGACCGGGCTGCTCGCGGTGCCCGGCGTCGCCCCGCTGTTCACGCGGCTGACGAAGGAGTGGACGGCGGAGCAGCGGGTGCGCGGCGTCACGGCCCTCTGTTACGGAGATCCGAACCGGGTCACGCCCGAGGGCTTCAGGGCTGCCGTCGAGGAAATGGAGCGGAGACTCCAGCTGCCCTACTTCTGGGACGCGATGGCCCGCTCCGCGCGCGGTGTCGTGAACGCGTACACGCTCGGCGGGCAGCACGGCCTCTGGCGGCAGGCCGAGCGCGTGCTCGCGCCGACGCAGCTCATCTACGGCGGGCGTGATCTGCTCGTCTCGTACCGGATGGCGGCCCGAGCGGCGCGCGCCTTCCGCGACTCCAGGCTGCTCACGCTCCCGGACGCGGGGCACGTCGCGATGATGGAGTACCCGGAGACGGTCGCCACGGCGTTCCGGGAACTCCTCGCCGACACCGAAGCGTTGAACAAGAGGCGCGGGAGCGCCAGTAGTGCCCGTGACGCCGTGAGTGGCGCGTCCGGCACCGACGACCGCACGACATTGGGGAGCTGAGGCGGCCTGTGGGACGGCATAGCCGCCGAGGATCGGCAGACGGCGCCGAAGAGGCCGTCGACATACAGGTAGCACCCGAGGCGCACGATGCGCCGCGGCCCGGTGCGGGCACCGGGCGCAGGCGCAGGGCCCCCTCCGAGGCCCCGCCCGTGCCGGCCCCGCCCTCCTCGCCGTCGGGGCGGACCCCTGCCCCGGGACACATGTCCGTGCGTCCGGGGGGCAAGCCCGTGCGTGGCGGCCATCCCGAGGCGCGGGAGTCGGGCGGCGGTTGGGGCGCGTCCGCGCAGCGGGTCGCGGGCCCCGTCGCATCGGCGCGCGGCCCCGAGGCCGGGCACGGCGTCACCGTTCCCTCCGAGCCCGTGGTGCCGGGGCCGCGGCCGCGTCAGGGGCAGCCCGGGCGTGACCGGCCGCGGCAGGACTACATCGACGCGTTCGACGACGCGCCCACGGACTCGGACCCGGATCCCTACGCGCGCGTGGCGGAGTGGGACGCCGAACCGCCCCCGCCGCCGCAGGACGAGGAGCCGGCCGAGCCGGACGAGGGGCGCCCGAAGCGTGGCAGAGGCATGACCTTCACGGGTATCGCCGCCGCGGCCGTCACCACGGTGCTCGCCGTCGTCGTCGCGGGACAGGTCGCCGACAAGGACAGCGGCTCCGCGCGCGACGCACAGGCACAGGCCGCCGAGGGAAGCCGCCCACAGGGCGCCTCCGCCTCGCGCACGGACGAGCGGGCCGCCCCGAAGGAGACGGCGCCGGCCGCCCCGGCGACGTACGGCGAAAAGATGGCCAAGAAGTACCCCCTCGCGGCGGACCTGAAGGCCTCCGGTGCGTTCTCGGCGGTCCCCGGCGCCGACAAGGCGCCGGGCAGCGGGCAGAAGTTCCGCTACCGCGTCGACGTCGAGAAGGGGCTCGGGCTCGACGGGGCGCTGTTCGCACAGGCGGTGCAGAAGACCCTGAACGACAAGCGGAGTTGGGCCCACGACAACGCCCGCACCTTCGAGCGCATCTCCTCCGGGAAGCCGGACTTCGTGATCACGCTCGCGAGCCCGGGCACGACGGGCGACTGGTGTGCGAAGTCGGGCCTCGACACGACGGAGGACAACGTCTCGTGCGACTCCGCCGCGACCGACCGCGTGATGATCAACGCGTACCGGTGGGCGCAGGGCTCCAAGACGTACGACAAGGTCCTCGGCGGCAGAGCCATATACCCGTACCGGCAGATGCTCATCAATCACGAGGTCGGGCACCGGCTCGGCTTCAACCACGTGACCTGCACCCAGGACGGCGCCCTCGCGCCCGTCATGCAGCAGCAGACGAAGTTCCTGACGTCCGGCGGGATCACGTGCAAGCCCAATCCCTGGGCCTTTCCCAAGGCTTGACAGTCCGTAGCTGTGTGTAGCCGTTTGGTCTCTTAGCGCGACCAAACGCACTGCGCGCGGGAAAGTTACGCCCGTTCACCCCTTTTGGTGGCGTGATGGACAACCGTCCATCACGCCACCGGCATGTCCGCATACGTTCGTCCCGCTGCGAGCCGCCAACCCAACGGCGGCTCCCTGTAAGGGAGATCGGGGGTGTACGCGTGCGCATCGGACTGCTTACCGAGGGTGGTTATCCGTATGTGAACGGTGAGGCCAGACTCTGGTGCGACCGGCTTGTGCGCGGGCTCGAGCAGCACGAGTTCGACATCTACGCGCTCGCCACCAGCCAGGACCAGGAGGACGCGGGGTGGCTCGAACTGCCCCCGCAGGTGATGCGCGTGCGCACCGCGCCGATGTGGTCGACGGGCACCGGGAGCGAGAGCGGCGCGCGCGACGGCGCGTTCGGGCGGCGCGCCCGGCGTCGGTTCGCCGCGCTGTACCGGGAGCTGGTCGAGTCCGTGGTGTCGGCCGATGCGCCCTCGGGGGACGACGGGCCGTCGGGCGACGCCCGGACGAGCGAGGCGGACCGTTTCGCCAACGCGCTGTACGGGCTTGCCGAACTCGCCCGCGACGAGGGCGCGCTCAGTATCTCCCTGCGCTCCGAGGCCGCCGTCCGCATCCTGGAGCGCGCCTGCCGCGCGCCGGGCGCCCTGCGTGCGGTGCGCGCGGCCCGCGTGCCCGATCTGCTCTCCTTCGCCGCGCATGTGGAGCGTGAACTGCGGCCGCTGTCGCTGGATTGGTACGAGGACGGGTTCGTGCCTGCGGAGTGCGCGTCCGGCTCGTCTTCGTCCTCATCGTCGTCCTCGTTTTCGTCTTCGGCTTCGCAGGTGGGCGCGGCGGCTGGGTCGTCCGCGTCCGGGGCCGCGTCTTCGTCGGCCGGGGCGGACGCGTCGTCGGGTTCGGTGTCCGGTGCGCCGGGCGGCTCGTCGGCGGGTTCGGCGTCGGTCTCGTCGGTCGGCCCGTCGGCCGGTTTCTCTTCGGGCTCGTCCTTTGGGCTCCCCGGCGGGGGCGGGCTCGCGTCTGTCGACCTCTGCCACGCGACCTCCGGCGGCGCGGCCGCCCTGCCCGGCCTGATCGCCAAGCGCTTCTACGGGGTGCCGCTCCTCGTCACCGAGTACGGCGTGCAGCTCCGGGCCCGGTACATCGCCGCGGGCGACGCCGAGTTGAGCGCGCCGGTGCGCGCGCTCCTCGCCGCCTTCCACGGTCGGCTCGCCGCCGAGGTCTACCGGCAGGCCGCCGTGATCACTCCCGGGAACGCGCACGCGCGGCGCTGGCAGGAGCGGTGCGGCGCCGACCGCGACAAGCTGCGCACCATCCACCCCGGCATGGAGGCCGGCCACTTCGCCGAGGTGGGCGAGCGGGAAGGGCCGGGCGAGCCGGACACCCTCGTCTGGGTCGGGCGCATCGACCCCTCCAAGGACCTGATCTCGCTGCTGCACGCGTTCTCCGAGATCCGCAAGGAAGAGCCGCAGGCCCGGCTGCGGATCGTCGGAGTGCCCGGCGCGGGGCCGATTCCGAGCGCCGGGGCGGGCGCCGCCGCGGGCGCGGGCCTGGTGGACGGCGGGGGATGGCCGGCCGACGGGTTCGTCTCCGGCAGGACGTCCGGTGGGGCCGACGCGTCGGACCCCGCGGCGGACCGTGAGGCCGCGCTGTACCTCGGGCACTGCAAGGCCCTCGCCGCACAGCTCTTCCCGGACGAGGCGGAGGGGATCCACGCCATGGGTGAGAACCCCGTCTCCTTCGAGGAGTTGGGCTCTCCCGAGGCCCCCGACCTGGCCGATGTCCACGCCTCCTGCGGCGTCGTCGTCCTGTCCAGCGTCGTCGAAGGTTTCCCGGTCAGCCTGGTCGAGGCCATGTTCTGCGGCCGCGCCACGGTCTCCACCGACGCGGGCGCCGTCGTCGAGGTGATCGGCGGCACGGGGCTCGTGGTGCCGCCGCGCAACCCGCGCGCGCTCGCCGAGGCGTGCGTCGCGCTGCTGCGCGACCCCGCGCGACGCGAACGGCTCGGTGCGGCAGCACGTGCGCGTGCCCTCGAGCTGTTCACCGTCGAACAGAACATCACGGCATTTCACAGCATTTACCTGGAGATCGTCTCGCGCTGCCCGGTGCGCCGGGAGGTCGTCGACGACGCGGGCGACCCGCTGCCGTTCGCCTACCCGCCGGAGGCCCATGTGCCGGGCCGCTGGACCACGCGGAGCGCGGGCGACCGGGGCGGCGCGTGGCTGCCCGGGCGCGAGGGCGGGGCGGCCGGCACCAGTTGGGGTGCCGGTGGCGAGGTGCGCGAGCAGTTGGCCGGACTGACGCAGGGCAGCGGGGCGGCGGACGGATGACCGGGCAGACCAGCGAACGCACGGGTGAGCGCACCGGGCTCGACGCCACCGGAAGCGGGGGCGACGCCGATGCGCCCCGCGTACCGGTGAGCGCCGGAGCGTGGGGCACCGGCTCGGAGGAGGCCCTGCGGGCGCGCGCCGGTGGACCTGCCGGGGCGGAGGACGAGTTGGGTTCCGTGGGCGATCTGGGCGACCTGGGCGCTCTGGACGACGGGTTGCTGCGTGATCCCGCGGCGTGGCGGTCGGCCGCTCTTGAGAAGGGGAGCGGTGCGGGGGCGCGTGAGCGGGGTCCTGTGGATGACGAGGACCGCGCGGGCGGTGACGCTTCCGGTGTCGCGGAGTCCCGTGACGTCGATTCCCGCGACGTCGATTCCCGTGGCGCCGGACGGCGTTCGGGCGGCGCTCGCCGGGCCGATCCGGCTGTGGTGGCCGACCTTCTGGGCGCGGCCCTGCGGGAGGTCAGCGCCCGTGACGCGGAGTCCCGTGCCGACGGCACCACCGATGACCGGGGCGGTGACGACGGCGCTGCAGACGACGGCGCCACCGACGACATCTCCCGTACCGAGGCCGCCCACCGTGCCGATGTCGCACGCATCGTGGGCCCGCGCGGTGGTGACTCCCGCGACGGCGACGCCCGCGGCGGCAGCGTCCGTCCCGCCCACCGCCGTTCCGGTGCCGACCCGGTCAAGGGGCTGATGCACCGGCACCGCGAGCTGTGCGAGCGGGCCGTCGACCCGCTGGAGATCGCCGCCGGGCTCGAGGCCCACGGCGTCACCGACAGGACCGCCGCCCGCTTCCGCCACAAGGACGTGTTCTCGCTCGCCGAGGAGATGTACGCGCGCGTGCCGCGGGACGGCGACCCGCACGAGACCTCCGTCGAGGCCGCCGCACCCGCCACCGGCGTGCGCGGCCTGTGGGCGGGGTTCGCGCTGCTGCCGGGCGCCGCCTGCGCGCTCACGCTGTTCGGCCTGCACGCCACGGTGGGCACCGCACGTCTGGCCGTCGGCCTCGTCGGGGTGCTCGCCACCCTCGTCGCCCTGCGCGCGACGCTGCGCCACGGACCGTTGCGCACGGTCGACGGCCCCTCCGCCCCCTCGGCCCGGCTGTGGTCCTGCTGGCTGCTCGCGTACGCCCTGCTCGGCGACGGCCTGCTCGACGCCGCGCTCACGGGCGGACCCGACGAACCCTGGGCCCCCGCGACCGCGCCCCTGGTCGCGCTCGCCGTCGCCGTGGCGCCGGCCACCTGGTGCGCCCAGCTCTTCTCGGGCGGAGCCCGGCGTCGCCTCGGCGCGAGCCGCGGGCTCGCCGAATTCGCCGCCTCCGTACGCCCACTGCTCCTCGGCTCCGTTGCCCTGTCCGCGCTCGCCCTCGTCGCGCTCCTCGTGCTGGCCGGGGCCGTACTCGGCGAGAAGGTGGACTACGCCGGAGCGGGCGCCCTCGGCGTGCTGCTGCTGCTCGCCCGCCTCCTCGCCGCGCACCGCCGCACGCACGCCCCCGCTGTCGCGCTCGGCGCGGCCGTCGGCTTCGAAGTCCTGGCCGTCGCCACGGTCTTCGCCGCCCGGCTGCCCGGCTGTGACGTCCTGAGCGTGCCCGTCGAGACCGCCGTCGACGCGGTGGGCACGGGGGTCGTACCCGCGGTGGCCTGCGCCGTCGCCGCTCTCGTCCTCCTCGTGCACGCCACCCGCACCCTGACCCGGGCCTCCGCCCACGCGAACGCCGACGACCCGATCGCCGGCGCCCCATGACCCCCACCGCCGAGCGCCCCGTGCCGCCAAGGCCGGTGCCCGGTGCATGACCAGCACCACCCCCTCCCGCGGGGCCGACACCGCGGGCCCATCCGTAGACCCACGGCAACGCTCATAAGGAGATAGCCAGATGACCACCCCTCCTCCCGGAGGCGCCGGATACGCCGGATACTCCGGACCTCACGGGCAGCGCGGAATCCACGGTCGGTGCGCCCCGCGCGCAGCGCGCGGAGCGCGTGGCGCCCTCGGAGCGCTCCGTGCGATCGGGGCGCGAACCCCGGGAGGCACCCGATGAGGGTCCTGCTGATCGGAGCCAACGGCTACCTGGGCCGCTTCGTGGCCGACCGTCTCCTCGCCGACCCCGCCGTGCAGCTGACCGCGCTCGGCCGGGGCGACGACGCCGACGTCCGCTTCGACCTCGCCACCGGCAGCCCGGGCGCCCTCACCCGCTTCCTGGACGCCGTCCACCCCGGAGTGGTCATCAACTGCGCCGGCGCCACCCGCGGCGGCGCCCGGGACCTCACCCGGCACAACACCGTCGCCGTCGCCACCGTCTGCGAGGCCCTGCGCCGCAGCAGCTGCGGAGCCCGCCTCGTGCAGATCGGCTGCGGTGCCGAGTACGGGCCCTCCCAGCCGGGCTCGTCCACCGCCGAGGACGCGGTGCCCCGGCCCGGCGGTCCGTACGGCGTCAGCAAGCTCGCCGCCACCGAACTCGTCCTCGGTTCCGGCCTCGACGCCGTCGTCCTGCGCGTCTTCTCGCCCGCGGGGCCCGGCACCCCGGCCGGTTCCCCGCTCGGCCGGCTCGCGGAGGCGATGCGCCGCGCGATGCAGGCCGGCGACGGCGAACTGAAGCTGGGCGGTCTCGGCGCACAGCGCGACTTCATCGACGTACGGGACGTGGCGCGCGCCGTGCACGCCGCGTCGCTCTCCGCCGCGCAGGGCGTCATCAACATCGGCTCCGGCCGGGCCGTGCGGCTGCGCGACGCCGCCGCTGTACTCGCCCGCGTCGCCGGATTCGGCGGCGCCCTCCACGAACTCGACGGCCCCGCCGTGGGGATGCGGCCATCCGTCGCCCACCCCCGCGCCGAATCAGACCACGGGATGCCACCCGTACCGACCGCGTATCCGTACCCCGACGGCTGCGGCAGCTGGCAGCAGGCCGACGTGCGCACGGCTCGCGACCGGCTCGGCTGGCGCCCGCGCATCAACCTCGAAGAGTCCCTCGCCGACATCTGGATGGAGGCGGCATGCCGTATCTGACCCCGACCACGACCGGCCTGTCGAGTACCGACGTACGTCTCGGCTTCGGTGTCCCCGGTTTCGCGCACCCCCTCGTCGCACCCGCGGAGTGGGCCGAACTGACCCGCCCTGAAACGCCCTTGCACTGGGTTGTCCTGAATGTCGCCAATGGTCCGGGGTCGCGTCCCGACCAGCACTGCCTGGAGGCGGCGGGGCGGCTGCGGCGGGCCGGGGTGCGTGTCCTTGGTCACTTGGACCTGACCTATGGCGCCCGCGCCTTCGGGGAGATCGTCTCCGACGCCCACCGGTTCCTCGACTGGTACCAGGTGGACGGCTTCTACTTCGACCGCTGCCCCACCGAGCGGACCGCGCTTCCCGAGGTCAGGCGGGTCGTCACGACCCTGCGCGCCCTCGTCGACGACGCGCACGTCGTGTTCAACCACGGCACCCACCCGTACCCCGGATACGCCGAGAACGCCGACCAGTTGGTGACTTTTTCCGGCCCCTGGAGCGACTACCGCTGGTCCCAGGTCGCCGAGTGGACCGCCGACTATCCGCCCGAGCGGTTCTGCCACTTCGTGCACGGGATGCCCCTCGGCCATCTCGAGGAGGCGCTGCGCATCGCGCGCTGGCAGGGCGCGGGCACGATCTACTTCACCGATCACACGGATCGGGACGGCGCGGCCGACCCCTGGGAGGCGATGCCCGGCTACTGGGACGAAATCGTCTCGCGCATCGGACGCGGTGTCTCGGAATGAAGGGGGGCGTGGCAGTGTTACAGACGGAACAACCGTACGTAGATACCGACCAACGGAGTCCCCGTGTCGCTGCCACCCCTGGTCGAGCCAGCTGCTGAGCTCACCGTAGACGAGGTCCGCAGGTACTCCCGCCACCTGATCATCCCGGATGTCGGGATGGACGGGCAGAAGCGGCTGAAGAACGCCAAGGTGCTCTGTGTGGGCGCCGGTGGCCTTGGCTCGCCGGCCCTCATGTACCTGGCCGCCGCCGGCGTGGGCACGCTCGGCATCGTGGAGTTCGACGAGGTCGACGAGTCGAACCTGCAGCGCCAGATCATCCACAGCCAGGCCGACATCGGCCGGTCCAAGGCGGAGTCCGCGAAGGACTCGGTCCTCGGCATCAACCCGTACGTGAACGTGATCCTTCACGAGGAGCGGCTCGAGGCCGACAACGTGATGGACATGTTCAGCCAGTACGACCTGATCGTCGACGGCACGGACAACTTCGCGACGCGCTACCTCGTCAACGACGCGTGCGTGCTGCTCAACAAGCCCTACGTGTGGGGTTCCATCTACCGCTTCGACGGCCAGGCCTCGGTCTTCTGGTCCGAGCACGGGCCGTGCTACCGCTGCCTGTACCCGGAGCCCCCGCCCCCCGGCATGGTCCCCTCCTGCGCCGAGGGCGGCGTCCTGGGCGTGCTGTGCGCGTCCATCGGCTCCATCCAGGTCACCGAGGCGATCAAGGTCCTGGCCGGCGTGGGTGACCCGCTGGTCGGCCGCCTGATGATCTACGACGCCCTCGAGATGCAGTACCGCCAGGTCAAGGTCCGCAAGGACCCCGACTGCGCGGTCTGCGGTCCGAACGCGACCGTCACCGAGCTCATCGACTACGAGGCCTTCTGCGGCGTCGTGTCCGACGAGGCGCAGGAGGCGGCCGCCGGTTCGACGATCACTCCGAAGCAGCTCAAGGAGTGGATCGACGACGGCGAGAGCATCGAGATCATCGACGTCCGCGAGCCGAACGAGTACGAGATCGTCTCCATCCCGGGCGCCAAGCTGATCCCGAAGGGCGAGTTCCTGATGGGCACGGCCCTCCAGGACATGCCGCAGGACAAGAAGATCGTCTTGCATTGCAAGACGGGTGTCCGCAGTGCGGAAGTCCTCGCCGTGCTGAAGTCCGCGGGCTTCGCGGACGCCGTGCACGTCGGCGGCGGCGTCATCGGCTGGGTCAACCAGATCGAGCCGGACAAGCCGGTCTACTGAGCCTCGGCTCAGCCGCTGTGAGCTGATCGGACGGGCCTCGCGCACCACGCGCGGGGCCCGTCCGTCGTTTCGGGACGAGCGTCCGCCGTCAGGAGCACACCTTGCCCTCGCGCGGTATTCGCCCCTCCAGGAGATACGCGTTGACCGTCGAGTCCACGCAGGCGCTGCCGGAGCCGTAGGCGCCGTGCCCCTCGCCCTTCCACGTCAGCTCGACGCCGACACCCTTGCCCAGCTCGTCGACCATGCGACGCGCCCCTTCGTAGGGAGTCGCCGGATCGCCGGTGTTGCCCACGACGAGGATCGGCGCCGCACCGGGCGCGCTCACGTCCGGGTCGTCCCACTGTCCGGGGACCGGCCAGTCACGGCACCAGCCTGCCGTGTCCCAGCCCATGTACGGGCCGAACACGGGGGAGAGCGCACGGAACTTCGCCAGCCGGGCCTTGGTCTCCGGCACCGTGGGGCGCACCGTGTCGTCGAGGCAGGAGATCGCCCGCTGGGAGTGGCTCGCCGTGCCGTAACGCTCCCTCGCGTCGCGGTCGTTGTACGAGTCGGCGAGCGAAAGCAGGGTGGTGCCGTCGCCCCGCTCCGCTTCCTGAAGGCCTCGCGTCAGGGCGGGCCAGCTGTCCTTGCTGTACAGGGTGACCGCGATGCCGGTCGTCGCGAGCGACTCGTTCAACTCGCGGCCTCCCGGAGCGGGCAGCGGGTCCGCGTCGAGCTTCTTGAGGAGCGCGACGACCTCGCGCGAACCCTCCTTGGGGTCCTTGCCGCGTGACGTGAAGTAGTTGTCGAGTGCTCGCTGGAATCCGCGCGCCTGGTTCTCCGCCTGCTCGACGCGGCCCGCGGTCGGGTCGACCACGGCGTCCAGCGTGAGCCGGCCGACCTTGTCGGGGAACAAGTGCGCGTAGATCCCGCCCAGTTCGGTGCCGTAGGAGACGCCCATGTAGTGCAGCTTCTTGTCGCCGAGCACCTGACGCATGAGGTCCATGTCACGTGCGGCCTCGGTGGTCGACACGTGCTCGAGCAGCTTTCCTGCCTGCTTGCTGCAGCCCTTGCCGAACGCGACGGCGTCCTGGAGGTACGCCTTCTCCTCCGCGCGGTTGTCCGGGGTGAGGTCGACGGACTCGGCCGCCTGCATCTCCTTGTCGCTTCGACAGCGCAGCCCGCGGCTCTGCGAGACGCCGCGCGGATCGAAGCTCACCAGGTCGTAGCGCTCGCGCAGCTTCGCGTACTGAGGGGCGAGGACCGGCAGCAGATCCACCCCGGAGCCGCCGGGGCCGCCGAAGTTGTACAGCAGCGAGCCGATCCGCTCCGCCCTGTCGCCGCGAGCCTTGGTGCGGATGAGAGCGATGTCGATCGTGGGTCCGGTCGGCTCGGCGTAGTCGAGCGGAGCCTTGAGCGTCGCGCACTGCCAGTCGGAACCGGGCGCGGGCGAGCCCGCATGCGCACGGCAGCGGCCCCAGTCGAGGCGCTGGCCGGTGAGTGACGAGGGGAGGGCGGGTGAGCCGCCGTCGCCCGATGCCGCGCCGGACGGCTGCGCGGCGGAGGCCGACGACGGCTTCGGATCGCCTCCGCCGCGCTTGCCCGAGCCACTGCACCCCGCGGCCGCCCCGGCCGTCAGCGCGAGCGCCGCGACCACGGCGAGCGCGCGGACACCATTTCCCCTGCGTGTGCGTGCGCCCGCGGGTGCGCGCGAAACCTGTGCCGCCATGGCACCTCCCCCCTCAACTGCCCCCGTTCGAAAGACAGTCAAGCCATCGTAGGAGCGCCCACGGACATCCGCCTCGGCCTGTGGACAACTCCGAGATCACTTGCAGACCGTTCCCCCCTTCGGGGGCTTTCCGCCGAGGAGGTAGGTGTTCACGGCGCCTTGCACGCACTTGTTTCCGCTGTCGTAGGCCCCGTGCCCCTGACCCTTGTACGTCAACTCGACGCCCACGCCGTCTCCGAGCGCGTCGACCATCTTCCTCGCGCCCTCGTACGGGGTGGCCGGGTCGCCGGTGTTGCCGACGACGACGATCGGGGCGGAGCCGGACGCGCTGACGTCCGGGTGGTCGGAGGCCCCGTCGACGGCCCAGCCGGAACAGTTGAGCATGCCCCAGGCCAGGTAGTCGCCGAACATCGAGGACGCCTTTCGGAACTCCGGCAGCTTCGCCTCGACGTCCTTCGTCGTGTAGCGGGGCTTGTCGTCGGCGCAGTTGATGGCGATGTTCGCGGCCTGGATGTTGCTGTACTTGCCGTCCTCGTTGCGCCCGTTCATCGAGTCGGACAACGCCATGAGGGTCTTGCCGTCACCGTCGTAGGCCTGCTCGAGGCCCTCGGTCAGGTACTCCCAGAAGTCCTGCGAGTACAGGGCCTGCGCGACGCCGTTGGTCGCGACGGTCTGGGTGAGGTCGCGCGGGAAGATGCCCGGAATCGGCTTCTCCTCCAGCTCGTCGAGCAGCTTCGCGATCTTGGTCTTGACGTCCTGCGGAGTGTCCCCGACGGGGCAGTCCTCGGCCCGGGACGTGCAGTGCTTCGCGTAGTTGTTGAGGGCGAGCTGGAATCCCTTCGCCTGGCCGAGCGCGCCTTCCTCCGGGTCCTGAGTGGGGTCGACGACTCCGTCGAACACGGCACGGCCCACCTTCTTGGGGAACAAGTGGGCATAGACGCCGCCCAGTTCGGTGCCGTAGGAGATGCCGAAGTAGTACAGCTTCTTGTCGCCGAGCACCTGGCGCATGAGGTCCATGTCGCGGGCCGCGTCCGTGGTGCGTACGTGGGGGAGGACCTTGCCGGAGTTCTTCTCGCACGTGTCGTTGAACGTCTTGATGTTGTCGACGAGCTTCTTCTGCTCCGCCGTGTCGTCCGGCGTCGAGTCCTGCTGGAAGTACTCGTCGAGCTGTTTGTCGTCCTTGCACTCGATGCCGGCGCTGCGGCCCACCCCGCGCGGGTCGAAGCTGACGAGGTCGTAGCGGGTGCGCAGTTTCGCGTACTCGGAGCCGAAGGCGGGCAGGGTGGTGACGCCGGAGCCGCCGGGGCCGCCGAAGTTGAAGATCAGCGAGCCGATGCGCCTGTCCTCGCTCCCGCTCGCCTTCGCGCGGATCAACGCCAGGTCGATCGTGTCGCCCTTGGGTTTGTCCCAGTCGAGTGGAGCCTTCATGGTGGCGCACTGCCACTCGGCGCCGCCGGGGAGCGGCGAAGGAGCGTCGCCGCCGCCCTGGGAGTCCGCGGGCGCGGGGCAGTCCTTCCAGCTCAGCTCCTGGGACGTCAGATCCACGTCGTCGTCGGAGTCGTTGCCGCACGCCGCGAGCGACACGGACAGCAGGGTGACGGCGGTCAGGGCAGCGGTGCGGGACCAGGACGGATTGGGCATGCGTCCATCCTGCGGCGGCGGGGTGCGGGGCGCTCGGGCTGCGGGCTGTGCGAGTGAGGTCCGTGCCTCCTGGGGGAGGCCCAAGTCGCCTAGAGGGCGCCCTTTCTCGTCAGGTGGTTGAAGAACAACCATCCGGGGAGGACGGGGAGCCACAGGGTGAGCAGCCGGTAGAGCAGCACCGCGGGCGCCGCCACCTCCTTGGGCAGTCCGACCGCGATCAGACCCACCGTCAGGGTCGCCTCGACGGCACCCACGCCGCCCGGTGTCGGAGCGGCCGAGCCGAGCGCGTTGCCCGCGAGGAAGACGACCGCGACGCTGGCCAGGCTGATCGTGGTCTGGGTCTCGTCCCCGAAGGCGCGGATCGAGGCATCCAGGCACATCACGAAACAGGCCGTCAGCAGCAGCATGCCGCCGATACCGGTGATCAGCTTCCGCGGCCGCTGCAGTACGTCGAGCATGCGCGGTACGACACCGGCGAAGAGCGAGCGCACGCGCGTGACGACGAATTTGCGCAGGAACGGAATCGACGTCACTACAAGGACGAGCACAGCGACGGTCAGCAGGCCCGCGATGACTGTGCGGGACGGCGACAGGGAGGGCGTCTTCTCCGTACCCGTCAGATAACCGAAGGTCAGCAGCAGCAGGATGTGGCTGCCCATGCCGAACAGCTGCGAGGCGCCCACACTCGCCACGGCGAGCCCCGGCCGCACCCCCGCACGCTGGAGGAAGCGCGTGTTGAGCGCCACGCCACCGACCGCCGCCGGCGCCACGATCTTCACGAAGGACCCGGCGACCTGGGCCGCGACGGTCCGCATGAAGGGGACCCGTTCCGGTACGAAGCCGAGCAGGCTCATCGCCGCGGCCACGTAGCTGAGCGCGGAGAACAGCACCGCGAGGCCGACCCAGCCCCACTCGGCCTCGCCGACGATCGACCCGAAGTCGATGTGGGTCAGCTGCGACAGCAGGAAGTACGCGCCGATCGCTCCGGCGATGAAGCTGATCAACGTGCGCGGCCTGATGCGCTCCAGGCGGGCCGGTTCGACGGGCGCCTGTGGCCGGATGCGCAGCACCTGGTGGCGGATCTGGGTCAGCAGATCCTCCTCGCGAGCCTCCTCAAGGGCCTCGTCGAGCGCTCGCTTCTCGGCCTGCCGCTCCGCCTTCTCGGACTTCTTCTCGGCGCGTACGGACACCTTGCCGGTGTCGGTGGTGGCGGCCTCCTCGATGCGGGCCTGCTTGGCCTTGCTGGACGCCTCCAGGACGGCCTCGCGCTCGCGCTGGGCACGCTCACGTCCGAGCCTGCGCAGCGTCGCTCTGGTGGAGCGGGTGAGCGCGATCGGCTGCAGCAGCGGCAGACAGTCGGCGACGGTGTCCGGGCCGAGGACCGCCACGGCGGCCGCGACGGCGCGCTCGGCGCCCGCCCGCAGGCCGAGTGTCGTGAGCAGCTGGGCGATGTCCATGCGGAGCACCAGGTCGCCCGCGGCGATCTCGCCGCCGCGCAGATCCGTGAGGACCACCGTGCCGGAACGATCCACCAGAATCGCGTCACCGGCCAGCCTGCGGTGCGCGATGCGCCGCGACTGGAGCGCCTGTACCTGATGCCAGGTGTCCCGCATCAGCTCGTCGGTGATCTCCTCGTCCGGCAGCGAGTCCAGGGACCGGCCACCGACGTGCTCGTAGACGAGCATGACGGCATCCGGGCCGAGCTCGGAGGTCGCGATCAGCTTGGGTGCGTTCGCCCCCGCGGCGATCGCCGCGTAGGCGAGCAGTGCCTCCTGCTCCAGGGCCTGGCGCAGTGACTGGAGGCTGCGGCGCTGCGTGATGCCGCGCAGCGTCAGGCGGCGCCACACGCGGTAGAAGAAGCCCTGTGCCTGCTGCTCCCGGTCGACCACGGTGACGTCGAGCGGCGGGCCGTCCTCCAGGGTGACGAAGTAGCGCCGCCCCCGGTCGCCGTTCTCCGTGGTGCCCTCCTGGGCTTCCTCACGGGAGGCGTTGACGGGGTGGAAGCCGACGTGGCGCAGGCCGGCGAGGAGCGTCTGCCCTGTGGGGCGCACGTTCGGGGAACCGACGGCGTACAGCGTTCCGTAGGCGACGGTCCAGCCGATGAGGACCGTAAGGATGATCGAGAACGGTGTCGTGTAGCCGGTGACGAGCATCGCGAAGGCGTCGAGCAGCAGCACGACCCACAGCACGACGCGCCATCGTGGTCGCCGCGACATCCCGACCGCCGTCATATAGGCGATGACGGGCGCCAAGTAGCCGTGCACCGGGTCGGTCAGCGCGTGGATATCGCTGGGCGACACCGTGGTGAGCGCTTCCTTGATGGACCGCGGGGCGGCCTGGGCGACCCAGAGGTCGGTCGCCAGGGTCACCCCGTGCGCGAGGACGGCGGCGAGCACTCCGTCGGCGATCCGCAGGCCGTCGCGTTTGATGAGCCGCTCGATGGCGAACGCGACCGGCACCAGCAGGATGGCGATGCTCGACGCGAGACCCGCGAACTTGGTCAGCAGGTCCGGCGCCTGGCCGGTGCCCTTGTCGATGTCCTGGGCGAAGCCCGAGGTCGTGCCGTGCGCGAACGCGGCGATGGCCAGCAGGACGACGACGGCGAGCAGGCCGACGAGGAGGCGCATGAGGTCCGAGGGGCGGTGCACGCGCGCGGGGAGCAGCGGTTCGTCGCCGTCGACCCGCTCCGTGTGCGCGTCCCCCTCGGCACAGTCGGGGTCGTGCAAGGGCTGCTCGTGCTTCGTTTCGGCGGCCTGATCGGCCGCGTCGTCAGGGCGCGCCGGTGCCACAGAGGTGCCCTCCGCCTTGTCGGGGTGCACGCTCTGCTGCTCCGTTGTCTCTTCTTGATCTCGTATCACCAGTCACCGCCCGCACGATGGTGGCATGCCGCACCGTCATAGGGGGGCATCAGGGTGCATTCGAGGAGTGGGGAGTCCTCGGCAGGCTTCTTCGTGTACGGCCTCCCGGGCCGCCTCCTCTGCGCGCCCCCGTGCTGTCGGTGCCGTGCGGCAGGATGGGCCGGATGAGCAAGGAGAGCGAACCGGCGGGAGAGCTTCCCGAGTACGCGGAGCGGGTCCTCGACGTCGCGGAACTGATCCCGCGCGGGCGGGTCATGACGTACGGGGACGTGGCCGAATGGCTGGGTGACGGCGGGCCACGCCAGGTGGGCCGGGTGATGGCTCTCTACGGAGGCGCGGTTCCGTGGTGGCGTGTGGTGCGTGCCGACGGGCAGCTCCTGCCGGGGAACGAACTGCGTGCGCTCGACCACTACAGGGAGGAGGGCACGCCGCTGCGTGAGGCTTCCCGCGCGGCCGAAGGACACCTGCCGCGCCTCGACATGAGGCGCGCGCGGTGGGACGGCCGGGAGGGTACGGAAGCTCACACTTGACAGCTTCGGCCATCCCGCGCGCGGGTGGGGTGCCGGTGGCCCGTATGGGGGAAACGGGGCGTGCGGGGCACTTCGACAGCCCCGTGCCCGTTGGTGAGACGGGGCACATCCGTGCCCGGAGGCACGCGGGAGAGGCGTCGGAAGCCCGGCTTCCGTCACACTCGACGGCGTAGCGTCGACGGCACCGTCGATGGCAGACACCTCCTTCACCGCATGGCCACCGCTTCGCGCGGACGGCCCTTCGACCACCAGCACACCCACCAGGACCAGCGATCCACGTGAGCTCCTCCTCGTCCACCCGGCACCTGTCGCAGCCCCAGGTTCGACAGGGGCTTCCCGGTGCGTACCGACTGGTGCGTACCCCGCCGGCTCCGGTGGACCCCCCTCGTCTGGACGCACATCAGCGTGCGGTGGTTGACCATGCCCACGGTCCGCTCCTCGTCCTGGCCGGTCCGGGGACGGGCAAGTCCACGACCCTTGTGGAGGCCGTCTCGGCGCGCATCGCCAGGGGAACCGCTCCCGAGCGCATCCTGGTCCTCACCTTCAGCCGGAAGGCAGCGGTCGAACTGCGCGACCGGATGGCGCTGCGCATCGGGGCCGCGCACGCCCCGCAGGCGACGACGTTCCACTCGTTCTGCTACGCCCTGGTCCGCGCCCACCAGGACGCGGAACTCTTCGTGGAGCCGTTGCGGCTGCTGTCCGGACCCGAGCAGGACGTCGCCGTACGGGAACTGCTCGCGGGGCAGATCGACCTGGAACAGGCCGGGCTCGCGCATGTGCGCTGGCCCGACGAGCTGCGCGCCTGCCTCACCACACGGGGCTTCGCCGACGAGGTGCGTGCGGTCCTCGCCCGCAGCCGCGAGCTGGGCCTCGGGCCCGCCGCCCTGGACGCCTTCGCGCGCCGCATCGGCCGTCCGGACTGGCGGGCGGCCGCCACCTTCCTCGCCGAGTATCTGGACGTACTCGACGCACAGGGCGTGCTCGACTACGCGGAACTGGTGCATCGCGCCGTGCTCCTCGCGCGCCGCACGGAGGTCGCGGACCGGCTCGCGACGCAGTACGACGCCGTCTTCGTCGACGAGTACCAGGACACCGACCCCGCCCAGGTGCGGCTGCTGCACGCACTCGTGGGCGGGGGCCGCACCCTCGTCGCCTTCGGCGACCCGGACCAGTCGATCTACGCGTTCCGGGGTGCGGACGTGAACGGCATCCTGGACTTCCCCGACCACTTCCCGCGGGCCGACGGCGCCCCCGCCCCGGTCGAAGTGCTCACTACGTCCCGGCGCTCCGGCGCCCACCTCCTGGAAGCGACGCGCCGCATCACCCAGCGGATGCCGCTGACCCGACTGCCCGCCCACAAGGTGCGCGCCCACCGTGAGCTGTCGCCCGTGCGCGACGGAGGCAGGGCCGAGGTCTACACGTATCCGACGTCCGGTACGGAGCTGGACAACATCGCGGACATCCTGCGGCGTGCCCACTTGGAGGACGGCATCCCGTGGAGCGACATGGCCGTCCTGGTGCGCGCCGGCGGGCACAGCATTCCGGCGGCGCGGCGCGCGCTCACGGCGGCCGGCGTCCCCCTCGACATCGACGGCGACGACCTGCCGCTGCGCCACGAACCGGCGGTCACACCGCTGCTGACGGCCCTCAAGGCGGTGGCCCGCGCCGACGTCGAGGAGGACGAGTGCTGGCTCGACACCGAGACGGCTCTCGACCTGCTGGCCTCGCCGCTCGCCGGGATGGACACCGCCGATCTGCGCCGCCTGGGGCGCGCCCTGCGCGAGGAGGAGCGCGCGTCGGGGAACGCGCTTCCGCCGCCCTCGGACGACCTGCTGGCCCGCGCGCTCGCAGAGCCCGAACGGCTCGCGCTGCACGATCCGGCGTACGCCCGCGGCGCGCAGCGTCTCGGCGCGCTTCTCGCGACCGCCCGCCAGAAGCTCACCGACGGCGGCACCGCGGAGGAAGCCCTCTGGGAGCTGTGGAACGGCACCCCGTGGCCGGGCCGACTCGAGCGCGCGGCCCGCAGGGGCGGCGCCGCCGGACGCAACGCGGACCGTGACCTGGACGCCGTCTGTGCCCTGTTCGCCGTCGCCTCGCGCGCGGAGGAGCGCACCGGAGGCCGCGGCGCCCGCAACTTCCTGGAGGAGCTGGAGGCCCAGGACATCGCGGCCGACACCCTCGCTGGACGAGCCGTGCGCCCCGACGCCGTCCGCCTGATGACCGCGCACCGCTCCAAGGGCCTGGAGTGGCGGCTCGTCGTCGTCGCGGGCGTCCAGGAAGGCCTGTGGCCCGACCTGCGGCGTCGCGGCTCCCTCCTGGAGGCCGACCGCATCGGCCGCGACGGTCTCGCCGAACCCCTCACCCCCGGCGCGCTGCTCACAGAGGAACGACGCCTGTTCTACGTCGCCGCCACGCGCGCGAAGGAGCGGCTCGTCGTCACCGCGGTGAAGGCGCCCGCGGACGACGGCGACCAGCCGTCCCGGTTCCTGACCGAGCTGGGCGTGGAACCCAAGGACGTCAGCGGGCGCCCGCGCCGCCCCCTCGCGGTGGCCGCGCTCGTCGCCGAACTGCGGGCCACGACGGTCGACCCGCGCGTCTCCGAAGGACTGCGCGAGGCCGCCGCGCGCCGCCTCGCCCGGCTCGCCGCGCTCAGCGACGACGACGGCAGACCGCTCGTTCCGGCCGCCCACCCGTACCGCTGGTGGGGCATGTACGAGCCGACCGAGAGCAAGGTCCCGCTGCGCGACCGCGACAAGCCCGTCGTCCTCTCCGGGAGCGCCCTCGACCAACTGGCCAACACCTGCGCCCTGCAGTGGTTCCTCGGCCGCGAGGTCAAGGCGGACGCCCCCGCCACAGCGGCCCAGGGCTTCGGCAACGTCGTGCACGTCCTGGCCGACGAGGTCGCCTCCGGGCGGACCCCCGCCGACCTCGCCGTTCTCATGGAGCGCCTGGACTCGGTGTGGGACTCCCTCGCCTTCGACGCGCCCTGGAAGTCGGCCCAGGAGAAGGAGAACGCCCGCGCCGCACTGGAGCGCTTCCTCCAGTGGCACGTCATGGACCGCGCGGGCCGCACCGCCGTCGCCAGCGAGCACGACTTCGACGTGACGCTCGATGCGGGCTCCTACGAAGTGCGCATCCGCGGCTCCATGGACCGTGTGGAGCGGGACGCCGACGGCCGTGCCTACGTGGTCGACTTCAAGACCGGCAAGCAGGTGCCCACCGCTGCGGACGTCGCCCGGCACCCACAGCTCGCCGTGTACCAGCTCGCTGTGCACGAGGGCGTGGTCGACGAGGTCTTCGACGGCGTCCGGCCCCACCCCGGAGGAGCCGAACTGGTGCAGCTGCGGCAGGGCGCCGCCAAGAAGGACGGCGGCGAGGCCCTGCCGAAGGTGCAGGCCCAGGAGCCCCTCGAAGGGGAGTGGATCGGCGATCTCCTCGCCACGGCGGCCGGCAAGGTCCTCGACGAGCGCTTCGTGCCGACCGCAGGACAGCACTGCACGCACTGCGCCTTCCGGGCCTCGTGCAGCGCGCGTCCGGAGGGCAAACACGTCGTCGAGTGACGTGTGCCTCCACTGAGCCGGAACAGCACGGCGCTGTCAGTGGTGCCGGTTAGCCTCGATGAGGTGACCACGCGCCTCACCGACCCCGAGCAGCTCAAAGAGCTGCTCGGCATCCCGTTCACCCCGGAGCAGACGGCCTGCATCACCGCGCCGCCCGCCCCGCAGGTGATCGTGGCCGGAGCGGGCTCCGGCAAGACGACGGTGATGGCCGCGCGCGTCGTCTGGCTGGTCGGCACAGGACAGGTCGCCCCCGAGCAGGTTCTGGGCCTCACCTTCACCAACAAGGCGGCCGGAGAGCTGGCCGAGCGCGTCCGCAAGGCCCTGATCAAGGCAGGCGTCACCGACCCCGACACGATCGACCCGGACAATCCTCCGGGCGAGCCCGTGATCTCCACGTACCACGCCTTCGCGGGCCGACTGCTGACCGACCACGGCCTGCGCATCGGGCTCGAACCCACGACGCGGCTGCTCGCCGACGCCACCCGCTTCCAGCTCGCCGCGCGCGTGCTGCGCGAAGCGCCCGGCCCGTACCCCGCGCTCACGCGCTCCTTCGCCGACCTGGTCAGCGACCTGCTCACGCTGGACGGCGAGCTGGCGGAACACCTCGTACAGCCCGGCAAGCTGCGCGCCCACGACCATGAGCTGCTGCGCGCCCTCGAAGGCGTCAAGCTCAGCAACGCCGACCTGCGCAAGGTCCCCGAGGCGGCCGCCGCGCGCCTGGAGCTGGCCGAGCTCGTGGGGCACTACAGGGAGGCCAAGCGCACGCGGGACCTCCTCGACTTCGGCGACCAGATCGCCCTGTCGGCGACGCTGGCCGACACCCGGCCCGAGGTCGGCGAGATCCTGCGCGACGAGTTCCGAGTGGTCCTGCTCGACGAGTACCAGGACACCTCCGTGGCCCAGCGGATCCTGCTCGCGGGCCTTTTCGGCGCCGGCACGGGCCACGCCGTGACCGCGGTCGGCGACCCCTGCCAGGCGATCTACGGATGGCGCGGCGCCTCCGTCGCCAACCTCGACGACTTCCCGCGCCACTTCGCGTACGCGGACGGGCGCCCGGCCACCCGCTTCGCGCTCAGCGAGAACAGGCGCAGCGGCGGCCGCCTGCTCGACCTCGCCAATGGACTCGCCGAGCCCCTCCGGGCCAGGCACGCGGGCGTGGAGGCCCTGCGCCCCGCCCCCGGAGCCGAGGAGGACGGCGGCGTGCGCTGCGCCCTCCTGCGCACCCACAGCGAGGAGATCGACTGGCTCGCCGACTCCATCGGCCACCTCGTCGGTACGGGCACCGCGCCCGGCGAGATCGCCGTGCTGTGCCGTACCGCGACCGACTTCGCCGAGATCCAGGGCGCCCTCGTCGCCCGCGACATCCCCGTCGAAGTGGTCGGCCTCTCCGGCCTGTTGCACCTCCCGGAGGTCGCCGACCTGGTCGCCATGTGCGAGGTCCTCCAGGACCCCGGTGCCAACGCCTCGCTCGTCCGCCTGCTGACCGGCCCGCGCTGGCGCATCGGCCCCCGCGACCTCGCCCTCCTCGGGCGCAGGGCACGCTTCCTGGTCTCCCACGCGCGCGGGGGCGGGGACGAAGACCCGGACCGGCGCCTGGCCGAGGCCGTCGAGGGGGTCGACCCGTCCGAGGTGATATCGCTGGCGGACGCGCTCGACACGTTCCTGGAGACCTCGACCGGGGGTGAGGAGGACGACGACGGGCTGCCGTTCTCACCGGACGCGCGCGTGCGCTTCGCCCGGCTCGCCACCGAACTGCGCGAGCTGCGCCGCTCGTTGTCCGACCCCCTCATGGACGTGCTGCACCGTGTTCTGGCGGTCACCGGCCTGGAGGTCGAACTCTCCGCCTCCCCCCACGCGTTGGCGGCCCGGCGGCGCGAGACGCTGTCCAACTTCCTGGACATCGCCGCGTCGTTCGCGGCCAACGACGGCTCCGCGACACTGCTCGCCTTCCTCGGATTCCTGCGCACCGCGGCGCAGTACGAGAAGGGCCTCGACAACGCGCTGCCCGGCGGCGAGAACACCGTGAAGGTGCTCACCGCCCACAAGTCCAAGGGCCTCGAATGGGACGTCGTCGCGGTCCCCGGCCTCGTCAACGGCACGTTCCCGAGCACACAGGGCCGCGAGAAGTGGACGGCGCAGGCCAAGGTCCTGCCCCATGAACTGCGCGGTGACGGCGCCACGCTGCCCGACATCGAGACGTGGGACTCCAAGGGCATGAAGGCCTTCCACGCCGACATGAAGGACCACCAGCACACGGAGGAACTGCGTCTCGGCTACGTGACGTTCACCCGCCCGCGATCCCTGCTGCTCGGCTCCGGGCACTGGTGGGGGCCGTCCCAGAAGCGCAGGCGCGGCCCGTCGGACTTCCTCCAGGCGCTGTACGAGCACTGCGTGGCCGGGTACGGCGAGATCGAGGCGTGGGCGGACGAACCGGCGGAGGACGAAGAGAACCCGGCCCTCCAGGAGGAGTCGGTCGAGCACGCCTGGCCGCTGCCGCTGGACGAGGGGTCGCGGGCTCGCCGCAGGGCCGCCGCGCACACGGTCCTCGCCCACCTGGAGCGCGCCGCGGGGCCCGAAGCCGCGCACGCCCACACGCAGACGCACCCCGCCGCCCTCGACGAGCCGCCCTTCGAGGACCCCGACTGGCCACCGCCGCCCGAGGACGACGAACCCCCGTACGACCCGTACGAGGACGGCCACGCCCCGGACGAGGGCGACCACGACCTCTACGAAGGCGAGCACGACCCGTACGAGGACGACCGCGACCCTTACGAGGGCCATCACGATCCCTACGAGGACGACGCGTCCCCGGCCGGTGACGACGCGCGCGTGGCCGAGCCCGAGCGGGCGACCCCGGTCGTGCCGCACCCCGCCCACGCCCCGGAGTCGGAGCTGACCCCGGAGGAGGCGCGCACCATCGCCTCCTGGGACCGCGACCTCGAGGCGCTGAGCGGCGAGCTGCTGCGTGCCCGCGCCGCCGTGCGCGACGTCCCCGTCCCGCACACGCTCACCGCGTCCCAGGTGCTGCGGATGGCCGCCGACCCGGACGCCTTCGCCCGGGAGCTCGCCCGGCCCATGCCCCAGCCGCCGCAGCCGGCGGCCCGCAGGGGCACCCGGTTCCACGCCTGGGTCGAGTCGCGCTTCGAAGAGCTGCGGCTGCCCATGCTCGACCCCGAGGAGCTGCCCGGCAGCGATGCCGAGATCGCGGACGAGCGCGACCTGGAGGCGCTCAAGGAGGCCTTCGAGCGCACCCCGTACGCCCACCGCACTCCCTACCGGGTCGAGCTGCCCTTCCAGCTGGCCATCGCGGGCCGCGTCGTCCGCGGCCGTATCGACGCCGTCTACAAGGAGGGCGAGGGCGACGGGGCGCGGTACGAGATCCTGGACTGGAAGACGGCCCACCGGAAGTCCGCCGACCCCCTCCAGCTCGCCGTCTACCGGCTGGCCTGGGCCGAACTGCAGGGCGTGCCCCTGGAAGCGGTGAGCGCCGCCTTCCTGTACGTACGCAGCGGGGAGACGGTCCGGCCGCGTCGGCTGCCCGGCCGCGAGGAGCTGGAGCGGCTCCTGCTGGAGGGCTCGCGGGAGCCTGCGGAGTCCGCTGAGGAACCGCCGGACGAGCACGTTCGGGCGGGCGGATAGGCTCGTGACCATGAGCAAGCCCGTTGACAATGCCGTCAGCACCGTCCGTGCGTATGTCGAGAACCACCGAGAGGCGTTCCTCGACGACCTGGCCGCGTGGCTGCGGATCCCGTCCGTGTCCGCCCAGCCCGCCCACGCACCGGACGTGCGCCGCAGCGCCGACTGGCTGGCCGCGAAACTCGCCGAGACCGGCTTCCCGACCACGGAGGTGTGGGAGACGCCCGGCGCCCCGGCCGTGTTCGCCGAGTGGCCCTCGGGCGACCCCGAGGCCCCCACGGTCCTCGTCTACGGGCACCACGACGTGCAGCCCGCCGCCCGCGAGGACGGCTGGGACACCGACCCCTTCGAGCCGGTCGTCGTCGGAAAGCGCCTGCACGCGCGCGGGGCGGCGGACGACAAGGGGCAGGTGTTCTTCCACACCCTCGGCGTGCGCGCCCACCTGGCCGCGACCGGCCGCACCGCACCCGCGGTCAACCTCAAGTTCCTCATCGAGGGTGAGGAAGAGTCGGGTTCGCCACACTTCCGCGCCCTCGTGGAGGAGCGCGCGGAGCGCTTGGCCGCGGACGCGGTGATCGTCTCCGACACCGGCATGTGGTCCGAGGACACTCCCACGGTGTGCACCGGCATGCGCGGTGTCGCCGACTGCGAGATCGAGCTGCACGGGCCCGACCAGGACATCCACTCCGGCTCCTTCGGCGGCGCCGTCCCGAACCCGGCGACCGCGGCCGCCCGCCTTGTGGCAGGGCTGCACGACGAGCACGCGCGCGTGGCCGTCCCCGGCTTCTACGACGGCATCGTCGAGCTGACCGACCGGGAGCGCGAGCTCTTCGCCGAGCTGCCGTTCGACGAGGAGCAGTGGCTGCGCACGGCGAAGTCCCACGCCACCCACGGAGAGGCCGGGCACACCACCCTGGAGCGCATCTGGGCCCGCCCCACCGCCGAGGTCAATGGGATCGGCGGCGGCTACCAGGGCCCCGGCGGCAAGACGATCGTGCCGGCCTCCGCGATGCTCAAGCTCTCCTTCCGCCTGGTCGCCGGGCAGGACCCGGACTACATCGAGAAGGCCGTCACCGCCTGGGTCGCCGAGCAGATGCCCGCGGGCATCCGCCACACGATCACCTTCGGGGCCGCCACCCGCCCCTGCCTCACGCCGCTCGACCACCCGGCACTGCAGTCCGTCGCACGCGCCATGGGACAGGCCTTCGAGCAGAAGATCCGCTTCACGCGCGAGGGCGGCTCTGGTCCCGCCGCCGACCTCCAGGACGTTCTGAACGCCCCGGTGCTCTTCCTGGGCATCTCCGTGCCGTCCGACGGCTGGCACGCCCCCAACGAGAAGGTCGAACTCGACCTCCTCATGAAGGGTGTCGAAACAACCGCCTACCTGTGGGGCGATCTCGCGGAGAGCTGGGCAGATGCACACTGATTGAGGCACCCCGCACCCGCCCGCCGAACCGCCCGCCGAACCACCCATTCCACCGGGGGAGTTGGAAGCACTCGTGACCACCTGGACCGACCGAACCGCCGACCTCGCCGCAGGGCGACCGCTCTCGCTCTCCGCGCCGAGCGGAATCGACCGCGCCGCACACCACCGCCTCGACGAGGCCTGGCTCGCCGCCGCGTGGAGCCACCCCACGACCCGCGTCTTCGTGGTCTCCGGTGGCCAGGCGCTCATCGACGAGACGTCGGACGGCACGACGGAACTGGTCATGACCCCGGCCTTCGAAGCGCCCCTCACCGAGGCCCACCGCTACTTCCTGGGCACCGACGAGGACGGCGTGAGCTACTTCGCGCTCCAGAAGGACACGCTTCCGGGGCGCATGGACCAGTCCGCGCGCCCGGCCGGGCTGCGTGAGGCGGGGATGCTCCTCTCGCAGCGGGACGCCGGCCTCATGGTGCACGCCGTCGCCCTGGAGAACTGGCAGCGGCTGCACCGTTTCTGCTCCCGCTGCGGCGAACGCACCGTCATCGCCGCCGCGGGCCACATCCGCCGCTGCCCGGCCTGCGGGGCCGAGCACTACCCGCGCACCGACCCGGCCGTGATCATGGCCGTGACGGACGAGCAGGACCGCATCCTGCTCGGCCGCCAGGTGCACTGGCCCGAGGGCCGCTTCTCGACGCTCGCCGGTTTCGTCGAGCCCGGCGAGTCCATCGAGCAGTCGGTGCGGCGCGAGGTCTTCGAGGAGGCGGGCGTCGTCGTCGGTGACGTCGAGTACGTCGCCAGCCAGCCCTGGCCGTTCCCGTCCAGCCTGATGCTCGGCTTCATGGCACACGCCACGTCCTTCGAGATCAACGTGGACGGTGACGAGATCCATGAGGCGCGCTGGTTCTCCCGCGAGGACCTGCGGGCCGGCTTCGAATCGGGTGAGGTCATGCCGCCCTACGGCATCTCGATCGCGGCCCGGCTGATCGAGCTCTGGTACGGCAAGCCCCTGCCGAAGCCCAGCGACGCGCTCTGAGTGAGCTGCGGGCCCGCCGATCTCGGGGGAGGGCGGTCCCGGAAGCCCTGAAGAGGGCGAGGCCATGACCGGCTGTCGATGCCGAGTCGTAGACAGCGGAAAGCCCCCGTACCCGTGGGCGGGCGGGGGCCATTCACTGGGGGCCGGGCGACTCAGGCGGCCATGGCCTGCTTCACCTGCGCCAGCGACGGGTTCGTCATGACCGACTCGGCGCCGCTGTCGGACACCACGAGAAGCGTGGGGACCGTCTGGTTCCCGCCGTTCGCCTTCTCCACGAAGGCCGCGGACTCAGGGTCGTGCTCGATGTTGACCTCGGTGTACCCGATGCCCTCACGGTCCATCTGCTTCTTCAACCGCTGGCAGTAGCCGCACCAAGTGGTGCTGTACATCGTCACAGTGCCCGGCATGTCCTCGCGCTCCTTCGGTGGCTGGGGGTGCGTGTTCGCAATGAGTCGAACGTACGCGACCCGGCGGCCATTCCCGCACGTCGAGCGCATTGGTACGACTAATGCCCGGCGCCTGTGGACAGCGCGACGCATCCGTCGCCGCGGACCTGGCAGCATGGCGGGGTGACAGCAGCAACGCACTCCACCCTGTTCCCGCAGGTCCCGGAATCCGCCGACGCGGTGCTCGAGGGGCTCGACCCCGAGCAGCGCGCCGTGGCGACGGCCCTGCACGGTCCGGTGTGCGTGCTCGCGGGCGCGGGCACGGGCAAGACCCGAGCGATCACCCACCGCATCGCGTACGGCGTCCGCGCGGGCATCCTCCAGCCCAACACCGTCCTCGCCGTCACCTTCACCAACCGCGCCGCGGGGGAGATGCGCGGCCGGCTCAGGCAGCTCGGCGCCGTCGGGGTGCAGGCCCGCACCTTCCACTCCGCCGCCCTGCGCCAGCTCCAGTTCTTCTGGCCCAAGGCGGTCGGCGGGGAGCTGCCCCGGCTCGTCGACCGCAAGATCCAGCTCGTCGCCGACGCCGCTGCCGCCTCGCGCCTGCGCCTCGACCGCGGAGAGCTGCGCGACGTGACCGCGGAGATCGAGTGGTCCAAGGTCACGCAGACCGTGCCCGGCGACTACGCGGCGGCGGTGCACAAGGCGGGCCGTGAAGCGCCCCGGCACCCCGCGGAGATCGCCCAGATCTACTCCGCGTACGAAACGCTCAAGCGGGACCGCTCCGTCATCGACTTCGAGGACGTTCTGCTGCTCACCGTGGGCATCCTCCAGGACCGGCAGGACATCGCCGACCAGGTCCGCGCCCAGTACCAGCACTTCGTCGTCGACGAGTACCAGGACGTCAGCCCGCTCCAGCAGCGCCTGCTCGACCTGTGGCTCGGCGAGCGCGACAGCCTCTGCGTCGTCGGTGACGCCAGCCAGACGATCTACTCCTTCACCGGAGCCACCCCCGACCACCTGCTCAACTTCCGCACGCGCCATCCCGGTGCCACCGTCGTGAAGCTGGTCCGCGACTACCGCTCCTCGCCCCAGGTCGTGCACCTTGCCAACGGAGTCCTGACCAGAGCGAGCGGCCGCGCCGCCGAGCACCGCCTGGAGCTGATCTCACAGCGCGAGGCGGGCCCCGACCCGACCTACGTCGAGTACGCCGACGAGCCCGCCGAGGCCGAGGGCGCCGCCGGCCGCATCCGCGAGCTGATCGACGCCGGGGTGTCCGCGGGCGAGATCGCGATCCTGTTCCGGACGAACGGGCAGTCGGAGATCTACGAACAGGCGCTCGCCGACGCGGGGGTGCCCTACCAGCTGCGCGGCGCCGAGCGCTTCTTCGAGCGGGCCGAGGTGCGCAAGGCCCACCACGAGCTGCGCGCGGCGGCCCGCTTCGGGGACAACGACGCGGGGCTCGACGAGGCCGTCGATCTGCCCTCCCAGGTCAGAGCCGTGCTGTCCGGCGCGGGCTGGACCACTGAACCGCCCGCCGGATCGGGCGCCGTGCGCGACCGCTGGGAATCGCTCGCCGCCATCGCCCGGCTCGCGGAGGACCTGTCGCGAGCCGAGCCCGCCGCGACCCTGAGCGCGTTCGTGGCGGAGCTCGACGCGCGGGCGAGCGCACAGCACGCCCCGACCGTGGAGGGCGTTACCCTCGCCTCGCTGCACGCGGCGAAAGGCCTCGAGTGGGACGCGGTGTTCCTGGTCGGCCTCGCCGAGGGCATGATGCCGATCACCTACGCCAAGACCGACGAGCAGATCGAGGAGGAGCGGCGCCTCCTGTACGTCGGAGTGACCCGCGCGCGGCGTCATCTCGGCCTTTCCTGGGCGCTGTCCCGCTCGCCGGGCGGCCGCCCGAACCGCAGGCCGAGCCGGTTCCTCGACGGGCTGCGGCCGGGGTCGAAGGGTGCGGCGGGGCGCGGGGCGAGCGCGGGGCGCGGCGGCATCGAGTTCGGGACCCGGTCGGCCGTCCGCGAGCCGCTCGGCGCCACGCGTCCCAGGGGCGACCGGAAGGTGGCCCGCTGCCGTGTGTGCGGGCGCACGCTCGAGGCCGCCGAGATGAAGCTGATGCGCTGCGAGGAGTGCCCCTCGGACATGGACGAGGGCCTGTACGAGCGACTGATCGAGTGGCGCGGCCGCACGGCGGAGGGCCTCGGCCAGCCCGCGTTCTGCGTCTTCACGGACAAGACCTTGATCGCCATCGCCGAGGCGTCTCCCGAGGACGCGGCCGAGCTGTCCCGCATCCCGGGTGTCGGACGCCGGAAGTTTCGGAGCTACGGATCCGATGTTCTGGCTATTTGCGCTGGTCAGACGTTTAGTGATCAGGACGACGAGGGCGCCGGGGACGACTGACGAGAACTCGTCGAAAAAATAGTTTGCGCATGCCCCAACAATCCCCATAGGTTCTTAAGCACGAAAGCAGCGGTCTTCTCGAAGGCCCTGGTTCCGTGTTGTACTTGAATGCCGTCGGACCGGATCACACCGGTCCCCGAGACGCCGAGAGGAGGCGATTCCAGTGATCAGCATCAACGCCAGCTCCATCAGCACCGCCAAAATGACCGATCGCTCGGTCGTCGTTTCCTGCCTGCTCGGCTCCTCGAACCCGGGCACCGGTCTGTCTGGCATCTCCGCCATGCGCCCGGAGTCCGGTCTGTCTCTCGCGGGTCTTCCCATCCGCGAGCGCAATGAGCGACCGACCAAGGCACCGGAAGCAGTAGCGACGGCACAGGCCCAGGCCTATGCCTTTGCGGCGGCCGGTGCCGGATTCCGGAAGCAGACGACGCAGCACCACACGATGTGGGCCTTCCGTGGGCTCGAACCCTGGAGTGATCCAGTCTGATCGACGATCAGACAGGCGCCTTCAGGGCCGCGGAACCCCACCCGGGATCCGCGGCCCTTCTGTTTTCCCGGAAGACCCAGCGATCTTCCGAGGAACCAGAGCGAAGGGGCCTCGGGACAAGAAAAGAACCCGGTACCACCGCCACCCGGCCCACCGGCCGGAACGACCAGACGAGGAAGACGAAACCGTGCAACTCGAAGCGCACGCCCCGTCCGTACCGCCTTCAGGCCCTCTTTCACCGCCCGTGTCCACGGAGGACTCCACCTTGAACCCGCTGACCGCGCTCACCGCGCTCGACGACGCCATCGAGAACCTCGACGTGCCCGTCCCCTGCCGTGCCTACGACCCCGAGGTCTTCTTCGCCGAGTCGCCGGCGGACGTCGAGTACGCCAAGTCCCTCTGCCGTACCTGCCCGCTGATGGAGGCCTGCCTCGCCGGCGCCAAGGAGCGGCGTGAGCCCTGGGGCGTCTGGGGTGGCGAGCTGTTCGTCCAGGGCGTTGTCGTCGCCCGGAAGCGGCCGCGTGGCCGCCCGCGCAAGAACCCGGTCGTGGCATGAACACCCCCGGAACGATCGACCGCCCCCTGACGCACGACCCCAAGAAGCAGGCCCCGATGAAGCCGTCCACGAGCGAGCCCGCAGGCTCCGCGATCCCAGACTTCACCACCCCCGGCGCGAACGAGTCGCGCCAGAACAGGACCCGTCAGATGCAACTCATCCCAGAAGCCCTGGCTCGTGCGCATATGCACGAGCAGCTGCGGGCGGCCGAGAGCGAACGCCGGGCCGTGAGCCTGGCCACCGCCCGCCGGATGCAGCGCCGTGCCGAGCGCGCTTCGCTGCGTGCCCGGCGTGCGCTCGCCACGGCCGTCATGCAGTAACCCAACCGTCGACCCAGCTCGTCGACACGCGCCGCCACAGTGCGGCTGCTCCCTCGGGGGCCGGTCCGAAGCGGACCGGCCCCCGAGGCGTGTGGCACCCGGCGTTCATCGGCTCATCGAGTTATCGTCACCGGGTGATGTCTCTTCCTGGCGGGGACTCCGCACAGCAGCCCGACCATCCCGACCTCGCGTGCGCGCGGTGCGGCACGACCGCCCGGGAGCTGCCGCTGACCTGGACGTGCTCCGTCGAGGGCGGCATCCGGCGCTACTTCTGCGACGCCTGCGCCCGGGAGAACATCAGGGCCATCGAAGGACGGCTCGACTCCGACTGGTGGTGATCAGGCCTCCGCGGCCGGCAGCTCCTCGGCGTGTCCCGAGTCCCCGGCCACGAAGCCCGGTACCCACGCCTCCAGCTCGTCCCGCAGCCGCACGGTGGCCCCGAGCTGACACAGCACCCCGATCGTGCTGAGCGTCACCCGATGAATCAGCAGGTACGACGGCGGCAGGTTGAGCTGCTTGCCCAGCTGATGGGCGGGTGAGCGGGGATCGGCTATCCGGGCCGCCTGATTGCGCATCCAGGACCGGGTGAACGTGAAGGCGTCGACACGGGCCGGCTCGATGATCGGCAGCAGGTAGTCGAGCACCGCGTCCGGTTCGAGCTCGATCGACTCCTTGACGAAGCCCTCTTCGCAGAGCAGCTCGTAGACCGCCGCCGCATCGCCGTCGAGCGTTCTGCGCAGGGACGCGCCGATCGGCTGGGGCAGGCCGCCGGGCAGCCGGTCGACCGTGCCGAAGTCGAGGACGCCGAGACGCCAGCAGCCCTTCTCGTCCGGCAGCAGCCGGAAGTTGCCCGGATGGGGATCCGCGTGCAGCAGGCCCGTGCGCGCGGGTCCGGAGAACAGGAAGCGGGCCAGCAGCTGCCCCGCGCGATCGCGCTCTTCCTCGCTGCCGTTGTCGATGATCTCGGCGAGCGGCGTCCCGTCCATCCACTCCGTCACCAGGACCTGCTCGCACTGGTGCACCACGTGCGGCACCACGACATCGGGGTCGTCCTCGAACTCCTCCGCGTGCGCCTGCTGGGCCTGCGCCTCCAGCGCGTAGTCCAGCTCCTCGGAGACCCGGTCGCGCAGTTCGGCGATGAGCGGCTTGATGTCCATGCCGGGGATCAGCGGGCCCAACATGCGCGCGAAGCGGCTCAGTTGGCCGAGATCCGACAGCAGGGCCTCGCCCGCGCCCGGATACTGCACCTTCACGGCGACCTTGCGGCCGTCGTGCCACACGGCGCGGTGCACCTGTCCGATCGAGGCGGCGGCCGAGGGCTTGTCGTCGAACTCGAGGAACAGCTCGCGCCATTGCTCGCCGAGCCGCTCGTCGAGGACCGCGTGCACGGTGCGGGTCGGCATCGGAGGCGCGGCCTCCTGGAGCTTCGTCAGCGCGGCGCGATACGGGCCCGCGATGTCCTCCGGCAGCGCGGATTCGAAGACGGACAGCGCCTGCCCGAACTTCATGGCCCCGCCCTTGAGTTCACCGAGAACCTTGAACAGCTGATCCGCCGTGCGCTGCTGCAGTTCCCGCCCGACGAGCTCGGCGGACTTGCCGCCGATACGTCTGCCGATGCCCCAGGTCGCGCGGCCGGCGAAGCCGATCGGCAGCGCTGCCAGCTTGGCGGTACGGGTAACCGCCTTCCGGGGAAGATCAGACATACACCCCTCCAAGTGCCGAACAGCCATGCCGCGCATGCCCGGGTGCCGTGTTGCCGACAGCCATTGCTTACCCCGCCATTGTGTCGTGCGGCTCTGCTTCCACGGAGACCTCCTGCCCGTTACCTCTCTCACCCGCACCGCAGGGGCACTGCGGATGTGGCCATACCGGTCGGGCGTGCCAGTCGAGGCCCGGCGCCGCCGCCTCCCAGCGTGCCCCCGTGGTCGACGGCAACTCACCGTCGAGGAAAGCCAGCGCATGCGCCGCCGCGAGCCCCGCGACGGCGGTGGCAAGGCCCAGGTCACAGGCCTGCACCTGACGGGCCGCGGGTCCCGAACCCCACTGGGCCAGCAGCCGGGGCCAGGTCGGATCGCGGTCCGTGCGCCCGAGGAGCAGGCAGTGCGCGCAGCCCGTCCCGCCGGGCAGCACCAGCGGTCCGACCACACCGGTGGCTTCCACGACGCCCGCGTACAGATGGGGGATGCCCGTCTCCACCAAATCCGCGACCGCGACCGGGTCGGGGGAGTGGACCGCGAGCCCGTCGCGCGGGGAGACGACCACGAGGGAGAGCGGGGGCTCTTCGGGGTGCGGCTCCGCCAGGCGCTCGGGGGTCGAGCTGCGACGGTCGGGGCGCGGTGGCCTGCTGGGCGCCATCGAGCGGACCAGCCTCCGTGCGGACACGTCCCGGCGCTCGCCCGTCGACTCCACCGGATGCCCGCCCGGCGCCACGTCCCACGGCTCGACGCAGCCGCCGTCCCGCACGTCGACATGACCGACACCCGCCGAGGCGAGGACCGAGGCGATGACGGCGCCCACCCGCCCCGCGCCTCTCACCTGGACCCGCATCGCGCGCCGAGCCGTCAACCTCACTACGGCTTCGGCCGGCTCGGATGTCGTGACCGTCAGGGCGGCGTGGTCGGGGCGGAGCCGATCCATCACGCGCGGCTGTTTGCGCAGCTGCGCCGCGGGTGCGCCGCCGCCGGTCGCGTCGTCGAGGAGCCCCGCTCCGCCCAGCCGCTCCAGGAGCGCGTCCACGTGCCCGTCCGGAAGGCCCATTCTGTGGGCCTCCTCCCGCAGGAGCGGCACCCCGCGCGTGCCGTCGAGCAGCGTGAGGAAGCTGCCGGTTGCCGTGTCGACCGGGCCCAGGACCACCGCGTGCGCCGGTGTCAGACCGAACTGCACCGTGTTCAGGTCGTGCCAGCCGCGCCGCAGGGCCGGCTTCAGGATCGGATGCATGACTGTCCCCCGTGACTGTCCCCGTGCTGTGCCGACGGCGTCGTGTCCGTCGATCGACCGCCAGCATGCCCGGACGCGGAGAGTCGTGCGGAAAGTTGTCCACAGGCTGTGGGTGATAGTCGTACTAACGGAAGGGGGAGGGGTGCGGAGCCGCACCGAAGACTTCCGGAGGCGGGACTTCCGCCCGGTCCAGCGGGTAACGTCGGGGCGTGTCCGCCGACCCACTGCACCGTGCCACGAACACGCAGCGCAGCACGACCAGCCCGCCCTCAGGAGGCCTGGGGTCGAGCGCGGTCGAGGTCCGCAGAAGCTCCCGCCGGCGCAGGACCGTCTCCGCCTACCGCGAGGGCGATCGCACCGTGGTGCTCATCCCGGCCCGCATGTCGGAGGCCGAGGAGAAGCGCTGGGTGGGCGTCATGCTCGACAAGCTCGCCGCGCAGGAGAGCAAGCGGGTGCTCGGCGACACCGAGCTCGCGGACCGCGCCGAGCGCCTGTCGGGCCAGTACCTCGAAGGCAAGGCCTGTCCCGCTTCGGTGCGGTGGGTGACGAACCAGAACACCCGGTGGGGGTCGTGCACCCCGGCCGAAGGCAGTATCCGGCTCTCCCACCGACTGCAGGGCATGCCCGAGTACGTCGTCGACTACGTACTCATCCATGAACTCGCACATCTCCTGGTCCCTGGTCACGGGCCGCGGTTCTGGCGGCTCCTGGAGGCGTACCCGCGCACCGAGCGGGCGCGCGGGTATCTCGAAGGAGTGGTCGCCGCCGACCGGCTGCCGCACCTGCCTGCCGCACGGGACGACTGAACGCTCCCGAAAACGCTTCTGTACCAGGGCTGTACCGACTTCTCCCGTTGTCGGTGATTGCGGTTAGCCTGGCGCGACGCAATCACCATCGGGATGGGGGACGGTCGTTACGCATGGCCAGGGAATTCCAACGCGGCCACAAGGCCGAGATCAGTGACCTCACCGCGGGCACGGATCTGTACGTGGGTGTACAGATCACCGGTCCCGGACTGAGCTTCGACATCAGCTGCTTCGGCCTCGACGCCGAGGAACGACTCTCCGACGACCGGTACTTCGTCTTCTTCAACCAGCCGAAGACGCCCGAGGAGTCCGTCCAACTGCTCGGCGCGCAGGCCGGCGACACGGAGTCCTTCCGCGTCACGCTGGAGAAGATCCCCGCGAACATCCACAAGCTCTCGTTCACCGCGACCGTCGACGGTGCGGGGCAGATGTCGCAGGTCGCTCCCGGCTACATCCGCATCGTCGCCGGTGGTGAGGAAGTCGCGCGGTATTCCTTCCATGGTGGTGAGTTCTCCACCGAGCGCGCCGTCATGCTGGGCGATTTCTACCTGAAGGACGTGTGGCGCTTCGCCGCCGTCGGGCAGGGCTTCGACGGGGGCCTGGACGCGCTGCTGAGGAACTTCGGTGGCGAGGTCGCCGAGGAGGAGGAGCCCACCGCGGCGCCGCAGCAGTCCGCGGCCCCCGGTTTCGCGCCGCCCGCCCAGGCCACCGAACCGCCGGCCTTCGCGGCGCCCGCGCCCGCACCCGCACCGGCGCCTGCTCCGGCTCCCGCGCCTGCTCCCGCACCCCCGCCGGCCCCCGAGCCTTCGGTGCACGCGGCGCCCACCATCGCGGCCCCGCTCGCCACGCCGCCCGGCACGGTGCCGCCCCCGCCGGCCCCGGCGCCGACCGCTCCGCCCGCGCACGGGCAGCAGCCTCCCCAGCCGCCGCAGTTCGGCCAGGTCCCCGGCCAGGGCAGCGCGCCCCTGCCGCCCGGCTACGGCCAGCAGCCCCAGACACCGCCCGCCCCGCAGGGCTTCGGCCAGCAGCCCCCGACGCCCCCTGCCCAGCAGGTCTTCGGCCAGCCCCCGGCGGCCCCCGCACCGCAGGGCGTCCCGCAGCAGGCCGCCGCGCCGGGAGTGGCCGCCGCCCTGGAGAAGTTCCGTGAGGCCCCCACGGGCCAGCGCTGGACACTCCAGAACAAGAAGCTGATCCGTGTCGACCTCGGCGCAAGCGGCGACCAGCCCGTCCTCGCCCGCCAGGGCAGCATGGTGCTCTACCAGGGCAAGGTCGAATTCAGCTACAAGGGCGCCGGATTCGCGGGCCGCATCGTGGGCAATGCCACCGGCCAGGAGATGCAGCTGATGCGCTGCTCCGGCCGTGGCCAGGTCTTCTTCGCGGAAGAGGCCACCCATGTGCACCCCATCGAGCTCCAGGGCGACGCGATCTGCGTCTCCGCGGAGAACGTCCTGGCGTTCGACGAGAGCCTCCAGCACGAGGTGCGCAGGATCGAAGGGCACGGCATCCCCGGAGGCGCCCTGTTCGTCCTCCAGTTCCAGGGCACCGGAACGGTCGTCGTGAAGACCCACGGCACGCCCGTCGTCCTGCCGGTCACGCCCACCACGTTCGCCGACTCCAACGCCGTCGTGGCCTGGTCCGCGGCCGCGCAGGCGATCGTCTCCAACCAGGTCCGCATGCGCCGCAACGCCTATCCGGGCGACAGCGGCGAAGGCGTCAACCTGCAGTTCCGGGGCGCACCCGGCAACTTCATCGTCGTCCAGCCGTACGAGGTCTGAGGGAGCCCGTCATGAACCAGCCGCTCGCGGGCTTCGCCCCGACCCCGGTAGCCGCCCGCATGGAGAACCACGGCAGCAACATGCTGAAGGTCGCCATGCAGACCGGAAACGACCTCTTCGCGCGCGTGGGCTCGATGGTCGCCTACGAAGGCTTCGTCCAGTACGAGCCCAACCCGCCCGCCGTCCGCCAGGTCGCCCGTGACTGGATCACGGGCGAGGGCGCGCCTCTCATGAAGTGCTCCGGCGACGGACTGCTCTACCTCGCCGACTACGGCGCCGACGTCGTCGTCATCAACCTCGGTGGCGAGTCGATCTCCGTCAACGGCACCAACCTCCTCGCTTTCGACGCGCACCTCCAGTGGGGCGTCGAGCGTGTGAAGGGGCTCGCCAAGTTCACCGGGCAGGGCCTGTGGAACATCACGGTCGGCGGCCAGGGACACGTCGCGCTGACCTCGCGCGGCACCCCAATCGTGGTCGACTGCGGCCGCGGCGAGGACGAGACCTACGTGGACCCCGACGCGCTCATCGCCTGGTCGCCCAGCCTGAAGGTGAAGGGCAAGCGCAGCTTCCGGGCCGGCTCGCTCATCGGGCGCGGCAGCGGCGAGGCCTACCAGATGGGCTTCTCCGGGGAAGGCATCGTCGTCGTACAGCCCAGTGAGGACAGCACCGACCGCCTCCGAGCACGGGGCTGAGGGGGAACGAACACACCATGCAGAGCCCGCTTTTCTCGTACACCGAGCAGCAGACCCAGGAGCGCTACACGGTGCAGAACCCGCAGATGCTGCGGGTCGCCCTGGAGGGCCACGACGACATCCTCGCCCGCAAGGGCGCGATGGTCGCCTACCAGGGGCTGATGGAGTTCGACGGCGAGTACCAGACGCACGGCCAGCGGCGCGCCCGCGCGCACACCGGCGAGGGCCTCAGCCTGATGCGCTGCCACGGCCAGGGCACCGTCTACCTGGCGAACCTCGCCCAGTACATCCACGTAGTGGATGTCGAGCAGGACGGACTGACCGTCGACAGCAGCTACGTGCTGGCGATGGACTCGTCGCTGCACCACGAGGTCGTCGCGGTGGACAGCCAGTTCGGCATCTCCGGATCGGGCAAGTACCAGCTCAACATCACCGGGCACGGCAAGGTCGCGCTGATGACGTCGGGGCAGCCGCTGATGCTCCAGGTCACGCCCGACCGCTACGTCAACGCGGATGCGGACGCGATCGTCGCCTGGTCCACCGGGCTTCGGGTGCAGATGCAGGCGCAGACGCATTCCTCGGGCGTCTGGCGGCGCCGGGGCAGCACGGGCGAGGGCTGGGAGCTCAGCTTCATGGGCAGCGGTTACGCGCTCGTCCAGCCCAGCGAGCTGCTGCCGCCGCAGAACGCGGGCATCGGCGGGGGCCTCGCCGCGCAGTACGGGATGGGACAGCAGGGCGCCCGCGGCCAGAACCAGGGGAACGTCTGGAGCTAGCGCTCCAGGGATAGAAGAGATGCGTGAGGGGCGAGCGCCCATGGCGCTCGCCCCTTACGCCTGTCCTCAGGCATGTCCTCTTCAGAGCCGCGCCCGCGTGGCCTCCACCAGGCGCACGACAGAGGCGTCGGCGACATCCGCCACCTCGTCGTACGCGAACCAGCGCAGGTCCAGGGACTCGTCGCTGATCGCCTCCGTGGCGTCCGACGGGGCGAGCGCCGCGTACTGCACGTCCAGGTGCTGGGTGCACGGCCCCGGAATCGCGTGCCGGTCCAGGCGGACCGGTCCGCCGTCGAGGAGCGTGAGGCCGGGGATGCCCGACTCCTCCGTCGCCTCGCGCAGTGCCGCGGCCCGCAGCGTCGCGTCGCCCTGCTCGCAGTGCCCACCCATCTGAAGCCACATCCGCAGCTTCTTGTGGAGCGTGAGCAGCACGCGCCCGCGCGCGGGGTCGACGACCAGGGCGCTCGCCGTGATGTGCCCCGCGGTGCAGGGCTTCCACAGGCCGTCGGCGCCGTGCTCCGACAGATGGTCCAGGTACGCCTGGCGCAGTTCCGGCTGGTCCTCGTAGCCCTTGAGCACGAGGACCGTGTCGTCGTACAGGCTCACTTGTCGGAGTCGTCCTCGCCCTTGTCGTCCTGGCCCTTGTCGCCCTCGTCCTTCTTCAGGTCCGGCTTGTCACCGGAGCCGCTCGCGGCCTCGCCGAGCATCTTGTCGATCTCGGAGAAGTCCAGCTGCTCGTCGCGGTGCACGAAGCCGTCCGGGTCGTCCAGGTCGGACGCCGTCGGCAGCATGTCCGGGTGCGCCCACAGGCCGTCACGCCCGTCCACACCGCGCGCGTCCGTGAGCGAGGCCCACAGGCGCGAGGCGTCGCGCAGACGGCGCGGACGCAGCTCCAGACCGATCAGCGTCGCGAACGTCTGCTCCGCGGGACCACCGGTCGCGCGGCGGCGGCGCAGCGTCTCGCGCAGCGCGTCGGCGGACGACAGACGCGGCTTCGCGGCCGCGTGGACCACCGCGTCGACCCAGCCCTCGACGAGCGCGAGAGCCGTCTCCAGGCGGGCCAGGGCCGCCTTCTGCTCCGGGGTGTCCTCCGGCTGGAACATGCCCTGCTGGAGCGCTTCCTGGATCTGCTCCGGGTTCTGCGGGTCGAACTGGCCGACCACGTCCTCCAGCTTCGTGGTGTCGACCTTGATCCCGCGCGCGTACCCGTCGACCGCACCGAACAGGTGCGAGCGCAGCCACGGCACGTGCGAGAACAGCCGCTGGTGGGCGGCCTCGCGCAGCGCCAGGTAGAGGCGGACCTCCTCCATGGGGACGCCGAGGTCCTTGCCGTACGACTCGATGTTCAGCGGCAGCAGCGCGGCCTTGCCGGCCGGGGCCAGGGGCAGGCCGATGTCCGTGGAACCGACGACCTCGCCCGCGAGGACGCCGATGGCCTGGCCGATCTGCTGGCCGAACATGGCGCCGCCCATGGAGCGCATCATGCCGATCAGCGGGCCCGCCATGGCCTGCATCTCTTCGGGCAGTACGTCGCCCATGGCCATGCCGACGCGCTCGGCGACCGGGTCGACGAGCTCCTTCCACACAGGGAGGGTCGCCTCGACCCACTCGGCGCGGCTCCAGGCCACCGCCGAGTGCGCGCCCGAAGGCAGCGACGTCGCGTCGTCCAGCCACAGGTCGGCCAGGCGCACGGCCTCCTCGACCGCGGTGCGCTCGGCGGGACCCACGCTGCTGTCCTTGACGCCGTCCTGCGTGCCCTGGGAGACGGTCTGGCGGGCGATGTCCTTGGCCATGTCCCAGTTCACCGGGCCGCCCTCGTAGGAGAGCATCTGCCCGAGCTGCTGGAAGGCCGCCCCCAGATCGTTCGGATTCATCGAGCCGAACATGGCTGCGAACGGGTTGTCCCCGCCCTCGCCGCCAGGGCCGCCCGCGCCGGGCAGGCCCGGGAACCCGAATCCGAACGGGCCGGCCGGTCCCTGACCGCCACCGCCCTGCTGGTCCTTCTTCTTGCCCTCGTCGCCGTCTTCCGGCTCCTCCGGCGGAAGGCCGAAACCGAATGGGGTGTCACTCACGGGATTCCTCGGCTGGTTGGGCCGCCGGTTTCTGGGCCCGGCGGCGACTGCCCGACTACACACCCAGCGTAGACACCATGACCGGATCGGGCCTCAGTGCTTCGCCGACGAATGGCCTGCGGCAGGATGGATGCCTCCTGGTACGTACGCGTCATACAGGTACGTACTGAAGACAACCGCTGGAGACGCCCGGTGAGTTCCCCAGATCCGCAGGTTCGCGCAGCGCGAAACCCCACATCCAGTCCGGCCGTGCGCGGCCCCGTCGTCGCGGTCACCGGTGCCGCGACCGGCATCGGTGCCCTGCTCACCGAGCGGCTCGCCGCGTCGGAGGAGATCAAGCAGGTCCTGGCCATCGACGAGCGGCGCGGCGAGTGCGCGTCCGCGACCTGGCACGTCCTGGACGTCCGGGATCCGGCCATCGCCGAGAAACTGCGCGGCGCGGACGTCGTCGTGCACCTGGCCCTCGACCTCGACCTGGAGTCCGACCCCGCGGCCCGCACCGCGTACAACGTGCGGGGCACCCAGACCGTCCTGACCGCCGCGGCCGCCGCGGGCGTGCACCGGGTCGTCCTGTGCACCTCGACGATGGTCTACGGAGCCCTCGAGGACAACGAGCTGCCGCTCGCCGAGGACGCGGAGCTGCGCGCCACCGCGGAGGCGACCGGGGTCGGTGACCTCCTGGAGGTCGAGCGGCTCGCGCGCCGCGCCCCCCGCGCGCACCCCGGCCTGAACGTCACGGTGGTGCGCCCCGCGGTGCTCGTCGGAGGCACGGACACGGCGCTGACCAGGTACTTCGAGTCGCCGCGCCTCCTTGTGGTGGCCGGTTCCCGGCCCGCCTGGCAGTTCTGCCACGTGGACGACCTGTGCAGCGCCCTGGAGCACGCGGCCCTGGAGAAGGTCGACGGGGAACTCGCGGTCGGCTGCGACGGGTGGCTCGAGCAGGAGGAGGTCGAGGAGCTCAGCGGGATCCGCCGCATGGAGCTGCCCTCCGCCGTCGCCCTGGGCGCCGCGGCCCGGCTGCACCGGATCGGCCTGACGCCCTCCCCGGCGGGCGACCTCGCCTACACGATGTACCCGTGGGTGGTGAGCGGGAGCCGGCTGCACGACTCCGGGTGGCGCCCCCAGTGGACCAACGAGGAGGTCCTCGCGGAGCTGCTCGAGGAGGTCGCGGGCCGGCGCACCGTGGCGGGCCGACGCCTCGGCCGCAAGGACGCGACGGCGGCCGGTGCCGCGGGCGCGACCGTCGCCCTTCTGGGTACGGCGGCCGTGGTGCGGCGGGTACGAAAGGCGCGGCGGCGCATCTGACCGGCGCGGCCCACCTGTAGGAGGCTCCAATCCGGTACGCGTGCGTGCCGGTCGAAAACGCTATTCACGGTTGTCGGCGGTGTGCGGCACGATGAGTGCATGGCACCCACCGAGCACGAGCACCCCGGCGAGCTGCGGGCACAGGACCCGATCAAGCTGCTCGCCGTCCGAGAGACGCCGCTCTCCGTCGACGAGGTCTTCCGGGCCGTCGGCGACGACGCCGCAGGCGGCACCGCGCTCTTCGTGGGGACCGTGCGCAATCACGACGGCGGGGCCGACGTGGACAAGCTCGGCTACTCCTGCCATCCGAGCGCGGAGGCGGAGATGCGGCGCGTGGCCGAGAAGGTCGTCGCCGAGTACCCGGTGCGGGCCCTCGCGGCCGTGCACCGGGTCGGCGATCTGACGGTGGGCGATCTCGCGGTCGTCGTCGCCGTGTCCTGTCCGCACCGGGGGGAGGCCTTCGAGGCCTGCCGCAAGCTGATCGACGACCTGAAGCACGAAGTGCCGATCTGGAAGCACCAGACGTTCTCGGACGGCACCGAGGAGTGGGTCGGCGCCTGCTAGCCGACTCCCTTCCGGCCCAAGGTCGTTCCGGTTGCGTAACCGACCCCCTGCGGCGAGCGTTGGGACTGCGGATGGTTAATCTGCTGATACGTCAGTGGCAGTCGCTCATGGGGTCGGGAGGTCGGCATGGCAGCGCTCCTGTGGCTGCTTGTTCCGGTGGTCGCAGCGGTGGCCGCTGGACTGTGGGGCATCTGGGCCGGCCGCGAGCGCCACAAGACCGGTGATGTCACCGAGCTCAGTGGGTACGCGCGATTCCGTGAGGCCATGGAGAAGTCGCATCAGGGGACCTGAGTGCCGGGGCACCTGAAGGGCCCGGCCCCACAGGTGCACTGACAGAGTCGTCCCGTACTGTCGTTCCATGCCACGCCGCACTGCGACGATGCTCGCCTCGACCCTGATGCTGATCGCGCTCTTGTGCGCGGGGGTGCTCATCAAAGTGCCCTACGCCGAGATGTCTCCGGGACCGACGGTGAACACGCTCGCGGACCACGGCGGCGAGCCCGTCATCCAGATCTCCGGCCACAAGACGTACGACACGTCGGGCCACCTGAACATGACGACGGTCCGCGTCACCAGCGCCGACTACAACATGAACCTCGTGTCGGCCGTCTACGGGTGGCTCGCGCACGACAGCATCGTGGTGCCGCACGAGACGCTCTACCCGGACGGCCAGACCGAGCAGCAGTCCTCGCAGCAGAACGCCGAGGAGTTCAGCCAGTCCCAGGAGAGCGCCAAGGTGGCGGCGCTGGAAGAGCTGGGCATCCCGGTGAAGTCCTGGGTGATCGCCTCCAGCATCGTCAAGGACAGCCCGGCCCAGGGCCGGCTGCACGCCGGTGACGTCATCAAGTCCGTCGACGGCACCAAGGTCACCAAGCCCGCCGACGTCGCCAAGCTCGTCACCAAGCACAAGCCGGGCGAGAACGTCGTCTTCGAGGTCGTGCCCGTCAAGGAGGCGGCCGCCGCCGAGAAGGCCGGCAAGGAAGCCACCCGTACGGAGAACGTGACGATCAAGACGGAGAAGGCCGAGGACGGCCGCGCGATCGTCGGCATCCAGGCGGGGACCGACCACACGTTCCCGTTCCAGATCGACATCAAGCTCGCCGACGTGGGCGGGCCGAGCGCGGGCCTGATGTTCTCCCTCGGCATCGTCGACAAGCTCTCGTCGGAGGACCTGACCGGCGGAAAGTTCGTGGCCGGCACCGGCACCATCGACGACGACGGCAAGGTCGGCCCCATCGGCGGCATCGGCATGAAGACCGTCGGCGCGCGCGACAAGGGCGCCCAGTACTTCCTGACGCCGAAGGACAACTGCGCGACCGCGGCCAAGGACACCCCGGACGGCCTGACCCTGGTCAAGGTGGACACCCTGGACGACGCGATGGGCGCACTGAAGGACATCCGCAACGGCGACACGGCGGACCTGCCCACATGCTCGGCCAAGAGCTGAGCAGTCGCGAACACCGCACTACGTAGAGGGGCGCCACCGGAACCGACCGGTGGCGCCCCTCTACGTAGGCGAAGAGAACGTCAGTCGGCGAACGTCGCCGACAGGGCCTCCGCGAGCCCCGGTACGAGATTCGAGCCCGTGAGGACCTCGGTCGTCGCGTCCTTCTCGCGCAACCGCAGCGCCGAGTCGCGGGTGCCGTCGCGCAGCACGCCGACCGTCATGCGGACCTCCTGGCGGTCCGGGTGCTCGGCCACCCACTTGGTGAGCTTCGCGTCGCTGAGCCCCTCGGGGACGGACGCCTCCGCCGACGGCGGCAGCATGAGGCGCTCGACCGTCAGCGCGCAGCCCACGACGGCGTCGGGCCACGCGATGGTGCCGAGGAACTCGTCCAGCGGCTTGCCGGCAGGAATCTCGTCCTGCTCGATCGGGGTGAGGCCGGGGGCTTCCTGCTCGCCCTCGAGCCCGAGCTGGGCGGCGAGAGCGGGTTCCTGGGCGCGCAGCGCGGCCGTGTCGACGAGGGCGAAGAGGCGAGCGGGCTGGTCCCAGCCAAGCCCGGAGGCGTACTCGTCGATCTCGAGTACGGCGCGGGTGAGGGGGCTCGCTGCCATGGGAGTGTTGGACATGGTCACAATCCTGCCTCGTTCCTGCCCCGAACCGGGAACTGAGTAAAGCGTGAGTAAGTTGCATAGGTGATGGGTCCGCGATCTCGGGGGCCCGACCGACCGAAAATCGAACTTCGAGGTGCACACCTTGGCTTTCCAGATGCCGGACCGCGGCGGGGGCCCGACAGGACCGCGGATCAGAGTCGGCCGACCCTCCCGGCGTGCCCGGACGCTGTTGTTGACCTTGGGCGTCCTGGCCGTGCTCGGCATGGTCTTCGTCATGTTCGCCGGGTTCTGGACCGACTGGCTCTGGTACCGGTCGGTCAAGTTCTCGTCCGTCTTCACGACTCAGCTGTGGACGAAGATCGGGCTCTTCTTCGTCTTCGGCATCCTGATGGCGCTCGCCGTCGGGGTGAACGTGTGGCTGGCGCACCGGCTGCGTCCACCGCTGAGCGCCATGTCGATGGAGCAGCAGAGCCTTGATCGCTACCGGATGGGCATCGCGCCCTTCAAGCGATGGCTGCTCGTCGGCATCACCGCCCTTGTGGGGCTCATCGCGGGAGCCTCGGCCGCCAGCCAGTGGCGTACGTGGCTGATGTTCGTGAACGGCGTGCCGTTCAACCAGAAGGACCCGCAGTTCCACATGGACGTGGGCTTCTACGCGTTCGATCTGCCCTGGTACCGCTTCCTGCTCGGCTTCGGGTTCGCGGCAGCCGTCATCGGCCTGGTCGCCGCGGCGCTGACGCACTACCTGTACGGCGGCCTGCGCGTCACCAGCCCGGGGGCACGCGCCACGGCGGCGGCGACGGGGCACCTCTCCGTCCTGCTGGGCGTGTTCGTGGCCCTGAAGGCGGTCGCGTACTGGCTCGACCGGTACGGGCTCGCGGTGAAGCAGAGCGACTTCAAGGCGACGGACAACTGGACCGGCCTGAGGTACGTCGATGCGAACGCGTATTTGCCCGCGAAGACGATCCTGTTCTGCATCGCCGTCATCTGCGCGATCCTCTTCTTCGCGACCCTGTGGCGGCGCACCTGGCAACTGCCGGTCATCGGCTTCGGCCTGATGGTGCTCTCGGCGATCCTGATCGGCGGCCTGTACCCGGCCATCGTCCAGAAGTTCCAGGTCCAGCCGAACGAGCAGTCCAAGGAAGCCCCGTACATCAAGAAGAACATCGAGGCGACCCGTAAGGCCTACGGCATCGACAATGCCAAGCCGGTGGACTACAAGGGCAAGGGTTCGGACGACGCCAAGAAGCAGCGCACGGAGTCCGACTCCGCGGCGAGCTACCGGCTCAACGACCCGAACATCGTCTCGCCCACCTTCCAGCAGCTCGAACAGCAGCGGAAGTACTACCAGTTCCCGACGACCCTGGACGTGGACCGCTACAACGGCCAGGACACCGTGGTGGGTCTGCGCGAGCTGAACCTGAGCAAGCTCGACAAGCGCAACTGGATCAACGACCACTTCGTCTACACGCACGGCTACGGAGCAGTGACGGCGAAGGGCACGGAGACCTCCGGCGGCGCCCCGCAGTTCACCGAGTCGGGCCTGCCGACCACCGGCGACCTCGGCGACTACAACCAGCGCATCTACTACGGCGAGAAGACCTCGCAGTACTCGATCGTCGGTGGGCCGCAGAAGGAGCTGGACTACGAGCAGGACGACGGCACCCAGAAGACGACCAGCTACAAGGGCAAGGGCGGCGTCAATCTGGCGAACCCGCTCAACCGCGCCGCGTACGCCGTCGCCTTCAGTGAGCCGCAGATCCTGTACTCGGGGGCCATCGGCGACGGCTCGCGGATCCTCTACAACCGCACTCCGAAGGAGCGCGTCGAGGCCGTCGCGCCGTGGCTGACGATCGACGGAGACCCGTACCCGACGGTCGTGAACGGCAAGATCAAGTGGGTCATCGACGCCTACACGACGTCGAACGGCTATCCCTACGCGTCCCGTACGACGCTGGGCGACAGCACCGCCGACTCGCTCAACGAGGCGGACAGCCAGCGCGCCGTGGTGGCCCAGCAGAACCAGGTCAACTACATCCGCAACTCGGTGAAGGCGACCGTCGACGCGGGCACGGGTGAGGTCAAGCTCTACACCTGGGACAACAAGGACCCGGTCCTGAAGACCTGGAAGAAGGCCTTCCCCGGCACGGTCGAGCCCAAGAGCGCGATCCCGGCCTCCCTGAAGGAACACCTGCGCTACCCGCAGGACATGTTCAAGGTCCAGCGTGAGCTGCTCAGCCTCTACCACGTGACGAACTCGAACCAGTTCTACAACGCGTCCGACGCCTGGCAGGTGCCGAACGACCCGACCAAGAAGGACAACAGCGCGGTTCCGCCGTACTACCTGTCCATGAAGATGCCGGGTCAGACCAGTCAGCAGTTCTCGCTGACGACGACGTTCACACCGAGCGGCCGGCCCAACCTGAGAGCGTTCATGGCGGTCGACGCCGACGCGACCAGTAAGGACTACGGCGCCATAAGGCTCCTCAGAGTCACCGAGGACAAGGTCGCGGGACCCGAGCAGGTGCAGAACACGCTCAACTCGTCGAACACCGTGGCCAACTGGGTGCGCGACATGAAGGGCGCCGACTCGACGGTCCTGTACGGCAATCTGCTGACGGTGCCGCTCGACAAGGGCTTCCTCTACGTGGAGCCGATCTACGCCCAGGGCCGCAACGCCGAGTACCCACTCATGCGTAAGGTCGCGGTCAGTTACGGCAACAAGATCGGTTTCGCGGACTCCCTGTCCGAGGCGCTCAACCAGGCCTTCGACGTGGAGGGGAGCACGCCTTCCGAACCGGAGAAGCCCGGCGGCGACACGCAGACGCCGGAGAACTCGACGGTGAAGGAGGCGCTCGCCGACGCGGACAAGGCGTTCCAGGACGGCCAGAAGGCCCTCAAGGACAACGACTGGACCGCGTACGGCAAGGCCCAGGACCGCCTGCAGGACGCCCTGGAGCGTGCCGAGGACGCGCAGAACAAGGCCGACAAGGCCGCCGGGGACAACAAGAACGACAAGAGCGACAAGAACAGTGGTGACAAGGAGGCTGCCGGTAGCTGACTGGTCGGATGACCCCTCCGCGCCGTGGTACGGTTTCAGCACAACGGCGCGGGGTGGAGCAGCTCGGTAGCTCGCTGGGCTCATAACCCAGAGGTCGCAGGTTCAAATCCTGTCCCCGCTACTGAAATCGAAGGCTCGGAAGCTAAGGCTTCCGGGCCTTCGGTGCGTCGGGCCCCCTGTTGTCATGAGCCGCTGGCATGTGCGAAGCGTGTGCGAACGATGCTCCCCTCGGGGGGAGTTGAGCAAACTGTGTTTCACTTGTCTCCCTGTGGGCATGTCGACAAAACGCTGAAGTGACCTCACTGGCTGCGGTATACGAGGTGTACCCAGGTTGCAGGTGGTGCGACGATGGACGTTATGGGGGACAAGGCAACTCTGTTGGAGACAGGGCGGTTTGTGCAGCCGACTGATCGGGACGAACCCGGCGAGGCTGCGGAAGAAGCACGCCAGCGGCTGGCCGCGGAGGCCGGCGACGTCGAGGCGATGAGCGTCCTCGGCGCCATGCTGCTGCGCCGCGGAGATCCCGACGGAGCCGAGCCCCTCCTGCGTGCTGCCACCGGAGCCGGTGACCGGGCGGCGGCCAACAATCTCGGAGTCCTGCTCCACCAGCGCGGCTACGCGGAGGAGGCCGCAGGCTGGTGGCGCATCGCCGCCGTCGCGGGCTCCGCGCCCGCCGCGCACGCCCTGGGCCGGTACTTCCGCGAGCGGGGCGACGAGCCCGCCGCCGAGTACTGGCTGCGCCAGGCCGCCGAGCACGGCCACACCCTGGGCGCCTACGCGCTCGCCGATCTCCTGGAGCACCGCAGCGACGTCGGCGCGGAGCGGTGGATGCGGGTCGCCGCGGAGCGCGGGCACCGCGAGGCCGCGTACCGGCTCGCCCGCGCCCTCGACCGCAAAGGGGGCGCCGATGTGCTCGTCTCCGGGGACGGCGACAACCCGGCGGAGGAGGCCGAGCAGTGGTACCGGCAGGCCTCCGCGCGGGGACACCGGCGGGCCGCCCTGCACCTCGGTTCGATCCTGGAGAAGCGCGGCGACCTGAAAGAGGCCGGGCGCTGGTACCTGACGTCCGCCAAGGACGGTGAGGCGCGCGCCGCGTGCGCCCTCGCCTTCCTGCTGCGCGACGCGGGGGACGAGGAGAGCGCCGCCGTGTGGTGGCTGCGCGCCGCCCAGGACGGCGACGGCAACGCGGCGAACGCGCTGGGCGCGCTGCACGCCCAGCGGGGCGAGACGCAGACCGCCGAGCGCTGGTACCGCGCCGCCATGGACGCGGGCGACAACAACGGCGCGTACAACCTCGGGCTGCTCTGCGCCGAGCAGCAGCGCACCGCGCAGGCCGAGGGCTGGTACCGCCGTGCCGCCTACGCGGGTCACCGCGAGGCGGCCAACGCGCTCGCGGTGCTGCTCCTGCAGAACGGGGACGCGGTCGGCGCCGAGCCCTGGTTCTCCAAGGCGGCGGAGGCCGGCAGCGTCGACGCGGCGTTCAATCTCGGGATCCTCTACGCGGGTCGAGACGACGAAGAGGCCGCCCTGCAGTGGTACGAGCGGGCCGCGGCCGGTGGGCACACCGAGGCCGCGCTGCAGGCCGGGATCGCGCGCCAGCGCGAGGGCGACGAGCAGGCCGCCGAGCGGCATCTGCGGTGTGCGGCCGGGGGCGGCAGCCCGGAGGCCGCGTACCGGCTCGCCTCGCTGCTCGACGTGCGGCGGCCGCCTCCTGTCCGGCACGAGCTGGGGGAGCCCGTCACCGAGAAGAGCGAGTGCGAGGAGTGGTACGAGCGGGCCGCCGAGCACGGGCACCGGCGCGCGCAGGTGCGCGTCGGGATGCTGGCCGCCGCGCGCGGCGATGTGGTGGAGGCGGCGCGCTGGTACCGCGAGGCCGCGGAGGCCGGGTCGCGGAACGGGGCGTTCAACCTGGGGCTGCTGCTCGCCCGTGAGGGGAGCGAGCCGGAGGCGGCGCTGTGGTGGACGCGGGCGGCCGATGCGGGGCATGGGCGGGCGGCGCTTCGGCTCGCGTTGCTGTGCGCGCGGCGGGGTGATCTCGCCGAGGGGCAGAAGTGGGCCTCGCAGGCGGTCGAGCTCGGCCCTGCGGAGGTTGCGGAGCGGGCGGGTCGGTTGCGGGACGCGTTGCGGCAGGAGTTGTCGGCGTAGCGCTGCGGCAGGCTGGACCGGGGTGTCCGGCTGCGCCGTGGCGGGCCCGACGCGTGTGCACCCTGCACCGGGCGCCGCCTTGCCCACCCTGCCGCCCAAGGCGGCAGATTGCCCAAGGCGGTGGGCGTCGTCGGCCTCGGGGAAGCGATTTGCGCTGGTCGGGGGCGTCGCGTAAGGTTGTGAACACAACGGCGCGGGGTGGAGCAGCTCGGTAGCTCGCTGGGCTCATAACCCAGAGGTCGCAGGTTCAAATCCTGTCCCCGCTACTGAAGACCTGAGGCCCGGAACCATGACTGGTTCCGGGCCTCAGGCATGTTCGGGGCTACTTGTGGCCCACCGCCTCCTCGTACAGCTTCCTGTTCACCGTCTTCGCCTCCGGCAGCGGATCCCCCTCCGCGACGCCCGCCGCCTTGTACGCCGCCTGCAGCCGGTCCGTCGTGCCGGAGCGGATCTCCCAGTCCATCCGCAGGGACGGCGTCTCCTCCAGGACCTTCTTGTCCGTCTTCAGCAGGCCGGCCAGCTCGGCCACGAAGGCGGGGTCCTTCTTGTAGTCGTCCCGGAAGTACGTGTTCACGGTGCGGATGTACGCGCGCAGCAGCGCGACGCCCGCGTCCGGGTCCTTGCTGAGGAGGTTCGGGCCGAACAGCATGCCGCCGAGCGGCTCGCCCTGCGGCTGGCCGCCGAGGAACGCGTAGCGCTTGTCGCCGTCGACCTTGCGCCAGATCGGGTCGAGGAGCCAGGCCGAGTCGACGCCGCCGTTCTGCAGCCCGGTCAGCACGTCCGCCGAGCCGAGCTGCTGGAACTGGATCTTGTCGAGGCCGCCGCCGTGCTTCTTCAGGGCGATGTTCATCGGGTACGAGGCGACCGAGCCCTTGCCGATCAGCGTGCCCATCTTCTTGCCCGCCATCCGGACCTGCGACGCGCTCTGCCCCTTCTTGAGGCGCACCCAGAGCCCGCTCTTGGACTTGGGGTCGGGGGAGAAGTTGCCGGACACCCACTTGATGTCGAAGCCGCCGAGGATGCCGTTCATGACGGCCGCCTCCGGGGCGGCCCACTGGGCGTCGATGTCGCCCTTGGCGAGGAGGGGGAGGGCGTCGGGCGTGGGGAGGACCTTCAGCTTCACATCGAGGCCCTCCTTCTTGAACTCGCCCTTCTTGACCGCCATCTCCAGCGGCGCCACGTACTCGGCGCTCAGCGTGCCCGTAGCGATCGTGAGCTTGCGGGGCTTGGTGAGCTTGACCGGGGCCGGGGCGCCTTTGTCGCAGCGGGCCGGCTCGCGGTCCTTGGCGCGGTCCGCCGGGTCGGTCCAGGAGCCCTTGCCGCAGCCCGCGACCGCCTTGATCGCGCGGGGCTTGGCCGCGGCGTCGGACGGGGTGTCGTTCTTCGCGCAGGACGCCGTGCCGAGCAGCAGGGCGCCGACCGCGAACAGGGTCGTACCCGCGTATGTCGTACGTACGTGTCTGGTGCGCATGGAGCCTCCGTACAGAGAGCCGAGGGGACGTCAGGACTGGCCGCGGCCGCGGTCGCGTGGGGCCCAGGGGGTGAGGAAGCGGCCCGCCAGGCGCACCAGTTCGGAGAAGAGGACGCCGAGCACGGCGACGCAGACGATGCCGACGAACATCACGTCGTTCTGGAAGAGGGCGCGGGCGTCGAAGATCAGATGGCCCAGGCCGTCGTTGGCCGCGATCTGCTCCGAGGCGACGATGACCAGGACCGCGACACCCGCCGCGATGCGCGCGCCGACCAGGACCGCGGGGAGCGAGGCGGGGAGCAGCACGTGCCGGAACATCTGCCACGGGGAGGCGCCGAAGACCTGCCCCGCGTCCCGGTGCCCGCTGGGCACGGAGATGACCGCCGCCATCGTCGAGATCCACACGAAGAAGAAGACCGTCGCCGCGACGAGGGCGATCTGCGGGCCCTCGCCGAGGCCGAACATGTTCAGGAAGATCGGCAGGAGGGCGAGCTTCGGCACGACGTAGAGAGCGTCGAGGAGGGGTTCGAGGGCCGCGCGGACCAGGGAGATCGAGCCCATGAGGAGGCCGAGGAGGTAGCCCGACACGGTGCCGATGACGTAGCCCGCGAGGACCCGCTTCAGGGTGGCCCAGACGTCCGGCCACAGTTCGCCGTCGGCCGCGCGCTGCCAGCCGTCGGCGAGGATCGTCGACGGGGCCGGGTAGATGCGCTCGTCGATCCAGGACTGGGAGGCCGCGAGCTGCCAGAGCAGGATCAGGACCACCGGGACCGCGAAGGCGAGCGAGAGTTCGAGGGCGCGGCGCCTGTGCCGCGCGCGGGTGGGGTGCAGTTCCTCGGGGCCGGGAGCGCGGACCAGCAGGTCGTCCGGGGCCTTGGTCTGGGTGAGGGAGCTCATGCCGGGACCGCCTCCTGGTGCACCTCGCCGCGCAGCAGGTCCCACAGCTCGCCCTTGAGGGAGGTGAACTCGGGGGTGTCGCGGATGTCACCGGTGCGCGGGCGTTCGAACGGCGGCCTGCGCTCGGCGATCACGCGACCCGGCCGGGCCGACATCACCAGGACCCGGTCGCCGAGGACGATCGCCTCTTCCAGGCTGTGCGTGATGAACAGCGTGGTGGTGTGCGTGGTCTGGGTGAGCTCCAGCAGCTCGTCCTGGAGGATCGTGCGGAGCTGGGCGTCCAGGGCCGCGAAGGGCTCGTCCATGAGGAGGATCTCCGGCTCCACCGCCAGCGCCCGCGCGATCGCGACGCGCTGGCGCATGCCGCCGGAGAGGGCGGAGGGGTAGGCGTCGGCGAAGTCGGCGAGGCCCATCCGGGCGAGCCAGTCGCGGGCGCGGGTGTTCGCCTCCTTGCGCGGGACCTTCTGGATGTCGAGGCCGAAGCGGACGTTGGCGAGGACCGTCTTCCAGTCGTAGATCCCGTAGTCCTGGAAGATCATGGCGGCCGGGCGAGGGCTCGTCGTGCGGATCTCCAGGGTGCCGCCGGAGGGGCGGGTGAGGCCCGCGGCGATCCGGAGCAGGGTGGACTTCCCGCAGCCCGAGGGGCCGACCACGCAGACGAACTCGCCGGGGGTGACCGTCAGGTCGAGGGGGCCGAGGGCGTGCGTGGCGCCGAATGTCCTGGTGAGTGCGCGGGCTTGGAGCTTGGGATGCATGGGCCCTCCGGGGTGCGGCGGATTCTCGTGGGCGACCGCGAGAATATGACGGCCCGTCAGATTGCGGAAGGGGGTGCGTGGTTGACGCATGCATCAAGAGGTCCGGTGGCCTGTGGGCGCACAACAAAAGGCCCGCACCTCACGGTGCGGGCCCAAGGTAGTGGAGAGTGAAGCGCTACACCTTCGCCGAGCAGTTCGGGCACAGTCCCCGGTACGTGACCTCGACGTCCGAGATCGTGAAGCCGAAGCGCTCGTCGGACGGCAGGGCCGTCAACGGGTTGCCCGTCGGGTGGACGTCGCGGATCTGGCCGCACAGGTCGCAGACCAGGTGCTGGTGCGGGCGGTGCGCGTTCGGGTCGTAGCGCTTGGCGCGCTTGTCCGTCGCGACCTCGATCACCTCGCCGAGCGAGACCATCTCGCCCAGTGTGTTGTAGACGGTGGCCCGGGAGATCTCCGGTAGCTTCGCGGCGGCGCGCGCATGCACCTCGTCGGCGGTGAGGTGCACGTGGTCCCCGTCGAGAACCTCGGCCACGACGCGCCGCTGTGCGGTCATCCGCCAGCCGCGTCCGCGCAGCCGTTCCAGCAGGTCACTCATAAGGGCCAGCCTAACAGTCGGGGGACCGTGGCCCCGAACGGATGTGACTTTGGAGCATTCCTTGACTTAGACATTGTCCATTGTAGGATCAGACTCGGCTATAGCCAAGCGACAGGACCACTCGGGAAGGGCCCCCAATGTCCGAGAATCACGAAGAATTTGTTACGGACCCCAACGCGGAGGCGGGCGGTTGCCCCGTCGCGCACGGCCGGGCGGCGCACCCGACGCAGGGTGGTGGCAACCGCCAGTGGTGGCCCGAGAGCCTCAACCTGAAGATCCTTGCGAAGAACCCGGCGGTGGCGAACCCGCTCGGTGAGGACTTCGACTATGCCGAGGCGTTCAATTCCCTCGACCTCGCGGCGGTGAAGCGCGACATCGCCGAGGTGCTGACGACCTCCAAGGACTGGTGGCCGGCCGACTTCGGTCACTACGGCCCGCTGATGATCCGTATGGCCTGGCACTCCGCCGGTACGTACCGGATCAGCGACGGCCGCGGTGGCGCGGGCGCGGGTCAGCAGCGCTTCGCCCCGCTCAACAGCTGGCCGGACAACGGCAACCTGGACAAGGCCCGCCGGCTGCTCTGGCCCGTGAAGAAGAAGTACGGCCAGAACATCTCCTGGGCCGACCTCCTCATCCTTACCGGCAACGTCGCGCTGGAGACCATGGGCTTCGAGACCTTCGGCTTCGCCGGCGGTCGCGAGGACGTGTGGGAGCCGGACGAGGACGTCTACTGGGGTCCCGAGCAGATCTGGCTCGACGACAAGCGCTACACGGGCGACCGCGACCTCGAGGACCCGCTCGGCGCCGTCCAGATGGGCCTCATCTACGTCAACCCCGAGGGTCCGAACGGGAACCCGGACCCGATCGCCGCGGCCCGCGACATCCGTGAGACCTTCCGCCGCATGGCGATGAACGACGAGGAGACCGTCGCCCTCATCGCCGGTGGTCACACCTTCGGCAAGACGCACGGCGCGGGCGACGCCGACCTGGTCGGCGCCGAGCCCGAGGGCGCGCCGATGGAGCAGATGGGCCTCGGCTGGAAGTCCGGCCACGGCAAGGGCAAGGGCCGCGACGCCATCACCTCCGGCCTCGAGGTCACCTGGACCGAGACGCCGACCCAGTGGAGCAACTACTTCTTCAAGAACCTCTTCGAGTACGAGTACGAGCTCACGCAGTCCCCGGCCGGCGCCAACCAGTGGGTGGCGAAGAACGCCGAGGCGATCATCCCGGACCCCGAGGACGCGTCGCAGAAGCGTCTGCCCACGATGCTCACCACGGACCTCTCGCTGAAGTTCGACCCGATCTACGAGCCGATCTCGCGGCGCTTCTACGAGAACCCGGAGGAGTTCGCGGACGCCTTCGCCCGCGCCTGGTACAAGCTGACGCACCGTGACCTGGGTCCGGTCGTCCGCTACCTCGGCCCGGAGGTCCCCTCCGAGGAGCTGCTCTGGCAGGACCCGCTGCCGGCGCGCGAGGGCGAGGTCATCGACGCCTCCGACATCGCGACGCTCAAGCAGCAGATCCTGGCCTCGGACCTCACGGTCCCGCAGCTGGTGTCCGCCGCCTGGGCCGCGGCCTCCTCCTTCCGCGGCGGCGACAAGCGCGGCGGTGCCAACGGCGCCCGTATCCGCCTCGAGCCGCAGCGCGGCTGGGAGGTCAACGACCCGGAGAGCCTCGCGCAGGTGCTGCGCGTGCTCGAGGGCGTCCAGGAGTCCTTCAACTCCGCGGGCGGCAAGAAGGTCTCCCTGGCCGACCTGATCGTGCTCGCGGGCTCCGCGGCCGTCGAGCAGGCCGCCAAGGACGGCGGCGTCGACGTCGAGGTGGCGTTCACGCCGGGCCGTGTCGACGCCACGCAGGAGCAGACGGACGTCGAGTCCTTCTCGGCCCTGGAGCCGAAGGCCGACGGCTTCCGCAACTACGTGGGCAAGGGCAACCGCCTCCCGGCGGAGTTCCTGCTCACCGACAAGGCGAACCTGCTGACCCTCAGCGCGCCCGAGATGACCGTCCTCGTCGGTGGTCTGCGCGTCATCGGGATCAACGCGGGCGGGTCGAAGCACGGCGTCCTGACCGAGCGTCCGGGCGTTCTGAGCAACGACTTCTTCGTCAACATCACGGACATCGACACACAGTGGAAGTCGACGTCGAAGGCGCAGGACGAGTTCGAGGGCACCGACGCGTCGGGGCAGGTCAAGTGGACCGGCACCCGTGCCGACCTGGTCTTCGGTGCCAACTCCGAGCTGCGTGCGCTCGCCGAGGTGTACGCGAGCGACGACGCCAAGGAGAAGTTCGTGAAGGACTTCGCCGCAGCGTGGAGCAAGGTCATGGACCTCGACCGGTTCGACGTGCGCTGATCACCACCGCGCACTGAGCGGTACTGAGCAGTGAGGGCCGGCTCCCTTCGGGGGAGCCGGCCTTCGCGCGTGTCACACCGGTACGCGTGTCACACCGGCAGCGGTGCCTGCTGGTTCCGGGCCGGGGCCCAGCGGCGGATGATGTCGCGGACCGAGACGATGCCGGCCGGCTCCTGTCCGTCGAGCACGATGAGATGCCGGAAGCCGCCGTGCGCCATGGCGGCGGCCGCCTCCTCCACGGTCCACGACGGGGCGGCGAAGACGACGTCCGTCGTGGTGTGGGCGCCGGCGGTCTCCAGGTCCGGATTCTGGTTCTTTCCCAGGGCGTTGAGGATGTCGCGCTCGGTCAGGATGCCGATGCCGTAGCCGTCCGGGTCGAGGACGACGGCGGCGCCGACGCGGCGGGCGGACATCAGCCGGGCCGCCTGGCGCAGGGTGTGGTTGGGTCCGATGGTGAGGACCATCGTGCTCATGGCGTCACGGACGAGCATGGATGGAGCCACCTTCCTGTGTGAGGTACTTGTGCCACCGGGCTCGTGGAGAACGAGAAATGGTTCACAAGTTCACAAGTGGGGGGACTCTCAGAGTTGCAGGTAAAGGGAGTGTCAACAAGGGGGCGCGTGGCGCGAGTTCAGGCGTGCGGGTAGCTCAACGCGACGTGTGCAGGTAGCTGAGCAACTGGTCGTGGAGCAGACCGTTCGAAGCCGCCGCGTTGCCGCTGTGCGGGCCGGGGCGGCCGTCGAGCCCGGTGTAGCTGCCGCCCGCCTCGGACACGACGATCGAGGGCGCCGCCATGTCCCACAGGGAGAGCTCCGGTTCGGCGCACAGGTCGACCGAGCCCTCGGCGACCATCATGTACGGCCAGAAGTCCCCGTAGCCGCGCGTGCGCCACACGGCCCGCGTCAGGTCGAGGAACCCGCCGAGCCTGCCCTGCTCCTCCCAGCCGGTCAGCGAGGAGTACGCGAACGAGGCGTCCTCCAGGCGGCCCACGTTCGAGACGTGGATGCGCGACGCGGAGGTCAGGCTGCGGCCCGTGTACGCGCCCGCTCCCTTCGCCGCCCACCAACGGCGGTTGAGCGCCGGGGCGGAGACGACGCCGACGACCGGCTGGTAGCCGCCCTCGCCGGCCTCCATCAGGGAGATCAGCGTCGCCCAGACCGGGACGCCGCGCACGTAGTTCTTGGTCCCGTCGATCGGGTCGATGACCCAGCGGCGCGGGCCCGTGCCCTGTACCCCGTACTCCTCGCCGAGGACCGCGTCACGCGGTCGCGCCCGCTGGAGGTTGCCGCGGATCAGCTCCTCGGCCGCCTTGTCGGCCTCGCTCACCGGCGTCATGTCCGGCTTGGTCTCCACCTTCAGGTCGAGTGCCTTGAACCGGTCCATCGTCGCGGCGTCGGCGACGTCCGCGAGGACGTGGGCGAGACGCAGATCATCTTGGTAGTCGGGCATGAGTGAACAGTATCGATCGTGGTACGCCGACTGCTACAGGGACCGGTCCCCCGGCGGGCCCGGTGCGACGGGCGAGAGGCCTTGACAGTGCGTACGAGCGCGTCAACTCTGGCCACACAGGCCTTACGGACCCGGCGAACCGGGGAGGCGACGATGCCTGCAGCGCGGGAATCCCTATTGGACGCGGCCTACACGGCGCTCGCGCGGCGACCGTGGGGCGGGGTGCGCATGGTCGACGTGGCGGCGGTCGCCGGGGTCTCCCGGCAGACCCTCTACAACGAGTTCGGCAGCAAGGAGGGGCTTGCCCGTGCGCTTGTGCGCAGGGAGGCCGACGCCTATCTCGCGGGTGTCGACCGGGCCTTGAAGGAGGGCGGGCTCGACGGGGTCGCCGAGTGGACCGTCTCCAGTGCGCGGCGCAATCCGCTGGTACGGGCGGCGCTCACGGGGTGCTGGAGCGAGCGGCTGCCTTCGCCGACGTTGTCCGCCGTGCCGTCCTCGTCGTCCGTGCCGGCGCAGCGGAGGGCCGACGGGCCGCTGCCGGGGCCCGGGGACTTCGTGGTCGCGGTGCGGGACCGGAGCGTGGCGGCGCTCGGGGTGCCGGGGGTGGCCAAGAGCGATGCGGAGGCGTTGGCGCGGGACTGCGAGGTGGCGGTGCGATTGGCCTTGTCGTGCGTGATGGCTCCGCCGGGGGACGGGGGGACGGGGCGGCTCGTCCGTGAGGCGCTGGGTCGCGCGCGCGGCGCGAGCTGATCCAGGGCCGGCACATCAAGCCCCTGCGGCGCTTGAGCAGCAGGGTGCGGGGCGGAGCCCCGCGGTCGCCATGGGCGGGGCGGCCGAGCGGTGCCGGGTGCGGCCCGGCAGGGCCTAGGGCCCTTCTGACGGATCAGGCTGGACCCGGAGGGCCGCACCATCCGGCTCCGCGAT
>NZ_JBUEGE010000020.1:0-162588 GCF_054963755.1 Streptomyces sp. EDA2-14
GAGGACCCTTGGTCCCGGCACACATGCTGGGGACCAAGGGTCCTTTTTGTATTTACAGAGCTCTTCTCGGAGCGCGCCGGCACCCCGGCTGCGCGAGAATGACTGCGGTACCGAAGACAGGAGTCAAGCGATGGCCACCAACTCTCCCGACGACCGACCTGAGCGCGATCAGCGCCGACGGGACAGTGGTGACCGGGGGGACCGGGGCGGATTCCGCGGCAACGGTGGCGGCGCCCCGCGCCGTGACCGGCGTGACGGTGACCGGGACCGCCCTTCGTACCGTCGCGATGACCGCGACCGCGACCGTGGCCCCCGCCGCGATGACCGTGACCGTGGTCCGCGTCGTGACGACCGTCGGGACGACAACCGTGGTGGCGGCTTCCGTCGGGACGACCGGCGCGACGACCGTTCCTACGGTGACCGGGACCGCGACCGCGACCGGGGCCGCCCCTCGTACCGTCGCGATGACCGTCCGTACGGTGACCGGGATCGCGACCGGGACCGTGGGCCGCGTCGTGACGACCGGCGCGACGACAACCGTGGCGGTGGCTTCCGCCGTGACGACCGGCGTGATGACCGTCGGGACGACAACCGTGGTGGCGGGTTCCGTCGGGACGACCGGCGTGACGACCGCGATCGTGGTCCGCGCCGTGACGACCGGGGTGGGCGTCCCGGTGGGTTCCGTCGGGACGACCGCCGTGACGATCGCCGTGATGACCGGCGCGACGACAACCGCGGTGGTGGCTACCGCGACCGCCGTGACGACCGTTCGTACGGTGACCGGGATCGCGACCGGGACCGTGGGCCGCGTCGTGACGACCGGCGCGACGACAACCGTGGTGGCGGGTTCCGTCGGGACGACCGCCGCGACGACCGTGGGCGTGGTGGGCCGCGCCGTGACGACCGGGGCGGGCGTCCCGGTGGGTTCCGTGGGCGTGACGACCGGCGCGACGACAACCGTGGTGGCGGCTTCCGTCGTGACGACCGCCGCGACGACCGTGGGCGCGGTGGGCCCCGGTTCCGGGACGACCGGGAGCGGGACCGCGAGCCGATCAAGCGGCTGCCGATCCCGGACGACGTCTCCGGCGCCGAGCTCGACAAGAGCGTGCAGCAGGAGCTTCAGTCCCTCCCGAGGGGGCTTGCCGAGGATGTCGCCAACAACCTCGTGATGGTGGCCCGGCTGATCGATGAGGATCCGGAGCGCGCGTACGCGTACTCCAGGATCGCGCTGCGACTCGCGTCGCGCGTCGCCGGAGTGCGGGAGGCCGCGGGCTTCGCCGCATACGGGAACCAGAAGTACAGCGAGGCGCTTGCCGAGTTCCGGGCCGCGCGGCGGATGACCGGGGCCGTGGACCTGTGGCCCCTCATGGCCGACTGCGAGCGCGGGCTCGGGCGTCCCGAGAAGGCGCTCGACATGGCCGGCGCCCCCGAGGTGTCCAAGCTGGACAAGGCCGGGCAGGTCGAGATGCGTCTCGTGGCCGCCGGTGCGCGCCGCGACATGGGGCAGCTGGACGCGGCCATCGTGACGCTGCAGAGCCCCGAGCTGGCTTCGAACGCCACGCAGCCGTGGACCGCGCGTCTGCGGTACGCGTACGCCGATGCGCTGCTGGAGGCCGGGCGCGAGGACGAGGCGCGTGAGTGGTTCGCCAAGGCCGTCGAGTCCGACAAGGACGGCAGCACCGACGCGTCCGACCGGCTCGCCGAGCTGGACGGCGTCGAGTTCGTGGACGCCTTCGACGACAGTGAGGACGACGGCGTGCCTGCTCAGCAGGGCGACAGTGCCGCTGCGGAGCGCGAAGAGCGTGACTAGTAGTAGGTCGTGAGACGACGAACGGGCGGGCTCCCTCAAGGGGGGCCCGCCCGTTCGTCGTTTCTCAGTGCCTCTTAGTCGTTCGTCAGTGTGCGCAGGACCAGGCCCGATGCCGGCTTGGGGCCGAACGACGTCGATTTGCGGGGCATCGTCACGCCCTGCTGGGCCAGTTCTCGGACGACCTCCTCGCGGACCGGGTGCATCAGGACCGCGGTGCCGCCGTCGAGGCGGGCCTTGTCGACCGTCGCCTGCGTGTCGTGGATGTACGCGATGTCGGCGGGGGAGTCCTCCGGGATGCCCCAGATGTCGAGGAGCGTGGAGTGCAGGACCGTCGCGTCGAGCGTGCGCCATGCTTCGGGGCGGTCGGCCGGAATCGTACGGGCCAGGAGCGCCGGGTCGGGGTGGTCCAGGAGGTGGTAGGTGTCCTCGGTGCCGGTCAGGAGGAAGGCGTTGCCTTGGGACGCCGCACGGGCCAGAGCCTCCATCGCGTGCGGGAGCGGGCCGGTGATCTCGCGGATACGGAAGTGGGGGCGGGCCGCCGCCAGCGCCCGGTCCAGGGGGAGGCGGCCGAGGAGGCGGTGGATGGCGCGGACCTGGAGCGGGTAGCGGGCCGTGTCGACCAGGAGGACGAGGCCGTAGTCCCACGGAGTGCGGCCGGTCGCGGTGTGTTCGGTGCGCAGGCGCAGGTAGGTGGCCCAGCGGTGGTGGCCGTCCGCGATCAGCGCCTGGTGGGTGGCGAGGCTCTCCTGGACCTGGCGCTGGTCCGCGGGGTCCGTGAGGGACCAGAGGCGGTGGCTGTAGCCGTCCTCGGTGGTCGTGGAGAGGAGCGGGGTGCGGCCGACCGTGCGTTCGATGACGGCGGTGGCGCCCGTCGCGCTGCCGTTGCCGCGGTAGGTCAGCAGGAGTGGTTCGAGGTTCGCGGCCGTCGTGCGCATCAGGCCGGCCCGGTCCTCGACCACATGCGGCATGACGTCCTCGTGGGGCAGGACCACACCTTCCGAGGCGTCGGAGAGGTGGAGGGCGCCGATGATGCCGCGTTGCAGTACATCGCCGTTGCGCTGCTCGTAGACGTAGAGGGAAGGGGCGGTGTCGGGGGCGAGGACGCCCTCGGCGAGCCAGTTCCGCAGGGTGGCGGCCGCCAGGCCGTTGCGGGTCCGGGGATCCACGGCCTGCGGCAGGATCAGGCGGACGATGTTGTGCGGGTCCGCGTTCTCCAGGTGGTGCAGTCCGTCCGGCCGTACGACCACGTCGTACGGGGGTGAGGTCACGGCGGCGAGGCTGCCGACCTGTTCGGGGACGTAGCGCACGCCCCGGAACGGGATCAGGTCCAGGCCGTCGCTGCCCGTCTGTGCCGTGCGACCTGCAGTGTTCATCCCCGCATCGTACGAGTGTCAGTGGCGTGAGGGATGATCGGGGGACTGGGATCGAGCGAGGAGCGATGCGGAATGAGCCAGGGCCAGAGTGCGGGCGGAGCGGCCGACGCCGGGGTTCGGGTGCGGCCCGGTGACAGCGCGAGAGCGCTGAGCGAGGCGTACGACACGGCGCTGCTCGATCTCGACGGGGTCGTGTACGCGGGCGGGCAGGCCATCGCGCATGCCGTCGAGTCGCTGGCCGTGGCGCGCGACGGCGGGATGGGTCTCGCGTACGTCACGAACAACGCGCTGCGCACGCCGGACGCCGTGGCCGAGCATCTGACCGAGCTGGGGATCCCGACCGGGGCCGCCGACGTCATCACGTCCGCGCAGGCCGTCGCCCGGCTCATCAGCGAGCAGGTGCCGAGCGGGTCGCGGGTGCTGGTGATCGGCGGTGAAGGGCTGCGGGTGGCGCTGCGGGAGCGCGGGCTCGTGCCGGTGGACTCCGCCGATGAGGACCCGGCGGCCGTGGCGCAGGGGTACGGCGGGCCCGACATGGCGTGGGGGCGGTTCGCGGAGGCGTGCTACGGGATTGCGCGCGGGGTGCCGTGGTTCGCGTCCAACACCGACCTGACGATTCCGAGTGCGCGGGGCATCGCGCCGGGGAACGGGGCGGCGGTGGAAGTCGTCCGGATCGCGACGGGGGCCGAGCCGCAGATCGCGGGGAAGCCGTTGCCTCCGATGCACCGGGAGACGATTCTGCGGACCGGGGCGAAGACGCCGTTGGTGGTGGGGGACCGGCTCGACACCGACATCGAGGGGGCGTTCAACGGGGGTGTGGATTCGTTGCTGGTGCTCACCGGGGTGACGGATGCGGCGCAGTTGCTTGCGGCGCCGCCGGAGCATCGGCCGACGTATGTGGATGTGGATCTGCGGGGGGTACTCACCGGGCAGCCGGAGGTCGCGGAGGTCCAGGGTGGTGACGGCGGGTTCCGGTGCGGGGGCTGGACCGCGGTTGCCGGGAGTGGGGAGTTGCGGCTTGAGGGGGACGGGGCGGCGATTGACGGGTTGCGGGCGTTGTGTGGTGCGGCGTGGAGTGCGGCTGGGGACGGGGTTTGTGAGCTGGAATCGGAGAAGGCGGTCGCACGGCTGGGGCTGTAGCGTGGTGGGGCCGCCTTGCCCACCCTGCCGCCCAGGGCGAGGTGGCGGCCCGCCGCCACGGTGCGGAGCCGCCGTCACGGGTGGGGGCCGCCCTCGCGGCAGATCGCCCAGGGCTCGGCGGGGCGGCAGGGTAGGCTAACCTAACCTCGTGTTGGTCGACAGTCCTCCAGAAGCCAGCGCGGTGAACGCTCCCGCGCCCCCCGGCCGTCGTGCGGCGATACGCACCGCCGGGCTGTTCGCGTCTGTCCTTGTGTTGGTGGCCGTCCTTGTGGCCAGCATCGCCGTGGGCGCCAAACCGCTCTCCCTCGACCAGGTCTGGCACGGCCTGTTCCAGGACACGGGGAACTACGCGGACGTGGTCGTCGGCGAACGGGTCTCGCGGACCCTGCTCGGACTGCTCGCCGGTGTCGCGCTCGGCCTCGCCGGCGCCGTTCTGCAGGCCCTGACCCGCAACCCCCTGGCCGACCCCGGCATCCTCGGCATCAACATGGGCGCGTCGGCCGCCGTCGTCTCCGCCATCAGCTTCTTCGGGGTCACCTCGCTCACCGGCTACGTATGGTTCGCCTTCGCGGGCGCCGCGGCCGTCGGTGTCCTGGTGTACGCGCTCGGCGGCACGCGCAACGCGACGCCCGTGCGGCTCGCCCTCGCCGGTACCGCGATCAACGCGGCGCTCTCCGGCTACCTCTACGCGGTGATGATCACCGACGACATGGCCCTCAACCGGATGCGGTTCTGGCAGGTCGGCTCGCTGGCCACGTCCACCATGCACACCATCCAGCAGGTGTGGCCGTTCATCGCCGTCGGCGCCGTCCTCGCCCTGTTCCTCTCGCGGCCGCTCAACGCCATGGCCATGGGCGACGACACCGCCCGCGCGCTCGGCGCCCACCTCGGCCGCACCCGCGCCCTGAGCATGGTCGCCGCGACGCTGCTGTGCGGCGCGGCCACCGCCGCCTGCGGCCCGATCGCCTTCGTCGGCCTGATGGTGCCGCACATGGTGCGCTCGTTCACCGGCCCCGACATGCGCTGGATCATGCCGTACGCGGCGGTCCTCTCGCCCGTGCTGCTGCTCGGCGCCGATGTCGTCGGCCGGATCGTCGCCCGTCCGTCCGAGCTCCAGGTCGGCATCGTCACCGCCGTCATCGGCGCGCCGGTCTTCATCGTGCTCGTACGTCGCCGAAGGATGGCCCAGCTGTGAACGCGACCAAGACCGGGACCAAGACCGCGGCCAAGCCCGCGAAGACCAAGGCGATACGCACGCCCGGTGGCCTCTCCGTCCGGCTCGACGTCCGCTCGCTCGTCGTCGTCGTGGTCCTGCTCGTGGCGGCGCTCGCCGCGAGCGTCTTCCTCATCGGCACCGGCGACTTCCCGATCCCGGTCCCCGACGTGCTGCGCACCCTCGCGGGCAACGGCAACGCGGGCCAGGAATTCATCATCAACGACCTGCGTCTGCCGCGGGTCCTCGTCGGCCTGCTCGTCGGCGCCGCGCTCGGCCTGTCCGGCGCGCTCTTCCAGTCCGTGTCCCGCAATCCGCTGGGCAGCCCCGACGTGCTCGGCCTCGGGCAGGGCTCGACCGCCGGCGCGCTCGTGATGATCGTGATCTTCGGGGGCAGCGCGGGACAGGTCGCGATCGGCGCGCTCGTCGGCGGTCTCGTCACCGGCTTCGCGATCTACGTCCTCGCGTGGAAGCGGGGCGTGCACGGCTACCGGCTCGTCCTCGTCGGTATCGGTGTCTCCGCCTTCGTGACGGCGGTCAACGGGTATCTGCTCACGAAGGCCGACTTCGTGGACGCCGCCCGCGCCACCGTGTGGATGACCGGCTCGCTCAACGGCCGTGACTGGACGCAGGTCTGGCCGCTGCTGATCATGTTCGTGGTGCTGATCCCGCTCGTCGCCCTGTACGCGCGTCCGCTGCGGATGCTGGAGATGGGCGACGACGCGGCGGGCGGCCTCGGCGTGGGCGTCGAGCGGACCCGGCTGCTGCTGCTCACGGCCTCCGTCGTGCTGACGGCCGCCGCGACCGCCGCCGCGGGCCCGGTCACCTTCGTGGCGCTCACCGCCCCGCAGATCGCCCGCCGGCTGACCAAGTCGCCGGGGCCGAACCTGGCGGCGTCGACGATCCTGGGCGCGGCCCTGCTGATCGTCGCCGACCTGGTCTCGCAGCGGGCGTTCGGCGCCGACCAGCTCCCCGTCGGTGTGGTCACCGGCGTCGTCGGCGGCGTCTATCTGCTGTGGCTCCTGGTGACCGAGCGCAAGGCGGGCCGGATATGAGCACCCCCGCAGCCCGGGAACCCGGACCCGATGACGCCCGCAGGCCTGATGACTCTCGTACGAACCAAAGGAGCACCGCAGTGAACAGGCTGATAGCCGACGACGTGACCCTCGGATACGACCAGCGCGTCATCGCCGAGAAGCTGTCGGTGGAGATCCCCGACAACTCCTTCACGGTCATCGTCGGCCCGAACGCCTGCGGCAAATCCACCCTGCTGCGCGCCCTGTCGCGGATGCTCAAGCCGAGCGCGGGCCGCGTCCTGCTCGACGGCGGCGTCATCCAGTCGATGCCCGCGAAGAAGGTCGCCAAGACGCTCGGCCTGCTGCCGCAGTCGTCGACGGCGCCCGACGGCATCACCGTCGGCGACCTCGTGGCCCGTGGCCGCTACCCGCACCAGGGCCTGCTGCGCCAGTGGTCGAGCGACGACGAGCGGGTCGTCCAGGAGTCGATGCAGTCGACCGGCGTCGCCGAGCTGGCCGACCGGTACGTCGACGAGCTCTCCGGAGGCCAGCGCCAGCGCGTGTGGATCGCCATGGCGCTCGCCCAGCAGACGCCGCTGCTGCTGCTCGACGAGCCGACGACGTACCTCGACATCCAGCACCAGATCGACGTCCTCGACCTCTGCGCCGAGCTGCACGAGGAGCAGGGACGCACGCTCGTCGCCGTCCTGCACGACCTCAACCACGCGGCCCGCTACGCCACCCACCTCATCGCCCTGCGCGAGGGCGAGGTCATCGCCGAGGGCGCGCCCAAGGACATCGTCACGGCCGAACTCGTCGAGCAGCTGTTCGGCATGAAGTGCCAGGTCATCGACGACCCGGAGACGGGGACGCCGCTGGTGGTGCCGGCCGCGCGCAAGGCCCGCGGCAAGAAGGAGCCCGCTGCGGCCGGGGCTGCCAAGGCAGCGGCTACAGCAGCGTCCTGAGCCGCAGCAGATCGCGGAACGAGGCCTCCAGCCTGACCCGACCGGCCGCCCACGCCTTCGCGAAGTTCAGCTCGCCGTCGACCATCGACACCAGATCGTCGCCGGTCATCGCGAGCCGGATCTGCGCCTTCTGCGCGGGCGGTCCGGGGCGGGTGTCGAGAACCTCGATCCGGCCGTCCTTGAGCCGACCGGAAAACGTCACGTCGAGATCCGTGATGCGGCAGCTCAGCGAGCGGTCCAGGGCCGCGGCCGTCCGCACGTCGCCCTCTGCCCCCGCCATGTTGTCCGAGAGTTTGTCGAGCGCCGCCCGGCACTCCTCAATCGTCGCCATCGTGATCGACGGTACACCGGTGCTTCGGGGTAGCGTCGTTGCATGAGCGAGACGCCCACCGAGCCCACCGACGTGCCGGAACCGGCAGCGGACCCCGCAGCGGAGCCCTCGTACGACCCCGCGGCCCCCGCCCCGCTCGGCATCGAGCGCACCCCCACGGGGAACGCCGAGGTGGACGCCCAGCTGGAGCGGCTCGGCGATGTGGACCACCTCGCGGCGGACGGGCACGTCGAGGTGTACGAGGATGTACATCAGGGGCTGCGGAACGCGCTGACCGCGCTGGATGCCCGCCCCACCTCTCCGTCTCCGTCTCCGTCCGACTTCAGGAGCTGAACCACCGTGGCAGGTGTGGCACGTCGCCGCCTCGACGCCGAACTCGTCAACCGCAAGCTGGCGCGCTCGCGCGAGCACGCGAGCCAGCTGATCGCGGCGGGCCGGGTCAGCGTCTCCAAGATCGTCGCGACCAAACCCGCGACGCAGGTCAACGAGGGCGTGTCGATCGTGGTCGCGGCGGACGACGGAGACCCCGACTACGTATCGCGCGGCGGGCACAAGCTCGCGGGCGCGCTGGCGGCGTTCGGGCCGCAGGGACTCGAGGTCAAGGGGCGCAGGGCGCTGGACGCGGGCGCGTCCACCGGCGGCTTCACGGATGTGCTGCTGCGGGCCGGGGTCGCGCACGTCGTCGCGGTCGACGTCGGCTACGGACAACTCGCGTGGTCACTGCAGAGCGATGAACGCGTCACCGTCAAGGACCGTACGAACGTACGCGAATTGACGTTGGAGGCGATCGATGACGTACCCGTGGACATCGTGGTCGGAGACCTGTCCTTCATCCCGCTCGGCCTTGTGCTGCCTGCCCTCGCGCGCTGCGCGGCGCCGGGGGCGGACCTCGTGCTGATGGTCAAGCCGCAGTTCGAGGTGGGCAAGGAGCGGCTCGGCAGCGGGGGCGTCGTGCGCAGCCCCGAACTGCGGGCCGAGGCCGTGCGCACGGTCGCCGACCAGGCATGGAAGCTCGGGTACGGCGTGCGCGGAGTGACCGCGAGCCCCCTGCCGGGACCGTCCGGGAACGTCGAGTACTTTCTGTGGCTGCGTGCCGGGGCGGATCAGCTCGACCCGGCCGACGTAGATCGCGCAGTTGCGGAGGGACCCCGTTGAACCAGCGGCCACAGACCCGAGCTCGTACGGTTTTCCTGCTCGCCCACACGGGGCGGCCGGCCGCTGTCCGCAGCGCCGAACTCGTCGTGCAGGGGCTGCTGCGCAGCGGCCTCGGGGTGCGGGTCCTGGAGACGGAGGCGCAGGACCTGCCGGTGCCCGACTCCGTGGAACTGGTGAAGGAGTCGGAGGCGACGCCCTCCTGCCTCGACGGCTGTGAGCTGCTCATCGTGCTCGGCGGCGACGGCACGCTGCTGCGCGGCGCCGAGTTCGCGCGGGCGTCCGGGGTGCCGATGCTCGGCGTGAACCTGGGGCGCGTCGGCTTTCTCGCGGAGGCGGAGCGCGACGACCTCGACAAGGTCGTCGACCGCGTCGTCACCAAGGAGTACGAGGTCGAGGAGCGCATGACGATCGACGTCGTCGTGCACCGCAACGGCGACGTCGTGCACCGGGACTGGGCGCTCAACGAGGCGGCCGTGCAGAAGATCGAGCCCGAGCGGATGCTGGAGGTCGTCCTCGAGATCGACGGGCGGCCCGTCACCGGCTTCGGCTGCGACGGCATCGTGTGCGCGACGCCCACCGGGTCCACGGCCTACGCGTTCTCCGCGGGCGGCCCCGTGGTGTGGCCCGAGGTCGAGGCGCTGCTCATGGTGCCGATCAGCGCGCACGCCCTGTTCGCCAAGCCGCTCATCACGTCGCCGGATTCGGTGCTCGCGGTCGAGGTGCAGCAGCACACGCCGCACGGAGTGCTGTGGTGCGACGGGCGGCGGACCGTCGAGCTGCCGCCGGGGGCGCGCATCGAGGTGCGCCGGGGCGGGGTGCCGGTCCGCCTGGCCCGGCTGCACCACGCGGTGTTCACGGACCGGCTGGTGGCGAAGTTCGCGCTGCCGGTGGCGGGGTGGCGCGGGGCGCCGCACTGATCAGCACGTTCGAGTGACGGCGGCGTGAAGGTTTGTCACCGCTTGTGGCCTCCCACCTGCGGAATCGGCCGTTGGGGCCAGGGTCCGTCGCACGGACGCCCTCCGACCTCGTAAGGTCAGAGGCGTGTTGGAGGAGATGCGGATACGGTCGCTCGGAGTCATCGACGACGCCGTGGTCGAGCTTTCGCCCGGCTTCACGGCGGTCACCGGTGAGACGGGCGCGGGCAAGACCATGGTCGTCACCAGTCTCGGCTTGCTGCTCGGCGGGCGTGCCGACCCCGCGCTCGTACGGATCGGGGCGAAGAACGCCGTGGTCGAGGGGCGCGTCGCCGTGCCCGCCGGATCGGGCGCGCTCGCGCGGGCCGAGGAGGCCGGCGCCGAGCTGGAGGACGGGGTGCTGCTGCTCAGCCGCACCGTCTCCGCCGAAGGGCGCTCGCGGGCGCACCTGGGCGGGCGGTCCGTGCCCGTGGGTGTGCTGAGCGAACTCGCCGACGACCTCGTCGCCGTGCACGGTCAGACCGACCAGCAGGGACTGCTGAAGCTCGGCCGGCAGCGGCAGGCGCTCGACCGGTACGCGGGCGACACCGTCGCCGCGCCGCTCGCCAAGTACAGGGCCGTCTACAAGCGGTTGAAGGCCGTCGGCGGGGAGCTGGAGGAGATCACCACGCGCGCCCGCGAGCGGGCGCAGGAGGCGGATCTGCTGCGCTTCGGGCTCGAGGAGATCGGCGCCGTGGAGCCGCGGGCCGGCGAGGACGTGGAGCTGGCCGAGGAGGCATCGCGGCTCGGCCACGCGGAGGCGCTGGCCTCGGCGGCGGCCGCCGCGCACGCCGCGCTCGCCGGAAACCCCGAGGACCCGGAGGGCGTCGACGCGCAGACGCTGGTCGGTGGCGCGCACCGCGCCCTGGAGGCCGTGCGCGCGCACGACTCGGCGCTCGGCACGCTCGCCGAGCGGATCGGCGAGGTGCAGATCCTGCTCACCGACGTCGCCGCCGAACTCGCGGGCTACTCCGACAATTTGGACGCCGATCCGCTGCGGCTCTCCGCGGTGGAGGAGCGGCGGGCGGCCCTCACGACGCTGACCCGGAAGTACGGCGAGGACGTCTCGGAGGTGCTCGCCTGGGCCGAGACCAGCGCGGCGCGCCTGCTCGAACTCGACGGCGACGACGAGCGGATCGACGAGCTGACCGCGGAGCGCGAGTCGCTGCGCGGCGAACTCGGCGTACTGGCTCAGGAACTGACGCACGCGCGCGTGGAGGCGGCCGACCGCTTCGCCGCCGCGGTGACCGAGGAGCTCTCCTCGCTCGCCATGCCGCACGCGCGGGTCTCCTTCGACATCCGGCAGGCCGAGACGGAGGCGGCCGACGGCGTCGAGGTCGACGGCAGGACCGTGGCCTGCGGCCCCACCGGCGTCGACGAGGTGGAACTGCTGCTCGCCCCGCACCCCGGCGCGCCGCCCCGGCCCATCGCGAAGGGTGCGTCCGGCGGTGAGCTGTCGCGCGTGATGCTCGCCGTCGAGGTCGTCTTCGCGGGCAACGACCCGGTACCTACGTACCTCTTCGACGAGGTCGACGCGGGCGTGGGCGGCAAGGCGGCCGTCGAGATCGGCCGGCGCCTCGCGAAGCTCGCGAGGTCGGCGCAGGTCGTGGTCGTCACGCACCTGCCGCAGGTCGCGGCGTTCGCCGACCGCCAGCTCTTGGTGGAGAAGACCAACGACGGCTCGGTGACGAGCTCCGGAGTGACCGTGCTCGAAGGCGAGGACCGGGTGCGGGAGCTGTCCCGGATGCTCGCGGGGCAGGAGGACTCGGAGACGGCGCGGGCCCATGCGGAGGAGTTGCTCGAGGCGGCCCGGGCGGACGCGTGAGGACTTCGCTGCGCGGCACGGCGGGAGCGGCCCTCATGTCCGCGGGTGTCACCCGTGGAGTGCTGAGTGTGCTGCGGCGTGTGAAGCCGGAAGGCGTCGCGGAGCGGAAGAACCACGCCGGGCGGACCGTCGATCTGTGTCCGGGGCCCGCCGTCACGGTGGGCGCTGCGGCGGGCGCGCTCGCCGCGGAGCCCGGCACCCGGGGCGCCGCGCTGGTCGCCACCCTCGCGGCCGGGGTCTGCGGCGGATACGACGACGTGGCGGGCGCCGGTGATCCACGGCGCGGCTTCCGGGCGCATCTGGGTGCGCTGCGGGACGGCGAGATCACCAGCGGCGCCGTGAAGTTGTTCGGGATCTCGGCGGCCGGCCTGGTCGCGGGCGCCCTGCTCAAGGATCGGCTTGTCGACAAGGCGCTCGCCGGTGTCGTCGTCGCGGGCACCGCGCACGTCGTCAACCTCGTCGACGTACGACCGGGGCGGGCGGCCCTGGTCACCCTCGCGCTGGGCGTGCCCGGTCTGCTGCGCGGCCCGCTCGCCGCCGCGCCGATGGGCGCCGCCGCTGCCGTGCTGCCGGACGATCTCGCCGAGCGCGGGATGCTCGGCGACGCGGGTGCGCACGCGCTCGGTGCCGCCGTCGGCGTCGCCATCGTCGCGGGGAACGGGCGGGCGGGGCTCGTCGCGCACGCCGCGGGGCTGGTCGCCGCGGCAGTGAACGGGGAGCGGGTCAGTGAGCTGGCCCGGTATCCCCATACGTAAGCCCGGCGTTCCTGAACTCACCCATGTGGGTGGTCCGGTGTGCCGTGTTGCCCAGGCCCGGGCGGTAGGAGTCGACGGCCGGTGCCGGAATGTCGGTGCGGGCTGGCATCATCCTTGGGGCCGACGGTGTACGTACCCCTGAGCCCGTACTCTCCGTATACCTAAAGCCTTCCGTTACCTAAAGCCTTCCGTACTTACCGAGTTCGCCGACACCCCTCAGGAGCCCGGCCGCGTGAGCCACCCCAGCAGCCAGCCAGCACACGGACAGCCGACGCTGCGCACCGTGCAGGTGCTGGGCGGCGGCAGTGCGGGCAGCAGCGCCCATGTCCGGTCCCTGACCGAGGGGTTGGTGGCCCGCGGGGTGCGCGTCACGGTGTGCGCGCCGATGGAGGCCGAGCGGGCGTACGGGTTCGCGGACGCGGGCGCCCACCATCTTCCGGTGCCGCGCCGCAGCGATCCGGCGTCCGTCGCCGCGCTCCGCGTGGCCTGCACCGACGCCGACCTCGTGCACGCGCACGGACTGCACGCCGCGCTGCGCGCCTCCGTCGCCCTCAGCGGCCGCCGCGTCCCGCTCGTCGTCACCTGGCACACCCGCTCGTACGCCGAGGGGGCCCGCGCCCACCTGCTGCGCGTGCTGGAGCGGCGCGTGGCCAAAGCGGCGGCCGTCGTCCTCGGCACCTCCTCCGACCTGGTGGACCGGGCGCGGGCCCGCGGCGCGCGGGACGCCCGGCTCGCCGCGGTGTCCTTCCCGGCGCCGCGCGGGCCGCTCCCGGAGGGCGAGGAGGCCGAGCGCACCCGGAGCAAGACGCGGGCCGAACTGGGCAGTGTGGGCCGCCCGTTGCTGATGGCCGTCGGCAGCCTGGAGCGGCACCGGGGCTACGACGTACTGCTCGACGCCGCGCACGCGCTGCTCGGGCTCGACCCCGTGCCGCTGCTCGTGATCGCGGGGGAGGGGCCCGAGCGGTCCGCGCTCCAGCGGCGCATCGAGAGCGAGGGCCTGCCCGTGCGGCTCGCGGGTCGCCGCGACGACGTCGCCGAGCTGTTGCGGGCCGCCGATGTCGCCGTGCTGCCCAGCAGTTGGGAGTCCCGCTCGCTGCTCGCGCAGGAGGCGCTGCACGCGCGCGTACCCCTCGTGGCGACGGATGTCGGCGGCATTCCGGAACTGGTCGGCGACGGAGCCGAGTTGGTCCCGTACGGGGACGCGCCCGCGCTCGCCCGCGCCGTCGAGCGCCTGCTCCTCGACCCTCAGCTGCGTGAGCAGCTCAAGGAGCGGGGCGCGGCGCAGGCGGCGTCCTGGCCGACCGAGGACGCGACCATCGCCCAAGTCCTCAGCGTCTATGACGAATTGACGGGGTTTTACTAGAAGTCAGGATGTGGCCGGTGTGTGCCGTCGTGCGCGCAGCGCCAGGCTCAGTGCCAGCACCGTCTGCGGATCGTCCAGGTCCGTGCCGAGCAACTCACCGATCCGGGCGAGGCGGTTGTAGAGCGTCTGCCGGTTCAGATGGAGTTCGCGGGCCGTCTCCGCCTTGCGGCCCGCGTGCGCCAGGTACGTCTGGAGCGTCGGCAGCAGCGGCGGCTTCGCCCGCCTGTCGTGCTCCTGGAGCGGGCCGATCGCCCGTTCCACGAACGCCGCCAGGTCCGGGTGGTCGCGCAGCCGCCACAGCAGCAGATCGATGTCGAGGCGCCGCGCGTCGAACCACGGCCGGTCGTCCAGGCCCTGCGCCGCCGTCGCCGTCTCCGCCGCGTGCCGAAGACCGGCCGCCGCCGCGGCCCAGCCGCCCGCCCCGCCGACCACGACGACCGGCGGCTGCGCGCCCGCCCGCTGCATCCCGGCCCGCGCGACGCCCGCCCGCAGCGCCGCCGCGACCCGCTCCGCGACCGCCGTGCGCTCCGACTCCGAGCGCAGCCCGAGCAGCAGCGGCACCCGCCCCTCCACGGGCCGCACGCCAAGCAGGACCGGCACCCCGACCGAGGCCAGCTCCTCCGACACGGCCCGTGCGAGCACCGCCCACCCGCCGCCCGGCGACAGGCCCACCGCACCCACGGACGCCTCCGGCAACCGCATCACGACCGGCAGCAGCGGACCGCTCCCGATCGGCTTGAAGCCCAGCACGCGGGCCTGCGCCGGGGCGTCGTCCGGCGCGATCCGGCCCTCCGCGAGGTCGGTGAGGAAGTCGCCGCGCCCGCGCGCGGCCAGCTCTTCCTCCTGGCGGGCCTGCATCAGCACCACGGCGAGCGATCCGGCCGCCCGCTCGGCGGCGATCCGGTGCACGGGCGCGAGCGTCGCCGACACCGGCAGCAGCACGAGCCTCGCCCGCACCGAACCCGTCCCCGGCCCACCGCCCGGTACGTCGACGAGGACCGCCCCGGCCGGCGGCTCGTCCTTGTGGCCGGCGCGCATGCCCTCCCACACCTGGAGCGGATCGGTGATGTCGTCCTCGGCCCCGGCCGCGTAGAGCAGCTGCCCGTCGGCGGTCTCCAGGAAGACCGGGTTTCCGCTGAACTCGGCGAGAATGCGCAGGACTTGGGGGACCCCGCCGCCACTCAGCAACGCGTCCGTGCAGCGCCGGTGCACCTCTTCGGCGCGCCGCAGCAGCGCGTAGTGCCCGTTGACGATCTCGGTGTGGATCTCCTCCGTCACCGTCACGAACGGCACCTCGCGGTGCAGCTGCACCAGCGGGAGCCCGGCTGCCCGCGCCGTCTCCACGAGCGCAGCGGGCAGCCGCGCGAACCGCTGGCCCAGCTCGATGACGAGCGCCGCGATGCCCCGCTCGGCCAGCTTGCGCACGAAGGCGCGCTGTTCGGCGGGGCGGGTCCCGACCCCGTAGCCCGTGGTCAGCAGCAGTTCGCCGCCCTTGAGCAGTGACGCGATGTTCGGCACCTCGCCGGCGTGCACCCAGCGCACGGTCCGCTGCAGCCGCTCGCCGCCGGCCACCACCTCGGGGAGTCCGCTGCGCAGTCCGGGCAGTTCCAGGGCGCGCCGCACGGTGATGCCGCCGGGCGAGGAGAACGCGGAGAACTCGGCGAACTCGGGGGAGGTGCTGTCCATGACACGGACGCTACCGGCGCGCGGGTTTCCGGCACATCTCCTGCCGGTCACGGGGACGATCACACCCGTCGATCCCGCGACAACTCGTCGTCCCGTGGCTGCCATTGCGCGACCGGGTGTCTGTTGTGGCGTACGTCACTGCCCGGCCAGACTGTCGTTTCCACCCGCGCACCGCATGTCGATCCACGGATTTCGCACCGACGCCCCCGAGAGAGGGACGGAAATGCCAGAGACAGTGCACCGTTTGAAGGCGAACTCGGTGGGCGCCACCGGCGTCGTCTTCATGGCCGTCGCGACGGCCGCCCCGATCACCGCCATGACCGGCAACCTGCCCATCGCCGTCGGCTTCGGCAACGGCACGGGCGCCCCCGCCGGCTACCTCTTCGCGACGCTCGTCCTGACGGTGTTCTCCGTCGGCTATGTCGCCATGGCCAAACGGATCACGGCGGCCGGCGCCTTCTACGGCTACATCTCGCACGGCCTCGGCCGGATCACCGGCATGGCCTCCGGGATGCTCGCGGTCCTCGCGTACATCGTGTTCGAGGCGTCGATCGTCGGCGTCTTCTCGTACTTCGCGCAGACCACGGTCCACGACCAGCTCGGCTGGGACGTCCCGTGGATCGTCTACGCGGCGGCGATGCTCGCCGTGACGGCGGTCCTCTCCTACTTCGACATCAACCTCACCGCCAAGGCGCTCGGCGTGATGCTGATCGCGGAGATCGCCGTGCTGTTCGCGGTGGCCACGGCGGTCCTGATCCAGGGCGGCGGCCCCGACGGCATCCCCGTCGAACCCATCAACCCCAAGAACGCCTTCACCGGCACCTCGGCCGGGCTCGGCCTGTTCTTCGCCTTCTGGTCCTGGGTCGGCTTCGAGTCGACGGCGATGTACGGCGAGGAATCCCGTGACCCCAAACGCGTCATCCCGCGCGCGACGCTGATCTCGGTCCTCGGCGTCGGCCTCTTCTACATCTACGTCTCGTGGATGACGATCGCGGGCAACGGCCTGGGCGGATCGGTGAAGATCTCCTCCGGTGCCAACCCGCTGGACCTCTTCTTCGCCCCGGCCCACTCCTTCATCGGCGCGTGGGCCGTCGACGCCTTCCAGTGGCTGCTGATCACCGGCTCGTTCGCCTGCGGCATGGCCTTCCACCAGTGCGCCTCGCGCTACCTCTACGCGATCGGCCGCGAGGGATTCCTGCACCCGGCGCTCGGCCGCACCCACCGCAGCCACGGCTCGCCGTACGTCGCCTCGTTCGTGCAGTCGGTGGTCGCGGTGGCCCTGGTCGGGACCTTCTGGGCGACGGGCCAGGACCCGTACACCCACCTCTACACACTCCTGGCGATCCTCGGCACGATGGCGATCCTGATCGTCCAGACCCTGTGCTCGTTCGCGGTCATCGGCTACTTCCGCCGCAACCACCCGGAAGACCGGCACTGGTTCAAAACGCTCGTCGCCCCGCTGCTCGGCGGCATCGGCATGACGGCGGTCGTCGTGCTCCTCGTGCTCAACATGGACACGGCCGCGGGGACGGCGGCCGACTCCCTGTTCTTCAAGGCGATCCCGTGGATCGTGGGCCTCGTCTTCTTCGGCGGCCTGGCCCTCGGCGCCTACGTGAAGGCCCGCCACCCGCACCGCTACGAGGTCATCGGCCGGATCGTCCTGGAGGACGCGGCGGAGCGCACGGAGCGCCCCGCCGCCGAACAGCCCGTCTAGCCGCCGTACGCCCCGCTCGCCGTCAGCCGCAGCGCCGTGTCGATCAGCGGCACATGGCTGAACGCCTGCGGGAAGTTGCCGACCTGACGCTGCAGCCGGGGATCCCACTCCTCGGCGAGCAGCCCCAGGTCGTTGCGGAGCGCGAGCAGCTTCTCGAAGAGCTTGCGGGCCTCGTCGACCCGGCCGATCATCGCGAGGTCGTCCGCCATCCAGAACGAGCAGGCGAGGAAGGCCCCTTCGTCACCGGGCAGTCCGTCGACCCCCGCGTCGTCGCCGTCCGTCGGGTACCGCAGGATGAACCCGTCCGGCGTCGACAGCTCCCGCTGGATCGCCTCGATGGTGCCGATGACGCGCTTGTCGTCGGGCGGCAGGAAGCCCATCTGCGGGATCAGCAGCAGCGACGCGTCCAGCTCCTTGCTGCCGTACGACTGCGTGAAGGTGTTCCGCTCCTTGTCGTAGCCCTTCTCGCAGACGTCCCGGTGGATGTCGTCGCGCAGGCCGCGCCACTTCTCCAGCGGTCCGTCCGCGTCCCCGGACTCGATGAGCTTGATGGTGCGGTCCACGGCCACCCACGCCATGACCTTCGAGTGCACGAAGTGCCGGCGCGGACCGCGCACCTCCCAGATGCCCTCGTCCGGCTCGTCCCAGTGACCCTCCAGGTACCGGATGAGCTTGAGCTGGAGCAGCGACGCGTAGTCGTTCCTCGCGAGCCCCGTCATGTGCGCGAGGTGCAGCGCCTCGGTCACCTCGCCGTACACGTCGAGCTGGAGCTGGTGCGCCGCCCCGTTCCCGACCCGGACCGGCCCCGAGTTCTCGTATCCGGGCAGCCAGTCCAGCTCCGCCTCGCCGAGCTCGCGCTCGCCCGCGATGCCGTACATGATCTGCAGGTTCTCCGGGTCGCCGGCCACGGCCCGCAGCAGCCACTCGCGCCAGGCGCGGGCCTCTTCCCGGTATCCCGTACGCAGCAGCGACGACAGGGTGATGGCGGCGTCGCGCAGCCACGTGTACCGGTAGTCCCAGTTGCGTACGCCGCCGATCTCCTCCGGCAGCGAGGTCGTCGGCGCGGCGACGATGCCGCCCGTCGGCGCGTACGTCAGCGCCTTGAGCGTGATCAGCGAGCGGACGACGGCCTCGCGGTACGGGCCGTGGTACGTGCAGTGCTCGACCCACTCCCGCCAGAACTGCTCGGTCGCCACCAGCGAACCCTCGGGGTCCGGCAGCGGCGGCTGCTCCTTGTGCGAGGGCTGCCACTGGATGGTGAACGCGATCCGGTCACCGGGCGCCACCGTGAAGTCCGAGTACGTCGTCAGGTTCTTGCCGTACGTCTCCGCGGACGTGTCCAGCCATACGGAGTCGGGCCCCGCCACGGCGACCGTACGGCCGTCCACCTTGTGCACCCACGGGGTGATCCGGCCGTAGCTGAAGCGCATGCGCAGGGCCGAGCGCATCGGCACGCGCCCGCTCACGCCCTCCACGATCCGGGTCAGTTGGGGCGCGCCGTCGCGCGGCGGCATGAAGTCGGTGACGCGGACGGTGCCGCGCGGGGTGTCCCACTCCGATTCGAGGACGAGGGAGTCGCCGCGGTAGCGCCGCCGCACCGCGCTCGGTGGCTCGGCATCGGACGCATGGGCTGGGCCCAGGCGCCAGAAACCGTGATCCTCTGTGCCGAGCAGTCCGGCAAAAATGGCATGCGAGTCGAAGCGGGGCAGGCACAGCCAGTCGACTGTGCCGTCCCGGCAGACCAGGGCTGCGGTCTGCATGTCTCCGATGAGTGCGTAATCCTCGATGCGCCCGGCCACGTGCATCTCCAGTCGAACGGCCACGGTTGGAGTGAAATGTGATGCTGAGAGTTGGAGCGAAGGGGGGTTGGGGTGAAAGGACGACGGATCGTACTGTCCCGTTGATACGCCGTCCGGATACGTGGTTGTCAAACGAACTGACGAGCCGGTTGTTCCGGGTGGGGATCGCGGCGAACGGACGTATGGCTCCGATGAACGGTGGGGGACGGGCGGGGGTGTTGCCGTCGTGACGCCGTTTTCCGTTGTTACTCGCCAGCCGAGTGTCCGAGCAGGATACGACGCGCTCAAGTGATCCGCGTGCCGCTCACTGCATCGCGTTTCGGCCGTCCGGGTGAGCGTCCACGCCATGTCCCACCTGCGTGGCTGCCTGTGCGCGGAGCGTGGCCGGAAGCAGCCTCGTCCCGTCGCTGATACCCTGGTAGCCCGTGAGCCGGTGGTCATAGAACCCCCGAACCGCAGCGACGGCGCCTCCCGAAAAAACGGCAGAGCGCGTCGGTACGCACCCCACGACCGCGACCACGGGAGCCCCCTCTTGGCCATGCAGCCGAAATCTTCGACGACCAAGCACATCTTCGTCACTGGGGGTGTCGCCTCGTCCCTCGGTAAGGGCCTCACCGCCTCCAGCCTCGGCATGCTGCTCAAGGCCCGTGGCCTCCGTGTCGTCATGCAGAAGCTCGACCCGTACCTGAACGTCGACCCGGGCACGATGAACCCCTTCCAGCACGGAGAGGTGTTCGTCACCAACGACGGCGCCGAGACCGACCTGGACATCGGCCACTACGAGCGCTTCCTCGACATCGACTTCGACGGCTCGGCCAACGTGACCACCGGCCAGGTGTACTCGCAGGTCATCGCCAAGGAGCGGCGCGGCGAGTACCTGGGCGACACCGTCCAGGTCATCCCGCACATCACCAACGAGATCAAGCACCGCATCCGCCGCATGGCGACGGACGAGGTCGACGTCGTGATCACCGAGGTCGGCGGCACCGTCGGCGACATCGAGTCGCTGCCGTTCCTGGAGACCGTCCGCCAGGTCCGCCACGAGGTCGGCCGTGACAACGTGCTGGTCGTCCACATTTCCCTCCTGCCGTACATCGGCCCGTCGGGTGAGTTGAAGACGAAGCCGACCCAGCACTCGGTTGCGGCGCTGCGCAACATCGGTATCCAGCCGGACGCCATCGTGCTCCGCTGCGACCGCGAGGTCCCGACCGCGATCAAGCGCAAGATCAGCCTGATGTGCGACGTCGACGAGGCCGCGGTCGTCGCCTGCCCCGACGCCCCCTCGATCTACGACATCCCGAAGGTCGTGCACAGCGAGGGCCTGGACGCGTACGCCGTCCGCAAGCTGGACCTGCCGTTCCGTGACGTGGACTGGACGCAGTGGGACGACCTGCTCGGCCGTGTCCACAAGCCGGACCACGAGATCGTCATGGCGCTGGTCGGCAAGTACATCGACCTGCCCGACGCCTACCTGTCGGTGACCGAGGCGCTGCGCGCCGGCGGTTTCGCCAACCGGGCCAAGGTCAAGATCAAGTGGGTCACGTCGGACGACTGCAAGACGCCGGCCGGCGCCAAGAAGACGCTCGGCGACGTCGACGCGATCTGCATCCCCGGCGGCTTCGGCGACCGCGGCGTGTCCGGCAAGGTCGGCGCGATCCAGTACGCCCGCGAGAACAAGATCCCGCTGCTCGGCCTCTGCCTCGGCCTGCAGTGCACGGTGATCGAGGCGGCCCGGAACCTGGCCGACATCCCGGACGCCAACTCCACCGAGTTCGACGCCGCCACCGCCCACCCGGTCATCTCCACGATGGCCGAGCAGCTCGACATCGTCGCCGGTGAGGGTGACATGGGCGGCACGATGCGGCTGGGCATGTACCCGGCGAAGCTCGCCGAGGGCTCCATCGTGCGCGAGGTGTACGACAACAAGGAGTACGTCGAGGAGCGCCACCGTCACCGCTACGAGGTGAACAACGCCTACCGCGCCGAGCTGGAGAAGAAGGCGGGCCTGCAGTTCTCCGGCCTCTCCCCGGACGGAAAGCTCGTCGAATACGTCGAGTACCCGCGCGAGGTCCACCCCTACCTGGTCGCCACGCAGGCGCACCCGGAGCTGCGCTCGCGTCCGACGCGTCCGCACCCGCTGTTCGCCGGTCTGGTGAAGGCGGCCGTGGAGCGCAAGGTGAAGGCGGCGCAGGGCGGTTCGGCCGGTTCCGCGGGGGCCAAGAAGGCCAAGTAAGGCTTGTAACACGAGCGAGGTACGGTTACCGGGGTGTACGCCTTTTACGGCGTGCGCCCCGGTTTCTTACGTAGGAGGACTTTCGCTATGACGGCCAGCACGCCGCTCGTGGACACCGCCGAGGAGTGGGAGGTCCGGGGGACCGACACTCCCTTCGTCGGGAACAAGACCTCCGTGCGTACGGACGACGTCGTCATGCCGGACGGCTCCGTCGCCCGGCGCGACTACCAGGTGCACCCCGGTTCGGTGGCCGTGGTGGCCCTCGACGACCAGGACCGGGTGCTGCTCCTCAAGCAGTACCGGCACCCCGTGAGCATGAAGCTCTGGGAGATCCCGGCCGGGCTGCTGGACATCCCCGGTGAGAACCCGCTGCACGCGGCGCAGCGTGAGCTGTACGAAGAGGTGCACGTCAAGGCCGAGGACTGGCGGGTCCTCACCGATGTGTACACGACGCCGGGCGGCTGCTCCGAGGCCGTCCGCATCTTCCTCGCGCGGGACCTCTCCGAGGCGGAGGGGGAGCGCTTCGAGGTGGAGGAGGAAGAGGCGGACATGGAGTTCGCGCGGGTGCCTCTGGCGGAGCTGGTCCGGGGGGTGCTCGCGGGTGAGCTGCACAACAACTGCCTTGTGGTGGGTGCGCTTTCGCTGGCCGCGGCCTTGGCGGGTGACGGTCTGGACGCCCTTCGCCCGGCGTTGGCGGAGTGGCCTGCGCGACCCTTCGAGGCGTGACGGCCGCGGGGCTCCGCCCCGGACCCCGCTGCTCAATCGCCGCAGGGGCTTTTTTATCCAGCCTCGGCCGGCGTCTGAGGCGCGGGGTCCGGGGCTGAGCCCGTGGGCGTCACCCCGTTCCAGGTCACATCATCCGCTGATCCGATCAGGCGACTTGGGCGCGGCGTCCGCCAAGGTCACCCCCACCCCCTCAACTAGGCTCGGGAACGCCCCCTGCCGACCCCCGGAGGGGATGGGTGAGACGGAGCGTGGCCCGTGACGGATCAGGCGGTCGAGTCGGACGACGTGACGGAGGCCGGATCGGCCCCCGGACGGTCCCGCAAGCGGCGTCGCACCCGTCGGGGACAAGAGGTGGCGGAGCGTCAGTTCCTGGGGCGCAAGCGGGAGTTGTCGCAGCTCCGGTCCGACATCGAGCGGGCCGGACTCGACACGCTGTCGGGGCGCAAGGCGCCCCGCGCCCGGGTGCTCCTGATCGCGGGACGCCCGGGCACGGGGCGTACCGCCCTCGCCGAGGAACTGCTGCGCGAGGTCGGCGACCAGTACCCCGACGGCACGCTGCGGACCCGGCTCACGGCCCCGGACGGCACCCCCGTCCCCACCGAACGCGTCCTGCGCGACCTGCTGAACACCCTCGAACTCCCCGCCCCGCCGGGTGAGAGCGAGGACGACCTCGCCGAGCGCCTGCGCGAGGGCCTCGCGGTGCGCCGCGTGGTGCTGCTGCTCGACGACGCGGGCAGCGCCGAACAGGTCGACCCGCTGCTGCCCGACACCCCGGACTGCCTCGCCGTCGCCGTCGCAGAGGGCCCGCTGACCGGTATCCCGGACGTACGGCCCTGCACGCTCGGCGGCCTCGACACGAAGGCCGCGCTGGAACTGCTCACCCAGCACACCGGTTCGGTCCGCGTCACCTGCGACCCGCGCTCGGCCGAGTCCCTGGTGGAGCTGTGCGCCGCCGGACCCGCCGCCCTGAACATCGCCGGCGGCTGGCTCGCCGCCCGCCCCAAGGAATCCGTCGCCGACCTGGCCAAGCAGCTGCACGCCCTCGAACCGGACGGTTCGGCCCTGGCCCGCGTCTTCCGGTTCGCGTACGAGTCGCTGCCGGGCCCCGCCGCCCGGATACTGCGCTACCTGTGCCTCGCCCCCGAGGGATACGTCGACCCGCACACCGCGTCGGCGCTCGCCGGCTGCTCGGTCGCTGCGGCCCGCTCCACCCTCGAAGCCTTCGTCACGCTCGGCCTGGTCCGCGGCGTGGACTCCGAGCTGCCGCAGTACGAGGTGCCGGGCTGCCTCGCCCCGTATCTGCGCGGCCTCACCGAGACCGTCGACCGGCCGGGCGAGGTGCAGCTGGCCCGCGCCCGGATGCTGGAGCGGACCGTACGGCTGCTCACCTCGTGCCGCGCCGTCACCGAACCGTACGACTCCCCGGCCCGCAAGAAGCTCGCCGGCCTGCCGAGCGCCCTGCGCTTCGCCGACCGGGACGCGGCCGCCGAATGGCTGCGCGTACGGCAGCCCGCCCTGCTCGCCGCGGCCCGACTGGCCGTGGCCGACGGAGAGTTGGACACCCTCGCCCGCCGCCTCATGGCCGCCCTCGTCCGGGCGATCGTGGCGCACCGGGGCACCGAGGACGCCGCCCCCGAGCTGTACGGGATCCACCGGCTCGTGCTCGATGTCGCCGAGCGCCGCAAGCTGCCGAGGGAGCAGGCCGCCGCCCTGCTCAACCTCGCCGACCTCGACGCCAGGACCGGCCGGACGCACGAGGCCCTGGCCCGCTACCGGGCCGCGCTCGACGCGGGACGCGCCGCGGGGGACCCGTACGCGACGGGCCGCGCGATGGAATCCGTAGGCGGCGCCTACCAGTCGCTGGGGGACTGGCAGCGGGCCGCCGACTGGTACGGGCGGGCCCTCGCCCAGCGCCTCACGCGCGGCGAGCGGGCCGACGCCGCGCGCCTGCACGGACGTATCGCGGGCGTCCATACGTACGCGGGCCGCTACGGCGAGGCGCTGCGGTCGCTGCGCTCGGCCGTCGCCGGATACCGCAAGGAGGGCGACGTGCCCGCGCAGGCGCGGGCGCTGAGCGAGCTGGCCCGGGTGCTCGAGTACGCCGGCCGCCCCGAGGAGTCGCTGCACACCTGCCGCGAGGCGATCGAGTGGGCGCGGCAGGCGGAGGACGTACGGCTGCAGGCCGCGCTCCAGCTGCGGCTCGCGGACACCCTCGACCGGCTCGGCGACCCCACCGCCGCCAAGCTGCACCGCGGTGCCGCCGAGCGCATGCTGGGAGAAGAGCTCACCGGCTCCGCAGGAGCGGAAGCGAAACCTTCGGAAGAGGCGGCCAATGCCTGCGAAATCCGTAGTGCATCTGCGGAAGATTGATGCATCGAAAGGCTAGACAGCTCAATAACCTTCATTAGACTGGCTCTGCCGCGGCCATCCGTGGCATCTCCGGTGCGTCCCGTGGTGTGCCGGTATGTAGTGCATTGCCCGTTTAATCCCAGAGCCAAGGACCGTGATCGACGATGAAGGTCGGCATCCCCCGCGAGGTCAAGAACAACGAGTTCCGGGTGGCCATCACCCCGGCCGGCGTCCATGAGCTGGTGCGCCACGGCCACCAGGTCTTCGTCGAGCAGAATGCCGGCGTGGGCTCCTCGATCACGGACGCCGAGTACGTCTCGGCCGGTGCGCAGATCCTCGGCACCGCCGACGAGGTCTGGGCCACCGCGGATCTCCTGCTGAAGGTCAAGGAGCCGATCGCGGAGGAGTACCACCGCCTCCGCAAGGACCAGACGCTCTTCACCTACCTGCACCTGGCCGCGTCCAAGGAGTGCACGGACGCCCTCCTGGAGTCGGGCACGACCGCGATCGCGTACGAGACGGTCGAGGCCGCGAACCGCCAGCTGCCGCTGCTCGCCCCGATGTCCGAGGTCGCGGGCCGCCTCGCCCCGCAGGTCGGCGCCTACCACCTGCTGGCCGCCAACGGCGGCCGCGGTGTGCTCCCCGGTGGCGTCCCCGGCGTGCACGCGGGCAAGGCCGTCGTCATCGGCGGTGGCGTCTCCGGCTGGAACGCCGCGACGATCGCCATCGGCATGGGCTTCCACGTGACCCTGCTCGACAAGGACATCAACAAGCTCAAGGAAGCCGACAAGATCTTCGGTACGAAGATCCAGACCGTCGTCTCCAACGCCTTCGAGCTGGAGAAGGCCTGCCTCGAGGCCGACCTCGTCGTCGGTGCCGTCCTGATCCCCGGCGCCAAGGCGCCGAAGCTGGTCACCAACGAGCTCGTGTCCCGTATGAAGCCGGGAAGTGTCCTTGTCGACATCGCGATCGACCAGGGCGGCTGCTTCGAGGACTCGCACGCCACCACGCACGCCGAGCCGACCTTCAAGGTGCACAATTCGGTCTTCTACTGCGTCGCCAACATGCCCGGCGCCGTGCCCAACACCTCGACGTACGCGCTGACCAACGCGACGATGCCGTACATCGTCGAGCTGGCCAACCGCGGCTGGGCCGAGGCCCTGCGCCGCGACCCCGCCCTCGCCCTGGGCCTCAACACCCATGACGGCAAGGTCGTTTACAAGGAGGTCGCCGAGGCGCACGGCCTCGAGCACGTCGAGCTGGAGAGCCTCCTCGGCTGACCTGTCTCCAAGGCGACGTCAACAAAAGTCGTCAATCTCACGCCTACGGCCGGACCTTGCGAGGGGTCCGGCCGTACGTGTACGGGGATCGGTACGGGTCCGGACATGGTCAACTCGCCTTGAACGTAACCCTTTAACCGATTCGCGCAGCGACGAAATGCACCGAAGAGCCGTCGTACGCCCTTGACATGAGGGTGTTTCGTTACCGACACATCGTGCCGGGTCCGGCGGATTGTGTTGCTGCGGAGCGGTGACACGCCATAGAGTCGCCAACCGTCGGCATGGTGCCACGCTGACCTATCGATAAATGTTCCTGGTCACATCCAAGGAGGTAAGACGACTTGTGAATGAGTCGACATTTACTCCCGGAGGTGGCCAGCCAGGCGGACAGGTTCCCGCGGGGCTTCAGGCTGTCGGCCCCGTCGCTGTGCGTACCTTCGCTGCCCAGCAGAGCAGTTGTCAGGGCATCCCCCAGCAGACGCCGACGCAGACAGCAGACCAGAGCATGGATGGCCATCACGTGAACGCCATGGCCGGCGACCGAAGTGGTGACACACACAGCCACTTCGCCGACTACGACGAACTGTCCCCCGACGGACACTTCTACGACCCCGACGCCGAATACGAGCCGGACCCCGAGTACGCGGCCACGCTCGCCCCTGACGCTGCCCGGCAGCGCCGCGAGCGCGTCGGCCCCACCGGGCGTCCGCTGCCGTACTTCCCGATTCCAGGACCGCTGACGGACCACGGCCCCGCGAAGATCATCGCGATGTGCAACCAGAAGGGCGGCGTCGGCAAGACCACGTCGACCATCAACCTGGGTGCCGCGCTCGCCGAGTACGGCCGCCGGGTCCTGCTCGTCGACTTCGACCCGCAGGGCGCGCTCTCCGTGGGCCTGGGTGTGAACCCGATGGAACTCGACCTCACGGTCTACAACCTGCTCATGGAGCGGGGCATGGCCGCCGACGAGGTCCTGCTGAAGACCGCGGTTCCGAACATGGACCTGCTCCCCAGCAACATCGACCTGTCGGCTGCCGAGGTGCAGTTGGTGAGCGAGGTGGCGCGCGAGTCCACGCTGCAGCGGGCCCTGAAGCCGCTGATGGCCGACTACGACTACATCGTGATCGACTGTCAGCCCTCGCTCGGCCTGCTGACCGTGAACGCCCTGACGGCCGCTCACAAGGTCATCGTCCCGCTGGAGTGCGAGTTCTTCGCGCTGCGCGGTGTGGCCCTGCTGACCGAGACGATCGAGAAGGTCCAGGAGCGGCTCAACCCGGACCTGGAGCTCGACGGCATCCTCGCCACGATGTACGACTCGCGGACCGTGCACAGCCGAGAGGTGCTCGCGCGCGTGGTCGAGGCGTTCGACAACAACGTCTACCACACGGTGATCGGCCGGACCGTTCGCTTCCCGGAGACCACGGTCGCCGGTGAACCGATCACCACGTACGCCTCGAACTCGGTCGGTGCCGCGGCCTATCGCCAGCTTGCCAGGGAGGTGCTCGCCCGGTGTCACGCCGAGTGAGTCTGCCGGGGGCCGACGAACTGTTCCGTACGACCGGGGGCATGGGACTGCAGGCGTCGTCGCCGAGACGGTCGGCGAACGGCGAGGCGCGGGTTCCCCCGCCTGCCGGGGAGAGCGACGAGGCGGCCGCCGCCTCCGACGGTGACGCGGAGCCGGCTCCGGCGTCCTCCGGTTCCGGCGAACACTCCGCCGCCGAGGCCGAGTCGGAGGCCGGTTCGCGCAGTCGCGGCGGTGCCACCGAGGCCGCCGAGAAGGCCGCGGAGAAGACCGCGCGGCGCAGCTCCGGCGGGGCGCAGGAAGGTTCCGGTGGGCGCAGTTCCACCGCGGCGGCGCGGAAGCGGTCGCGGGCGGCCAACCGGCGGCCCAGCGGGCGCGAGCGGCACGACGAGAAGATCACCGTGTACGTGTCCGCCGAGGAGCTGATGGACCTCGAGCACGCGCGGCTCGTGCTGCGCGGGGAGCACGGGCTCGCCGTGGACCGGGGGCGCATCGTGCGCGAGGCGGTCGCGGTCGTCCTCGCCGATCTCGAGTCCCGTGGGGACGCGAGCATTCTTGTACGTCGGCTGCGTGGGCGGTAGCGGTAGCCTCCGGCAGTGATGCCCGTGAACGAATCCTCTGAGCCGTCTTCGCACGGTCGTCGGCGTGCGCTGGGCCGTGGTGCGCTCTCCACGCCCGAGCCCGAGCCCGAGCAGGATCCGGCGCCGGAGCCCGAGCCGTCGGAACCCGAGCCGTCGGAACCCGAGCCCTCGGAACCCGAGGAGACGGAGCCGGAGGCCGAGGCTGCGGAGCCCGAGGTCGCGGAGCCCGAGACCGAGCCCGAGGTCGACGACGGGAAGTTCAAGGTCCGGCTCGACAATTTCGAGGGGCCGTTCGATCTTCTGTTGCAGCTCATCTCGAAGCACAAGCTCGACGTCACCGAGGTCGCGCTCTCCAAGGTCACCGATGAGTTCATGGCCCACATCCGGGCCATGGGGCCCGACTGGGACCTGGACCAGACGACCGAGTTCCTGGTCGTCGCCGCCACGCTGCTCGATCTGAAGGCCGCCCGCCTGCTGCCCGCCGCCGAGGTGGAGGACGAGGCGGACCTGGCGCTCCTGGAGGCGCGCGACCTGCTGTTCGCGCGGCTGCTGCAGTACCGCGCGTACAAACACATCGCCGACATCTTCAGCGGCCGGATGGAGGACGAGGCGCGGCGCTACCCGCGCACCGTCGGACTCGAACCGCACCACGCCGACCTGCTGCCCGAGGTCGTCATCAACATCGGCGCCGAGGGCTTCGCCAGGCTCGCCGTGAAGGCGATGCAGCCCAAGCCCAAGCCGCAGGTGTACGTCGAGCACATCCACGCCCCGCTGGTGAGCGTGCAGGAGCAGGCGCAGCTGGTCGTCGCCCGGCTCAAGGAGGCCGGCGAGGTCCGGTTCCGGGAGCTGGTGGCCGACACCGACGACACCCTCACCGTCGTCGCCCGGTTCCTCGCACTGCTCGAGCTGTACCGCGAGAAGGCCGTCGGCCTTGACCAGGAGACCCCGCTGGGGGAGCTGGTCGTGCGCTGGACCGGGGGAGAGGCGGAGGCCGAGCCCGTGGTGACGGACGAGTTCGACAGGGCGCCCGAGGTGCCGGACGTGCCCGAGGAAAAGGAGGCCGCCACATGAGCGAGCAGGACCCCGGTGGCGTGGCGGAGCTGGAGCTCAGGCCCGCCCTCGAAGCCGTACTCATGGTGGTCGACGAGCCCGCCACCGAGGAACACCTGGCCAAGATCCTGCAGCGGCCCCGGCGGGCCGTGAGCGACGCGCTGCGGGAGCTGGCCGACGAGTACCGCGTACAGGGGCGCGGCTTCGAGCTGCGGCTCGTGGCGGGCGGCTGGCGGTTCTACACCCGTCCCGAGTACGCCGCCGCCGTCGAGGGCTTCGTCCTGGACGGGCAGGTGGCGAGGCTCACCCAGGCGGCCCTGGAGACCCTCGCCGTCGTCGCGTACCGCCAGCCGGTCAGCCGTTCCCGGGTCTCCGCGGTGCGCGGAGTGAACTGCGACGGGGTCATGAGGACCCTGTTGCAGCGGGGGCTGGTGGAGGAGGCGGGCGCGGAACCCGAAACAGGTGCGATCCTGTACAGGACGACGAACTACTTTCTGGAGCGGACGGGCCTGCGCGGCCTGGACGAGCTGCCGGAGCTCGCGCCCTTCCTCCCCGAGGCGGACGCGATCGAGGGCGATACGCAGGAGGGTGTTCCGTCGTTCGACCCGGATGCACCCGATGCGCCGGGTGTCGCAGCAGTACACGACCAGACGGAACTTTGATGCGAAGCAGTAGCGGCAGGAACAGCAGCGGAAACAACGGCGGGAGCCGTGGTGGCAACAGCGGCGGCCGCGGCGGGAAGAGCGGCGGCCGCGGTAACTACCGCGGCGCAGGCAACAACCGCGACGACAAGCAGCAGGGCAGCGCCCGCCCGAAGCGGCCGCGTCCCGAGGAGCGGCTCTACGACGTAGGGCCGAACGCCTCGAAGGAGGGTCCGAAGTCGGGCCGCGGCGCCTCCGCGCGCGGCGGCGCCAAGGGCGGTCCCAAGCGCGGTCAGGGCTCCGGCCGCGACCGCACGGCTCCCTCGCGTTCGCGTGAGTACGAGACGCGGTCCGAGGAGCGCAACCGCGAGCGGTACGCGGGCAAGAAGGACGTCAAGCTCCCCAAGACGTTCCCCGGTGCCGAGCAGGAGGGCGAGCGGCTGCAGAAGGTGCTCGCCCGTGCCGGTTACGGTTCGCGGCGCGCCTGCGAGGAGCTCGTCGACGAGGCCCGTGTCGAGGTCAACGGCGAGATCGTGCTCGAGCAGGGGCTGCGCGTCGACACGGAGAAGGACGAGATCAAGGTCGACGGGCTGACCGTGGCCACGCAGTCGTACCAGTTCTTCTCGCTGAACAAGCCGGTCGGTGTCGTCTCCACGATGGAGGACAACGAGGGGCGGCAGTGCCTGGGCGACTACGTGCAGAACCGTGAGACGCGGCTCTTCCACGTGGGGCGGCTCGACACGGAGACCGAGGGCGTCATCCTGCTCACCAACCACGGTGAGCTGGCCCACCGCCTCACGCACCCCAAGTACGGCGTGAAGAAGGTCTACCTCGCGCACCTCGTCGGCCCGATCCCGCGCGACCTGGGCAAGCGGCTCAAGGACGGCATCGAGCTGGAGGACGGGTACGCGCGCGCGGACCACTTCCGCGTCGTCGAGCAGACCGGCAAGAACTACCTCGTCGAGGTCACCCTGCACGAGGGCCGCAAGCACATCGTGCGGCGGATGCTGGCCGAGGCAGGCTTCCCGGTCGACAAGCTGGTGCGGGTCGCCTTCGGCCCGATCACGCTGGGCGACCAGAAGTCGGGCTGGCTGCGCCGCCTGTCGAACACCGAGGTCGGCATGCTGATGAAGGAGGTCGACCTGTAGGTCGTACCTCCTCGGACCTTGTGTCCCGGGTCTTGCTGTCCCGGGTCTTGTGTGCGGCGCCCCCTCCTTTTAAGGTCGATTGGACCAATAAGGGAGGGGGTCTTCGCATGTCCGACAACAGCCCCGTGGCGGGCTACGACAAGTACGCCTACGAACCCTTCGCCGTCACCGTCGACCTCGCCGTGTTCACCCTCCGCTCCGGGCGACTGCACATCCTGCTCGTCGAGCGGGGGCACGAGCCGTACGCGGGACGGTGGGCGCTGCCCGGCGGCTTCCTGGAGCCGCACGAGGCCGCCGAGACCGCCGCACGGCGCGAGCTGGCCGAGGAGACCGGGCTCACCGACGTCGCCGGTCTGCACCTGGAGCAGCTGCGGACGTACAGCGAACCGGGGCGCGACCCCAGGATGCGGGTGGTGTCCGTCGCCTTCGCCGCGCTGGTGCCCGACGCCCCGCAGGCCCACGGCGGCGGGGACGCGGCACGGGCCGCCTGGCTCCCGTACGGGACGCAGGGCCCGCTCGCCTTCGACCACGACCGGATCCTCGCCGACGCCCACGACCGTATCGGCGGGAAGCTGGAGTACACCTGCCTGGCCACCGGGTTCTGCCCGCCCGAGTTCACGCTCGGCGAGCTGCGCCAGGTCTACGAAGTGGTGTGGGGGACCGAGCTCGACCCGGCGAACTTCCGCCGCAAGGTGCTCGCGACGCCCGGCTTCGTCGAGCGGATCCCCGGCGCCTCCCGGCTCACCGGCGGGCGCGGCAAACCCGCGGCGCTGTACCGGGCGGGCGGCGCCACCTCACTGCACCCTCCGCTGCTGCGCCCCGCGCACGAGCCCTCGGAAGGAACCCGCCGATGACGCCGCCCCACAGCCCCGCCACCGGATCCCTGCTCGGCCTCGCCCTCGGGGACGCGCTCGGCTTCCCGACCGAGTTCAACGACGTACCGGCGATCCTCGCCAAGTGCGGGCCCTGGCGCGAGATGGAGCTGCCGGGCCACCCCGTCGCCTACATCACCGACGACACGCAGATGGCGCTCGCCGTGGCGCGGGCGCTGCGCACCGCGACGGAGCGCGGGCCGCTCGGTCCCGAACCGTTCGAGGGGCCGCTGCGCGCGGAGTTCGTCGACTGGTACCGCTCGCCCGACAACAACCGGGCGCCCGGCAACACCTGCCTGCGCGCGTGCGGCCTGCTGGAGACCGGGAGCCGGTCCTGGCAGGAGGCCAGCCAGCTCCACTCCAAGGGCTGCGGCGCCAACATGCGCGTCACTCCCCTCGGCCTCGCCCCCGGCCTCTCCGACGAACAGCGCGCGGGCGCCGCCCAGCTCCAGGCGGGCCTCACCCACGGCCACCCCACGGGCCTCGCCGCCGCCGACCTCACCGCGCACGCCGTGCACCTCCTCGCCACGGGCGCCGAACCGACGGGCCTGGTCGGCAGGTTGCGTTCGTACGCCTACGAGAACCGGGAGACCTACCACGCGCGCTGGCTCGGCGACCTGTGGACGCGGGGCGACGATCCGACCCCCGAGGCGTTCGTCGCGCGCGGCTGGGACGAGTGCCTCGCCGTACTCGAACGCCTGGACAGCGCCGTGCGCGAGGCCAACCCGGAGCTCGACCCCTGCCTCGCCACGGGCGCGGGCTGGATCGCCGAGGAGGCCCTCGCCACCGCCCTGCTGTGCTTCCTGCAGTTCGTCGACGACCCCGTGCTCGCCCTGCGCCGCGCGGCCTGCACCTCGGGGGACTCGGACTCGATCGCGGCGCTCGCCGGGGCGTTCGCGGGCGCCCGGCTCGGCGCCGAGGCGTGGCCGAAGGACTGGGTGGAGCGGATCGAGCACCGCGAGGAGCTGCTGCGGTTCGGGGCGGAGTGGGACCCGCCGGTCACGGGCTGAGCGCGGCGGAGGCACGCCGCGTGCGGACCAGGAAGTCCTCCACGCGGGCGCGGTCCGGCTCCGGCGGCAGCGGGGTGCGGGCCGCCGCCTCGTCCGCCGCGGCCGCGAGGCGGGTCATCCGGCGGTCCACCTCCGCCCAGGACACCTCGCCGCGCTTCACCGCGAGCAGCGCCTCGCGCTCCTCGCCCACGTCGATCGTCAGGCGCCCCGTGCGCAGCAGGTCCCGGCAGGAGACCAGGAGGCGCAGCAGGTGCATGGCGTGCTTCCAGCGCGGGGCGCCGTGGATGCGGACGTCCGCCTCGAGCTTCCTGCGCTGCCCGACGGCGTAGCGGATGAACGTCTCGTACGCCTGGCGCGAGAGGAACGCGTCGCGCAGCGAGAGCAGTTCGCGGCCCGTGTCCGTGACGTGCTCGACGAGCGGGGAGTGCAGGCACTCCAGGACGTTCGGGTTGGCGCGCAGCGCCAGCGCGCTGAAGCGCTCCAGCTCCCACGAGAACTGTTCATCGGCCGGGCCCTCGACGTGCGTCGGCGGCTTCTCGAAGCGCCAGAACAGCGGCGTCGGGGCCAGGTACACGCCACGGCGGTCCGTGTCGCTCGCGTCCGTGGCCAGGCCGAAGGCGCGCGAGCCCATGACACAGGAGTAGACGGTGTGGTCGCGCACCAGGTGCTCGTGGTTCATGCCTGGAGCGTAGGCCGCCGCCTCACGCCAGCGTGATCGAATTTCCGGTGACCTTGATCTGCCGCGTGTCGAGGGGGCGTGCCGCGGGGCCGTGCGCCACCGAGGCGTCGGCGATCCTGAACTTCGATCCGTGGCACGGGCAGTTGATGGTGCCGCCCGACACGTCCTTGACCGTGCAGCCCTGGTGCGTGCAGATCGCGGAGAACGCCTTGAAGTCGCCCCGGGCCGGCTGGGTCACCACGACCTTCTCGGCGGGGAAGACCTTGCCGCCGCCGACCGGGATGTCGGAGGTCTTCGTCAGCACGTCGGCGGCGGGCGGCTTCCCGCCGCCTCCGCCCTTCGACGCGGAGGCCGGGGGCGAGGACTCCGGCTCGGAGGTGCCCTCGCCTCCTCCGCTCTCGTCCCCGTACTTGCTGCAGCCCGCCGCAAGGGCCGCGGCGCCGACGACCAGCACGCTCCTGCGGGACGCGGTGCGCCTCATGTCGTCACTCCCACCGTCCGGAAGAACCACAGTGCCGACGTCAACCACAGCAGCGTCAGAACCGCGAAGACAAGACCGCCGACCACCGGAAGCAGCCAGCCCGGCAGCCGCTCCGCGCGCAGCAGCAGCATCTTGGCGCTGAACGCGCCGAAGAAGAAGCAGCCGAGGAACGAATGCCACAGCACGCGGGTCGAGTACGTCTGGTAGCCGAGCGCGTAGAGGCAGTGCACCGCCACCGGGACCGCGAGCAGGAACGCGATCCGGCCCGACCAGCGGTGCAGCGCGGGCGCCCACGACGGGCCGCGCAGCTTCCCGTACACCATGAACGCCGAGACGACCTGGACGAGCGCGAAGGCGAAGGCCGCCGTCGCCAGCCAGGACTTCACCGCCCCCGTGCTGGAGAAGCCGGCGAGGTTGAACGCCGTGCCCGTCGGATCGTGCACCCTGCCGTACGCGCCGAGCGCCACGGCCACCACCGCCGCGACGAGCGCGGGGACCAGATAGCGGGCCGCGGACGGGCGGCGGTGGTCGGGGCTCGGGAAGCTCTGGGTGGCGGCGTTCGGGTCGACGGTCATGGGACCCCTCTCTGAACCCTCTGCGTGGTGCTCAGGGGACGACCGGGCGGGCCGTCAGGCTGTCGCCGTCGACCGTGACCTCGCCCGTCGCCGGATCGATGCGGGGCGCGGCGGACGGCTCGTCGTCCCGGCGCACGATGCCGACCTGGCTCCCGTCGGGCAGCACGATCCAGCCGCCGTCGATCTTCGCGCCGCGCACCTCGGTGGTCGCCCGGTACAGGCCGGACGGCTTGACGGCCTTCTTCGCCGAGAAGCCGTAGGGGTGCTCGGCGACGGTCGTGGTGCCGCGGATCCGGTCGCCGACGAGCCTGCCGTCCAGCTTCGCGCCGTGCTTGCCGGTCAGCTTCATGGAGCCGTCGTCCTCGACGTTCCCCTTCATCCACGACTCCTTGGAGCGGCCGTCGCAGAAGTAGGCGATCGCCTTGTCGCCGCGTACGGAGACGGAGATCGCGGACGTGTCGTCGTCCGTGCGGCCCGCGTAGTTCGTCTTGGGGCGGGCGGCCCGCGAAGCGCTCGGCGACGCACTCGCCTTCGTGGGCGGGGTGGCGGCGGACGGCGAGGCGGAGGGCGCGGGCGAGGCCGTCGCCGCCGGGGCCTTTCCGTACGACGAAGTGCCCTCGCCGGTCGTCGCGTTGAGCGACAGCACGAACAGGCCGAGGGCCAGCCCTGCGAACAAGGTGTACAGCGGGCCCGAGCGCTTCATGACCGGGCCTCCCCCCGAGGCGGCAGCGGTACCGCATCCATGCAAGCAGCTCCGGCCGGGTGGCGACAGGGGGCGGTTCGGGCGACATTGAGGTGGTCCGGGTTTACCGAAATGCACGGAAAGGCGCGTGGTCATGGCCGGTAACGATCTGGGCGGTCTGCTCGGCGGTCTCCTCGGCGGAGGCGGCGGCCAGGGCGGATCGTCCGGCGGCGGCAACATCCTCGGCTCGCTGCTCGGCGGCCTCCTCGGAGGCGGTGCGGGCGGAGCGGGCGGCGCGAGCGCCGGAGGCGGGTCCAATCCGCTCGGCGGGCTCCTCGACATGCTCACGAAGTCCGGCCTCGTCGACCGGGACCAGCTCACGTCGTGGGTCGGCCCGGGCGACAACCAGCCGATCAGCGCCGACCAGGTCAAACAGGCTCTGCCCGACGACGCCCTCGACAGGGCCGCGGCCGAGGCAGGCGTCAGCCGCGACGAGGCGGCCGCGCAGGTGGCCCGGGACCTGCCGCAGGTCGTCGACCGGCTCACCCCCGAAGGCCAGGTGCCGGCGTCCGGCTCCCTGGAGGACCTGATCAAGCAGCAGAAGCTCTGACCCGGCGGCGCACGGGTGCGTGCGGCGGCGCCCGTCTCGGCAGACGGGCGCCCCACACCCGTGTCACCCGCCTTGACTACGCTGGGCCACCTATACCAATGACGGGCACGGGGAAAACCAGCAAAGGGGCAGTGACGTGGCGGTACGAGCGGTCCGGGGCGCCGTCCAACTCGATCGGGACGAGGCCGGGCACATGGACGAGCAGGTCAGTGAGCTGCTCACCGCCGTCCTCGAGCGGAACGAGCTGACCGCCGACGACCTGATCTCCATCTGGTTCACGGCCACGCCCGATCTGCACTCCGACTTCCCGGCCGCCGCCGCCCGCAAGCTCGGCATCGTCGACGTGCCCCTGATCTGCGCGCAGGAACTCGACATCGCGGGCGCCCTGCCGCGCGTCGTCCGGATCCTCGCGCACATCGAGACCGAGCGGACCAAGGCCGAGGTCGCGCACGTCTACCTCGGTGCCGCGGCCACTCTCCGCAAGGACATCGCCCAGTGAGAACCGCACTCGTCATCGGCACCGGCCTGATCGGCACCTCCGCAGCCCTGGCCCTGGCCTCCCGCGGCGTCACCGTGCACCTCGCCGACCACGACCCGGGGCAGGCCCGCACCGCCGCCGCGCTCGGCGCGGGGACCGACGAGGCGCCCGAGGGCTCCGTCGACCTGTGCATCGTCGCGGTGCCGCCCGCGCACGTCGCCGCGCAGCTCGCCGACGCCATGCGCCGAGGCGTCGCCCGCGCCTACATCGACGTCGCCAGCGTCAAGGGCGGACCGCGCCGCGAGCTGGAGGAGCTGGGCCTCGACCTCGCCCCGTACATCGGCACGCACCCGATGTCGGGCCGTGAGCGCAGCGGCCCGCTCGCGGCCAGCGCCGACCTCTTCGAGGGGCGGCCGTGGGTGCTGACCCCGACCCGGGACACGGACACCGAGGTCCTGAACCTCGCCCTCGAACTGGTCGCCCTGTGCCGGGCCGTCCCCGTCGTGATGGACGCCGACTCCCACGACCGGGCCGTCGCGCTCGTCTCGCACATGCCGCACCTGGTCTCCAGCATGGTCGCGGCCCGCCTGGAGCACGCCGAGGAGGCCGCCGTACGACTGTGCGGACAGGGCATCCGCGACGTGACGCGGATCGCGGCCTCCGACCCGCGGATGTGGATCGACATCCTCTCCGCGAACCCGGGACCCGTCGCCGACCTGCTCTCCGCCGTCGCGGGCGACCTGGAGGAGACGGTGCAGGCGCTGCGCTCCCTGCAGTCCTCCGACGACGCCAAGCGGCGCGAGGGCGCGGACGGCGTCGAGACCATGCTCCGGCGTGGCAACGCGGGCCAGACCCGGGTGCCCGGCAAGCACGGCGCGGCCCCGGCGGCGTACGAGGCCGTGGCCGTCCTCATCTCCGACGAGCCCGGCGAGCTGGCCCGGATCTTCGCGGACGCGGGCGCCGCGGGGGTCAACATCGAGGACGTGCGCATCGAGCACGCGACCGGGCAGCAGGCCGGCTTCATCCAGCTCATGGTGCAGCCCGCCGCGGCGCCCAAGCTGGCCGCCGCGCTGCGCGAGCGGGGCTGGGCGATGCGCCAGTAACGAGGCCCGTGGAGGCACGTAAGAAGGGGTCTTCCGGAGCCAGTAACCTTGTACGGGGCGCTTCCGCGCCTCGTACCCATGCCCCCGTGCACTGAGAAAGGTGTCCGTCACCTATGGAAACCGCCGCGACCGCCGCCGCAGCAGTGATCGTCGCCATCGACGGACCCTCCGGCACGGGCAAGTCGAGCACCTCGAAGGCCGTCGCCGCCCAGCTCGGCCTCAGCTACCTGGACACCGGAGCCCAGTACCGGGCGATCACCTGGTGGATGGTGAACAACGGCATCGACCTCGACGACCCGTCCGCGATCGCCGCTGTCGCCGGCAAGGCCGACATCGTCTCCGGCACCGACCCGTCGGCGCCCACCATCACGGTGGACGGCACGGACGTCGCGGGACCGATCCGTACGCCCGAGGTCACCTCCAAGGTCAGCGCCGTCAGCGCCGTCCCCGAGGTGCGCGCCCGGATCACCGAGCTGCAGCGCTCCATCGCCCTCGGTGCCGAGAAGGGCATCGTCGTCGAGGGCCGTGACATCGGTACGACCGTGCTGCCCGACGCCGACCTGAAGATCTTCCTCACCGCCTCGCCCGAGGCCCGCGCCGCCCGCCGCTCCGGAGAGCTCAAGGGCTCCGACGTGAAGGCCACGCAGGAGGCCCTCGTCGCCCGCGACAAGGCCGACTCGAGCCGCAAGGCGTCGCCGCTGGCCAAGGCCGGCGACGCCGTCGAGGTCGACACCAGCGACCTCACGCTGCAGCAGGTCATCGAGTGCGTCGTCACCCTGGTCGAGGAGAAGCGGGACTCGAAGTGACGGACGCGCCTTCCGAGCGGGGCGCCGAAGTAGGTCGGCGCATCGGTGTCGGCCTCATGTACGGGCTGTGGAAGCCGCGGGTCCTGGGGTCCTGGCGGGTCCCGGCGACCGGACCGGTGATCCTCGCCGTGAACCACTCCCACAACATCGACGGCCCCATGGTCATGGGCGTCGCCCCGCGGCCGACGCACTTCCTGATCAAGCAGGAGGCGTTCGTCGGCCCGCTCGGCCCCTTCCTCGACGGGATCGGGCAGGTGAAGGTCGACCGCACGAGCGCGGACCGTACGGCCATCACGCGGGCGCTCGGCGTCCTCTCCGGCGGCGGCGTGCTCGGCATCTTCCCCGAGGGCACGCGCGGCGAGGGCGACTTCGCCTCGCTGCGGGCCGGACTCTCGTACTTCGCGGTGCGCAGCGGGGCGCCGATCGTCCCGGTCGCCGTGCTGGGAAGCACGGAGCGCCCTGGACGGTTGATAAAGAAGCTGCCCCCGTTCAGGAGCCGGGTCGACGTCGTCTTCGGCGACCCCTTCGAGGCGGGCGACGGCAGCGGGCAGCGCACGCGCAAGGCCCTCGACGAGGCCACCGTGCGCATCCAGGACCGGCTCACCAGCCACCTGGAAAACGCCAGGCGCCTGACCGGGCGCTGAGCGAGACTTTCAGTAGTGCGGCTTTCCTGACACGAGGCGGGCGCACCGATCACCACGAATGAACGACGAGGTACGGACTTCATGAACGACCAGATCCAGCCCGAGGGATCCCCGGAACACGAGCACGGGGAGCTCGGCGACGCGGAGTACGCGGAGTTCATGGAGCTCGCCGCGGAGGAGGGCTTCGACCTCGACGACGTCGAGGGCGCGCTCGACGCCGCGGGCCACGGGCCGCTGCCCGTCCTCGCCGTCGTCGGCCGCCCGAATGTCGGCAAGTCGACCCTGGTGAACCGCATCATCGGGCGCCGCGAGGCAGTCGTCGAGGACAAGCCGGGCGTCACCCGCGACCGCGTCACGTACGAGGCCGAGTGGGCGGGCCGCCGCTTCAAGGTCGTCGACACCGGCGGCTGGGAGCAGGACGTGCTCGGCATCGACGCGTCCGTGGCCGCGCAGGCCGAGTACGCGATCGAGGCCTCCGACGCCGTCGTCTTCGTCGTCGACGCCAAGGTCGGCGTCACCGACACCGACGAGGCCGTCGTGCGCCTGCTGCGCAAGGCGAACAAGCCGGTCGTGCTCTGCGCCAACAAGGTCGACGGCCCGAGCGGCGAGGCGGACGCCTCGTACCTGTGGTCCCTCGGCATCGGCGAGCCGCACCCGGTCTCCTCGCTGCACGGCCGCGGCACCGGCGACATGCTCGACGCCGTCCTGGAGGCCCTCCCGGAGGCCCCGCAGCAGACCTTCGGCGGCGCGGGCCTCGGCGGACCGCGCCGTATCGCTCTGATCGGCCGCCCGAACGTCGGCAAGTCCTCGCTCCTGAACAAGGTGGCCAACGAGGACCGCGTCGTCGTCAACGAGCTGGCGGGCACCACCCGCGACCCGGTCGACGAGCTGATCGAGCTCGGCGGCGTCACCTGGAAGTTCGTCGACACGGCGGGCATCCGCAAGCGCGTCCACCTCCAGCAGGGCGCCGACTACTACGCCTCGCTGCGCACCGCGGCCGCCGTGGAGAAGGCGGAGGTCTCGGTCATCCTGATCGACGCCTCCGAGTCGATCTCCATCCAGGACCAGCGGATCGTGACGATGGCGGTCGAGGCGGGCCGCGCGGTCGTCCTCGCGTTCAACAAGTGGGACACCCTCGACGAGGAGCGTCGCTACTACCTGGAGCGCGAGATCGAGACCGAGCTGGGCCAGGTCGCCTGGGCGCCGCGGGTGAACGTGTCGGCGCGCACGGGCCGCCACATGGAGAAGCTGGTCCCCGCGATCGAGACGGCCCTGGAGGGCTGGGAGACGCGCATCCCGACGGGCCGGCTCAACGCCTTCCTCGGTGAGCTCGTCGCCTCCCACCCGCACCCGGTGCGCGGCGGAAAGCAGCCCCGCATCCTGTTCGGCACGCAGGCCGCCTCCAAGCCGCCCCGGTTCGTGCTCTTCTCCTCCGGCTTCATCGAGCACGGCTACCGCCGCTTCATCGAGCGCCGCCTGCGCGAGGAGTTCGGCTTCGAGGGCACGCCGATCCACATTTCCGTGCGGGTGCGCGAGAAGCGCGGCAAGAAGAAGTAGACGGCAGTAAGCGGTACGGACGAACGCCGCCGGTGGAGACATCCACCGGCGGCGTTTTCCTGTGCGAGGCGCGGGAGGTCAGTGCTCCCGGCGCGGCCCCGGCGGCAGGGCCGGGGGAAAGTGCCGCCCCGTGGCGTGCTGCTGCTGCGGGTACGGCTGCCAGCGCGGCGGATGGTGCGGGGTGTGCTGGTGCGGGCGCGCGCCGAAGCCCGGATCGAAGCCCCTGAACCCCGGGTCGTCCTCGCCGCTGCGGTCGCCGGGCAGCGTCCGGAAGGACCGGCGCCACTCCGCGTACAGGGCGTCGTAGATCGGGGTCACCGATGGACCGCTCCCCGCGTGGCCGCCCGCGGCGTGGCCGCCGGGCCGGTCCTCCGCGGGACGCATCGACGGGATGGGGTTCGGATACTGCTGGGGTCGTCGGGACGGAGCGGGCGCGCTGGATGAGGTCGGGTCGTATGGGTGCACGTATGTGCCAACGAACAGGGCCCCCGACGGGATGCGCCCTTGGCCTGCGCTGTTGCTGGCTGTCAGCGGTGTGACCGGCGTGTTCGTGGGGGCCCTGGAGCGCTTCCGGGGTCGGCTCAGGTGCCGGCGAGCGGCATCGCGGCGGCGACCAGACGTCCGTTGGCGGCAGCCTTGTCGAGAGCCTGGCGCAGCAGGTCCTCGCGCGGCTGGTGGCCGATCGAACCGGAGGAGGCGGCGAAGACGAGCACCGTCTGCGTCTTGTTCGCCGCGGTCCGCCAGCCCTCCGTCACCAGGAGCGGCTGGTGCGCCTGCCACCAGGCGACCTGGGCGGGGGAGCCGCCGATGCCGGGCTGCAGGATCGCGTGCAGCTGGCCCATGGCGAGCAGCACCGACCAGCCGGGCAGCCCCGAGGGGGCCTCGGACAGCTCGGTGACCGGCATGAAGCCCTGCTCGATCAGGAGCGGCAGGAAGTCGTCCCCGTCCGTGGTGGTGCCCGGGCGGGCGATGGGGCCGGTCGGCTCGACGACGAGCGCCGGGTGCACCGTGTCACCGAGCAGGACGAGGCCGCTGGTCACGCCGAGCACGGCTTGCGCGGGCGGGGCCGGGGTGCCGTCGGCGCCGGCGGCCGCGGGGCCGCCGCTGACGGACTGCACGGCGCCCTGCAGCTGGTCCTCCGCGACCTGGACGACCTGCGAGGGCAGGCAGGTGGCATGGGCGAAGGCGAGAACGGCGGTCTCGTCGCCGACGAACAGGACGGTGCTGGTCGGCTGCTGCTGCGAGTCTCCGGGCGTGCGGCAGGAGGTGCAGTCGTAGCTGCCGGGGGCATTGTCCCCGGCCAGCAGTCGGTCGGCTTCTTCGTCGCCGATCTCGGCGCGTACGTCGTTGCTGACGTCGAGCAAGCGAGGCACGGGGACTCCTCAGGGATCTGTCGGACCGATCGGGGTGATCGGCCGCGGTCAGGCGAGTGCTTATACAGGCTCAACGGGTGATCTGTGTCGTCGGTCACGCTCGGATCCGAACGGAATCACCTCATCCGGCGCACACCGTGAACGAACCTCCGGAATGTGTCACTCCATGCCAACTTGTTGGTTTTCCAAGGAAGTTGGACCGGTGAAGTGGGTCACAGATCGCGAAGCCGACAGGTCGACAAATACTGAAATCCCCGTATGTATCGTGTGGCCGGAAATCGTCGGTACTTCGGGTAACGGCGAACTGGCCTGGCGGGACGGGCTCCTTGTTGCCGGGGCCGCCGCGCGCTGCCTAGATTCCACCGCCGTCCGCACCGAGCAGTCCACGAGAGGGATCTCATGTCCGCGCCGATACGTACGGCACGCACGACAGCGGTCTTCGCCGGGATGGCCCTAGCCGCCCCACTCGGTCTCCTCGCCCTCGCCGGCCCCGCCCCCGCGGCCGACGGCGGCGTGTGGGACCGCATCGCACGCTGCGAGAGCGGTGGAAACTGGCACATCAACACCGGTAACGGCTACTACGGTGGGCTCCAGTTCTCCGCAAGCACGTGGCGCGCGTACGGCGGAGGTGCCCACGCGGCGACCGCCGATCGGGCCAGCCGGGCCCAGCAGATCGCCGTGGCCACCAAGGTGCAGCGGTCGCAGGGCTGGGGCGCCTGGCCCACGTGTTCGGCGCGGGCCGGGGCGTACGGCAGCGCGCCGGGCGTGCGAGCGGAGTCCCGGGCCGTACCCAAGGCGGCACCCAAGTCGGCACCCAAGGCGGTGAAGTCGGCTTCCCGGGCCGCGGCCAAGGCCGTCAAGCAGCAGCGCAATTCCGGCCACACCGACCGTGGCACCGCCCGCCGCGGCGGCTACGTCGTACGCGGCGGCGACACCCTCGGCCGCATCGCCGCCACGCACGGCATCACCTGGCAACGCCTCTACGCCACCAACAGGTCGGTGGTCGGCGGTGACCCCGACCTGATCCTGCCGGGGCAGCGGCTGCGGCTGCGCTGACCGCCCCCGGCCCCGCGACCCCACCCGGTGCGCCGACCGGGTGGGGTCGTGCCGCGGGCGCGGCGCGGCACGCCGGACGCCCGCGCACCGGCTGCCTACCGTCCGCGCTATGCACCCGACCTCTACGCACCCGAAGGCCCACGGCCGAGCGCCGTGGGTGGCGGTCCTGCTGGGCGTGCTGCTCGCGCTCGCCGCGCCGCCGGCCGGCGCCGCCGCCGAGGCGCACGCCCTTGAGCCGTACGAATGTGCCAAGACCCAGTGGCCGTGGTCCTGCCTCGCCGAGTGCGAGAGCGGCGGCAACTGGGACGAGAACTCCGGCAACTCCTTCTACGGCGGGCTCCAGTTCCGCCAGTCCACCTGGGAGGAGCACGGCGGACTGCAGTACGCGCCGCGCGCCGACCTCGCGACCCGCGACGAGCAGATCAAGGTCGCGGAGGAGGTGCTGCGCACCCAGGGCTGGAAGGCCTGGCCGGTCTGCTCCAAGCGGTACGGGCTCGAAGGCCGCGTGCACGTCGTGGAGCGCGGCGACACCCTGGCGTCCGTCGCGCGCCGCTTCCACGTCGAGGGCGGCGGGCAGGCGCTCTACGAGGCCAACAGCGACACGGTCGGCCCGCACCCGGACCACCTCGAGGAGGGGACGACGCTGGTCATCCCCGACCCGAAGCCGTCGGACGCTCGCTAGCCTCGCCCCGGAACACGACCGCGCCGCGCCCGAGTTCGTACACGAACACTCGCGACGCCCCGCGCAGGGCGGGCGGCAGCCGCTGCTCGGCCAGCACCACGCAGGCGTCGAGGGCGCGCAGCACGGCGTACGTGCGGGCCGCGACCGGAGGGGCCATGCCCTGCGCGGGCTCGTCGACGAGGACGACGCGGGCCGGGGCGAGCAGGGCGCGGGAGACCGCGAGCATCCGCTGCTCGCCGCCGGAGAGGGTGCCGGCGCGGCGGTCGAGCAGGGGGCCCAGCTCCGGGTAGGCGTCGAGGGCGGCACGGAAGTCCCCGGCCCCGGCCGCCAGCCGGAGGTTCTCGGCGACGGTGAGGCCCGCGAAGACGGCCTGCCGGTCGGGTACGAGGCGCAGGCCCGCCGCGGCGCGGGCCCGGGCGGTGTGCCGGGTGACGTCGACGCCGTCCCACACCACGGACCCCGCGGTGAGCCGTACGGTGCCGGCGAGGGCGCGCAGGGCCGTGGTGCGCCCGGAGCCGTTCGGCCCGAGCAGCACGGTGACCGCGCGGGCGGGGGCGGCGAGCGTGACTCCGTGCAGGGCCTCCAGGGGGCCGTAGCGGACGCGGGCGTCGCGCAGTTGGATGCCGCCGGGACGGGACGTCATGAGCGCTCCGGTGTGCGGTCGAGGACGGAGTGCGGCGTGCCCGAAGCCACGATGCGGCCCGCCGCCATCACGTGCACGGTGTCCGCGAGCTCGGCGACGAGGTCCAGATCGTGCTCGACGACGAGCACCGCCATGCCGTCGGCGGCGAGCGCCCGCAGCAGCCGGGCGAGGGCGGCGACCTCGGCGGGGTCGAGCCCGGCGGTCGGCTCGTCGAGCAGCAGCACGTGAGGGCCGCCCGCCAGCGCGCGTCCCAGTTCGACGCGGCGCAACGTTCCCGTGGACAGGCCGTCCGTCTCCTGATCGCCCCGCAGTCCGAACAGCCGCGTCATCCGTCCGGTGGCCGCCGGATCGCGTACGCGGCCCTGCTCGGCGCCGATCCGGATGTTCTCGGCCACGGTCAACGACGGGAAGACGACGAGCTGTTGAAAGGTCCGTGCGACACCGAGCCGCGTCCGGGCGTACGCCGGGAGCCGCGTGATGTCCCGTGTCCCGAGCCGCACCCGCCCCGCATTGGGGCGCACGGTCCCGGCGAGGCAGTGGAACAAGGTGCTCTTCCCGGCCCCGTTGGGCCCCACCACGGCGGTGACGCTGCCGCTGGGGATCCGGACGCTCACGTCCTGGAGGGCGGGGTGGGGGCCGTAGGTGACGGTGAGGTGGTCGGCGGTGAGGGGAGCGGGTGCCGGCTCCTGTCTTGGTGCGGTCGGGCGTCCCCGCGCCACGGGGCTCCGCCCCGGACCCCGCTGCTCCATCGCCGCAGGGGCTTGAAAGGTTCGCCCAAGCCGCCCCACCAACACCGCCAGCACCCCGATCACCAGCGCCGCGGCCCCGCCCCGCGCCCCCGCGTCCAGCCCCACCAGCAGCCCGGCCCCGAGCAACGCCCCGAACGGACTGTCCGCCCCCAGCACCACCACCGCCGCGAACCACAACAACCCCCGCACCGGGTCGTACGCCGTCGGGTCGAACGAGCGGAGCCCGAGCGTCAGCAGCCCGCCACCGAGCGCCGCGAGCCCCGCCCCCACCACGAACACCGCGACCTTCAGCCCCGGCACCCCGACCCCCGCAGCCGAGGCCCCCGCCTCATGGTCCCGGACCGCCGCGAGCGCCCGCCCCACCCGTCCCCGCCGCAGCCCGGCCACGACGGCCAACGCCCCGACCAGCAGGGCGAGTTCCAGGACGTAGAACGCCCGGTCGTCCCCGAAACCCGCGGGCCGCGGCGGCGTCAGGCCCGACGCCGCGTACGGCTGCGCGAACACGAAGCGGCTCACCCCGACCCCCACCGCGAACGTGGCGAGCGCCAGAGCGAGACCGTGCCGCCGGATCGCGGGCGCGGCGGTCAGCAGCCCCAGCGGCGCCACCAGCAGTACGGCCAGCAGAAGCGCTGCCAGGGCCGGGATCCGGGGGAGGCCGGGGAAGCGGTCGAGCGTCAGAAGCGCCGTGAACAGAGCCCCGAGGCCGGCGAACGCGCACTGTCCCAGAGCCAGTTGCCCCGCCCTCCCCGTCACCACCACCAACGACAGCAGGATCAGCGCCAGTGCCGGCACCTGGATCGACGTCCGCAGGTCAGAGCCCGCGAAACCGAGCGGCAGCAGGAACAGCACGCCCGCCACCAGCCACGCCTCCCGTGGCACGTTCCGGGCCCGTCGCGTCACCGTCGTCGGCAGCGCCCCCTGTCCGCCCACCCCGGGCAGCACGAGCGCCGCGACCAGCAGCGCCACCACGAACAGATTCGCCCCCACCGCCTGGACGAGCGGTTCGCCCCAGCCGCCCGGATGGAACCGTGTCAGCTGGCTCTGTGCGACACCGATCGCGAGCGCGGCCCCCACCGCCACCCCGAGCCGCCGCATGCCCGCAAGGACCGCCACCGCCACGACCTCCATGACCAGCAGCGGCAGGCCGTACGGGTCGAGGCGCACGTAGGGGGCCAGGAGCACCCCGGTCAGCCCCGCGGTGAACGTGCCGAACACCCAGCCCACCGCCGCGACCCGGTCCGCGTCGACGCCGCCGAGCACGGCCAGCGGACGGTTGTCGACGACCGCCCGGAGCTGTTCGCCGAACCGCGTCCAGCGCGTCACCGCCCACACCGAGACGCCGATCGCGCAGGCCACCGCGAGCTGCCCCCACGGCTCCCCGGCGACCGGCGTCGGCGCGTCGTCCCGGCCGCCCGTGCCCCACAGCAGCGCCGCCGCGCCGACGAGCAGGACGAAGACGCCGATGGACGCCACCAGCGTGCGCGCCGGATCGCCGCCCGACAGGGCCAGCGGTCTGAACACCCCGCGTTCCAGGACGAGTCCGAGGCCCGGAGCCACCAGCAGGAGCACGAGTGCCGTGCCCGCCCACAGCGGCACGTCCCACCCCACCACCAACTGCCGCAGCAGGCAGGCGCAGAGCATCGCGATCGCGCCGTGCGCGAAGTTGAGGACGCCCGTGGCCCGGTAGGTGACGATCAGGCCGATCCCGGTGAGCGCCGCCGCCGCGCCCACCGAGAGCCCGGCGAGTGTGAGGTCGTACGTCAAGGACGGCACAGCCCCGCCTCAGCTGCCCGCGGGCGGTTCGCAGACGGGGCACGGAGCGAGCCCGGACTCCGTGATCGCCCCCGGGTCCGCGGGCACCGCCTGCGGTTTGCCCTCGACGAGCGGACAGTCGGCGCGGTGCCACAGTGTGCCGCCGGGCACCATGAGCAGTCGGCCGCTGGAGGCGAGCGGGGTCACGGGGCTCCGGCCGTCGGCCATCGGGTCGGCCGCGACCAGCAGCTCGTAGAGGCGCTCCACGCGCGACACCGCGAGCGTGTTCCTGCCGTACGTGAGGAGCACCGCGCCCGCGATGATCAGGGCCGCTCCCGGCACCGTGCACGAGGCCAGGTAGGGGAGCTGGCGCTCGGCGAAGCGCTCGCCCGACATCCCGTACCAGCCGATCACACAGAGCACCGCCCCGGCGGCGAGCGTGCCGAGGCCCGCCCACAGGGCCGGGTGCACCATACGTAGTCGGGCAGTCCGCATCGTCGGCCCCCACTGGTGTGCGTGTGTGTCTGGCCTTGTCCGCCGATCGCTTGCACTATGCCTTCTGGAGCCCAACTCGGAAAGCTCCGGGGGCAGTTGGCCGATCAGGCCGACCCTCCCGGACCGACACCCGGCGGTGAGCCTGATGGTTCTCGGGAGCACGAAGCGCGCGGCTCGCGGGCGGGGCGCGGCACTGGCCCTCGTCCTGGCCCTGGTCCTCGGCCCCGCCTTGGTGGCCTGCGGAGACGACAGCGGCGGCGCCGACAGCAATCCGCCGACGCCGAGCTCCGAGCGCCCCGCGGGCAAGGAGCCGTCGGGCGCCGGCGGGGGCCGGCCGGCCGACCGGGCCGCCGCCGAGAAGGAGATCAGGACCAACTGGAAGAAGTTCTTCGACCCGAAGGTGACGACGACGGACAAGGAGAAGGTCCTGGAGGACGGCGCCAGGATGCGGCCGGTCCTGAAGAGCTTCAGCGGGGACAAGCGCGGCGGTCAGGTGGAGGCCACCGTCACCGGGATCGCCTTCACCTCGGCGACCGGGGCCGACGTGACGTACGGACTCGCCCTCAAGGGGGCGACGGTGCTGCCCGACGCCAAGGGGACCTCCGTCGAGCAGGACGGCACGTGGAAGGTCTCCGTCAACACGCTGTGCGCCCTGGTGCAGATGAGTGGCAATGCGTCGCCGGGTCCCGGCTGCTGAGGCGCTCGCCGCGGGGCTCGCCCTGGTGACCCTCGCGGCCTGCGGCTCGCGGCTGCCGGAGAGCGACTTCGAGGACCGCTCCGCGCCCGCGCCGCGGTCCACCGAGCCCCTGCGCGTCGGCATCGTCACCAGCGCCACCAGCCCCGTCGGCGGCGCCACCTTCACCGACACCCGCGACGGCGCACAGGCGTACTTCCGGAACCTGAACGCCAAAGGCGGCATCAAGGGGCGCCGTGTCGAGGTGCACCTGTGCGACGACGGCGGCAGCGGCGTCGGCAACAACGCCTGTGTGCACAAGCTCGTCGACGAACAGAAGGTCGTCGCCCTGGTCGCCACCACGGCGCTCGACTACGCGGGCGCGGAACGCGTCTCCCGCGCGCGCGTGCCCGACATCGGCGGCCAGCCGATCGGCGCCGCCTACGACACGTATCCGCACCTGTACGGGATCTACGGCAGTCTCGCGCCCCGCGACGGGACGCCGGGCTGGGGCGGGAAGCTGTCCGGCGGCACCGAGGTCTACCGCTACTTCAAGCGCGAGCAGGGCGCCCGCACCGCCGCCGTCGTCTCCTACAACCAGGCCGCGTCGGCCGCGTACGCCCGACTGGTGACGCGCGGGCTGAAGGCCGAGGGGTACCGGGTGATCACCGAGCAGCTCGACTTCGCGCTGCCCAACTTCCGGGCCGCGGCCGCCGATCTCAAGGACCAGGGGGCCGACCTCGTCTTCGACGCCATCGACGCGCACGGCAACGCCAGGCTCTGCGCGGCCATGGACGACGTCGGCGCCCACGTCACCGCGAAGGTCACGAACGTACAGAACTGGACCTCGGCCGTCCGGTCCGCCTACAAGGACGCGCCGCGCTGCCGCGCCTCTCTGTGGGCCACCGGCGCGAGCCGCAACTACGAGGACACCGGGCACCCCGCAGTGCGCGCCTTCCGCGACGCGACCAGGGACCTGAAGACGCACTCGCAGTGGCAGTTGGAGGGCTGGGCCGCCGCGATGTGGTTCACGGACGCGGCCCGCTCCTGCCGCACGGTCACGCGAGCGTGCGTCGACCGTTTTATGGAGCGTCGCGTACGGTACTCGGCCGATGGGCTGCTGCTTCCCGTGACGTTCGCGAAGTACGCCGAGCCGCCGAAAAGAAGACGTACATGTCTGTCGGTCGTGAGATGGACCGACCAAAAAGGCTGGGTCACGCAGAGCGGTGGCATGACGGACACCTGCTTCGACGTTCCGTACCTTCCCTACCAGCCATGACGTGACCCCAGACGGTCGACGCGGCGAAGGGGTTCCTGAATTTGCCTACCAATCCGGCAACTGTTCAGGAACAAGATGATGATGAGGAACAACCCTCGTGAGGTCATCTCCGTCTAACCATCCGGTAGGCGCAGAAGACGGACTGTTCAGACAGATACGAGGACGCATGCAGATTTCTTTCCTGATTCACAATGCGTATGGGATCGGAGGGACGATCCGCACCACGTACAACCTGGCCAGCGCGCTTGCCGACCACCACGATGTGGAGGTCGTGTCGGTCTTCCGACATAGGGACGAGCCCGTGTTCGCGCCTGATCCGCGCGTACGGGTGCGGCACCTGGTGGACCTGCGCAAGGGCTCAGGGGGGTACGAGGGCGACGACCCGGAGTTCCAGCGGCCCGCCGCGGTCTTCCCGCGCAGCGAGGGGCGCTACGAGCAGTACAGCGCGCTCACCGACCGGCGGATCGCCGAGCACCTCGGCTCGACCGGGGCCGATGTCGTCGTCGGCACCCGGCCCGGGCTCAATGTGCACCTCGCCAGGGAGACCAGACGCGGAGTGCTGCGCGTCGGCCAGGAGCACCTCACGCTCGACACGCACTCGAACGCGCTCCGCCGTGAACTGCGGTCGGTCTACCCGCGTCTCGACGCGTTGACCACGACCACGGAGGCCGACGCCCTGGCCTACCGCGAGCGGCTGCGGCTGCCCGGCGTCCGCGTCGAGTCCATGCCCAACCCGGTGCCGCGGCCCGGCATCGAGCCCGCCGACGGCAGCGGCAAGTGGGTCGTGGCGGCCGGCAGGCTCGCGCCCGTCAAGCGCTACGACCTGCTGGTGCGCGCCTTCGACCAGGTGCGCACCGAGCGGCCCGACTGGCGTCTGCGGATCTACGGAGGTGGCAGGCAGAAGGAGAAGCTGCGCACCCTCATCGACGAGCTCGGCCTCTACAACCACGTGTATCTGATGGGGCCCGCCCACCCCATAGAGCCGGAGTGGGCGAAAGGTTCCCTCGCCGCGGTGACCTCGAGGTTCGAGTCCTTCGGCATGACGATCGTCGAGGCGATGCGCTGCGGTCTGCCGGTGGTGGCCACCGACTGCCCGCACGGCCCCGGCGAGATCATCAACAACGGCGTCGACGGCCGTCTCGTCGAGGTCGGCAGCGTCGAGGCCATCTCCGGCGGCCTGCTCGAACTCATCAACAACGACACCCTGCGCCAGGAGATGAGCGCCCACGCCCTCAGGGGCTCCGAGCGCTTCGACCCGGCGCGGATCGCCGAGCGCTACGAGTCGCTGTTCGGTTCGCTCACCCGGCGCGGCGGCTCCGTGGACCTGCTGCACCGGGCCCGCGGCTCGCTCCTCGGCGGCGCCTACGCGGTGCGCGACGCCCTCAGACCGCAGCGGAAGGGACACCCCGCATGACTGCCCCGACGGCCCCGCCCCCGCCGTGCTTCGGCCCCGACGACAGCGACAGGAGCGTCCTCATGCCGCCCCGCGCCGACTGCATCGCCGACTCCGCCGGCGGACTCACCTTCGACGTCACCGACCACGGATCGCCCGACCCGGCCCATCTGGTGCTCGTCGACCGGGCCTCGGGGCAGACGGTGTACCTGCCGCTCACCCCGACCGGCGAGGGGCGGCTGCGCGCCTCGCTGCCGATAAGCGTCTCCCTCGCCGAAGGCCGCTGGGACGCGTACTCCCAGGTCGCCGGGGACGAACCGGTGCGGCTCGTGCCGGGCGTCAACGATCTGCGCTCCCTGGTGGACCGGGCGCCGAGCGGCTCGCGCGGCTATGTCGCCGTACGCATCCCGTACGTCACCAAGCACGGCAACCTCTCGGTGCGCAGCTGGCTGCGGGCCCCGCACGCGGAGGCCGGGGAACTGCTCATCATGCACGGCGAGTTGACCGTCCACGGGCGGCTCTACGGCACCGGGTTCACCGCGAAGGCGCACGGGGAGATCCGCTCCCGCGCGGTGCGCGGCCCCGTGCTCCGTACCGAACTGGTGTGGGAAGGGCCCCGGTTCACGCTCCGCGTCGGCTACGACGAGCTGCGCGAGGGCCGCTGGGACCTGTGGCTGCGGCCCGCGGGGGACGACGGGCCGCAGGTGCGGCTCGCCCGGCTGCTCGACGACGTCGCCGACAAGAAGCCCATCTTCACGTACCCGGCGCAGCGGGTGACCGTCGCGGGCCACGGGGAAATGGCCGCCGAGGCCTACTACACGGGGGACAACGACCTTTCGGTGCAGGTGAGTCCTGCCTAGGACTTCTCGTGCGAGACGGCCGGCCGGTCCTCGAACGCCGCGAACTCCGGGTGGTGCAGATCGAACGCCGGGGACTCCGAGCGGATCTTCGGCAGCGTGACGAAGTTGTGGCGGGGCGGCGGACAGGCCGTCGCCCACTCCAGGGAGCGGCCGTACCCCCACGGGTCGTCGACCTCGACCTTCACGCCGTACTTCCACGTCTTCCAGACGTTGTAGAGGAAGGGCAGCGTGGAGAGGCCGAGCAGGAACGCGCCGATCGACGAGATCGTGTTGAGTGCCGTGAAGCCGTCCGCCGCCAGGTAGTCCGCGTACCGGCGCGGCATGCCCTCGGCGCCCAGCCAGTGCTGGACCAGGAACGTCGTGTGGAAGCCGACGAACAGCGTCCAGAAGTGGATCTTGCCGAGACGCTCGTCGAGCAGCTTGCCCGTGAGCTTCGGCCACCAGAAGTAGAAGCCGGCGAACGTGGCGAAGGCGACCGTGCCGAACACGACGTAGTGGAAGTGCGCCACGACGAAGTACGAGTCCGAGACGTGGAAGTCCATCGGCGGCGCGGCCAGGATCACCCCGGTCAGCCCGCCGAACAGGAACGTCACCAGGAAGCCGGTCGACCACAGCATCGGCGTCTCGAAGGACAGCGAGCCCTTCAGCATCGTGCCGCACCAGTTGAAGAACTTCACGCCGGTCGGCACCGCGATCAGGAACGTCATGAAGGAGAAGAACGGCAGCAGCACCCCGCCGGTGGTGAACATGTGGTGCGCCCACACGACCACCGACAGGCCCGTGATCGCCATGGTCGCGCCGACCAGCATCGTGTAGCCCCAGATCGGCTTGCGGCTGAAGACCGGCAGGATCTCGCTGACGATCCCGAAGAACGGCAGCGCGATGATGTAGACCTCCGGATGCCCGAAGAACCAGAAGAGGTGCTGCCACAGCAGCGCACCCCCGAACTGGGCCTCGAACACCACGGATCCGAACCGCCGGTCCGCCTCCAGGCAGAGCAGCGCGGCCGCGAGCACCGGGAAGGCCATCAGCACGAGGATCGACGTGAACAGCGTGTTCCACGTGAAGATCGGCATCCGGAACATCGTCATGCCGGGCGCCCGCATCCCGATGATCGTCGTCAGGAAGTTGACCGAGCCGAGGATCGTGCCGAACCCGGCGAGCGCGAGCCCCATGATCCACAGGTCGGCGCCGACGCCGGGGGAGCGGGTCAGGCTGTTCAGCGGCGCGTACGCGAACCAGCCGAAGTCCGCGGCCCCGCCCGGCACCACGAGCGAGCCGAGCACGATGAGGCCGCCGAAGAGGAACAGCCAGTACGAGAACATGTTCAGCCGCGGGAACGCGACGTCCGGCGAGCCGATCTGCAGCGGCATGATCTCGTTGGCGAAGCCGGCGAAGGTCGGCGTCGCGAACAGCAGCAGCATGATCGTGCCGTGCATCGTGAAGAGCTGGTTGTACTCCTCGTTGGACAGCACCTGCAGTCCGGGGCGGGCGAGTTCGGCCCGCATGAGCAGCGCCATGACCCCGCCGACCAGGAAGAAGCCGAACGACGTGATCAGGTAGAGGTGGCCGATCTTCTTGTGGTCCGTCGTCGTCAGCCAGTCCACGACGATCCGGCCCGGCCGCCGCTCGCGCGGTGCCCCCACCGGTGCGGGCCCCGCCTGCACCCCGGTCGTTCCCATCGCTTGCCCCCTCGCTGCTCTGCTGCGCGCCTCGGGCCTGCTGCGGACTTACGCCATGATGCTCGCGAGGGGGGCCGCCGCGACAGGGGGCGTGCCCCTCTTTCTGGCATGGACAGGCAATTCACGGATGCTGTCAACTGGCCCGCGCCGCCGCTAGATTCGGAATTCGTGGGGAATTGAACAAAGGGGTGCGGCGGCGATCCCGCGGAGGTTGTCGAGAGGGGTGCCGGAATTCCGTCCGGCGGTGTCGCTTTGTGGAAAGTAAGAGAGAAGTAAGAGCCGGAGAACGCTCGATCGTGTGAGGAACTATGAAGAAACAACTGTCGTGATCTTGTGACAAAAGCGTGACTCGCGGCCTACCGTGGCCGCATGGCACCCATCCCCACTCCGCCTGCGGAACCACAGGACAATCCGGACGCGTACGTCGGACTCGACGCGCGCAGCGCCGAGTCACAGGCCGGCTCGCGTGGCTGGTCCACCGTCCGGCAGCTGCCGCCGGGCGCGATCATCACCATGGAGTACCAGGCAGGGCGGCTCAACTTCGAGGTCGCCGAGGGACGGGTGACCCGCTGCTGGAAGGGCTGACGCCCCCGGCCGCCCCGCCCCGGAGCGTGCGAAGGCCCCCGAACTCTGAGGAGGTTCGGGGGCCTTCGCGGGTGCGGGGCTTGGCTGTGCGTACCGGGCCCCGCCGTCTGTGGGTGCGCTCAGGACACCGGTCTCGTCGAGGGTGTCCCGCGCGTGATTCTCTCCGTCGCAGGCCGGCGGCTGCCCGCCGGAGTGATCGGGGTGCGCTCGCTGCGCGGGGTGTGCGGGCCCTGCGGGAGCAGTTGGCGGCTCGACCTGGCGGTGGTGCCGACGGACTCGCGCGGGCGGGTCGTGGCCATCGCCGGGACCGGGACCGGATCGGCCTCCGGCTGCGGCGCGGGGGCGCCGGAGCGGCCGCTGCGCCAGCGGTCGCGCAACGAGAGGATCCACGCCTCGGCGCGGGCCACCAGCGGCTCGCACCAGGGCAGCGCGAGCAGGATGAGCAGGCCCGCGGCCCAGCCGAGCAGCACGTCGCTCAGCCAGTGCGTACCGAGGTAGACCGTGGTCAGGCCGACGCTCAGGGAGATCACCGCGGAGACCGCGGACAGCCAGCGCCTGGCCCTCGGGGTGGAGGCGAGGTAGGCGAGGATGCCCCAGGTCACCACCGCGTTCGCGGTGTGACCCGAGGGAAATATGTCGCCGCCCTGCCACATCTCGCTCGACCCGATGGTGGTCGCGTAGTGCGGGCCCGCGCGGCCCATGCCGTACTTGGCGGCGCCCACCGTCACGTTGAGCAGCAGCAGCGAGGTACCGAACATCAGCAGTGGGCGCAGCGTGTGCTGCCGCCAGGACCGCCAGCCCAGCCACGACATCACCATGACGGCCGTGGGGCCGCGCTGGCCGAGGACGACCCAGTAGTCGAGGAAGGCGTGGATGTCCGGCCACTGCTGGTACGGCCGGAAGAACATGACCTGCCAGTCGACCGCGACGAGCCACGACGTGACGAGCACCGCCACCACGATCGTGAGGTAGAAGGACAGGGTCAGCCCGAAGAGCACGACCCGGTGCCGGCTCATGTGGGGGATGTCCATATGAGTCGGTCGTTCGGGCTCGCGGTCGAGCCGGGCGAAGACCCGCTCGACCCGGCGGGTCAGGTTTCGTTCGGTACGCACCCAATCGACGCTACAGCGACCACGACGTGGACCGACGCGAATCAGGGGCTTTGTGATGACGATGTGATGTGGGATTGATCTCAGGTGGCCGATTATTCCCATGATTCGGGTCGGCCGGAAGGAAGGATTCCCGAATTCAAAGATCGTTTATGCGGCTGGTTATATGACGCTTATGAATGCGTTCATCTGATGCCCCTGCGGAATTGGCCGTTCACTCACCGCTCATGGCGGACCCGACCCGTTCAACCAGAACGCTCCGTACACCGCCGACAACACTGCGAGAGCGCCGACCGGCCAGGCCGACCTGCTCGGGCGCCACCGGGCGAGCGCCACCGCGAGCGGCAGCAGCAGCGGGAACGCGGGCAGCAGCAGTCGCGGCTTCGAGCCGAAGTACCCCGAGGCGCAGAGCGCGAGCGCGACCACGATGCCCGTGTAGACGAGCACCGGCACGGGCTGGCGCTGCCGTACCCCGGCGACGTACAGCCAGATCACCAGTGCGATCCCGACGATCAGACCGACGCCGGCCAGCGCGCCCAGCGGCGAGGTGAACCGGTCGGCGACGAACCCGGCGAAGGCGACACCCCCGTCGAAGCCGTTGCCCCACTGCGCCTGCACGTCGAGATAGCCGAAGAGGCCGCCGCCGACCCGCTGCCCGACCCACAGCACGTACGCCGCCGCGCCCGCCGGGGCGAGCAGCACCCCGAGCACCAGCCGCCACCGCACCCGCCGCTCGCGCACGATCCACAGCGCGGCCGCCACCCAGACCGCCGCCACGACGGCCGCCCCGATCGGCCGGGTCAGGCCCGCGCACGCCGCGAGCAGCCCCGCGCTCACCCAGTGCCGCCGCAGCACCGCGTACAGACCCCACGCCGCGAGCGCCGTGAACAGCGCCTCGCTGTACGCCATCGACGCCACGATCCCGACGGGCAGCGCCCCCCACAGCACGGCCAGCCAGATCCCGGCGGCCCTGCCGTGCAGCAGATCCCCGACGGCGAAGATCCCCCACGCCGCCGCGAGCGAGGCGAGCAGACTCACCACGAGCCCCGCGTCCGCGTACGACAGCGGACCGATCGCCGCGCCGAAACGTTCGAGCCACGGAAGCAGCGGAAAGAACGCGAGGTTCGAGTGGACGGTTCCGTCGGGCAGCGTCACCGACCAGCCGTAGCCGTGCTCGGCGATCCGCGTGTACCAGAGCGAGTCCCAGCGCGCCGTGAGCAGCGTGTGTGCGCTCTTGTCCGCCGCCGCGCTCCACACCGCGAGCACGAGCAGGCCGAGCGCCCGCACCGCCGCGTACCCGAGCAGGGCGGGCGCGGCGAGCCGCGGCGAGAGTCGATGTCGTTGGTCCACGTCCGTCACGGCCCCGATTATCGGCATCCGTCCCATCCGCCCCGTCAGCAGGCCCCCGTCCCTCAAGTGGTGCACGCCACACCCACTCGTAGGTGCCTTGAGAGGTCCGCCACGTGTGATTGGCGAGAACTCGCGTACGCTGACGGCTTACTCGCCTTATCGCCGCGGGGCCGGGAGACCGCTCCTCCCGAGCCGGAGACCGAGGACATCCCCAGTCCCGGGACCCGCCGAATGCGAGGACCACTGGGAGGTACGCACATGTCCGGGACGAACACGGCCTCCGGGCGCGGGCTCGGACGCCTGGCCGCTCTGGGCGCCCGCACCAATCGCTGGGTCGTCCTCGTCGTCCTGTGCACAAGCCTCCTTCTGGTCGCCCTCGACTCGACCATCCTCTACGTCGCGCTGCCCGCGGTCACCGAGGACCTCAAGCCGACCTCCGTCGAACTGCTGTGGATCGGCGACGCGTATCCGTTGGTGTGCGCCTCGCTGCTGATCCTGTTCGGCACGCTCGGCGACAGAGTCGGCCGGCGGAGGATCCTGCTGCTCGGCTACGCGCTGTTCGGCGCGGCCTCCGCGCTCGCCGTGTTCTCCGACACCGCGCAGGTGCTCATCACGGCCCGCGCGATCCTCGGCATCGGCGGCGCGATGATCATGCCCGCGACGCTCTCGATCCTGCGCGACGTCTTCCCCGACCGGCACGAGCGGGCCGTCGCCATCGGCGTGTGGACCGCGGTCGCCGCGGTCGGCGCCGCCACCGGACCGGTACTCGGCGGCTTCCTCGTCGAGCACTTCTGGTGGGGCTCCGTCTTCCTCATCAACATCCCGCTGATGCTGATCATGCTGCCGCTGTGCCGGGTCCTCGTGCCCGAGTCCAAGGGGCGCAGCGACGGTCCGTGGGACCTGTTCGGCGCGCTGCTCGCCGCGCTCGGCGTGCTCGGCGTCGTCTACGGCATCAAGGAGCTCGGCACCAAGCGCGATCTGCTGGACGCCGAGGCCGTCCTGCCGTTCCTCGTCGGCGTCGTGCTGCTCGCCCTCTTCGTGCGCCGCCAGCGCCGCCGCGAGCACCCGCTCATCGACATGAAGCTGTTCTCGCGGGCCGCGTTCTCCACGTCCGTCGGCTGCATCGTCATCGCGATGCTCGCGCTCGTCGGCCTCGAACTGATCGCGGTGCAGTACCTCCAGCTGGTGCTCGGCCTCAGCCCGCTCGAGACCGGTCTGCGGATGCTGCCGCTGACCTTCGCCGCGATGACCGCGGGCGTCATGGGCTCGGCGAACCTGCGCCGCTTCGGCCCGCGCGCCATGGTGTCGGCCGGTTTCGCGCTGACCGCCTGCGCGGTTTTGATGCTCTGCGCGATGGGCCAGCAGGACAAGCCGTGGCTGCTCGGCTTCGGCTTCATACTGCTCGGCTTCGGCTTCCAGACCACGCTGTTCGGGGCCTACGAGTCGATGCTCACGGAGGCGCCCGCGGACGACGCGGGAGGCGCGGCCGCGATCGGCGAGACCTCGTACCAGCTGGGCGCCGGCATGGGCATCGCGCTGCTCGGCTCCGTGATGAACGCGGCCTACGCGCCGGGGCTCGGCCATGTGTCGGGGGTCTCCCACGGCACGTCGACCGCCGCGGGGCACTCGCTGGGGGAGGCGTACCAGCTCGCCGCGCAGCTCGGGGGCGCGGCGGGGGAGTCCCTGCGGGAGGCCGCGCGCGCCGCGTTCGTGCACGGCCTGCACGTCACGCTGGTGGTCAGTGCTGTCCTGCTGTTCCTCGGGGCGCTCGCCGCGCTGCGGCTGCCCCGGCAGATGGAGTGCGAGGCGCCCGCGGCGGACGACGCCGATGTGGCGGCGCCGCGGCGTGCTTCGTCACCGGCCGAGTCCTCGGCCGCGTGACGCGGTCCGGGGCAGGCCCCGGACCGCTCAGCTCTGGTTGAAGAAACCGTCCGTCGGTTCCTTGGTGTCACGGCCCGAGACGATCTCCGTGTTCGCCGGGCTCAGCAGGAACACCCGCGTGGCGACCCGGTCGATCGAACCCCGCAGACCGAAGATCAGGCCCGCCGCGAAGTCCACGACGCGCTTGGCGTCGGCCGGCTCCATCGACGTGAGGTTCATGATGACCGGAACCCCGTCCCGGAACATCTCGCCGATGCGCCGCGCGTCCCGGAAGGTGTCGGGGGTCACCGTGCCGATCCGGCGGCCCTTCTCCTGGGCCTCCTCGGAGGCGACCTTCACGCGCGGATCCGTGACCCAGGCCGCGTCGCCGGCGGCGGGCTCGGGCCCCTCGTCGTAGTCGTCGTCGTAGTAACGCTCTTCATCGTTGTCGTCGACGAGGCCAAGCCAGGCACTCGCCTTGCGCACCGATCCCATGGACGCCTCCTCTCACAGCGGTTCCTCTGCGTTCCGCATGTCGTGCATCCCCAATGTTCGTCCATGATGCAGATGCGGCGCCAAGGGGATAGCCGCCGCGCGGGGGTTTCGTGACGGTACTGGTGCACAGTCCATGCGGTGTTGTCCCCCAGTTCCCAAGGGTTGTACGGGATAAGGCTGCTGATGGTGAGTGAAATATGATTCTTCACGGCGTATGGGTGACCTTCGGTGCGTACGGGTGAACGAGCGCACGCGCAAGGGCTCGATACGATCCTCGTGGTCGCCCGGCCCGGTTGACGGGCCGTCATTCGACATACGGGGGAGTCGTCTTGTTCGGCATGGTCCGACCCTGCTCGCATCGGCTCGGTGAGAGCCTCAGAACCGAGTGGATGGCACATCTCTGCGGGCTCTGTCTCGCACTGCGCGGCGACCACGGGCAGTTCGCTCGTGTCGTCACCAATTACGACGGTCTGCTCATCTCGGTTCTGACGGAGGCTCAGGGCGCGCGGAGCGGCGCGGCCGGTTCCTGGCGGCGGCAGGCCGGGCCCTGCCCGCTGCGCGGCATGCGCGGCGCCTCCGTCGCTCAGGGCGAGGGCGCGCGGCTCGCCGCAGCCGTCTCCCTGGTGCTCGCCTCGGCGAAGGTGCGCGACCATGTGGAGGACCGGGACGGACTGTTCGCGCGCAGGCCGGTGGCGGCCGCCGCGCGGAAGGTCGCCGCGGGCTGGACAAGGGCCGGGGCCCGTACGGGATCTGACGTCGGGTTCGACACGGCGGTCCTGGTCGACGCCGTCGAGCGGCAGGCGGGCGTCGAGGCGCTCGCCGGACCCGGCACCTCCGTGCTCGTCGTCACCGAGCCGACCGAGACCGCGACCGCCGCCGCCTTCGCGCACACCGCGACGCTCGCCGGTCGGCCCGCGAACGCCGAACCGCTCGCCGAGGTGGGCCGCCTGTTCGGACGGCTCGCACACCTCCTCGACGCCGTCGAGGACCGGGAGGCCGACGCCGGGTCCGGCGCCTGGAACCCGCTGACGGCGACCGGGACGCCGGTCGAGGAGGCCCGGCGGCTCGCCGACGACGCCCTGCACGGCATCCGGCTCGCGCTGCGCGACGTCGACTTCGTCGAGGGCAGGCTGGCGCATCTGCTGCTCGCGCACGAGCTCGGCCGCTCCGTGGACCGGGCGTTCGGCACCCCCACGCATCCCGGCGCGGACCCCGGCGCTCCCGGCGGCGATCCGGGCGGGGCACCGCCGGAGCCGCCGAAGCAGGGGAAGAAGCGCGGGCTGCTCGCGGGCTGCGCCGTCGCGTCCGGCCTCTTCTGCACCTGCCAGATGTGCTGCGCCGGCGAGTACGAGGGCCCGTGGTCCGGGAAGAAGCGCGAGGGCGCCTGCCGGGACGGCTGCGACGGTTGCGATTGCTGCTGCGACTGCAATGGTTGCGATTGCTGTGATTGCTGCTCGTGCTGTGACTGTGGCGTGTGAGGCACAGGTTTCGTACGGGGCGGGGAGGTTTGCGAAGAACCGGGGGAAGTCCAAAAGGAGACCTTGTGCGCGGCAGTCGGCCGGGCGAATACTCCCGTCAGCGATTGTCAGGGGCACGGCGTATCCGGAATCCGGGCAGCCGCCGTCCTCCTGACTGCGCCTCACGGGCCCCAACCCCACGAGGGCCCACGACTTCCCTACGGGAGGAACGAACAGTGAGGATCAAGCGCAGCACCCCCCGCAGCGGCAGAACCAGATCGACCCGGCTGATCGCCGTCGGTTCCGGTCTGCTCGCCGTGGCAGCCTTCGCGATTCCCTCCGCCAACGCGTCCGACGCCCCGCAGACGTTCAGCGCCGCCGAACTCACCCAGACCCGTGACGCCGTCCGGTCCGCCGATGTTGCCGGCACCGCCTGGGCCGTCGACTCCAAGACCAAGCAGGTCGTCGTCACCGTCGACAGCACGGTCTCGCAGGCCGAGATCAACAAGATCAAGAAGGCGGCCGGCGACACCGCGGGCGCCCTCAAGGTCGAGCGCACGGCGGGCACCTTCAAGAAACTGGTGTCCGGCGGCGACGCCATCTACGCGAGCAGCTGGCGCTGCTCACTGGGCTTCAACGTCCGCAACAGCTCCGGTGCCTACTACTTCCTGACCGCCGGGCACTGCACCGACGGCGCCGGGACCTGGTGGTCCAACTCCTCGCACACCACGACCATCGGCAGCACCACCGGGTCCAGCTTCCCCGGCAACGACTACGGCATCGTCAAGTACGCGAGCGGCGTCTCCACGCCCCCCGGCACCGTCGGCAGCGTGGACATCACGCGTGCGGCCACGCCGTCCGTCGGCACCACCGTCACCCGGCGGGGCTCCACCACCGGCATCCACAGCGGCCGGGTCACCGCGCTGAACGCCACCGTGAACTACGGCGGCGGCGACATCGTCTCCGGCCTCATCCAGACCACGGTCTGCGCCGAGCCCGGCGACTCCGGCGGCCCGCTCTACGGCGGCTCCACCGCCTACGGCCTCACCTCCGGCGGCAGTGGCAACTGCTCCTCCGGCGGCACCACGTTCTTCCAGCCGGTGACGGAGGCGCTCAGCGCGTACGGCGTGAGCGTCTACTGATCCCACGGCACAGCCCCGCGGTACGTTCCGCAGCCGCAGCCAGCGGAGGGAGCCCCCGTCAGGCCATTTCGGCCCGGCGGGGGCTCCCTATGTGTCCCTTACGGGTCTACCGTCGAAGTACACGCCTTTTGCGCCCACTTCGGACCCTGGGGGACCGTGAGATGGTCGAGGAACTGGTGACGGCGGGAGTGGCCGTCGCGTGCGCGGGAGCGGTCTACGTGATGTCGGCGGCGCGGGTCGTCAAACAGTACGAGCGCGGGGTGGTCTTCCGGCTCGGCCGGCTCACCCGGTCCGTGCGCGAGCCCGGATTCACGATGATCGTGCCCTTCGTGGACCGGCTGCACAAGGTCAACATGCAGATCGTGACGATGCCCGTGCCCGCGCAGGACGGCATCACGCGGGACAACGTCACGGTGCGCGTGGACGCCGTCATCTACTTCAAGGTGATCGACGCGGCCGAGGCCGTGGTGCAGGTCGAGGACTACCGGTTCGCCGTCTCGCAGATGGCGCAGACCTCGCTGCGCTCCATCATCGGCAAGAGTGACCTCGACGATCTGCTGTCGAACCGCGAGAAGCTCAACCAGGGCCTGGAGTTGATGATCGACAGCCCGGCCGTGGGCTGGGGCGTGCAGATCGACCGGGTCGAGATCAAGGACGTGTCGCTGCCGGAGACCATGAAGCGCTCGATGGCCCGGCAGGCCGAGGCCGACCGGGAGCGGCGGGCCCGTGTCATCAACGCGGATGCCGAGTTGCAGGCGTCGAAGAAGCTCGCCGAGGCGGCCGGCGTGATGTCCGACCAGCCCGCAGCGCTGCAACTGCGGCTCCTGCAGACCGTGGTGGCGGTCGCGGCCGAGAAGAACTCGACGCTGGTGCTGCCGTTCCCGGTCGAGCTGCTGCGCTTCCTGGAGCGGGCCACGCCCGGCGACGCCGAGCAGGTGGCGCAGAGCGCCGTCACTCAACTCGCCGAGGGAACGCTGCCGGGGCCCGCTCAGGCGCAGTCGCCCGCAACCGAGTTCGAGGGCGGGAGCGCGGCGGATGTACCCGAACCCGAGGTAACCGGCGAACCCGCAGGGGCGAAATCCGGACAGGACTAGTCCTCACCCTCCGCCCACCCGTGGGTGCGCGGGGTGTTTGCAGTGGGGACCGACGTGCGGGGCGGGGGCGCAGTCGAGTAGTGAAGGGCGCGGGGGAGTTGGCGAACGCGCGTCCGGAAGTCGACCTTGTGTGCTCCCTGTGACGATCGGGATAGTGGCCAAGTCAGCCTCACGGATCCGGTCCGCCCCCACGCGAACCGGTTTCCCAACCCCCCACAGGAGGACGTGAGTTGAAGCACCGACGCATACCCAAGCGGCGCGCCGCCGTGACCGGAGCGGGCATCCTCGCCCTGGTCGCCGCGGGCATCACCTTCCAGACTGCGAACGCCAGCACCGACGCCCCGGACCTGACCCCGCAGAAACTGTCGGTCGCCAAGGCCGGAACTCTCGCCTCGTCGCTGACCAAGGACCTCGGCGCGGACTCGGCGGGCAGCTACTACGACGCCAGGACCAAGCAGCTCGTCGTCAACGTCCTGAACGACGACGCCGCGCAGGCGGCGCAGGCGGCCGGCGCGAAGGCCAGAGTCGTCGAGAACTCCCTCGCCGACCTGAAGGGCGCGCGGACGACCCTGAAGCAGGACGCGACCATCCCCGGCACGTCCTGGGCCGTCGACCCCGCCACCAACAAGGTCGTCGTCACCGCCGACCGCACGGTCAAGGGCGCCGACTGGAACCAGCTCACCGGAGTCGTCGAGAAGCTCGGCGGCAAGGCCGAACTCAAGCGCAGCCAGGGTGAGTTCAAGCCGTTCATCGCGGGCGGCGACGCCATCAGCGGGGGCGGCGGCCGCTGTTCCCTCGGCTTCAACGTGACCAAGGGCGGCGAGCCGTTCTTCCTCACGGCGGGCCACTGCACCGAGTCGATCTCCACGTGGTCCGACTCCAGCGGTCAGGAGATCGGCACGAACGCCGACTCCCAGTTCCCGGACAACGACTTCGGGCTCGTGAAGTACTCGGCCGACGTCGACCACCCCAGCGAGGTCAACCTCTACGACGGTTCCGCGCAGGAGATCACCAAGGCCGCGGAAGCCACCGTGGGCATGAAGGTCACCCGCTCCGGCTCCACCACGCAGGTCCACGACGGCACGGTGAAGGGCCTGGACGCCACCGTGAACTACGGCAACGGCGACATCGTCAACGGCCTGATCCAGACCGACGTCTGCGCCGAGCCCGGCGACAGCGGCGGCTCCCTCTTCTCCGGCGACTCGGCGATCGGCCTCACCTCCGGCGGCAGCGGCGACTGCTCCTCGGGCGGCGAGACGTTCTTCCAGCCGGTGACGGAGGCGCTCTCCGCCACGGGCACCGAAATCGGCTGACCGGTTGACGCCTTTGGGCCCCGCCCCCGGAAACCGGGGGCGGGGCCTTTTCGCACAGTCCTTGTGAAAACTTTCACAAGGACTCAAGGGTCCAAGGTCCCCCGGTGTCTGTGCAGGTCAGGTTGGTGATCGCCCGCCTCCTGCGAGGCGGGCCGGGACCTTGGCCCCTCGGGTCGGGGCCGTTCTCCGGTCCACCAGCGGAGCGTAAAGGTGTGGAATTGAGGCATCAGCGAAAAAGGTGTGAAAAAGGGAGCCTGCCGTGGATGTCGAGGGGACAGTCGACGAACTGGTCGCGGGAGCGCGGGAGGCGCTCGCGGCGTTCGAGACGTACGACCAGGAACGGGTCGACCACATCGTCAAGAAGGCGTCGCTCGCGGCGCTCGCCCACCACGGTGACCTGGCGAAGGCCGCCGTCGACGAGACGGGCCGCGGCCTGTTCGAGGACAAGGCGGTCAAGAACCTCTTCGCCTGCGAGCACGTCGTCAACTCGATGCGCGGACTGAAGACTGCCGGGGTCGTGTCCCGCGACGAGATCAACGGCATCACCGAGATCGCCGAACCCGTCGGCGTCATCTGCGCGATGACCCCCGTCACCAACCCCACGTCGACCACGATCTTCAAGGCGCTGATCGCCCTGAAGACCCGCAACCCGATCGTCTTCGCCTTCCACCCCAGCGCCCAGAAGTGCTCCGCCGAGGCCGCGCGCATCGTGCGCGACGCGGCGGTCGAGGCAGGGGCCCCCGCGCACTGCGTGCAGTGGATCGAGGAGCCGTCGATGGAGGCGACGGGTCTGCTGATGAACCACGAGGGCGTCTCCACGATCCTCGCCACCGGCGGCAACGCCATGGTCAAGGCCGCCTACTCGTGCGGAAAGCCCGCCCTCGGCGTCGGCGCGGGCAACGTCCCCGCGTACGTCGCGAAGGACGCCAAGCTGGGCCGCGCCATCCACGACATCGTGCTCTCCAAGGCCTTCGACAACGGCATGATCTGCGCCTCCGAGCAGGCCGTCATCTTCGACCAGGAGATCTACGAGGACGGGATCGCCGAGATGCAGCGGCTGAAGGCGCACGTGGTGACGGCCGCAGAGAAGACCAAGCTGGAAGAGTTCGTCTTCGGCACCACCGCCCACGGCAGCGACTGCTCGGGCGCCAGGCTCAACGCGTCCGTCGTCGGGAAGTCCGCGAGCTGGATCGCCGAACAGGCCGGCTTCGAGGTCCCCGACGACACCTCCATCCTCGTCGCCGAGTGCGCGGAGGTCGGCCCCGCCGAGCCGCTCACCCGCGAGAAGCTCTCCCCGGTCCTCGCCGCGCTCAAGGCGGACGACACCGCGCACGGGCTCGAACTGGCGGCGCAGATGGTCGAGTTCAACGGCCTGGGCCACTCCGCCGCGATACACACCGAGGACGAGGAACTGGCCGAGAGGTTCGGCCGCCGCGTCAAGGCGGTCCGCGTCATCGTCAACTCGCCCTCCACCTTCGGCGGCATCGGCGACGTCTACAACGCCTTCCTCCCGTCGCTGACCCTCGGCTGCGGCTCCTACGGACACAACTCCGTCTCCAACAACGTCTCCGCGGTCAACCTCGTCAACATCAAGCGGATCGGCCGGCGCAACACCAACATGCAGTGGTACAAGATCCCGCCGAAGATCTACTTCGAGCGGGGTGCCGTCAAGTACCTCGCCGAGATGGACGACGTGCACCGCGTCACCGTCGTCACCGACAAGACGATGGGCGCCCTCGGCTTCGTACAGAAGATCACCGACATCCTCGGCTCCCGGCCCACGGCCGTGACGGTGCAGGTCATCGACAACGTCGAGCCCAACCCCGAGCTGGCCACCGTGCAGGCGGGCGCCGCCGCCATGCGGGACTTCCGGCCGGACACGATCGTCGCGCTCGGCGGCGGCTCGCCGATGGACGCCGCGAAGATCATGTGGCTGATGTACGAGCACCCGGAGATCGAGTTCGCGGACACCAAGGAGAAGTTCTTCGACATCCGCAAGCGGGCCTACACGTTCCCGCAGCTGGGGGAGAAGGCGAAGCTCGTCGCCATCCCGACCACGTCCGGAACCGGCTCCGAGGTCACCCCCTTCGCCGTCATCTCCGACCCCGAAGCCGCCCAGAAGTACCCGCTCGCCGACTACGCGCTCACCCCGAACGTCGCGATCGTCGACCCGACGCTGCCGATGAACCTGCCGCCGACGGTGACCGCCGACTCCGGCTTCGACGCGCTGACCCACGCCACCGAGGCGTACGTCTCCGTGTACGCGAACGACTTCACCGACGGCCAGTGCCTCCAGGCGATCAAGCTCATCTTCGAGAACCTGGAGGCGTGCGTGAAGGACGGCGCCAAGGCCCCCGAGGCGCGCGAGAAGATGCACAACGCGTCGACGATCGCGGGCATGGCCTTCGCCAACGCCTTCCTCGGCCTCGTCCACGCGATGGCGCACACCCTCGGCAACACCTTCCACGTCGCGCACGGCCGCACCAACGCGCTGCTCCTGCCGCACGTCATCCGGCACAACGGCACCGTCTCGTACAAGGCGACGCCGTGGCCGAAGGCCGAGACGTACCGGGCGCTCGAGCGGCTCCAGGACATCGCGAAGGCGCTCGGCCTGCCGGCGACCACCCCCGAGGAGGGCGTGGAGTCGTACGCCAGGGCCGTCGAGGAACTGCGCGAGCGGTGCGGGATCCCGGCCTCGTTCAAGGAAGAGGGCGTCGACGAGCGGGAGTTCATGGCGGCCCTGCCGCAGCAGGCCATGAACGCCTACGCCGACCAGTGCGCGCCCGCCAACCCGCGGATGCCGATGATCGACGACATGAAGCGGCTGATGCGGCAGGCGTACTACGGGACCACCGAGTAGAGCCGCCCGGCGGCCAGTGGGACGAGCCCGTCGAGTCGTGTCCCCGTCACGACTCGGCGGGCTCCTGCGGTGCCAGGAACCGGCCCATCGGGAGCACCGGGCGCCCCCACGTCGACGCCATCACCTGCCCGGCCAGCAGATACAGTGCCCCGGCCGTCGCGGCGAGCCCGAACCAGCCCGCGACCCGGTTCCAGCCGACGAGCCCCGTGAAGCCGTTGCACGTCATCGCGACGAAGACGACGAGCACGCACGTGAACGTGAGCAGCAGCACCAGGTGGATGCGCCAGCTCGCCAGCCACAGCACGAAGACCACGAACACCCAGGGCAGCGTGAACAGGCCCATCGTGTCGCCGCGCAGCGCGGGGTCGAGGGAGGGCAGCACCCACTGGAGCATCAGCGCCTTTGCCATCCAGAACAGGCCGAAGCCGCCGAACACGGTGGCGTGCCAGGTGTCGCCGCGCTGGGCCTGGAAGAGGCCCGCGAGCAGCTGGGCGAGGCCGCCGATGAAGAAGCCGACGGTGGGCACGTCGCCCGCCGCCAGCTTCTCCGGGAAGATCCCCGCGTCGATCCCGGTGGCGATCATCGTGACGACGATGAAGCCGGTCAGGCCGAGCGGCCCGAGCTGGGCCTGCGCCGTCGGCTCCATCCGCTTGACGGAGCTGGCCTGGGCGGCCGGGCCCGAGCGGTGCGGGAAGTTCATGCGGCGGGTTCCGCGGCCGGTTCGGGGGCGAGCCCGGCCTTCGCGGCCCGCCGCTTCTCGCGCAGCCCCGACACGAGCAGCGTCCCGAGGACGCCCACCACGGCCCACGCCGACAGGACGAGCAGCGACTGGGTGAGGTCGTTGCCCTTGAAGTAGGCGATGGAGCGGGCTGCCCAGGTGCCCGCGCCCGGCGGCAGCCAGGGCCCGATCGCCTGCCAGAACGGCGGCAGCATCGGCAGCGGGAAGGCGCCGCCCGCGCTCGGATTGCCCGCGATGACGATGAGGAGGACGGCGAGGCCGATGCCGACGACGCCGGTGAGTTCCTCCAGGGCGAGCGTGATCGCGCCGACCGCGAAGGTCACCAGCGCGCCGAGCCCGGCGAGCCCCCAGAAGGATCCTGGCAGCGCGCCCAGGATCGAGTCGCCGATGATCAGCGAGCCGCCGATGCCGCCCACGATCGAGAAGACCGCGAGCGAACCGAGCCGGATGGCGGCCCGCTGCGGGCTCGCGGGCTTGGACCCGGCGCTGATCGACATGATCGAGGCGCACAGGTAGCCGCCGACGCACCAGCCGACGACGAGGTAGAAGGCCGAGAGCCCGTCGAAGTCCTGCGCCGACGCCGGTGCCACGTCGACGGTCTTCACCGTGCGCTGCTGCTGGGCGTCGATGGTGGTGGCGAGGCCCTCAAGGGCGGACGCCAGGACGGTGCCGCCGCCGGACGCGACGTAGAGGGTGTCCTGCGCGCCCTTCGCCCGGAACACCAGGGCGCCGTCGATCTCCCGGTTCAGGACCTGCTGGCGCGCCGTCCGCGCGTCGTCGACCACCCGCGCGTCGAGCGGGGAGCCGGGCAGCCTGTCCAGCTGCTGCGAGAGCTGCTTCGCCGCCGCGGGCTGCGGCGCGACGACGCCGAACGGGACGTCCTTCGGCTTCGGACTGTGGAGCGCCCCCACGTACGAGGTGATGAACAGGAGCTGGAGCGCCAGGACACCGATGACAAGGAGGGCGGCCCTCGGCGTGACGGCGGATCTGAACTCTGCGGCGAACTTCATGTCCCCAACGCTCGGGCGGCTGCCCGGCTCGTGCAGTCGGGGTGGGCCGAACGAGTGGGAGGCCGCGGCCCCACGTTTCGACTCGCACAAATATTCGAACATGGTTTACGGTGAGGACATCGGTCCTGATGGGGCTGGTGTGGCAAGTCGTACAGAGGGGGGAGTAGTGGCGAGGTGGTTCGGATGCGGAGCTTTACGCATCTGCACACCGCCTCAGGATTCTCCCTGCGGTACGGGGCCTCGCACCCGGACGCGCTCGCCGAGCGGGCCGCCGAGCGCGGCCTCGACGCGCTCGCCCTGACCGACCGGGACACCCTCGGCGGGGCCGTCCGCTTCGCCAAGGCCGCCGGCAAGGCCGGCATCCGGCCGCTGTTCGGGGTGGACCTCGCCGTCGACGCGCCCGCCGAGGCGGCCGCGCGCACCGAGCGGCGGCGCACCCCGGTCAGGGGCGGCGCCTTCGTCGACGAATCGGCGCAGCGCGTGACCTTCCTCGCGCAAGGCGGAGCGCACGGCTGGGCCGAGCTGTGCCGGCTCGTCACCGCCGCGCACCGGGACACCCTCGCGGGGGAGAGCAGGCGCCCGCTGCTGCCCCGGGACGTCCTGGGGGCGGACCACGTCGTCGTACTCCTCGGCCCGGACTCGGACGTCGGCCGCGCCCTCGCCGCCGGACGCCCGGACCGCGCGGCCCGGCTGCTCGCGCCCTGGCGGGAGCGGTACGGCAGCGCGGCGCTGCGCATCGAGGTCGTCTCCCACGGACTGAGCGGCACCGGGCCCGGCTCGCTGCGGCACGCCGCCCGCGCCCTCGGGTTCGCCGCGGACCAGGGGATCCTCCCCGTACTCAGCAACGCCGTCCGGTACGCCGACGCCGGGCAGGGGGCGGTCGCGGACGTCCTGGACTCCGCGCGCCGCCTGGTGCCGATCGACCCGCGCGGAGCCCTCGACAGCGGCGAACGCTGGCTCAAGCCCGCGACGGACATGGCGGCCGTCGCCCTGAAGGTGTCCGAGGCCGCCGGCTACCGCGAGAACACCGCGCGCCGCCTCCTCGCCGTCACCGAGGACACCGCCGCGGCCTGCCGGGTCGACCCCGAGGACGATCTGGGGCTCGGCCGCGTCCACTTCCCCGAACCGGACCTCGTCGGCGCCGCCCGGCGCACCCCCGAGCGGGTGCTGCGCTCGCGCTGCGCCGCCGCGATGCTGGCCCGCCGCTACGACCACAAACGCCGGTACTGGGACCGCCTGGAGGACGAGCTGGGCCTGATCGAACGGCAGGGCTACGCCTCCTACTTCCTCACCGTCGCCCAAGTCGTCGAGGACACCCGCGCGTTGGGTATCCGGGTCGCCGCGCGCGGCTCCGGCGCGGGCTCGCTGGTCAACCATCTGCTGGGCATCGCCACCGCCGACCCGGTCGAACACGGGCTCCTGATGGAGCGCTTCCTGTCCGAGCAGCGCATGGAGCTGCCCGACATCGACATCGACGTGGAGTCCGCCCGCCGCCTGGAGGTCTACCGGTCGATCCTGGACCGCTTCGGGGCCGAGCGGGTGGCGACCGTGTCCATGCCGGAGACCTACCGGGTCCGGCACGCCGTACGGGATGTCGGCCTCGCCCTCGGCATGGAACCGGCCGAGGTGGACCGGCTCGCGAAGTCCTTCCCGCACATCCGTGCCCGCGACGCCCGCTCCGCGCTCCGGGAACTGCCGGAGCTGCGCGGCATCGACCCGGACGCGCACGGCGGGAGCAGGATGTGGGACCTGGTCGAGGCGCTCGACGCGCTGCCGCGCGGGATCGCCATGCACCCGTGCGGGGTGCTGCTCTCCGACACGTCCCTGCTGCGCCGCACCCCGGTCGTGCCGACCAGCACCGAGGGCTTCCCCATGTCCCAGTTCGACAAGGAGGACGTGGAGGACCTCGGGCTGCTCAAGCTCGACGTCCTCGGGGTGCGGATGCAGTCCGCGATGGCGCACTCGGTCCAGGAGGTCGAGCGGGTGAGCGGCCGCCGCATCGACCTGGACGATCCGGCACAGGTGCCGCCGGGCGACCCGAAGACGTATCAACTCTTCAAGGCCTCGCAGACCTTGGGCTGCTTCCAGACCGAGTCGCCGGGCCAGCGCGATCTGCTCGCGCGGCTGCTGCCCGAGACCTTCCACGATCTGGTCGTGGACATCTCGCTGTTCCGGCCCGGGCCCGTCGCGGCCAACATGGTCGATCCATTCATCAAGGCGCGGCACGGCAAGCAGGCGCCCGCGTACCCGCACCCGGACCTGAAGGAGGCGCTGGAGGAGACGTGCGGCGTGGTCGTCTTCCACGAGCAGATCATCAAGATCCTGCACGTGATGACCGGGTGCAGCCTCGCCTTCGGCGACTACACGCGGCGGGCGCTCTCGCGTCCGGACCAGCTCGGCCGGGTGCGCGCCTGGTTCGCGCAGCAGGCCCGCAGGCGCGGATACGCGGAGGAGGTCGTGGCGCGGACCTGGGAGATCGTCGAGGCGTTCGGCGCGTACGGCTTCTGCAAGGCGCACGCCGTGGCGTTCGCCGTGCCCTCGTACCAGTCGGCGTGGCTGAAGGCGCACCACCCGGCCGCGTTCTACGCCGGGCTGCTCACGCACGACCCCGGCATGTACCCGAAGCGGCTGCTGCTCGCGGACGCCCGGCGGTGGGGGGTGCCGGTGCTGCCGCTCGATGTGAACGCGTCGGACGCCGCCTATCGAATCGAACTGGTGTCTGATCAGAATGGTGGAGAGAATCCTGCTTTGGTGCACGGTGTCCGGCTCGCGCTCGGCGACGTACGCGGCATGAGCGAGGCCGAGGCGGAGCGGATCGTCGCGGGCCGCCCCTACGTCTCGCTCCAGGACTTCCTCTCCCGCGCCCGCCCCTCCCGCCCGGTCGCCGAACGACTCGCACAGGTCGGTGCGTTGGACGCGTTCGGACGCAACCGGCGCGACCTGATGCTGCACATCGCCGAATCGCAGCGCGGCGGGCGGGGCGGCGCGCAGGGGCAGTTGGCGCTCGGCGAGACCGACGCCGCGCCCGACACGGTCGCCCCCGCCCAGCTGCCCGACCTCGACGACGCCGAACGGCTCGGCGCCGAACTCGGCGTGCTCGGCATGGACACCTCCCGCCACCTCCTGGGCGACCACCGGGAGTTGCTCGACGAACTGGGGGTGGCCTCCGCGCACCGGCTCAAGGACCTGCCGCACGGACAGGTGGTCCTCGTCGCCGGCGCGAAGGGCGCCGTGCAGACACCACCGGTCCGCTCCGGGAAACGCGTCATCTTCACGACGCTCGACGACACCTCGGGCCTTGTCGACTGCGCGTTCTTCGAGGACAGCCACGACGCGGCCGCGCACACCGTCTTCCACTCCTGGCTGCTCCTCGTACGCGGAGTGGTGCAGCGCCGCGGCGGCGGCAGCGGCAAGGCCCTCTCGGTCACCGGATCCGCCGCCTGGGACCTCGCCGAACTGGCCGAACTGCGCCGCACGGGCGGACTGTCCGCGGTGACCGAACGGCTCACCGCGGAGCGCCCCGCGACGGACACGGCGGCGGACGGCCGCAGCATCCGCCTGGAGACCGGTTACGACCTCCACCCCTGGGCCGACCTCCAGCCACCCGGCGAATCCGTCAAGCAGAGCCGCAAGTTGTGGCACCAGAGCCCGGGGAGCGCGGGATGACGAAGGAGAGCGAGGAGCAGATGGCGGTGTCGCAGGTGCTGTACGTCCACTTCCACGACCTGGTGGACGAGCAGCTCTACCTCCGGCTGCTCGCCCTGCTCGCCGAGTTCACGCCCCTCGTGCAGGCGCTGCCGCCGGACGCCGCGCTCGCCGACGTCACGGGCAGCCTGCGCTACTTCGGCACGGACGCCCCGGCCCTCGCCGAGCGGATCCGGGCCCGCACCGGCGGCCTCTACGGGCTCCGTTCGACCATCGGGGTCGCCGCGAACCCCATGCTGGCCCGCATGGTCGCCGCCGACGGGCCGCCCTCGGCGGTCCGCGAACTCCCCGACGATCTGGACGCGGTCACCGCCTTCCTCGCCCACAAACCGGCTGCCGCCCTGCACGGCGTGGGCCCCGCGACCGCCCGCACCCTGTCCTCGTACGGACTCGACAGCGTCGGGAAGATCGCCGCCGCGCCGCTCGGCACCCTGCAACGGATCCTCGGCGCCGCCGCGGGCCGCCGGCTGTACGACGCGGCCCGCGGCCTCGACCCGACCCCCGTGGTCCCGGCGGCCCCGGCCCGCTCGATCCGCGTCGAACACGGCTTCCCGCAGGACGAGCTGGACCGCGACCGGCAGCGCGCCGCGCTGATCGGGCTCGCCGACCGGCTCGGCCTGCGGCTGCGCGCCGAGGAACAGGCGGCCCGCACCCTCGCCCTCACCGTGCGCTACGTGGACCGTACGACGACGACCCGCACCCGCACCCTGAGCGAGGCCACCGCCCACACCCCGGCCCTGACCACGTGCGCGTACGAACTCCACGACCGGCTCGGCCTGCAGCGCGCCAGGGTCCGCTCCTTCACGCTGCGGGCCGACCAGCTCGTCGCGGCCGAACAGGCCCCCCGGCAGCTCCTGTTCGACCCGACCGACGAGCGGGACCGCCGCATCGAGGCCGCGGTGGACTCCGTCCGGGGCAAGTTCGGTGCTGACGCGGCCCGCCCCGCGGCGGCGGCCTGAGGCTTGAAATGCCCCGGCTCAGCGGCCGTGGCGGCCAGTCGTCGCGCGACGCCGCATCGAGGCGAACAGGCCCGCCGCACCGATCGCCAGCGCCGCCGCGCCGCCCATCGCGATGTACGGGGTGGTGGAGTCGCCACCGGTCTCCGCGAGGTTCTGCGAACCGCCCTGCGCCGCAGGTGCGTTGGCGTCCCCCTCGGGCTTGGCCGAGTGGTCCGAGTGGCTCGACTCGTCGCCCATGTCCATCCCGCTGTGGTCGACCGTCGACTTGTCGGCGTCCGCGGCGATCTGCTCGTCCGAGGGCTCCGCCGCCTCCTTTGTCGTGGCGGACGCCGCGGACGCGCCGCCGTACGTCACGTCCGAGCAGGAGTAGAACGCCTCGGGGCTGTCCGAGCGCTGCCAGATGCCGTAGATCAGCTGGCGGCCCGTGCGCTCCGGGAGCTTCCCGGAGAACGTGTAGTAGCCGCCCTCGGCGACCGGGTCCGTCTTCGTCGCGACCGGGTTCTCCAGGTCCAGGTCGGACCACTTCAGCGGCTTCGACGGGTCGTAGCTCTGCTTCGTCATGTAGAGGTCGAAGGTGCCCTTGTGCTGCGCGGTCACCTTGTACTTGAAGGTGTACGAGCCCGCCGAGACCTTCGTCGCGGGCCAGTCGTCACGGGCCAGGTCCATGCCCTTGAACTCGTCCGAGTTCGCCGAGCACAGCTTGCCGTCCGGGATGTTCTCCTGGTGCTTGCCGCCGGCCTCGCCGTCCCGGATGCCGTTCCAGTCGTACAGGGCCTGCGGACCGCCCTCGGCGACCGCCGCCTTGCACGCCGCCGACGTGGGGCTCTCGGCACCCTCCGCGTAACAGGCGGCTACCCGGCTCGCGGGGTCGCCGAGCGTGCCGTGCGCCGCGGCGGGCGTCGCGGACAGGGCGGTCAGGGCGAGGGGGATCGCGCCGACCGTGGTGAGCGCGGCGATCTTGCGGCGCGTTGCAGGCATGGGGGTACTCCTTGATCGAGTGCATTGGGGGTTGCGGCAAGGAAGTTAGCCCGAAAAAACGCGCCGGAAGGGCCTTGCGGGCGCCCCGAGTCGATCTTTATGGCCCCCTTAAGGCGCGGCTCAGACTGCGCTCAGGACACCCACCGATAACGGCGTTCGGGACGCCCCGTCCCGCCGTACCTGAGCGACACCCGCGCCCGCCCCGTCCCCGCGAAGAACTCCAGATACCGGCGCGCGCTCACCCGCGACAGCGTGCCCGCCTCCCGGGCGCACTCCGTCGCCGAGAGCCCCGCCGGATGCGACCGCAGCGTCCGCTCCACCAGATCCGCGGTGTGCGCGGCGAGCCCCTTCGGCAGCTCCCGCGAACCCGGCGGACGCGCGCCGAAGATCTGGTCGACGTCCTCCTGACGGGCCTCGCCGAGACCGTCGAGGCGGGCCCGCAGCGCCGCCACATGCCGCAACTGCTCCTGCAGAGCGGCCTGGTTGAACGGCTTGATCAGATAGTGCAGCGCCCCGGCCCGCAGCGCCGCCCGCACCATCTCCGCGTCCCGCGCCGCCGTGATGAACAGCGCGTCCACCGGCGTACGGGCCGGATCCCGCTCCTCCTGCGCGCGCAGCGCCCGCAGCACCTCGACGCCGTCCATGTCCGGCAAGTACACGTCCAGGAGCACCAGATCGGGCCGCAGCGACTCGGCGGCGCGCAGCGCGTCCGCGCCGCTGTGCGCCACCCCGGCCACCACGAACCCGTCCATCGCGGACACGAACCTGCTGTGCAGCTTCGCCACCATGAAGTCGTCGTCCACGATCAAGACCTTGATCAAGACCTTTGTCACTGGCGCAGAGTAGGTGCGCGACCACAAGGACCACAACGTTCGTTGCTTGCGGAAGAGAGACAGCTTGTTAACGCGTCGGCAACATGTGGGCCACCCGCACCCCCCGACCCCAGAACTCGACAGGTGGTGGCACACGTGCGCCTGCGCACACCCCTCGCCCTGCTCGGGGCCGCGCTGCTCGTCCTGGTGGGGCCGCCGCTGCTCACCACGGGCAGCGGCGCCGACACCGGCACCCAGATCCCCGGCCTGCGCCTCATGGTCCCCAACACCCCCGGCGGCGGCTACGACATCACCGCGCGCACCGCCGCCAAGAACGCCGAGGACGCCGCACTCACGCACAACATCGAAGTGTTCAACCTGCCGGGAGCCGGCGGCACCGTCGGCCTGACCCGGCTGGTCGGCGAACACGGCAACGGCAAACTGGCCATGTCCATGGGCCTCGGCGTCGTCGGCGCCGCCCGCTCCAACCACTCCCCGAAGACCCTCGCCGACACCACCCCCATCGCCCGGCTCACCGAGGAGCCCGATGTCGTCGTGGTCGCGAAGAACTCCCCGTACAAGAACATCAAGCAGCTCATCGACGCCTGGAAGAAGAACCCCGGCAAGCTGCCCGTCGGCGGCGGCTCCTCGCCCGGCGGACCCGACCACCTGGCACCGATGCTGATGGCGCGCGCCGCCGGCATCCAGCCGAAGAAGGTCAACTACGTCCCGTTCGACGGCGGCGGCGAACTCCTCGCCTCCATTCTCGGCAACAAGGTCGCCTTCGGCGTCTCCGGCGTCGGCGAGTACCTCGACCAGATCAAGAGCGGCGAGCTGCGCCTCCTCGCCGTCACCGGACCCGAACGCGCCTCCGGACTCGACGGGCCCACGCTCAAGGAGTCCGGCTACGACGTGGACTTCACCAACTGGCGCGGCATCGTCGCCCCGCCCGGCCTCTCCGCCGCGGAGCGCGACAAACTCACCAACCTCGTAAGGAAGTTGCACGCCTCCAAGGAGTGGAAGAAGTCGCTGAAGACGAACGGCTGGGACGACGCCTTCCTCGTCGGCGACGACTTCGGGACGTTCCTCGACGCCGAGGACAAGCGGGTCGTGTCCGTACTGAAGGAGCTGGGCCTGTGAATCCGGTAGAGCCCGTGACCGCCACCGAGCCCGGCCCCGAGGACGGCCCCCGTACCTCCTGGCTGCGCGCACACTCCGAACTCGGCGTCTGCGTCCTGCTCCTTGCGCTCGGCGTGCTCGTCCTCACCGACGCGCTCACCATGAACGTCGACATCTCCCAGCGCGGACCCGTCGGCCCGAAGACCGTGCCGCTCGTCGTCGGCTTCGGACTCCTCGCCGTCGCCGTCCTGCTCGCCGTCGACGTACTGCGCGGCGGCAGGGGAGAGGCCGAGGCCGGCGAGGACGTCGACCTGTCCGAACCCGCCGACTGGCGCACCGTCCTGCTGCTCGCGGGCGTCTTCCTCGCCACCGCCGTGCTCATCGAACCGCTCGGCTTCCCGCTCGCGGGCGCCCTGCTGTTCTGGGGCGCCGCGTACGCGCTCGGCAGCCGCCACCTCACCCGCGACCCCCTGATCGCCGCAGGCCTCTCCCTCATCACCTTCGTCCTCTTCAACAACCTGCTCGGCGTCCCCCTGCCGGGCGGCCCCTTGATGGGAGTGCTGTGATCCGATGAACGCCCTCAACTCCCTCCTCGACGGCTTCGGCACGGCCCTCACCCCCATCAACCTCCTGTGGGCCGCGGTGGGCGTCCTGCTCGGCACCGCCATCGGCGTCCTGCCCGGCATCGGCCCCGCCATGGCCGTCGCCCTGCTGCTCCCGGTGACGTACGGACTCGAACCCACCGGCGCGTTCATCATGTTCGCGGGCATCTACTACGGCGCCATGTTCGGCGGCTCGACGACCTCGATCCTCCTCAACACCCCCGGCGAGAGCGCCGCCGTCGTCGCCGCCATGGAGGGCAACCCCATGGCGAAGTCCGGACGCGGCGCACAGGCCCTCGCGGCCGCCGCCATCGGACACTTCGCGGGCGGCATGATCGGCACGATCCTGCTGGTGGCGCTCGCCCCCAAGGTCGCCTCGCTCGCCGTCGACATCGGCGCGCCCGACTACTTCGCCATCATGGTCCTCGCGTTCATCGCGGTGACCTCGGTGCTCGGCTCGTCCCGCGTACGCGGCCTCGCCTCGCTCCTGATCGGCCTGACGCTTGGCCTGGTGGGTCTCGACCAGATGACGGGCCAGCAGCGCCTCACCTTCGGTTCGCTGCAGCTCGCCGACGGCATCGACGTCGTCATCGTCGCCGTCGGTCTCTTCGCCATCGGCGAGGCCCTGTGGGTGGCCGCCCATCTGCGCCGCACGAGCGGCGAGGCGATCCCGGTCGGCCGCCCCTGGCTCGGCCGTTCGGACGTGAAGCGCACCTGGAAGTCCTGGCTGCGCGGACCGCTCATCGGCTTCCCGTTCGGCGCGATCCCCGCGGGCGGCGCCGAGATCCCCACGTTCCTCTCCTACGTCACCGAGAAGCGGCTGTCCAAGCACAAGGACGAGTGGGGCAAGGGCGCCATCGAAGGCGTCGCGGGACCCGAATCGGCGTCCTCGGCGTCCGCGGCGGGCACGCTGGTCTCGATGCTCACCCTGGGCCTGCCGACGACCGCGGTCGCCGCGGTCATGCTCGCCGCCTTCCAGCAGTACGGAATCCAGCCAGGACCGCTGCTCTTCGAACGCGAACCGGAGCTGGTCTGGGGCCTCATCGCCTCGCTGTTCGTCGGCATGGTGCTGCTCCTCGCGCTGAACCTCCCCCTGGCCCCCGTCTGGGCGAAGCTCCTGCGCATCCCCCGGCCGTACCTCTACGCCGGCATCCTCTTCTTCGCCGCGGTCGGCGCGTACGCGGTCGGCGGCGAGGCCATCGACCTCGTCATCCTGCTGGTCATCGGCCTCATCGGCTTCGGTATGCGCCGCTACGGACTGCCCGTCCTCCCGGCGGTCATCGGCGTCATCCTCGGCCCGAACGCCGAGCAACAGCTGCGCCGCGCCCTCCAGATCAGCGACGGCAGCGTCGGCGGCCTGGTCAACACGCCGTTCTCCGTGACGGTCTACGCGGTCGTGCTGCTCATTGTGGCGTGGCCGCTGCTCAAGAAGCTGGTGGTGCGCGGAAGGGCCGGTGACGTAGACAGGAGTGCATGACCACTGACAGCGAGAAACCGGGCATCCGCCGGGCGACGGCCGCCGACGTACCCGCCATCAAGGCGATCACGGACGCGGCCTACCACCCCTACATCGCCCGCATCGGAGTCGTACCGGCACCCATGGAGGCGGACCACGCGGCGAACGTGGCGGCGGGCCTGGTGTACGTCACGGGACGGCCGGACGTGACCGGCCTGGTCGTCGTCGAGGAACACGCCGACCATCTCTTCCTCGACAGCATCGCGGTCCACCCCGACGCCCACGGGCAGGGGGTGGGCCGCCGCCTGCTCGCCTTCGTCGACGAGCACGCGCGCGTACGGGGCCTCCCCGAGGTGCGGCTCTACACGAACGCGCTGATGTGGGAGAACCAGGAGCTGTACCCGCGCCACGGATACGAGGTCGTGGAGCGCCGCACGGACGGCCCCTACGACCGCGTCCACTACCGCAAGCGGCTCGGTCTGAGCGACATGTGACCGCCCCCGCTCACTCGTCCGGCCACCACGTCTTGCGCACGTCCTTGCGCACTTCGGGGCGCTCGCGCTTGCGCTCCGCCGCATCGTCCTGAAGCCGCCGCGCAATGCTGCTCGCTCCGGTCGGCTTGTGCATGGTCACTCGGCGCATGGTGCCTCCTGTACCTACACGGGTCCCAACGTGGTGCCGTTGTAGACCTGTTCCCGGAGCGTCGCTCATCGAAGCGCAATTGTCAGTGGCGGTTGTCACGATGGGGGCATGACGACATTCGGGGGAACGGCCGAGGGGCCGATCGACTGGGAGGCCGCGGCCGGTGGCTTCGACGACGAGCCGGACCACGGGCTGCGGGACCCGGAGGTGCGCGGGGCCTGGGCCGAAAGGCTTGCGGGGTGGCTGCCGCACGGGGCCTGTGACGTGGTCGATCTCGGCTGCGGGACGGGCAGTCTGTCACTGCTCGCGGTCGAGCGGGGGCACCGGGTGACCGGGGTGGACCGTGCGCAGGGGATGCTGGATCTCGCCCGGCGCAAGCTCGCGGGCCGTGACGCGCAGCTCCTGCTCGGGGACGCGGCGCAGCCACCGGTGGAGCCGGGTGCGTACGACGTGGTGCTCGCCCGGCATGTGCTGTGGACGCTGCCCGACCTCGAGGGCGTGCTGCGGCGGTGGGTGTCGCTGCTGCGGCCCGGCGGGCGGCTCGTGCTCGTCGAGGGGGTGTGGGGCGGGCTGAGCCCGGTCGGGATACCGGCGGCGCGTCTGACGGACGCGCTCGCGCCGCTCGTCGCGGACGTCCGGCGGGAGCCCCTGTCGGGGGACGCCCGGCTGTGGGGGCGGGAGGTCGCGGACGAGCGGTACGCGGTCGTCGCCGTTACGTGAGCGGCTGGTGTGCGAGCAGAGCGGTGAATTCGCCCTGCTCGGCCCGGTGTTCGAGGTCGTCGAGGGCCCGCACAGCGGACCGGGCGGCCTCAGGGTCCCGTTCGGCGAGGCCGCTGTCGGCGAACTCGTCCTCGTCCAGGCGGATCACCCGGCTGCCGTCCGCCGACACCCACAGGTCGAGGTCCAGGTCCTCGCAGCGGATGTCGCCGTCGGCGGTGCGGGTGACGGGGCGGGTGATGTCGCAGTACCAGCCCTTCAGCGTGCCGTCGCCCGTGCGGACCTCCTTGACGGAGTACCAGCGGTCGCGCCAGTAGTGCTCGGTGAAGACGTCGCCCGGGGCGAACCGGACGAAGCCGAAGTCGCGCACGCCGTCGCCCGCCCAGGGGGCGCGGACCGTCACCCGTGTGCCGTCGTCGTGGAGGAGGTCCACCGGGTAGCTGATCTTCGTGCGGCCCGCCTTGACCAGGTGCACGCGCAGGGTGGTGTCAGTGGGAGAGGGAGCGGACATGGCGGATCTCCGTCGCGTCGAGGGTGTAGCCGAGCCATTTGTTGATCGCGAGCATCGGCCCGTTGCCGGTGTCGTTGCCCGTGTACGCCACCGTGACGCCGGCGGCGCGGGCCCGGTGCAGGGAGTCGTTCTTGACGAGCTTGGCCAGTCCGCGGCCGCGGTGGGCGCGGGCCGTGCCGGTCATGCCCGTCGAGTAGCGGCCGTCGCCGTCGGTGCGGGCCGCGGTGAACGCCGCCGGGCGGCCGTCGACCACGGCGACCGTCGTCAGCTCGTGGTTGAGGAGGGGGTGGTGCCAGGTGTCGCGCAACCACTGCTCGTAGTCGGTCAGTTCGGCCGGGATGTCGCCCGGCTCGTCCGCGACCGTCTCGGCGTCCAGGTCGAAGAGGGGGCGCGGGTCCGCCGCGTAGTCGGCGGCGGTGCGCAACTCCACGTGGGGCGGCAGGGGTTGGCGGGGCGGCAGGGGGACGGCCGTGAGGTCCAGGCTCAGGAAGTGGGCGCTGCGGCTCGCGCGGTAGCCGCGGGCTGCCGCCCAGGCCAGGTTGCGCGGGGCGTCCAGGGCCCAGCAGTGCACCTCCGTCGCGCCGTGCTGGGCCAGGTGCTCCTCCGCCGTGCGCAGCAGGAGGGTGCCGGCGCCGCGGCGCGTGTGCTCCGGGTGGACGTACACGTTCGCGTAGCCCTGCCCCGGCTCCGGGCTGTCGTACGCGAGTCCCACCTGCGCCGTGCCGATCGCCTCGCCGTCGCCGGTCTGGGCGATCAGCTGGCGGAAGTGGGCGTCGGGGTGGGTGTGTACGGCGACGTACGCGACGGAGGCCGGGGTCGCGAGCATGGCGGGCAGACAGGCGCGCCTGATGCGGGCGAAGTTCTCGGTGTCGGCCGGGTTGTCGAGGCGCAGCGCGCGCACGATGACGGTCATGGGGGCGCACGCTACGCGCCGTGCGCGACCGGGTGCCTCCTATTTTTCGGTGCTGCGGGAGAATCGACCGCGTGACCTTGAAGATCCGCATTGACGACAGTGCCGCGCCGTACGAACAGGTGCGGGCCCAGATCTCCGAGCTCGCCCGGTCGGGGGTGCTGCCCGTGGGGTACAAGCTGCCCACGGTGCGCGGGCTCGCCGAGGAGCTCGGGCTCGCCGCGAACACGGTGGCCAAGGCGTACCGGGCCCTGGAGACGGACGGGGTGATCGAGACGCGGGGGCGCAACGGGACGTTCGTCGCGTCGGCGGGGGACGCGGCGGAGCGGGAGGCCGTGGTGGCGGCGCAGGCGTACGCGGAGCGGGTCCGGCGGCTCGGCCTCTCGGAATCCGCCGCCCTCTCGGCCGCCCGCGACGCGCTGCGCGCGGCGTACGCATAGCCGGGGCCGACGCCCGCCTTTTCCGTTGCGCGGCACCGGGGGCCGCCTTGCCCACCCTGCCGCCCAAGGCGGCAGATTGCCCAAGGCGAGACGACATCGGCCGGTGCCGCTCATTCAAGCCCCGCCGGCGATTGAGGCGCGGGGTCCGGGGCGGAGCCCCGTGGGTGCAACCACGGTGGGGCGCTACAGGTAGAGCCCCGCCTCCGAGCCACCACCCCGTGGATCGGGTACAGCCGTCGGAGACACCCCGCGGCGCAACGCATAGAGCTCCGCCAACGTCGCCCCCTCCCGGCCCACCCCCTCGTCCGTTCCGAGCCAGTCCGTCGCCTCGCGCCGGGTCAGCGGGGAGACCTCGATACGGGCCAGGCAGCGGCCGGGCCGGACCACCGCGGGGTGCAGCCGCTCCAGGTCCTCGTTGGTGGTGACCCCCACCAGCACGTTGCGCCCCTGCCCCAGCAGCCCGTCCGTCAGGTTCAGCAACCGCGACAACGCCTGCCCCGCCGTGTGCTTCGCCTCGCCGCGGATCAGCTCGTCGCAGTCCTCCAGGAGCAGCAGCCGCCACCGCCCGTTCGCCGAACCGTCGTCCTCGCCGATCGCGATGTCCATCAGATACCCGACGTCGGAGAAGAGACGCTCGGGGTCGAGGACGCAGTCGACCTGGCACCAGTCCCGCCAGGACCGCGCCAGCGTCCGCAGCGCCGACGTCTTGCCCGTGCCGGGCGGACCGTGCAGCAGGAGCAGCCGGCCCGCGATGTCGTCGGGCCGGGTCTTCATCAGCCCGTCCATCGCCTCGGCAACCGGCGCCGTGTAGTTGGACCGCACCTCGTCCCAGGTGCCGGCCGAGATCTGCCGGGTCGTGCGGTGCGGGCCGCGCCGCGGCGACACGTACCAGAAGCCCATCGTCACGTTCTCCGGCTGCGGCTCCGGCTCGTCGGCCGCGCCGTCCGTGGCCTGCCCCAGGACCTTCTCCGCCAGCTCCGCCGTCGTCGCCGTCACGGTGACATCGGCGCCCCGGCTCCACCGGGAGATGAGCAGCGTCCACCCGTCGCCCTCGGCGAGCGTCGCGCTGCGGTCGTCGTCGCGCGCGGAGCGCAGCACACGGGCGTTCGGCGGCAGGAGCGTGGCGGCGGAGCGCACCCGGTCGATGTTGACCGAGTGCGAGAACGGCTGCTCGCCCGTGGCGAAGCGGCCGAGGAACAGCGCGTCGACGACGTCGGAGGGCGAGTCGCTGTCGTCGACACCCAGCCGGATCGGCAGCACGTCGAATGGGTTGGCAGACATGCCGCCATGATCCGCCACGACGCGGCCGCCCGCACGGCATTTGCGCAGCGCGTCCCCGGTCCGTACCGGCCGACACGTCCGTGTCAGTTGTCGAACCTCGTTACGAGTCCGTGGCAACGGAGGTGGTCCTTCCGTCAACTGCCCTCGTTACCCTTGCCCTTGATGGGACGTCATGGGTGGGAATCGGGGGTAAGGCGATGGCGACTCGCCGCCCTGCTCGGTGTGGGGATGGCCGTACTGGCCCTGGTGCTGACGGTGATCAGCACACTTCCGGACAACAGTGACGACACCGCGGGCACCACCGCGGACGGCGACAGGGTGCACGGCACACCCGGTGAGCCGCCCAAGGAGCTGGGACCGCAGGTCGGTTGGGGCTTCACCCACACCCAGTTCTCCGCGGACGAGGGCTCGTCCGAGGCGACCGAGCGCGCGGAGAAGCTGCTCGGCGAGCGCCCGATGCCGCAGAACCAGCACATCATGGGCTGGGGCGCGAGCAACCCGGAGCCGCTGAAGGGGCGCTACCAGTTCGAGGAGATGGACCGGCGGATCGACTTCATCCGCAAGTCCGGCGGCACGCCCGTGGTCACGCTGTGCTGCGCGCCCGACTGGATGAAGGGCGGCAAGGCGGGCGTCGGCAAGACGGACTGGAGCCGGGCGAGCCTGGAGACCGCGCCGTCCCCCGAGCACTACAAGGACTACGCGAACCTCGCGGCGACCGTGGCCAAGCGGTACCCGTACGTACGGCACTTCATCGTCTGGAACGAGTTCAAGGGTTTCTGGAACGACGACAAGGGCCGCTGGGACTACGAGGGCTACACGAAGCTCTACAACCTCGTCTACAAGGCGCTGAAGAAGGTCCGCAAGGACATCATGGTCGGCGGCCCGTACCTCGTCATGGACAGCGTCCATCCCCGGCAGACCGACGGCGGGTCCGATGCCGTCAAGGGCCTCTGGGGACGCCTTGACCAGCGGATCGTCGACGCCTTCGACTACTGGAACAAGAACAAGGCGGGCGCCGACTTCGTCGTCGTCGACGGGTCCAGTTACACGAACGACGACGAGATGCTGCCCGACGAGTTCGCCGCCACCGACAAGTTCACCGACGTCAGCGCGTGGATCGAGCGGCAGACCGACGACCTGCCGCTGTGGTGGGCCGAGTACTACGTGGAGCCCGCCGACAGCCGCGAGGAGCGGCAGGGCTGGAGCGAGCCGCACCGCGTCGCCGTGCAGGCGTCCGGGATGATCGCGATGGCCATGGGCGGGGCGACGTCCGGGTTCTACTGGAACCCCGAGGACGAGAAGGGCGCGAACTGCGCCGGCTGCCTGTGGCGGCCCACCGACAGCGACTCCGGCGGGAGCGCGCTGCCGATGTACGGCCTGGTGTCCCGGTTCAACGAGGAGTTCGGGCCCGGCACGAAGTTCGAGAAGGTGTCGGTGGCGCGGGACGACGCGCCGAACGTGCGGGTGCTCGCGGACGACAAGGCCCTGCTCGTCGTGAACACCCTGAAGCGTCCGATCAGCGCGAAGATCGACGGAAAGCGGTTCGAGATGCGCGGCTACGAGGTGAAGTGGCTGCGGCGCTAGCACCGCAGCCACCCGTGCGGGCCGGGGTCCTTCTGACGGATCTTGCTGGAGTCGCGAGCCCTGGCACGCACATATGCGGCGTTGTCGTCGGTTGCCAACTTCCCCAAGCTCTCGGCTTACCCCGCTCGCGGAGCCGAACAGTGCGGCCTCCCGGATCCAGCCTGATCCGTCAGAAGGACCCTAGCCGAGCCCCATCGTGATGAACCGCTGGATCAGCGACGCGAGGACCACCGCGAGCAGCGGCAGCGAGAACCAGAACGTGCTCTGCAGCCAGCGCAGTTGCCGCACGCTCGGCCGCAGCGCGACCCGTACCACCTCGCGCGCCGTGAGCAGCACGATCAGCGCGACCGCCGCGAGCGCGCCCACCAGGGACCACGGCGTCCAGGTGACCTGCGGTCCGATCGGCCCCGGATCGGCCTTCGCCACCTTGCCCTTCGGCCTGTCCCGCAGCTGGTACATGGTCACGTCCTCGTTGACGTAGACCTTCTTCAGCTCCTGGCGCCGGTCCAGGTTCTCGACGAGGCGCGTGGGCCAGGACTTCGAGTAGCCGACGTCCAGCTGGAGATAGACCACCTGGCTCTTGTTGAGCACGAGGTACGAGTTGGGGCCCGCGTCCTTGAGCGCCTTGACCAGGCCGCCGACCAGGACCGGGTCGACGGGCGCGAGCGTCGGCACGTACTGGACCTTCTCCATGTCACGGGCGCCCCACGGCAGCGCGGGCGTCACGTTGTCGACCGTGTCGTTGCTCATCCACAGCAGCCGTACGGTCGGCTCGTCGCGGGCGTAGATGTAGTCCATCGCGGCGACCTCGCCGGGCCGGATCCGCTCGAACGGTTCGTTGCCCCAGCGGGCCACCAGGAACCCGCCCATGAGCAGCAGGCCCGCCATGAGCGCGGCCAGCGGGGCGAGGCTGATGCGGTCCTTGTCGCGTTCCTTCGGCGTGACGCCGGTGCGCGGGAACAGCGCGAGGCCGGCGAGGAGCGCGGCGCCGGGCAGGGCGAACATGAAGACCCTGAGCGCCATCTCGCCGCCGTAGGACTGCATCCCGAAGCCCAGGAACGGCACGAAGGCCAGGACGAGCAGCGAGCGCTCGCGGTACTTCCAGTCGCGGCGCCGCCACCAGCCGTAGCAGGCGAGCGCGAGGACCGTGCCGGCGAGCGCCACGCGCGTGTAGAGCACCAGCTTGTGGGACGAACTGCCCTCCTGGATACGGCCGGAGACCGAGGACGTCACATTGCTGCCGACGCCGCCCACCCCGCCGAACAGATCGTTGAAGTGACCCGACCAGTACGGCTCGGCGAGGAAGCCGAGCCAGACCACGACGACGACGCCGAACAGGATCGGCAGCCCGCGCAGTTCGGACCTGCCGACCAGGACGAGGACCGCGAGGACGCCCAGCATCACGAACGGGGTCAGCTGGTGCGCCGGGACCGTCGCCGCGAACAGCAGGATCAGGACGACGAGCAGCACCGCGCGCTGGCGCCGGTCGGTCGGCGCGACCTCGCTCTCGCCGGGGCGCCGCTTCCCCCACAGCATGCGGGGCGCCCTGAAGTAGACCAGCAGGATCGCCACGAAGACCAGATAGAGCAGGTACGTGAAGCCCTGCGGCGAGAAGTAGTCCTGGCCCACCCAGCCGCTCAGGACGAAGATCCAGACTCCGGTCCACTTGGCCCGCCAGCTCGCCCGGACCGAGCGCAGCAGCAGGAACATCGGTGCCAGGTAGAGGAGTTGGACGGCCGTCGGCCACCAGCGGACGACCTCGGTCAGGTCGCTGACACCGCAGGCCTTGGCGAGGAAGGCCGCGGCGGCGAAGAAGCCGGGCCAGCTCCAGCGGGCGTCCAGGTCGGGGACCGCCGAGCCGGTGCGGTCGATGTAGTCCATGAAGCCCAGGTGCTGCCAGGCCGTCGCGAACCGCGGCTCCGCCTCGATGACGGCGGGCAGCGCGTGCAGGGACACGACCGTGGCGAGCAGGGTCAGCATCAGCAGCCGCTTATGCGGCCGTTCGAGCCACAGGAGCGAGGCGAAGACGCCGATGAGCAGGGCCGCGCCGAGGAGGGTGACGGGGGAGAGGACGGAGACCAGGCCGAGCCCGCCCATCCGCTCCAGATCGGTTTCGCCCATCCCGAGGACGGGCCCCCAGTAGAGCCCGAGCGCCGCCACCAGCAGCAGCGCGAGGACGACGACGGTGGGGGTGAGCCGGTGCGGGGCGGCCGGGGCCGCCGGGGCGGGTTCCTCGGTGCGCGGGGGAGGGACGACGGGATCCGGCTCCGGATCCGGTTCCGCCTCCCACTCCGGCACCGGTATCGGCTCCCGCTCCCGCTCCGGTGCCGCCTTCGGTTCCGGCCTCGAAAGGTCCACCGTCTCCCGCACGCCGGGGCCCCCGGAGCCCTCCTCCCCGTGACTCCCGCTCGAAGCCTGCGAGGCAGAGGCAGAGGCAGAGGCGGAAGCAGACGCGGAAGCGGACGCAGAGGCGGAGGCAGACGCGGAGGGCGACGCCGGCTTGGCAGCCCATGTGGGCATCCCCGGCCGGACGTCGGGACGCCGTTCCTGATGGTCCAGGTTCAGCTGCACCGCGAGTTGCAGCGTGTCCGAGTCGATCGCGTCGCGCAGCGCCCACTTGGGGCGCTCCTCCGCGCCGACCCGTACTTTCGGTGTGCCGAGGTCGGCGAGGTCGCCGTCGGGCGGCGCGTCCTCGGGCAACGGCGCGGCGGGCGCGGTGCGCACCACCGCCCACAGCTTCGGCGCGGCGATCGCCACGATCACGGCGAGCGAGGAGATCTCCGCGACGCCCGCGCCGGTGAGCCCCATCCGGGGCAGGAGCAGCAGCGTCAGACCGAGCACGAGCACGCACAACAGGCCCTGCAGCCAGGCGAGTCCTGAGGTACGGCTCTGCGCGCGCAGCACCGCGAAGTACGTCTCCATGACCACCCGCAGCGCCGCCCCGACCGCGAACCAGCGCAGCAGCGGCGTCGCCGCGTCCGCGTAGTCACGGCCGAACACATGCAGCACGTACGGGGCGAGGACGAAGAGCAGGAAGCAGATCGGGAGCATGATGCGGGCCATGCGGCGCAGCGCGGCCCGCGTGTTCGCGGCGAGCTGCGCCGGATCGTGCGAGCCCTCCACGGTCAGCGAGGCGCCCATGTTGATGGCCAGCAGGTTGACCGTGCCGCCGATCGTGGTGGTGATGTAGAAGTACGCGTTGTCCGCCGAGCTGACCTGCGAGGCGATGATCACCGGCACGAGGTAGACGACGGCGAGCGAGAACAGCGAGCCGGTGTAGTCGCCCGCGAGGAACCGGCCCATCTCGCGCAGCGTCGGCGGATCCGTCTTGCCGTCCGTGGCCGCGATGTGCCGCGGCACGAGCCTTCGGAACACGAGCAGCCCGAGCGGGATCACCGAGAACGCGATCGCGACGACCCACGAGACGAACACCCCGGTCGTCGCGAGCGCGGTCGCGAACGCGACGAGCAGCCCCAGCTTGACCAGCGAGAACACCGTGTTGCCCACCGGCACCCACAGCGCGCTGCGCAGCCCGGTGAGCACCCCGTCCTGGAGCGTCAGCAGCGACCAGGCGACGACGGCCGCGATGAAGCCGAGCCCGTGCAGCGTTCCGTGCAGGAATCTGTACGAGGGTCCCCACACGTCGAGCGTCAGCAGGAAGACCACCGCGGCGAACGCGACGGCCACCGAACTCCCCGCGTACGTACGGAAGATGAGCCGTCCGGTGCTGCGCCCCGCGATCGGGATGAACCGGGCGAGCGCGCCGGTCAGGGTCACGGCGGTGAGGCCCGCGAGGAACTTCATCGCCGCGATCGCCGCCGAGCCCTGCCCGACCGCGTCCGCCGTGTAGTAGTGCGCGGCGGCCAGCCAGAACCCGACGCCGAGGACTCCGGAGATGCCGGTGTTCAGCATCAGCGCATAGGCGTTCCGGAACAGCTGGCTCCCGCCCCCCGACCCGCCCATGCCGTCCTTGCCGCCCTTCTTGGCGCGCCCTGTGCCGGGCAGCCTGAGCCGGCGGCCGACCGGGGACGGCGCTGCGGCGTCGGTCGTGGTGGCCGGTTCGGCCTCGGCGGGTGTGGTGGTCGTGTCAGACACGGGTACGCGCCGCCTTCCGGCGGGCCTGTCGGGCTCTGCGGACCACGGCGTAGCCCTTGGTGAGGGCCCGGTCCCCGGCGAAGGTACGGCCGATGGCGCGGCCGTCGATCAGCCGCTCGAACTCGGTGACGCCGGTCGAGCGGCGCACGGTGACCCGCCGCAGGGCGTAGGGGCCCTGACGGCGCCTGGCGAGCGCGTTGCCGACGGCGAGCGACTGGGCGAACCCGGCCGCGCGCACCGCCCGCCGCACCCGCCGGTCGGAGTGGCCGTACGGATACGCGAAGGAGACCGGCGCCCGGCCGAGCTCGCCGGTGACGATCTCCCGGCACCGCAGCAGCTCGAACTCCAGGTCCGCGTCGTCGAGCTGGTCGAGCTGCGGATGCGTGTGGCTGTGCCCGCCGATCTCCACGCCCTGCGCGGCGAGCGCCCGCACCTGGTCCCAGTCGAGCATCGCGTCGAGCCCGCCCCCGGTGTCGTACGCGCCGCGCAGCCACCCCGTCGAGACGAACAGGGTGGCCGCGAAGCCGTGCTTGGCGAGGCAGGGCAGGGCGTGTGTGTGCACGCCCTCGTAGCCGTCGTCGAAGGTGATCAGGACGGGCCGGTCCGGGAGCGCCCCGCCCCTGCCGCGCCAGATCCCGGCGAGTTCCGCGGTGGTCAGCGGGGTGCAGCCGTGGTCGGCGAGCAGCTCCATCTGTTCGGCGAACTGGCTGGGTGAGACCGAGAGTCCGCGCGTCTGCGCGTTCGGGTGGGAGGAGACCGCGTGGTACATGAGGATCGGCACGGAGCCGCCGTCGGATGCCTGTTGTGGGGCGCTCACGCCGCCGCCTCCGTTCTCCCGACCTGCTCGGTGTGGGCGTCTTCCTTCGCGTCTTCCGTCGCGGGCGCCGTCACGGGTTCCTCCGCGGGATCCGTCGCGGGCGCGGCGATCTCCGCGACGGTGAACGTCGCGCCCCCGCCGCGCGCCCGCCAACTGCCGACGACGTAGCCCCCGGCCGCCGTGAGCACCCCGGTCACGATCGCCCCGGCGCGGCCCGCGCCACCGGGCCGGCCGAGCGCGAAGTCCCGCAGACCGCGCGCCGCCCCGGCCGGAAGCACCCGCGTCGAGTACGCCCGCTCCGTCTCGAGTCCCCTGTCCGCGCCGACACTTCGGGCGACGAGTGCCTTGGAGAGGCCCTCGGCATACGTGCGCGTACGGAAATAGCCGAACCGCTCACGCGCCGCCGGCACCCGGTGGTGGATGACGGCCCGGTCGTCGATCAGCAGCACCGCGTCCGGTCTGGCGCGCGTGATCCGGATGCACAGCTCCGTCTCCTCGCAGCCCAGCGGGCGCTTGTCGCCGTCCCGGCCGATGCCGGTCGCGAAGCCGCCCGCGATGTCGAAGGCGCCGCGCCGGAACGAGGCGTTGCCGCCGAGCACATTGCGCACCCTGACCTTGCCGCGCGGCAGGCCCTTGTACGTGCAGCCCACCACCCAGTCGAACTCCTCCGGGAACCAGCGGGGCCTGCGCCCGGAGGCCCAGACGGGCTCGGTGCGGCCGCCGACCGCGAGGACACGCGGGTCCGCGTATCCGTCGGCGAACCAGCGCAGCCAGTCCCGCTCGGCGACGGCGTCGTCGTCGAGGAACGCGACGATCTCGCCGCGGGCGGCGGCGACCCCCGTGTTGCGCCCGGCGGACAGCCCGCGCGGCCCGGCGTTCGCGAGCACCCGCACGTCCGCCCCGTCCTTGAACTCCTTGGTGAGGCGGTCCAGCAGGGCCGGATTGTGGTCGACGACGAGCAGTGTCTCCAGCGCGGCGTACGACTGCCCGCGCACGGAGTCGACGGCGGCGAGGATGTCGTTCCAGCGGTCTTCGGTGTACACGCAGATGACGACGGACGCCGTCATCCGGTCCTCCTGTCGTCCCGTCAAGACCCTTCCTCTCGTACGAGGTTGAGCTTTGCGGGGTTCTGCCTGCTGCGCAGGGCGCGCCGGTTCGAGCGCTCCTTCAGGATGACCTTGAGTACGCGGATCCCGTCGCGGACGGCGCGCAGGTTGCTGGCGCCGTGGATGCGTAAGTACTCGTGGCTCGGTATCTCCTGGACCTTCAGGCCCGCCTTGACGACCCGGATGTTCATCAGGGTCTCGACCTCGAACCCGGTGCAGTCGAGCTCGATCTCGTCGAGGCAGTGCCGCCAGAACGCGTTGTACCCGTAGCACAGGTCGGTGTAGCGGGCCCCGAACTTGGCGTTGACCGCCGAGCACAGCGCCCAGTTGCCGAGCTTGCGGATGGGCGTCATGTCGTCCGTGCCGCCGCCGTTGGCGAACCGCGAGCCCTTGGCGAAGTCGGCGCCGGAGACGAGCGCGGAGACGTAACTGACGATCTCCTGGCCGTCGGCGGAGCCGTCCGCGTCGACCATGACGATGATGTCGCCCGAGCAGGCCTTGAAGCCGGTGGTCAGGGCGTCCCCCTTGCCCTTTCCGCGCTGCGGTACGACCACGACGTCCGGCCACAATTCCCTGGCCACCGCGACGGTGTTGTCGGTGGAATTGCCGTCCACCAGAACGACTTCGTGGATCCAGTCGGGAAGGGTCTTGAAGACGTACGGAAGATTCTCCGCCTCGTTCATGGCCGGAATGACCACGCTGACCCGTGGCGCGATGGCCAGGTGCGTGGAGATGGCCCGATACTGAGCTGGAATTCGGCCTTCCGGAGATGTCCCCTCGGGTATCACCGGAGGCACAACGGAACTGCTCATGAGTCTGGTCCCTCTCGTCCGGTGGACCGCCCGCCCCCGGGCGGTCCGGCTTCGTGTCCGGTTCGAAAGGGGGGTTCTCACTTACGGCCGTGCCGGAAGAGCTCTCCGTACAGGCCGGGTGAGCTGGCAATACACACCGGTCGGTCGGACCGGTCGCGCGGCACGCGACCCGGCGACACCGGACGCCGAGGCGAACGGCCCACCGGACGCGGCACCCCCCTGCCGCGCCCCGCCCCGGACCTTCGCGACCCCGGTCCCTCCCCCGAGTCGCATTTCCTGCCGGTCCGATGCGGGTGGATGTACGACGGTATTGATGAATACGACTGTATGGCAAGACCTGGAACGAGGTCTCACGTTTTTATGGTTTTGGTCATTTCCTTAACTTCCGTCCCCATCAGTGGATTTTGCCGGTCCGTTCATGGATGTCCGGTGTCGCGCCCCCGCGCAGCCGCCGGACGAGCCATTGCGCGAGAAAAGCGGAAGCGCTCAGCAGACCCACCGCGAGTACTCCGCCGTCCACCGACCAGCGGTGCACGGCGAGCATGCCCTGGGCGACCAGCATCACGACCGCGACCGCGCCGGCGGCCGACGCGAGCGCGCGGGCCCACGGGTCGAGGCCGCGCAGCGCGGCCGCGAACGCGGCGCCGGGCGCGGCGAGCAGGAAGAAGAGCGTGAGCGGTCCGCGCAGCGGGGACCCGGCGTGCGAGAGCGCGAGCACGAGACCCGCGCCTCCCGCGACGACGCCCGCCCCCGCGAGCAGATATGGGCCGTCCGATGACGACGGCTTGATGCCGATGGTCTGCATTGGCGACTTTGCCCCCCGAAGCGCCGGATGCCGGGCTTCAATGTCGCGCAGCCCCCGCCACGCCGTCAAGGTGGCCGTGGCCCGCAACTCCGGTACCAGGCACTCCAGTTGAGTGGTCCTCTACGGGCGTAGCGCGAGTGACCCGAGGGTAGGTCATATCTCTGACATGAACCTGCAACAACAGTGGGCGGCAGCGACCCTGCCGATCCTGCTAAAGGGAGGTTCCATGAGATCTTTCCGGATTGCGGCCTACGTCTCCTCCTTCGTCCTCGCCGCGGCGGCGGCCCTCACCGGGGCGGCGGCCGCGCAGGCCGCCGACTCCGCCGCCGCCACGGGCTATGTGGCCCTGGGCGACTCCTACTCCTCCGGCGTCGGCGCCGGCAGCTACGACTCCGGCAGCGGCTCCTGCAAGCGCTCCACGAAGGCCTACCCGGCCCTGTGGGCGGCGGCCCATTCACCCTCAAGCTTTAATTTCACCGCGTGCTCGGGTGCTCGTACGGGTGATGTCATCGCCAACCAGCTCGGCCCGCTCGGCACGGGGACCGGGCTCGTCTCGATCTCCATCGGCGGCAATGACGCGGGCTTCGCCGACGTCATGACGACCTGCGTCCTGTACTCCGAGTCCACCTGCGTGTCCCGGGTCAACGAGGCGCGGAACTACATCACTTCGACCCTGCCGAGCAAGCTCGGCGACGTCTACTCGGCGATCAGCACGAAGGCCCCGTCCGCCCGCGTGGTGGTGCTCGGCTACCCCCGCTTCTACAAGCTCAGCGGCACCTGCGTGGCGGGCCTCTCCGAGACGGAGCGCTCGGCCATCAACGACGCCGCGAACCTGCTCAACTCCACCATCAAGCAGAACGCCGCCACACGGGGCTTCGCCTTCGGCGACGTGACGAGCACGTTCACCGGGCACGAGATCTGCTCCGGCGACGCGTGGCTGCACAGCGTCAACTGGTCGAACATCGGCGAGTCCTACCACCCCACGGCCGCCGGGCAGTCGGGCGGCTACCTGCCGGTGTTCACCTCCGCCGCGTAGGCCGGTCCTGGCTCAGTACGTGGGTGAACCGGTGGTGGCACCGCTCGACGGTGTCACCACCTCGCACGTGATGGCGTACGACACGTAGTTCGACGTCACCGCGACCGGGCCGCTCACCTCGATGCCGATCCGGTCGCGCAGCGTCCCGCCCGCCTCGTGGCCCGTCTGCGTGGTGGTGACCGTACGGCTCTTGTTCGCGGCGCCCTTGGGGACGGCCAGCGTCTTCCAGCCGGGGTCCGAGGCCTCGCCGTTCCGCACCACCCAGCGGTACCGGACGCCGGCCGGGGCGCGGCCCACGGTGATCGTCGCGCTGAACGCCGGGGCCGCGGCGGCCGGCGGCGGGCACGGCCCCGAGTAACTGCCGCGCACCGCCTGGACGCTGACCCGGACGGACTGGGCCGGGGTGGTGCTGTGCCCACCGCTCCCGCCACTCCCGCCACTCCCGCCGTTTCCGCTGCTGCCTCCGCCGCCTCCGGTGGTCGAGCCGCCGCTGCCGCTGTTGTCGCCGGTGGTCCCACCGCCCCCGTTGCCGTCGCCGTCGTTGCCCCCGCCGCCGCCCTTGCCGCCGCCGCTGGTGGTCCCGCCGCTCGTTCCCCCGGACGTCCCGCCGCCGTTGTCCGCCGTCCCGTTGGGATTCTGGTCGCGGTTGACCAGTGCGTACGTGAGTCCTCCGATGGCGAGGAGCAGGACCACGATGCCCGCGATCAGGGCCGCCGACGCGCGGCGCGGGTGGCGGGGGTCCGGCTCCGCGGTGACCGGGGCCGTGGCGGCCGTCGGCGCCGCGCCCATCGGGGCCGCCGGCGGAGGAGGCGGGGGCGCGGGGGACTGCCGCGAGGTCACCGTCGGCTGCGAGGCGAGCGGCGAGGCCTGCACGGGGCCCGCGCGCAGCGTGCCGCCCGAACCGACGATCCGCAGATCCCGCTCGGCCTCGGCCACCGGGGTCCGCTCGGCCGGATCCTTGCGCAGCAGCCCCTCGATGATCGGGGCCAGCGGACCCGCGCGGCGCGGCGGCGGCAACTCCTCGTCCACGATGGCCCGCAGCGTGCTCAGCGGGGTGTCCTGGCGGAACGGCGAGTGCCCCTCCACGGACGCGTACAGCAGCACACCGAGCGACCACAGGTCCGACTCGGGGCCCGGCGTGCGCCCCAACGCCCGCTCGGGGGCGAGGAATTCGGGCGAGCCGATGACCTCGCCCGTCATGGTGAGCGCCTGCGTCCCCTCGACCGTGGCGATGCCGAAGTCGGTGAGCACGACCCTGCCCTCGTTCGACAGGAGTACGTTCGCGGGCTTCACGTCGCGGTGCAGCACGCCCACGTCGTGGGCGGCGCGCAGCGCGGCGAGCACCTCGGCGCCGATGTGCGCGGCGTATGCGGGGGACACCGGGCCCTCCGCGTCCAGCTGCTCGGCGAGGGAGACGCCACGGACCAGCTCCATGACGATCCACGGCCGGTCCTCCTCGGTCGCCACGTCGTACACCGTCACCACATTGCGGTGCGTGACCCGCGCCGACGCCCACGCCTCCCGCTCCAGGCGCGCGTACATGCGCTGCACTTCGGAGTCCGGGAGACCGGCGGGGGCGCGCACCTCCTTCACGGCGACCTCGCGCCCGAGCACCTCGTCGCGGGCCCGCCACACGGTGCCCATTCCACCCTCGCCGAGCGGATCGAGCAGCCGGTACCGTCCGGCGACAACACGCTCCACCACGGGCGCCCCCATTCGTGGGATGACAAGCAAGCGCGGCAAGACAAGTCTGAACAAAAGTAGCTCAACCGAGCGCCGTTGCAGCCCCCTTGAACGCCAATCCGCAGCCGAGCGCCACCACGACGAAGGCCGAACCGAACGGCACCGCACGGCTCACGCCACGGCGTACGAAACCGGCCAGCGGTCCGCGTCCGGGCCGCGGCCGGTCCGCCAGGGCCCGCGCGATCCGGCCGCCGACCCGCACCACCGTGAAGCCGACCGCGGTGAGGGTGAGTGCGAGCCCGGCGCCGTAGCCGAGCACCAGCAGCAGGCCGAACCACGCCTTGCCGAGCGCGGAGGCGCCGACGAGCACGACCACGGCGGAGGGACTGGGCACGAGGCCCCCGGCGAAACCGAGGAACAGGGTTCCGCGGAGGGTGGGCCGGGGCATCGGGTGCGCGTGGTCGTGGTGAGGGCCGTGGCCGTGGTGATGATCGTGACTGTGGCCGTGATGGTGACTGTGGCCGTGGCCGTGGCCGTGCGTATGTGCTCGCGCCGCCTTGCGGTACCGCCACGCCCTGCGCAGCAGGCCCACCCCCGCCACCGTCACCAGTACCCCGCTCGCCAGGCCCAGCCAGGCGATCACCGAGGGCGTGGCCGCGGAACCGGCCGTGACGAGGACGCCCAGGGCGAGCACCCCGAGCGTGTGCGTGACCGTCACGGACGCGGCGAGCGGCAGCACGTCGCGCGGCCGGGCCCGCCCGCGGGCCGCGGCGGCGGCCGCCATCAGGGTCTTTCCGTGACCGGGTGCGAGCGCGTGCAGCGCGCCGAGGACGAGGGCGAGTCCGAGGGCCAACGCGGCGAAACCGGGGCCGAGTTCGCGCCGCGACACCAGATGGGTGAGGGACTCGGTCCAGCGGTCGGCGCCGCGGGGGAGGATTTCGGACCGGGCCGCGCTCCCGCCCGTGGCCGGGGCCGCCGGACCGCCGGGCACGGCCGTGACCGACGCCGTGACCCGGTCGGGCGGCGAGGACAGCAGGCCCTTGGGGTAGCGCGTCAGCCGGTCCGACGTCGACTCGGCGGGAACGTTCGAGTCCGTCGGTGTCCTCCGGTCGCCGCGCGCCGTGATCTCGCGCCAGCCCGGGCCCTGGGCGACACCGGTGCGCAGTTCGACGCGCACCTTCTCGTCCCGGGGCAGCGGCGCCGTGAACGCGCACTCCACGCGCAGCGTTTTCAGGCCCGCCTGGCCGGGGCGCAGCTCGGCGTCGGCCGTCCGCACCGTCAGGGGCGCGCCGCGCCCGTCGACCGTCGCGTGGGCGCGCCGTGCGGCGCTCGCGCACCGCTCCTTCGCCCACGCCGCACGCCCCCGCTCGTCGAGTTCGGGCCGCACCTGCTGCGTCGGGATCTCCGCCAGGTCCTCCACGTGGTCGACGCGCAGGGTGTCGCGGCCGACGAGCAGCCCGTCGTAGTGGTTGACGGTGAAGTTGCCGAGCGGGTGCGCGGCGGCCTGCGGGGATCCGGCGAGGAGGAGCCCGACCGTGGCGGCGCCGAGCGCCGTGGGCAGGACGACGTACCGCTTCCAGCGCCTCATCGGGCCGCCTCCTTGCCCGCGGCCCCGGCCAGCGCCGCCCGGGCGGCCTTCGCGCCCAGCGGGGAGAAGCCGGGGTTGCGGTCCAGCGCCTTCCGCAGCAGCACGCGGCCCTCGGACCGGTCGCCCGCGGCCAGTTCGATCACACCCCGGTGGTAGAGGAACGCGGCCTCGCCGAATCCGGTCGCCGTGGCCCGGCGCGCGTACGGCAGCGCCTCCTTGTCGCGGCCGTTGACGTGCAGCGCCCAGGCGAGCGCGTCCGCCGTGTGCACGGTGTGCCGGCGCTGCCACTCGGCGCGCGCCGCCTCCAGGCCCGCGGCCCGGTCGCCGTGCTCCGTCGAGGCGAGCGCCGTGTCCAGGTCGACGTCGACGCCGCCCGCCCGCGCGAGCCGCAGCCACGTGCCGACGAGGGCGTACTGCCGCTTCGCCGCCTGCTTCTCGCCGCGCGCCTCGTACAGCTCGCCGAGCTCCACGAGCGCGGTCGGCAGCGGGGCGCGTGCGACGACGGCCTTCAGGTCGCGGATCGCTCCCGTCGTGTCCCCGCTCGCGGCCCGCGCCCTGCCGCGCCCCTCCAGGGCGGCCACGGAGTCCGGGTCCGCGCGCAGGGCCGTGGCGTAGTGGCGCAGGGAGGTCTTGTACTCGCCCCGCCGCCACGCCAGTTGGCCGAGGGAGGTCGCCACGTACGACACGTCGCCGGGGGCCGTCGACGAGGCGAGGGTCCGCTCCAGGACCTCGCGCGCGGTCGTGACGTCGCCGCGCAGCTCGTGGACGTAGGCGAAGCGGGTGAAGACCGGGACGCCGGGGCGGCGCGAGTCCGCCTCGTCGACCGCCCTCGACGCCTGCGCGTAGTGGCCGAGTTCGACGAGCGCGTCGACGCGCAGCGCCAGCGCGGCCTCGCTGTACGGGTTGACCGCGAGGGCCTTGCGCGACAGCCGCAGCGCGCCGTCGAAGTCGTGCCGGGCGGCGGCGAGCGCGGCCCGACCGGCGAGCGCCGGGTCGTTGCCCGGACGCAGCGTCAGGGAGCGGCTCAGGGCGCGCTCGGCCTGCGGGTAGCGGGACGGATCGGCGTTCACCCGCGCCTGCTCGACATACGCCGTGCCGAGCGAGGCCCACGACGCGTAGTCCCTGGGGCGGGCCTTCAAGTGCTTCTGCAGCGCCGTGACGCCCCGGTCGAGGTCGCCGGAGGCGAGCCGCGCCGGTGCCGGGTTCGGGGCGGTCCCCGTGGTCACGGACGTCGGCGGGCGATCGTCGTCGGCGACCAGGGCCCCCGCGGTGAGGGCGAGGGCGAGCGCGGCGCCGAGGGCGAGCAGCCGCCCGAACCCCGGGGCCCCGGGCCACTTGCCGGACAAGACCTGCATGCGCGCTCCTTGGGACGGTGTCCGTTGGACGGGTGGGAGGCGCGGCCCGCGGTGGAGGTCGAAGCACGCGGGCCGCGCCGGTCGGTGGCGTGCGTTACGTGGAGTACGGCGGGTCGAACCGCGCGCGCCGCCTGCTCCGGCCGCGCCACCAGAGCAGTCCGGTGCCGATCAGCAGGAGTCCGGCGCCGGCCGCCGCGGCGGAGGCCGCCAGGAGCGTGTTGTCGTCGCCCGGGTTCGAGGACACCGGGCTGCCGGTGAGCTGGTCGCGGACCTCGGTGTCGCTCTGCGTCCTGGTCTTGGCGAGCGGTCCGCGCGAGCCCTCCGTGGGCAGCGCCACGTAGGGGAACGTCGACTCGAACTTCTTGTCGTTGGCGTCGACCGCGTCGCCCAGGTCGTTCTTCTTGCCGAGGAGTTCGCCCTCGACGACCTGGAGCTCGGCGTCCACGACGTCGTCGGCGAGCCGACGGCCGTTCGGGAAGCCCGCCTTGTCGCCTTCAAGCACGCCGAGCCGCTTCGGTGAACCGGTCGGCGGTATGGAGGTGTTGAGCCGCAGCATCTCCGAGGGGCGCACGCCCGGCGGCTGGTTGAGGCCCTTCACGCCCTTGAGGAAGACGTCCACCAGGTCGTTGCGCGGGGTCTTCGGCGCCTTGATCTTGTAGATCGACTCGATCAGCTTGGGCAGCTCGGGCTCGGTCACGAACGGCAGGAAATGGCTGTCGTTCCACGGCGCGGACGCGTTGAAGCGGTCCTTGACCTTCTGCGGGTTCACCACCTCGTTGACCAGCGGGCTGCCGAGCCGGGACACCTGCGTCCAGTCGCCCTTCGCGTCCTTGCGGGAGGTCGTCGACCACACGCCGATGGTCGGCTGCCGCTTCGACTCCGTCAGGTACGACGTGGGCACCTGGAGGGCGACCGTGTTGACGTTGTAGCCCTTGAGCGTGTCCCGGCCGACCTCCGAGAGGTTCCCGCCGTACAGCAGGTCGAAGACGCGCAGGTCGAGGAAGAACGGGTCGTCGGCCTGGCCCACGTACGAGGTGACGCCGCCGCCGACCTTCTTGACCGCCTGGTCGCGCAGCTTCCTGTAGTCGGGCATCGACGCCTTGCCGACGTTCGACGGCGCGATCGGGGCGTTGTCGGCGATCTTCGACTTCGACACGATGCGCTGGTCCTTCAGGCGCAGCAGATCGATGTCGTAGGTCTGCGTGACGTTGAGGTCCGGGTCGTCGAGGCTGTTCACGGGGCCGGTGTTGTAGAGGAACGTGTTCCCGTTCCTGGTCTTCGTGTCGAACGTCCAGCGGTAGATCAGGTCGCCCTGCGCGTCGCCGTCGCTGTCGATGTGGATGTCGTAGTGGGCGTCCTCGGGGAACGGGTAGAAGTTCGGCCCGCCCGCGGGTTCCTCGAAGGGGGTCCAGTTGGCGACCAGCGTCGTGGTGTCCGGCTTGTCCGGGCTCACGAACGCGTACACGTCGGTGTTGTCGTACTGGGGCTGCCCGGAGATCAGCGGGGCCTCGCGGTGACTGGAGGCCTCGGCCCGCTGAGGGGCGAGGCCCGGCGCTCCGGCGGCCGCGAGACCGCCCGCGGCGAGGCCACCGCAGACCAGGAGCGCGAGCCCCCTGCGCCGCAGCCGCACGCGGGGCCTGCCGCGTGCCGTGTCGGGGCTTGCCGAAGCCGCTGCTTTCGCCGGCTTCGCTGACAGAGGGGTCATGGGTCACGTCCTCACGCGGTCCGTGCACGAAGTGCGGTTGACGCCAAGCCATTCGGCGCGCCGCGCCCGCCGGATTGGTCGGCCGTGAACCGGGCCGACGGCGGATTGGCCGGCCGCGCGCCCGCGTTCCGCGCCCGTGCGCCCGTACTTCCCTCACGAAAGTCCGCGGCGTCCCCGATCCGGACCGGGCCCGGCCGCGAACCACGTAGTGGAGGCGGCACGGCAGCGGGCCGCGCCGCCGACGGGAGGGAACCGATGCGGGCGGACACATTGCTGCCGATGGTCGGGCAGGGCGACGTGCGGGCGTACGAGGAGCTGTACGAGCTGGTGTCGGGGGCGGTGTACGGGCTCGTGCTCCGGGTGCTTCGCGACCCCGCCCAGTCCGAGGAGGTCAGCCAGGAGGTGTTCCTCGAACTGTGGCGGGACGCCACCCGCTTCGACCCGGACCGGGGCACCGCCATGGCCTGGGTGCTCACCCGCGCCCACCGCAGAGCCGTCGACCGGGTGCGCAGCGCCCGCGCGGCGAGGGAGCGCGAGGAGCGGGCCGCGAGCCGCTGGCACCGGACCGCGTTCGACGAGGTCGCCGAGCAGGTCGAGACGAACCTGGACCGCGAGTGGGTCCGCCGCTGCCTCGAAGGCCTCACCGAACTCCAGCGCCGCTCCGTGACCCTCGCCTACTACGAGGGCTACACCTACCGGGAGGTCGCGCAACGCCTCGCGGTCCCGCTCGGCACGGTCAAGACACGGATGCGCGACGGCCTCACCCGGCTGCGTGCCTGCCTGGGGGACGCCGCATGAGCGCCGGAGAGAGCCGCACGAGCGCCGACGGGGGCGGGCGCCGCTGGGCCCGCCGCGTCCACTCCCTCGCCGCGCCCTACGCCCTGAACGCCCTGGAGCTCCGTGAACGCGCTCGCTTCGAGCGGCACTTGAAGCGCTGCGCCACCTGCGCCGCCGAGGTGCGCGCGCTGACGGAGAGCTCCGTGCGGCTCGCCTGCTCGGCCGCCGTCGCACCGCCCGCCGCCCTGCGCGAGCGGGTGCTGACCGCCGTACGGGCCACACCCCGGGCCCCCGCGGTCCCGTCCACCGAGGCGGAGGACCGGCCCCGCACCGCGCCACGCGCGCGTGGACTGCTGATTCCGCTCGGTGTGGCCACGGGGGCCGGCGCACTCACCGTGGCCGCCCTCTTCGCCGTGCAGTGGGAACGCACGTCCGACCGCCTCGACGCGCAGCAGGCCGCCGTGCGCGAGGCGACACGGGTGCTCTCCGCCCCGGACGCCACCGCCGTGCGCGCCGACGGTCTCAACGTGGTCGCGTCGGCACGGCGGCGCGGCGCAGTGATCACTGTCACAGGTCTCCAGGAGCCGCCGCCCGGACGCGACCACCAACTGTGGCTGATGACGCCGTCGGCCCCGCCGCGCTCCCTCGCCGTACTGCCCGACGACGGCTCCGACACGCCCGTTGTGGCCTCCGGCTTGACTCCGGACGCCTCCTCACTCGCTGTCACGACGGAGCCCGACGGCGGCTCCGAGCGCCCCACGGGAGCCCCACTTGTCCAACTCGCCCTGGAATCAGTCGGATTCGGAGAGTGATCGGTTTCGAACCGTCAACCCCCTTACGGAGGAGGTGAATACTGCTACCGGGATACACGAGTGTCGGGCGGGGGCGATAGGGTTAACCTGCCCGGGCCGGGTGCCCTCGTACGGGTGGGGAGTGACATGGAACAGATAACAGTGCGCAGCAGGCCGCGAGTGCCTGCGATCACCTGCGGGAACAGTGCGACCAGTTCGCGTCTCGACCGCCATCTCTCGGTGCTCGGCGGCCCTGCCGTCCCGCAGCGCGAGACGGTGGAGGCGACGTCTCTGATGCGCGAGCTGACCACGCGTGACAGTGCGCACGAGCGCAGCGGCAGTCGTGCACGCGTGCGGAGGGTCTCCCTCTTCGCGCCCCTGCGCCGGCTTCGCCGCTCGCTGTTCGGCGGCCACTAGCAGGACGGCCGCCCCAGCAAAAGACAAGGCCCGTATCGAGCCTCCGAGCCGTCCGGTGTACCGCCGCGCATCACAGCGACCGTCATCCCCACGGCATGCGGTGGACACTCCGGCAAGGGGGACGATGCGGGCCTTTGTCGTGCCCACCACCCCGTACGTCGCGTAACGGCCGTGTCACGCAGGGGTGTTGACTGGGTAATCTCCGGGGTCCACTGTGGCGCGTGATCGTCGATGGCAGTTACAGCTACACCCACCTCACCCCCGGAGGTACGCGTGTGTGACCTGCACGACCACCACGAGCACGAGACGCCCCAGGCCGTGTCCGGGCCGCAGATCAGCAGACGCCGCATCATGCAGATGCTCGGCGCCGCCGGAGTGACCACCGCCGCGATGACGGCGCAGGCCGACCCGGCGATGGCCGCCGCCTCGGACGGTGTGGACGCGGCCCCCGCCGAGTACAAGGCGCCCGAAGGCCTCGCGGAGGACAGCCCCGCCAAGTCCTCCGCGCTCGACTGGATCGCCGCCAACAGCTCCCGCGTCACCGGCCTGAACGAGGAGATCTGGGAGCACTCCGAGCTGTCGCTGCGCGAGTGGAACTCCTCGCTCGCCGAGGCGGGCTTCCTCGAACGGGCCGGATTCGACGTGAAGTTCGGCACGGCCGGCTTCCCGACCGCGTTCACCGCGACCTACTCGTACGGCAGCGGCGGCCCGGTGCTCGGCTTCAGCGGCGAGTACGACGCACTGCCCGGCCTCTCCCAGAGCAAGGGCGTCGGGCACCACGACCCGCGCGAGTACATCCACGACCCCTTCGCCCCCGGCTACGGCCCCGGCCACGGCTGCGGGCACAGCGCCCTCGGCACGGCGGCCGCCGCGGCGGCGGCAGCGGTCGCGCAGGCCGCCAAGAAGCACAAGCTCCCCGTCACCGTGAAGTTCTTCGGCTCCACCGCCGAGGAGACCCTGATCGGCAAGACGTACGCGGTGAGCAAGGGCGTGTACGAGGGTCTGGACGCCTTCCTCGACTGGCACCCCTCGACCGCCAACGCCACCGGCTGGGGCACCAGCAACGCCATGACCGCCGTGACCTTCACGTTCCTCGGCGTCGCCGGACACGGCGGCACCCCGCTCGGCAACAAGTCCGCGCTCGACGCCGCCGTGATGATGGCGACCATGTCGGAGTTCCTGCGCGAGGAGAACATGGCGCCGAGCGCCCGGCTGCACTGGGTGATCAACAACGGCGGCGACATACCGAACGTCACCCCGGAGATCGCCGAGATCAGCTACTACGTGCGCGAGGGCAGTACCGCCCGCGTCCAGGTGCTGCTCGACAAGGTGATCGCGATCTCCGAGGCCGCCGCCAAGGCCTCGCAGACGAAGGTGCAGCACCGCATCACCTCCGCCTGCTGGAACCAGCTGCCGTCCAAGTCCTTCGCGGAGCTGCTGCACGACAACATGCAGCGGATAGGCCCGCCCAAGTTCGGTGCGGAGGCCCACCGGCTGGCGAAGGACCTGCAGAAGTCGCTCGGGCTCCCCGAGGCCGGAATGCACGACAAGGTCGCCGAACTCAAGCCGCCGGACCCGGTGTTCCTCGGCGGCGGCTCGACCGACGTCGCGGACATCAGCTGGAACGTGCCGACCGTGTCGATGGGCTCCGCGCTCGCCCCGATCGGCACGAAGATGCACACCTGGTCCACGGCCGCCTGCGCCGCCGCCGCGCCCGGTCAGGCCGCGGTGCTCGCCGCCGCGAAGTACCTGGCGGCCACCGCCGTCGACCTGATCACCCAGCCGGAGCGGCTCAAGGCCATCAAGGACGAGTTCAAGGACCGCACGAAGGACGTCGAGTGGAAGACGGCGATTCCGGAGGGCTATGAGCCGCCCATGTACGAGCCGCCGGAGTGGTTCCTGAAGAAGACCGGGCAGAAGTGGCCGCCGGACAACATCACCTGGCCGCCGAAGCGGGTCGTCTCGCAGGAGAAGTTCTCCTCGCTGGGGCCGGAGTTGGCGCCCCAGAAGTAGCCGCCTTCGTGCTGGTTCGGTTCACCGTCCGCCGCGCGCGTAGCGGCGGACGGCGAGCGGCGCGCAGACCGCGAGCAGCACCGCGCACCAGGCCAGCGAGCCCGCCACCGGGTGCGTCACCGGCCACGCCGCGCCGTGCGGCACCGGCGCGTTGCCGAACAGGTCGCGCACGGCCGTGGCCACGGCGCTGATCGGGTTCCACTCGGCGACCGTGCGCACCCACCCCGGCATCCCGTCGGTGGGGATGTACGCGTTCGACAGCAGCGGCAGCATGAACGTGGCGCTGCCCAACTGCCCCGCCGCCTCCTCGCTCTGCGAGGCGAGGCCGAGCAGGATCCCGACCCACGTCGTCGCGAACCGGAAGAGGAGGAGCAGCCCGAACGCGCCGAGCGCGCCCGGCAGACCGCCCTCGACCCGCCAGCCCATCGCGAGCCCCACGAGCACCAGCGGCACGAGCCCGACCGCCGTCGTCAGCAGATCGGCGACCGCCTGCCCGAGCGGCACCGCCGCCCGGCTCATCGGCAGCGTACGGAAGCGGTCCATCACGCCGCGGTGCGAGTCCTGGGCGGCGCCGAACATCCCGGTCATGATCCCGTTCGCCGCCGTCGCCACGAGCATGCCCGGCACCAGGAACGCCCGGTAGTCCGCACCCGGCATGGCGAGCGCGGAGCCGAAGACGTAGCCGAAGAACAGCAGGAACACGATCGGCATCGTCTGCGTCATGACCAGGATCGCCGGGGCGTGCCTGATGCGCTGGAGGTGGCGGCCGAGCATGGCCGTGCCGTCGTACAGGATCGCGGTGCTCATGCGGCGACCTCCTGAGGGTCGTGGTCGGTGACGGTGAGGCGCAGGAACACCTCGTCGAGCGTGGGCGGGCGCAGTGTCGCGTCGAGCAGCGGGACGCCGGACGCGTCGAGTTCTCGGACGACGCGGGGGAGCGTGACGGACGGGTCGAGGACGACGGCGCCGACGGTGCGGCGTTCGGCGTCCACCCGGGGCCGGGCGCCGGTGAGCTGGTCGAGGACGACCGCCGCGGCGTGCAGCGCCCGCTCGCCCGCGTCCTGCGCCACGACGACCTCCGCGTAGTGGCCGATCTGCGCCTTCAGCTCGGCGGGCGTGCCCGAGTGGGCGGCGCGGCCGCCGTCGATCAGCACGATGTCGTCGGCGAGCTGGTCGGCCTCCTCCAGGTACTGCGTGGTGAGGACGACGGTCGTGCCCTCGCGGGCCAGCTCGCGCACGGCCTCCCAGATGCCGTTCCTGCTGTGCGGGTCGAGGCCCGTCGTGGGCTCGTCGAGGAAGAGCACGGCGGGCGGGGTGATCAGGCTCGCGGCCAGGTCGAGGCGGCGGCGCATGCCGCCGGAGTAGGTGCGGGCGGGGCGGTCGGCGGCATCCGTCAGCTCGAAGCGCTCGATCAGCTCGTCGGCGCGGGCCCGGGCGCCCGGCGCGCGCAGCAGGCGGGCGAACAGGCGCAGGTTCTCGCGGCCCGTGAGGTCTCCGTCGACCGACGCGTACTGGCCGGTGACGCCGATGCGGCGGCGGACGGCCTGCGGGTCGGTGGTGATGTCGTGTCCGGCGACACGCGCGGTGCCGGCGTCGGGTCGCAGGAGTGTCGTGAGCAGCCGGACCGCGGTGGTCTTGCCCGCGCCGTTCGGCCCGAGCAGACCGCAGACCGTGCCCTCGCGGACCGCCAGATCCAGTCCGCGTACGGCGTGCACGGCCTTCGGTCCGCTGCCGAAGCTCTTCTCCAGACCCTCACTAAGTACAGCGTACGTAGAAGTCATGGCCCCACCGTAGCGCACTACGTACGGTGTACGTAACTAGGATGGAGCGCGAGGTGATGATCAATGGCGGGCCGAGCGGCCGAACCCGAAGTGATCTGGGCGCGCCCCGAGCGCGCCGGGCGGGGGCCGAAGCCCGCGCACAGCAGGGCCGACATCGCGGCGACGGCGGTCCGCGTCGCCGACGCCGAGGGCATCGACGCGGTGTCCATGCGGAAGATCGCCGGTGAGCTGGGCATGGGCACGATGTCGCTGTACAACTACGTGCCGCGCAAGGAGGACCTGTACGAGCTGATGGTCGACGCCGTCAGCGCCGAGTACGAGTACCCGGAGCCGAGCGGCGACTGGCGGGCGGACGTGCTCGCCCTCGCCCATCAGGGGCGGGCCGCGATGCACCGGCACCCGTGGCTGCCGGGCCTGATGTCACCGGTCTACGGGTTCAGCCCGAACGCGCTCGCGTACCTGGAGTACTGCCTGACCTGCCTCGACCCGCTCGACCTGCCGTACGGCACGAAGATGGAGCTGGTCGCGGCGGTGACCAGCGTGGTCACGACGTACGTCGCGAACGAGATCGCCACGGCCGAGCGGACCCGGTCCCTGCCGTGGAGCGCCGAGCAGGAACAGGCCGTGCGGATCGCCTACTTGGGCGGCGAACTGGCCTCGGGCCGCTACCCGCGCCTCGCGGCGTCCTTCGCGGAGGACGCGGGCCCGATCGACCTGGAAGCGGTCTTCGAGCGCGCGCTGCGGCGGACGCTGGAGGGGTTCGCGGCGGAGTAGGCCCCGCCGCCGGGCGTCACACGATGGCGAACTGGCCGCCCGGGCCCTCCTCCTGGTGGTCCAGGACCGAGGCCGGACGGGTGGCCGCGTCCGGTACCGGCAGGACACGTGCCCGCTCCAGGTCCTGCGTCGTCATCGGGTCGGCGAGCGCGGCCTCCCGCACCTCCGTCTGCTGCGGGGCCAGTTCCGCGAGCAGCGTGAGGACCGTGACGAGTTCCAGGAGCTGCGACGTCCACGGCTGCGGCCACTCGGAAGGGAGCACCGCCGCGAGCGTTCCCGGCTCGGCGGGCGCGACGCGGCGCGCGAACCACTGCTCAAGCACCCCGACCCCGCTGACGTGGAAGTCCCAGGCCGCCGCCGGAACCGGGGAGACCCGTCCGTCGCCGATGAGCAGGGCCTCCTCCTCGCGGTCGTAGAGGATCTCCGTGGGCCGGACCGGCAGCGGGGCGCGCACATAGGGGCGGCGGCCACCGGGCAGTTTGGGGCGCTCGGTGCCCGCGCCGCGCCGCTCCAGCCACAGCACCCGGCGGCCGAGTTCCACGCCGCGCGCCCACACGTCGGCGTCGTCCGGCAGCGGCACCCGGACGTCGGGGGAGCCGGCCCGGGCGCCCACCGCCAGGATCCACGCGAACAGGCCGGCGGCCGTGACCTCCTGGTCGTACGCCCCGCTCAGGTGCGTGAGCAGGCCGGGCGCCACATTCGGCTCCGCGCCGCCGGGGCGGCGGAACAGCGGGCGGATGCGGCCGGGGCGGCCCGCGGGGGAGCGGCCCTCCGGGAGCACGGCGGACGCGAGCAGCGCGGGGCCGCCCGCGTCGGGCACGTACCCCTGCTCCACGAGGAACAGCTGCCGCTCGTCCGCGACCCGCCACAGCTCGGGCCGCGCCGCGTCGATCAGGCGCTGGTCCGGAATGAGCCACTGCTCGTCGAACGGGCCGTGCAGCAGCGGCACCGGCTCCGGGCAGGGCCCCTGCGCGTGCGCGAGCGGCTCCGTGCCCGTGCGTTGGCCGGGGAGCTGGGCGGCGGCGGTGTGCAGGGTGCGTGCGCGGGAGGGTTCGAGGAGCGCCGCGCGTTCGGCCGGCTCGGCCCGCACGAAGGCGTTCCAACGGGCCTTCAGGGACGCGGCGTCCGGTGCGACCGGCCAGCCGCGGCCCGTGCGCAGTGGGGGCACGGACCAGGGCATGAGCTCCGCGAGGAGCGGGTCGTTCGTCACGACCGGCATGGTACGTCCCCCCTCTTGCGCGGCACCGGGGTTGCGGTCTCGGGGCTCTGCCCCGGACCCCGCTGCTCAATCGCCGCAGGGGCTTGAAATACCCAGCCCCGCCGGAGCTCGATCTAGTCCGCGTCCAACGTCACCGTGAACGAGAAGCGGTCTCCCCGGTAATGGATGACCGCCACGTCCAACACCCTGCCCTCCTCGTCGTACGTGATGCCTGTGTAGTGCAGGATCGGGCTGAGCAGCGGCACTTCGAGCAGCCTCGCCGTCTCCGGGTCCGCGAGGCGGGCCTGCACCGAGTCCGTGATCCGGCTGATCCGGACGCCGACCACGTCCCGCAGCACCTTCGTCATCGGCCACCGCTCCAGGTCCGCGAGGTCGACGCGGGCGCCGAGGTCGGGGCGCAGATAGTTGCGGGCGTGGTTCGTCGGCTCGCCGGTCTTCTCGTCGCTGCGCAGCCGGTGGTAGGTGGGGACGGCCGCGGCCCCCGGGAAGAGCTCGGCGAAGGCGACGGGCACGGGCGCCGTGCCGTGGTCGAGCAGCCGCGTCGTCATGCCGGACTGCTGCGCCACGATCGCGTCCACCGAGCCCAGCAGGCGCACCGGCGCCCCCTCGCGGGCGTCCGGCTCGATGAACGTGCCGCGGCGCCGGTGCCGGGTGATCAGCCCCTCGTCCTCCAGCTCCTTGAGCGCCTGACGCATGGTGAGTACGGAGACCCCGTAGTGCCCCGCGAGCTGTTCCTCGGTGGGCAGGCGCAGCGGGTCCTGTGGTGATCTTCCGAGTATCGAGGCGCGCAGGGACTGCGACACCTGATACCAGAGCGGCAATTTGCGGTTCAGGACGATCGAGTCCGGGGCGAATGACGTCACGGGTTATCCGTACCGGTCGTGGGGGGAGTGGTGCAATGCGGCGGCCGCCGGGGGCTAGCCGCGGAAGTGGCGCTCCAGGCCCCGCCACACGTCGTCGTAGCCGCGCTGGAGATGCCCGGCGGTCGACGCCTGTGGGGCGAGGGTGACGGGCCAGCGCGTCTCGAACATGAACGCCAGTCCGTCGTCCACCTTCTGCGGCTTCAGCTCGGCCGCCGACGCCTTGTCGAACGTGTCCCGGTCGGGCCCGTGCGCCGACATCATGTTGTGCAGCGAGCCGCCGCCGGGCACGAAGCCCTCGGCCTTCGCGTCGTACGCGCCCTCGATGAGCCCCATGTACTCGCTCATCACGTTCCGGTGGAAGTACGGCGGCCGGAACGTGTCCTCGCCCACCAGCCAGCGCGGCGCGAACACGACGAAGTCGACGCCCGCGAGACCCGGGGTGTCCGAAGGCGACGTCAGCACGGTGAAGATCGACGGATCGGGGTGGTCGTACGAGATGGTCCCCATCACGTTGAAGCGGCGCAGGTCGTACACGTACGGGACGTGATTGCCGTGCCAGGCGACGACGTCGAGCGGGGAGTGGTCGTAGGTGGCCGCCCAGAGGTTGCCGCAGAACTTGTTGACGACCTCGACGGGGCCTTCGGTGTCCTCGTACGCGGCGACCGGAGCCCTGAAGTCCCGCGCGTTCGCCAGGCCGTTGGCGCCGATCGGGCCGAGGTCGGGCAGCTGGAAGGCGGCCCCGTAGTTCTCGCACACGTACCCGCGGGCCGAGGCGTCGAGCAGCTCCACCCGGAAGCGGACGCCGCGCGGGATCAGGGCGACCTCGCCCGGTCCTGCGGCGAGCACCCCGAACTCGGTGCGCAGCAGCAGCCCGCCGTGCTCCGGGACGATCAGCAGCTCGCCGTCCGCGTCGCTGAACACCCGGTCCGTCATGGAGGAGTTGGCGTGGTAGAGGTGCACGGCCATGCCGGTGCGCTGCGTCGCGTCGCCGTTGCCGCCGAGCGTCCACAGGCCGGCCAGCCAGTCCGTGCCGGGTGCGGGGTCCGGAAGCGGGTTCCAGCGGCGGCGGTTGGGATCGGGGACGGTCTCGGTGAACGGGGCCGTGCGCACCGCGCCGTTGTCGGCACGGGTGAACTCCGGGTGCGCCGCCGACGGACGGATCCGGTACAGCCACGAGCGGCGGTTGTGCGCCCGCGGCTCGGTGAACGCGGTGCCGCTGAGCTGCTCCGCGTACAGGCCGAGCGGTGCGCGCTGCGGTGCGTTGCGCCCCACCGGCAGGGCCCCGGGAACGGCTTCGGAGCCGTGCTCGTTCCCGAAACCGGTGAGGTAGGTCAGCCCCTCGGCGGTCTTGCGTACGTCCCCGCTCATCATCGCTCCCTCGTCAACGATTCCTATGGCACACCATAGGAATCGGGGGTGGGCGGCGCAAGACGTCATCGCCCCCGCCGTACCGCCCCCGCCATCCGTCGCACGGGCGACGGGCGGTCGCCGCCTTCCTCCCCGAGGGGGATCCGCCGAGGTCGGCGCTCCTCTACCGTCCGGTACATGCCCAGCCTCCCGCCGCTCCGTGCGGCCGTCGCGGCGCTCCTCGCCTGCGTCCTGCTCGCGGGCGCCGTCGGCTGCGGGGGCGACGGCGGCGGGCCGCGGCGCGTCGGCGAGGTCATCGACCGCACCGACGCCGACGGCCACCACTACCGCCGCATCCCCGAGAAGGACGCACCGCGGATCGGCCTGATCGTGAAGCCGCGGACGGGCCCCGCGGGCGGCTGGGAGGTCCGGATCTGGGTGCGCCGCTTCCGGCTCAGCCCCGAGGGCACCCCGCCCCGCGCCGTCCACGGCCGCGGCTACGCCCGGCTCTACCTCGACGGCCGCGCCCTCGCCCGGCTGCGCGCCGTCGACTACCGCCTGCCCGGCAGCCGCCTCGACCGCGGCACCCACCGCCTCACCGCCCGCCTCTACGCGGACGACCACACGGTGTGGGCGGTCGCGAACAAGCCCGTCGAGGCCACGGCGGACGTGACCGCCTCCCCGTAGGCTGGTCCGCATGGCCCATCCAACGTCCCTGCGCCGCAAGCCCGTTCAGCGGCGCAGCGCCGAGCGCCTGACCCGGATCCTCGACGCCTGCGCCGAACTCCTCGACGAGACGGGCTACGACGGCTTGAGCACCCGCGCCGTCGCGCTGCGCGCCGAGGTGCCCATCGGCTCGGTCTACCGTTTCTTCGGCAACAAGCGGGCGCTGGTCGACGCCCTGGCCGAGCGGAACCTGGAGCGCTACGTGCGCCGGGTCACCGCCCGCCTCCGGGAGGTCCCCGAGGGGGACTGGCGGGCCGCGATGGACGCCGTGCTCGACGAGTACCTGGCGATGAAGCGCACGGCGCCGGGCTTCTCCCTGGTCGACTTCGGCACCCAGCTCCCCGTGGGCGCGCCCGACGCCGACCCCAACCGCCGCGTCGCCGACACCCTCACCGGCCTCCTGGCCCCGCACCTCGGCCGTACCCCCGACGCCGACCTGCGCCGCGCGTTCCTGGTCGCCGTGGAGGCCGCCGACGCCCTGGTCCGCCTCGCGTTCCGCGTCGCCCCGGAGCGCGGCGACGAGGCGATCATCGGCGAGGTACGGGCGCTGCTGCGGGCCTACCTGGCGCGGGTGCTCGACTGATACGGCTGTGACCTGGAGTTTTGCGCTTATTGCTCGCGTGTCAACGTCTTGTTAACGCTTGTTCGGCCCACCTAGCGTCTCGCTGGCTGCCTCCCCCACGGCGGCTGTTCGAAGGCGAACGTAGACGTGAGAGGGCCCCTCCCCATGCTGACCATCCTCGGATTCGGCATGATCGCCACCTTCCTGGTGCTGATCATGATGAAGAAGGTGTCGCCGATCGCGGCGCTCGTGCTCATCCCGGCGCTTTTCTGCGTCCTGGTGGGCAAGGGCGCGCATCTCGGCGACTACGTCATCGCGGGCGTGGGTGATCTCGCGCCGACCGCCGCCATGCTGATGTTCGCGATCGTCTACTTCGGCGTGATGATCGACGTCGGCCTCTTCGACCCGATCGTGCGCGGCATCCTGAAGTTCGCGAAGGCCGACCCCGTGCGCATCGTCGTCGGCACGGCCGTGCTCGCCGCGATCGTCTCGCTCGACGGCGACGGCTCCACCACCTTCATGATCACCGTCTCGGCGATGTACCCGCTGTACAAGCGCCTGAAGATGAGCCTCATCGTGATGACGGGTGTCGCCGCGACCGCCAACGGCGTGATGAACACGCTGCCGTGGGGCGGGCCGACGGCCCGTGCCGCCACCGCGCTCAAGGTCGACGCGAGCGACATCTTCGTGCCGATGATCCCGGCGCTCGGCGTCGGACTGCTCTTCGTGTTCGCCCTCTCGTACGTGCTCGGCCGCCGCGAGCGCAAGCGCCTCGGGTACCTGTCCCTCGACGAGGACGTCACGGTGACCGAGACCGTCGAGGAGAAGGTGCTCGTCGGTGCCGGGAGCGGCGGCAAGGGCGCCGGCGCCGGTTCCGGCAGCGGCTCCGCGGCCACCCCCTCGTACGAGAACGAGGAGGGCGAGACGTTCTCCGGGCTCGACCCGAACCGGGCCACCCTGCGGCCCAAGCTCTACTGGTTCAACGCGCTGCTCACGGTCGCGCTCCTGGCCGCCATGATCATGGAGATCCTGCCGATCCCGGTCCTGTTCATGCTCGGCGCCGCGCTCGCGCTCTCGGTCAACTTCCCGCACATGGCGGACCAGAAGGCCCGGATCGGCGCGCACGCCGAGAACGTGCTCAACGTCGCTGGCATGGTCTTCGCCGCCGCCGTCTTCACGGGTGTGCTCCAGGGCACCGGCATGGTCGACCACATGGCGAAGTGGGTCGTGGGCGGCATCCCCGACTGGATGGGCCCGCACATGGCGCTCGTGACGGGCGTGCTGTCCATCCCGTTCACGTACTTCATGTCGAACGACGGCTTCTACTTCGGCATCCTGCCGGTGCTCGCCGAGGCCGGGAACGCGCACGGCGTCTCGACCCTCGAGATCGCCCGTGCCTCGCTCGCCGGTCAGCCGCTGCACATGTCGAGCCCGCTGGTCCCGGCCGTCTACGTCCTCGTGGGCATGGCTAAGGTCGAGTTCGGCGACCACACCAAGTTCACCGTGAAATGGGCAGCGTTGACCGCGCTGGTCGTCCTCGGTGCCGGTCTGCTGTTCGGAATCGTGTGACCCGATGAGCCGTACCTGGCTGCTCCGCCTCGTCATCGCCTTCAGCTTCGCGCAGGGGGCGGTGTCGATGGCGCGGCCCGCGGTCTCCTACCGGGCCCTCGCGCTCGGCGCCGACGAGCGTGCCGTCGGCGTCATCGCGGGGGTCTACGCGCTGCTGCCGCTGTTCGCGGCCGTGCCGCTCGGGCGGCGCACCGACCACGGGCGGTGCGCGCCGCTGCTCCCGGTGGGGGTCGTGCTCATCGCGGGTGGGTGCGCGATGAGCGGGCTCGCCGACACGCTCGTGGCGATGGCCGCCTGGAGCGGTGTCATGGGCCTCGGGCACCTGTGTTTCGTCATCGGGGCCCAGTCGATCGTGGCCCGGCAGTCCGCGCCCGAGGACCAGGACCGCAACTTCGGGCACTTCACCATCGGCGCCTCCCTCGGCCAGCTCGTCGGGCCGATCGCGGCGGGCGCCCTCATCGAGGGCCACGACATGGCGGGCACGAGCGCGCTCGCGCTCCTCGTGTCGGCGGGCGTCTGCGCGCTGGCCGTGACGTCGCTGTGGCGCATCGAGTCCCGTCGTACGCAGACGGGTTCGCGGACGAAGGAGACCTCCAGGGTCCCCGTGCACCGCATCCTGCGCACCCGCGGCGTGCCCGGCGGCATCTTCATCAGCCTCGCCGTCCTGTCGGCCACCGACATCCTCACCGCGTATCTGCCGGTGGTGGGCGAGCACCGGGGCATCGCGCCCTCCGTGGTCGGCGTGCTGCTCAGCCTGCGCGCGGGCGCGACGGTCGCCTGCCGCCTCGTCATGACCCCGCTCATCAACTGGCTCGGCAGGACCGCCCTGATCGCCACCACGTGTCTGCTCGCGGCGCTGCTGTGCGCGGGCATCGCGCTGCCCGTGCCGGTGTGGGCGCTCGGCGCGATGCTGGTCGTCCTCGGCTTCTGCCTCGGCGTGGGCCAGCCGCTCTCCATGACCACGGTCGTCCAGGCCGCCCCCGCGGAGGCCCGCTCCACCGCGCTCGCGCTCCGGCTGACCGGGAACCGCCTCGGGCAGGTCGCGGCCCCGGCGTCGGCCGGTCTGATCGCGGGCGTCGCGGGGACGGCGGCGCCGTTCGTGATGCTGGGCGGCCTGCTGTTCGTGGCGGCCGGTCTCGGGGTCCGGGGCGGCGGCAGGAAGGAGACCGGAGGGGGGTGGGCACGGGTGCCGGGCGCCCGGCAACGCGACAAAGATCACCAGCGGCACTGACCCGGCGAGCCGTGGACCCCTGGACCCCGGAAACTAGCGGCGCTAGTTTGGGGCGCCAGGACATACCTGCGGCCGAGGGAGTGCCATGAAGGCGCACGACGGGATGTACATCGACGGCGCCTGGCGCACGGCCGGGGGCGGCGACACCATCGCCGTGGTCGACCCGACGGACGAGCGGACCATCGCGCACGTCCCCGCGGGCACCGCCGAGGACGTGGACGCGGCGGTGCGCGCAGCCCGCGCCGCGTTCCCCGCCTGGGCCGCCACCCCGCCCGCGGAGCGCGCGGCCCGCATCGCGGCGCTGCGGGACGTGCTCGTGGCCCGCAAGGACGAGATCGCCGAGACGGTCACCGCCGAGCTGGGCGCCCCCGCGCAGTTCGCGCAGGCGGTGCACGCGGGCCTGCCGATCGCGGTCGCCGGCACCTACGCCGAACTCGCCGCGACCCACCCCTTCGAGGAGCGCGTGGGCAACTCCACGGTCCTCGCCGAGCCGGTCGGCGTCGTCGGCGCCATCACGCCCTGGAACTACCCGCTGCACCAGATCGTCGCGAAGGTCGCCCCCGCCCTCGCCGCGGGCTGCACCGTCGTCCTCAAGCCCGCCGAGGACACGCCGTTGACGGCCCAGCTGTTCGCCGAAGCGGTCCACGAATCGGGCCTGCCGGCAGGCGTGTTCAACCTGGTCACCGGCCTCGGCCCGGTGGCGGGGCAGGCGCTCGCCGAGCACGCGGACGTCGACCTGGTCTCGTTCACCGGCTCCACGGCGGTCGGCCGCCGCATCGGCGCCACGGCCGGAGCGGCCGTCAAGCGCGTCGCCCTCGAACTCGGCGGCAAGTCCGCCAACGTCGTCCTGCCGGGCGCCGACCTCGCCAAGGCCGTGAACGTCGGCGTCGCCAACGTCATGGGCAACTCCGGCCAGACGTGCAGCGCCTGGACCCGCATGCTCGTGCACACCGACCAGTACGACGAGGCCGTGGAGCTGGCCGCCACGGCGGCGGCGAAGTACGGCGACCGCATCGGCCCGCTCGTCAACGCCAAGCAGCAGGAGCGCGTGCGCGGCTACATCGACAAGGGCGTCGCCGAGGGCGCCCGGCTCGTCACCGGCGGCACCGAAACCCCGCACGCCGTGGGCTACTTCGTCGCCCCGACCGTGTTCGCCGACGTCACCTCCGACATGACCATCGCCCAGGAGGAGATCTTCGGCCCCGTCGTCTCGATCCTGCGCTACGAGGACGAGGACGACGCCCTGCGCATCGCCAACGACACCGTGTACGGGCTCGCCGGCGCGGTCTGGGCGGCCTCCGACGAGGAGGCGGCCGCGTTCGCCCGGCGCATGGACACCGGCCAGGTCGACATCAACGGCGGGCGCTTCAACCCCCTCGCCCCGTTCGGCGGTTACAAGCAGTCGGGCGTCGGGCGCGAGCTGGGGGCGCACGGCCTGTCCGAGTACCTCCAGACCAAGTCCCTACAGTTCTGAGCCGGCCAGCCAGCCAGCCGATCCGTCGATCCGTCGATCCGCCAGTCAGGGAGTTACGTTCACCATGGTCCGCGCCGCAGTCCTGCCCGCCGTCGGTTCCCCGCTGGAGCTCGCCGACATCGAACTGCCCGACCCCGGGCCCGGCCAGGTCCGGGTCCGGCTCGCCGCCGCCGGGGTCTGCCACTCCGACCTGTCCCTGACCAACGGCACCATGCGCGTCCCGGTCCCCGCCGTCCTCGGCCACGAGGGCGCGGGCACCGTGGTCTCCGTCGGCGACGGCGTCACCCATGTGGCGCCCGGCGATGGCGTCGTCCTCAACTGGGCGCCCTCGTGCGGCAGTTGCCACGCCTGCGCGCTCGGCGAGGTCTGGCTCTGCGCCAACGCGCTCACCGGCGCGGGCAACATCCACGCCAAGCGCGCCTCCGACGGCAGCGAACTGCACCCCGGCCTGAACGTCGCCGCGTTCGCCGAGGAGACCGTCGTCGCCGCGAACTGCGTCCTGCCGGTCCCGGACGGCATCCCGCTCACCGACGCGGCCCTGCTCGGCTGCGCCGTCCTCACCGGGTACGGCGCCGTGCACCACTCCGCGCGGGTGCGGGAGGGGGAGACCGTCGCGGTGTACGGCGTCGGCGGCGTCGGACTCGCCACGCTCCAGGCGGCGCGCATCGCGGGCGCCTCGAAGATCATCGCGGTCGACGTCTCCCCGGAGAAGGAGGCGCTGGCGCGCGCCGCGGGCGCCACGGACTACGTGGTCGCGTCGGAGAACACGGCCCGCGAGATCCGCGGCCTGACCGGCAAGCAGGGCGTCGACGTGGCGGTGGAGTGCGTCGGCCGCGCCGTGACGATCCGTACGGCCTGGGAGTCCACGCGCCGCGGTGGCCGCACCACCGTCGTCGGCATCGGCGGCAAGGACCAGCAGGTCACCTTCAACGCCCTGGAGATCTTCCACTGGGGCCGCACGCTGTCCGGCTGCGTCTACGGCAACTGCGACCCGGCGCGGGACCTCCCGGTGCTCGCCGAGCACATCCGCGCGGGCCGCCTCGACCTGAGCGCGCTGGTGACCGAGCGGATCGCCCTGGACGGGATCCCGGCGGCGTTCGACGCGATGGTGGCGGGCAAGGGCGGGCGCGCGCTGGTGGTCTTTTAGGCCCTTCTGCCCCGCGATGAGTTTCCGGCTGGCGGCCGGTCTGTATGAGGAGAAACCTGATACGGGCCGGCGGGACCGGCACCGGCACGGGAACCAGGAGGCACACCATGTCAGCGTTCGCCACCCACCAGAAGATCCGCCCCTGTCTGTGGTTCGACGGGAAGTCCGAGGAGGCGGCCGACTTCTACGTCTCGCTCTTCCCCGACTCCAAGGTGCTGAATGTCCAGCACTTCGGCGAGAAGGGGTCGCAGGAGCCAGGCTCTGGCGTCATCGTGTCGTTCCGCATCGCGGGCACCGAGTACCAGGCGCTGGACGGCGGTCCCCAGTTCAAGTTCAACGAGGCGGTCTCGCTCTCCGTCGACTGCGCCGACCAGGCCGAGGTCGACCGGCTGTGGGAGCGCCTGACGGCGGACGGCGGGCAGCCGGGACCGTGCGGCTGGTGCAAGGACAAGTACGGCCTGTCCTGGCAGATCGTCCCGCGCCGCCTGACCGAACTCCTCGCCGACCCGGACGCCGAGCGGGCCGGACGCGTCCTCGCGGCGATGATGAAAATGGGCAAGATCGACATCGCGACCCTCGAGTCGGCCTGACCGGCCAAGCCACTCGCGGCGGGCAGCTACTTCCAGCGCCGTCGGCGGGTAATTCAAGCCCCGCCGGCGATTGAGGCGCGGGGTCCGGGGCAGCGCCCCGAGACGTCAACCACGGCGGGCCGCAACCACAACACTCAGGCCGAAGACGACGTCAGCCGGGGAAACGACCGCGCCGCAACCAGAAACACCAACGTGGTCAACGCGAACGGCCACGTGAACATGTGCCCGCCCACCGGCGCCGCAAGCGCCCCGAACGCCGGAGCGCACACCGTGGCGGCCACCGCCCCCGCGACCGCATACGCCAGCGTCCGCGGCGTGGCCTTCAGGAACACGCCACACAGGGCGAGCGAGACGAGAACGGCGTTGTACGCGGACGTGCCGTCGGCGAGCTGCGCGGCCGGCTCGCCGAGGGCCCACGCGGTCGCCATGCCCGCGACGTTCCCGAGGCACGCCACACCCGCGACCCGCGGACCGGCCACCACGAGTCCCGCGAGCACCAGGGCACCCGCGTACCACTGCGGCATCAGGAAGATCTGGCCGAAACCGGCGAGGAACCCGTGCACGACATCGTCGAACCGCAGGCCGGTCCTGGCCCCGGACACCGCCTTCGGGAACGCGGCGATCCCGCCCCCGCCGGTCCACACCCGCGCGAAACCGGGCGCGGCCAGCGTGACGACGCTCGCCACGAGACAGAACGGCAGCGTCAGCGCGGGCAGCTCCCACGCCCCGAGGGCCCGCTGCGCGGCGGCGGTGGCCACGGTCGCGGCGGCGCAGCCGAGCAGCGCCACCAGGACCGACGACAGCTGGTCGGGGTTGAGGAAGACGGCGCAAGCGACGCCCACGAGGCAGGCGTTGAAGCCCTCCATGCCGAGCGTGAGCCGTTCCTTGTCCACGCCGAGCAGCGCCGCGACCAGCGTGCCGACGGCCGCGCCCCCGACCCCGTAGAGCCCGTACTCCCACCCGGCGGAGAACAGCGCGGCGGCGAACAGCGCGCCGGTGAGCGCGCGCGGCAGGAACGTCACCTGGCCGACGCCGCGCAGCACGCGCAGCGCGAACTGTCTGCAATCGGCCGCCCAACTCTGCCCGATTTTCTGGTGAATCGCGGCATCCGCCGTCTGCGCCATGCGCCGCTCCCGTGTTACGAAGATGTTTCCCGGCCCGGCGCATGTACGTTACAGCTACATCCTGGAAAGGGCTTGGCCGGGGGCGGGAACGCGCCACGCCGTCCGCTCAGCCCAGCCCCGCCACTCCCAGCTCGGCCCGCAGCGCCCGCTCCCCGGCCCCGGTCACCCGCACCGCCCGCTCGGAGCCGATCCGCTCGATCCAGCCCGCCGCGAACGCGTGGGCGCACAGCGCGGCGCCCGCCCGCCCGGCCAGGTGGAGGCGGCGCTCCGTCCAGTCGAGGCAGCCGCGCGTCAACGGCCGCCGCGCGCCGGGCTCCAGCGGCGCCCCGATGCCCCGGAACCAGTCGTGCCCTGCGCCGGTGAGCGCGAAGGTCGACGAGTCGACATCCGGCCGCAGCAGATCCCGCTCCACCAGCGCGTCGGTGACGGTGATCCCGAGCCGGCCCGCGAGATGGTCGTAGCAGGTCCGCCCGCGGGCCATCGCGGTCCGCGCCGACGCCGCCCGCAGCGTGCCGGGCCGCTCGCCGCCGCCCGGCGCGGCGTACCCGGCGAGCGACTCCAGGAGCTGTGCGACCTGTGCGTCGGCGAGCCGCAGATACCGGTGGCGGCCCTGCCGCTCCTCGGCCAGCAGGCCGCTCGCGACGAGCTTGCCGAGGTGCTCGCTCGCGGTCGACGCCGCGACACCCGCGTGCCGCGCCAGCTCACCCGCCGTCCACGCCCGCCCGTCGAGCAGCGCGAGCAGGCAGGCGGCCCGCGTCTCGTCGGCGATCAGCGAGGCGAGCGCGGCGAGGCGCGGAGCACCGGGTTCCTTCGAGGCGGCCATGCGTCCAGGATGCCCCCGGCACGCTTCGGCCACCGCCGAACCGTCAGTGCGCCTTGGTCGCCACCTGCCCGTACTGCACGGCGAGCCCGTCGAGCAGCGCAGTGAGCCCCGTCTCGAAGGCCCGGTCGTCCACCTCGTCCTGCCGCTCGGCGAGCAGGTGCGCCTGTCCGAGGTGCGGATAGTCGGCGGGGTCGTACGCCGCCTCGTCGTCGGGGAAGCCGCCCGCGAACGAGCCGAGCGCCGAGCCCGTCACGAAGTACCGCATGAGCGCGCCGATGGACGTGGCCTGCGGCGGGGGCCATCCGGCGTCGACCATCGCGCCGAACACCGCGTCGGCGAGCCGGAGTCCGGCCGGGCGGCGGCCGGGGCCCTGCGCGAGCACCGGGACGATGTTCGGGTGCGCGCGCAGCGCCGCCCGGTAGGAGACGGCCCAGTCGTGCAGCGCGGTGCGCCAGTCCCGGTCGTCGTCGGCGTCGAACATCGACAGGTCGACCTGTGCGCTCACCGAGTCCGCGACCGCCTCCAGGATCTGGTCCTTCGTGCGGAAGTGGTTGTAGAGGGAGGGCCCGCTCACCCCGAGTTCGGAGGCGAGGCGGCGCGTCGAGACGGCCGCGAGGCCCTCGGTGTCGACGAGGGTGCGGGCCGCGTCGACGATGCGATCTCTGCTCAGGAGGGGCTTGCGCGGTCGGGCCATGCGGCACATAGTAGGGCTGCAGACCAAAAACTAGCAGTGCTAATTAACTGCTTTACGATTCGATTCACGCGGGAGTGGCCATGAACCTGGAGCTGAGCGAGGAGCAGACGGCGGTGCGCCGGCTCGCCAAGGACTTCGTGGACCGCGAGATCGCGCCGCACGTGGTGGCGTGGGACCGGGCCGAGGAGGTCGACAAGGGCATCGTCAAGAAGCTCGGCGAGGTCGGCTTCCTGGGCCTGACCATCGACGAGGAGTACGGCGGCTCGGGCGGCGACCACCTCGCGTACACGCTGGTCACGGAGGAGCTGGGGCGCGGGGACTCGTCCGTGCGCGGCATCGTCTCCGTCTCCCTGGGCCTCGTCACCAAGCCGATCCAGCAGTGGGCGAGCGAGGAGCAGAAGCGGCACTGGCTGCCGCGGCTGACCGCGGGCGAGGCGCTCGGCTGCTTCGGCCTCACCGAGCCGGGCCACGGCTCGAACCCGGCCGACCTCCAGACCCGCGCGGTACGCGACGGCGACGAGTACGTGATCAACGGCACCAAGATCTTCATCACCAACGGCACCTGGGCCGACGTCGTCCTCCTCTTCGCCCGCACCAACGACACTCCGGGCCACAAGGGCATCTCCGCCTTCCTGGTCCCCACCGACACCCCCGGACTGACCCGCAACACCATCCACGGCAAGCTCGGCCTGCGCGGACAGGCCACCGCCGAGCTGGTCCTGGAGGACGTCCGGGTGCCCGCCTCGGCGCTGATGGGTCCGGAGGGCAAGGGCTTCTCCATCGCCATGTCCGCGCTCGCCAAGGGGCGGATGTCGGTGGCGGCCGGCTGCGTGGGCATCGCTCAGGCGGCGCTCGACGCGGCCGTCGGATACGCGGGCGAGCGCGAGCAGTTCGGCAAGTCCATCGCCTCGTACCAGCTGGTGCAGGAGCTGATCTCGGACATCTCCGTCGACGTGGACGCGGCCCGGCTGCTCACCTGGCGCGTCGCCGACCTCATCGACCGTGGCGAGGACTTCGCGACGGCGGCGTCCAAGGCGAAGCTGTTCGCGTCCGAGGCGGCGGTCCGCGCGGCGAACAACGCCCTCCAGGTCTTCGGCGGCTACGGCTACATCGACGAGTACCCCGTCGGCAAGCTGCTGCGCGACGCCCGCGTCATGACCCTCTACGAGGGCACGAGCCAGATCCAGAAGCTGATCATCGGCCGCGCGCTGACGGGCGTATCGGCGTTCTGAGTACGCGGTTGAGTACGTGAGCGGATGGGGGCGTGCCCCCATCCGCTCCATGCTGTGCGGCATGAGTGACACACCGGTCAAGCAGCAGAACACCGTGGCCTTCTACGGACAGGCCGTCGCCTCCTTCGTCGTCGCTCTCGGCGCGACGGCCATCGGCATCTACAGCCTCGACGCCAGCGGCTGGATCCGCGCGTTCCTGGCGATCGCCGTCCTCTACCTCACGACCTCGGCCTTCACGCTGGCCAAGGTGATCCGGGACCGCCAGGAGGCGGGCCAGATCGTCAGCCGCGTGGACCAGGCCCGACTGGAGAAGATCCTGGCGGACCACGACCCGTTCAAACCGGTGGCCTGACGCTAAGCGCCCGCTCACCCCGGAGGGTATGGTGTGGCACCAACCCCACGGGAGGATGTGAGTGCGGCGATGACGCAGGAAGAGCGCGGTGACGGCGAGGCCACGGACGAGATGCCGTGGGCCGATGTCACACCCGACGCGGCCCGACGGCTGCTCGTCGCCGCGGTGGAGGCGTTCGCCGAGCGCGGCTACCACGCGACCACGACCCGCGACATCGCGAGCCGCGCCGGCATGAGCCCGGCCGCGCTCTACATCCACTACAAGACCAAGGAAGAGCTGCTCCTGCGGATCAGCCGGATCGGCCACGAGAAGGCGCTCGCGATCCTGCGCCGGGCGGTCGAGAGCGAGGGCACGGCCGCGGACCGGCTCGCCGAGGCCGTCCGCTCCTTCGTCCGCTGGCACGCCGGTCACCACATGACCGCGCGCGTCGTCCAGTACGAGCTGGACTCGCTCGGCGAGGAGAACCGGCCCGCGATCGTGGCGCTGCGCCGGGAGAGCGACGCCTCGGTGCGCGAGATCATCAACGACGGTGTGCGGGCGGGCGAGTTCGACGTGCCCGACGTGCCGGGCACCACGGTCGCCGTGCTGTCGCTGTGCATCGACGTGGCCCGCTGGTTCAACGAGGACGGCAAGCGCACGCCCGACGAGGTCGGCGCGCTCTACGCCGACCTCGTCCTGCGCATGGTGAGCGCTCAGAAGCAGTAGCGGACGGGGCTCACAGGTAGTACCGGGACACCGACTCCGCGACGCACACCGGCTTGTCGCCGCCCTCGCGCTCGACGCTGAACGCCACGCTGACCTGTACGCCGCCGGCCACGTCCTCCACGTTCGTGATCTTCGCGGTGGCGCGCAGCCGCGAGCCGACGGGGACCGGCGCGGGGAAGCGCACCTTGTTGGTCCCGTAGTTGACGCCCATCTTCATTCCCTCGACCTTCATCAGCTGCGGGCCGAAGAGGGGCAGCAGCGACAGGGTCAGGTACCCGTGCGCGATGGTCGTCTTGAACGGCCCCTCCTTCGCGCGCTCCGGGTCGACGTGGATCCACTGGTGGTCGCCCGTGGCCTCGGCGAATGTGTCGATGCGGCTCTGCTCGATCTCGACCCAGTCGCTGTACCCGAGCTGCTCGCCCACGGCGCCCTTCAGGTCGTCGACGTCCTTGAAAACGCGCGGCTCCGCCATGTTCCGTGACCTCCCGGGAGACTTGTCTAAGCGCTTGCTCAGACCTCTCGGCATGCTAACAACGCAGCCGCCCCCGCACTAGGCTCGGCCGGGTGCCACAGATTCCGGAGAAGATCCACGAGCTCACCGTCGGCCAGGTGTCGGCGCGCAGCGGAGCCGCCGTCTCCGCACTGCACTTCTACGAGGCCAAGGGTCTGATCACCAGCCGCCGCACCTCCGGCAACCAGCGCCGCTACAGCCGCGACACGCTGCGCCGCGTCGCCTTCGTCCGGGCCGCTCAGCGCGTCGGCATCCCGCTCGCCACGATCCGCGACGCCCTCGCCGAACTCCCCGAGGAGCGCACCCCGAACCGGGACGACTGGGCGCGCCTCTCGGAGGTCTGGCGGTCGGAACTGGACGAGCGGATCAAGCAGTTGGGCCGGCTGCGCGATCACCTCACCGACTGCATCGGGTGCGGCTGCCTGTCCCTGGAGAACTGCGTCCTGTCCAACCCGGACGACGTGTTCGGCGAGCGGCTCACGGGCTCCCGTCTGATGGGGGAGCGTCGAGAGCGTCCTGCGGGGGAGTGAGCCTCGGGCCGAGCGTCCGGAACACGGCGCTGAGCACGACCGCCGCGATGGCCCCGGCCGCGACCCCGCTGCCGAACAGCGTGCGGGCCCAGGTCGGCAGCTCCGCGTACATCTCGGGTGCCACGATCGGCAGCATGCCGATCACGAGAGCGAGCGCGATGACGACGCTGTCCGTGCCGTGCGTGAGATCGGTGCGGGAGAGCATGCCGAAGCCCATGACCGCGATCACCGCGTAGATGACGAGCCCCGCGGCCCCCACCACCGGCTCCGGGATCGCCGCGAGGATCCGGGTCAGCGGAGTGATCAGTCCGCACACGATCAGCAGCACACCGGCCGCCGCCGTCACGAACCGGCTGCGTACGCGGGTGAGCTGGACGATGCCGATGTTCTCGGCGCTGGTCACCATCAGCGACGTACCGAAGAGTCCCGAGCCGAGCGAGACCAGCGCGTCGGCGCGGGCGATGCGCGGCACGTCGCGGCCCGCGTCGGGGGTGCGGCCCACGGCCTCGCTGTTGAGGACGGTCTGCCCGGTGGCCTCGGCGAGCGAGGCGAGGGCGAAGACCAGGAGCGGGATCGCGGCGAGCAGGTCGAAGTGCGGGGCGCCGTACGGGAAGGGGTCGGGCAGCGCGAACGTGCCGCCGTGGGCGACCTCGATGTCGGTGCCGGAGAGCGCCGCGATCACCGTGCCGCAGACCAGGCCGAGCAGTACCGCCATCTGCCGCCACACGCCCCGCAGGACGAGGAAGAACACCGCGATCACGCCGAGCGTCGCGAAGCCGAGGCCCGGACCCGAGGCGACCATCGGCGCGGTCACCTTGATCATGTTGATGCCGATGAGGACAACGGTCGTGCCCATCACCAGTGGCGGGAACAGCCGGACCAGGCGCCCGTAGAAGGGCAGGACGCAGAGCAGGAAGGCGGCGGCGACCAGGACGGAGCCCGAGGCGGTCGCCGGACCGTACTCCTGCGCGATCTGGAGGAAGATCGCGACCGCGGCGCCGCCCGGCAGCATCAGGAACGGCAGCCGGGCGCCGACCCGCAGCGCCGCGACCCCGAGCGACTGGAGCAGCGCGCCGATTCCGCAGAGCACGAGGGTCGCGCTGAGCAGCGAGGCGGTCTGCGCCGTCGACAGCTTCAGGGTCGTCGCGATGAGGATGACGGAGGAGACGGGGGCCGCCACGCCCGCCAGCACGTGCTGGCAGGCGAGGGGGACGAGACGCTTCAGGGGCAGTCGCTCGTCGACGGGTGCCGTGCTCGTGTCGGGGTGTGCCGCGTTGGCGGTCACCGGTTCAGCCACGGCAGCTCGGCAGCGGCGTAGCGGTAGGAACGGAACACGGCGTTGGGCTCGGACGGGAAGAGCTTGCGGACCTCTTCCTCGGAGTAGCCGCCGAAGAACGGGACGATGTACTCCCAGCACAGGTAGCCGTCCTCGGTCACCTCGAAGAGGCGGCCCGCGGGGGAGTCGGTGACCAGGGTGTTGCCGTTCGGGAGGCGCTGGGCGCTGCCCATGAACGGCGCGAAGAACGACTCGCGCGCCGGGTCGTGGTACTCCCACGCGATCTTGCCGCTGGAGCGCTCGATCTCGATGACCCGGCTGAACGGCACGTCCCAGTGCGGCCGGAAGACGCCGTTGTCGAAGACGAGGAAGTTGCCGTTCTCCAGCTCGGTCGGGCAGTGCTGCTGCGAGACGACGCCCGGCTCGGAGCGCCAGACGATGTCCCCGGTGGCCCGCTCGATGACGACGACGGCCGACACGGAGCGGAAGCTCGCGAGGATGTTCCCGTCGGCGAGCGGCAGCACGCTGTTGATGAGCGGGTAGTGCTCGCGGGCGTAGTCCGGGTGGAGCGGGAACTCCTCGCGGTCCAGGCGCTCGGAGACCTTCCACTCCCAGGTCGTGTTCCCCTCGGCATCGACCTCGACGATCGTGTCCGCCCAGATGGTCTCCCCGCCCGCCTCCGAGCCGGGTACGCCGCCGCGCACGGCGGCCGCCGCGTCGCCGGTCAGCGCTTCGAGCGCGGTGTAGAGGATCCGGCCGTCGCCGTAGTGGTGGGCGTCGTGGTGCTGGAGCGGGTCGCGGTGTTCGCGCACGACCGTGCCGTCCGGGGTGATCTCCTGCATGAGGCCGCCGCGGTACTTGTGCCACATGGGGAAGAGGGCGGGCTCGTCGGGCAGCACGCCGTTGTAGGCGAGGTTCCCGTTCTCCAGGATCCGGGCGTGCCGGCCGGGGCGGTTCGGCAGGTTCCACTGGTGGACGACCTCGCCGTGCAGGTCGATCAGGTACACCTCGCCGGTGCCGGTCAGCGGGGCGAACAGCGTGTAGCCGCCGAACGCCGCGTCCTCGTCGAGGGCGAGGAGTCCGGTGCCGCGGCGGCGGCGCTGGTTCTGGTCCACACGAGCCATGGAGGCCCTCCGTCCAGTGGTGAAGTGCGTGGTTAACTTTTTTAAGTACTGGTTAATGAGTTAACCACGACGGTAGGGTGCGGGGGAACAGGGGCCGAGGCGAAAGGGCGTTACAAGTTCATGAACGTGGGACCGGGCATTCGACGCAGGCGCCGCGGCCTCGAGCTGACCCTCGCCGAGGTGGCCCGCCGTGCCGGGGTCTCCGTCCCGTTCCTCAGCCAGGTGGAGAACGGGCGCTCGCGCCCCAGCATGGGCTCGCTGCAGCGCATCGCCGACGCCCTCGACACCACCGCCGTCGAACTCCTCGCCTCCGCCGAGCCGCCCCGGCCGGTCGACGTGGTGCGCGCGGCGGAGAAGCCCGCGATGGCCGACGGCGCGCGCCCCCTCGTCCGTGGCGAACAGCGGCTGCACGCACTGGAGTTCACCGGCGAGCACGACTGGGAGCGCGTCTTCCGGCACGCGGGCGACGAGGTCATGTACGTCGCCGACGGCTCGATCGAGACCGAGGTGGACGACACCCACTACGTCCTGGAGCGTGGCGACACCCTCTACTGCGCCGCCGGACTCGCCCACCGCTGGCGCCCGTTGGAACCGGGGACACGGGTCCTCGTCGTGGGGATCGCCAAGCCGTAACCGGCGACAGTCGTCCGCACCCCTTGTCGGCGGCCCGACTTGGCGCGACCATGCGTCCCACCATCACCACGGGGGAGGCCGACGGCATGGCAGTAGCGGTCAGTTCACTCAAGTACGAGTCCGCCCGCACGGGCCCGCAGACCCTGTTCTACGACCCCGACGGCTACCACCTCGTGCGCTTCCCGTACGCGCGCGCCGAGGAGTCGTACGACCCGTGGGCCATGCACGACCCGGCGGGCGGCGGCGCCGCGTCGGCGTACCCTGACGCCCGCTCCGGGCTCATCTGGCCGAGCCACGACGGCTGGGGCACGCTGTCCGCGCTCGTCTTCTGGGCCGCGGACCGGCGCGCGACCGAGTACCGCGCCCGCTTCGTGCGCGATCCGCTGGGCCTCGCCACCGGCTACGACTCGACCGCCACCACCGACATCTCGGCCACGGGCGGCGGGCAGTTCCGCTCGTACACCTGGCAGATGTTCGTGCACCCCGGCACGCCGGTCGGCTTCAAGGTCTCGGCCCGCTCGGGGGACAACCCGCTGAAGGTGCCGATCACGCTGGCCGAGTTCAAGCTCGCGATCCAGACGGACGTCATCACGCCCTGACCCGCGGCGCCCGTCCTGCGGTCCGGTCCCGTCTTCCGGATTGGCCCGCTGGAGGGGCCCCACGGCTCGTAGAGTCGCCCCCGTGACTGAGAACGAGGCTCCGGATTCCCACCTGCCCATGCTCGCGACACCGCAGGCCGAGCGGCTCAGGGCGCTCGTCGCCGAGTGCGTGCGGGCGCGATACGGGGCGGAGCGGGACCTCGTCCTCGTCGGCGACGCGGTCAAGCGCGACGGCCACCTCTTCCCCCTCGCGAACCTGGCGCGGCGGTGCGGAGCGGCGCCCGAGGACGACTGGCCGGCCCTCGTCGACCAGCACTTCGCGGCCCTCGCGGACGCCTCGCGGGGCGACGAGTCCGCCGAGGAACTGCTCGCGGGGACCTGTCTGCGGCTGGTTCCCACCGACGCCGTCGACACGACCGTGCCCCTGCACGCGCGCGAGGTCGCCGAAGGGCTGCGCCTCGCCCTCGCGCTCGACGGGCCCGACTCCGTACGCCTGTTGACCGAGGAGGACGTGGCGCGGGCCGGGGCCGACGAGCTGTGGGAGGCCGCGCGGCGCGCCCTGGCCGGGGAGTCGATGCGGTACGAGGAGGTCCGGCTCGACGGGCACCCGGTCCTCTACTCCGTGTACGGCGACGCGCACTCCGTGGCGACCAAGGCCGTCGTCCTGCCCGAGGTCGTCGCCGAGGTCACCGGGCGGCGGATGCCCGAGGCGGGCGCCCTCGTCGCCGTGCCCACCCGGCACCTGCTCGCCTTCCACCCGATCGTCGACGGGGGTGTGGCAGACGCCCTCAACGACCTTGCCACGTATGCCGTCCGGGCCCACGAGGAAGGCCCCGGGCCGCTCTCGCCGCGCGTCTACTGGTGGCACGACGGGCGCCTCACCTCGCTCACCGTCATCGACGACGAGACCCGCACGGTCGAGCAGCGGCCGCCGCGCGCACTCGTCGACGTGATGCAGGCGCTGCGCGCGCTCGACCGGGCGGGCCGGCTCTCCTCCGCCACCGGGCCCCACCCGGAGCCCGACTCCTTCGCCGCCGCGCTCACCCGCGCCCTCGCGCACGCGGAGAGCGACCCCGACGCCGCCGAGGCCGGGACGTGGGAGGCGTGGATCGCGGCGCAGCAGCGCGGCACCGACCTGTTCGCCGAGCACGGCAAGGACGGCGAACCCGCGCCGGAGGGCGGGGAAACGGAGCCGGGGGGCGATGCTGCCCGCGCCTGGCTCGACGCCTTCTACCTCACCCTCGTCACCCGCGACCGCGAGCGCACCACCCGCCTGTGCCAGGTGCCGCTCGACGTGCTGCGCGCCGGCGCCCCCGTGGACGACTACGTGCCGCACTGGATCGACGTCCTGCAGAGCCACTGGCTGCGCCGCCCCGTCGACGACGTCGTGGACCGGCTCGTCACCACCATCGAGGCCTCGCACCCCGACGTCGCGACGCTCGCGCCGAAGGACTTCCTCAACCTCGTCGACTACCAGCCCGTCGCCCTGTTCCATCGGCTGCTCACGCACGACCACGAGGCCTTCGGCGAGGCGCTCGCGGAATCCCTTGTGCAGCACGCCGGTTACTGGGGCGAGTCGCAGGCACCGCGCGCCCGTGTGGCGCTCGGCCCGCTCGCCCTCGCCTGCCTCGCGTACGACATGGACTTCCCGGTCCGCACCGACCTGCCGTACCTGCCGAAGTACCTGCTCAACCGGCAGCGCCTGGAGGTCGCGCCGCGCTAGGACGGCAGGCGCTGGATCAGGGGGTGCGCCGATGGTCGGGGCCGCACCCCCGTCGCGCTGTACGTCACCCGGTTCCGTGGGGCCGGCCTTACGCGGAGACGAGCAGCCGCGCCAGCCTCGCCTCCGCGAGGGCCATGGGTGTGAGGACCGGTCGGGGCACGACGATGCCGCAGTGGGTGCACACCGGACCCGATGAGGGTTCGTGCGCCAGGTCGTGCTGCCAGACCAGTCGGGTGTCCGCGCACACCGGGCAGCACGCGCCCGGATCGCGCTCAAGTGCCGTGATGAGCCTGCGCAGCACTTCGGCCAGCGGCTCCGTGGGATGCACCGACGGGTCGTCGCACCAGGCGACTCCGAAGCCGCCCCAGGTCAGCCGGTGCCAGTCGTCCACGCTGCCGGGGCTGCGCAGCCCGTCGTGCTTCTCCTTGCGCCTGCGCTCCGCGAAGGCGACTTCGTACGCGAGCCAGACGGCGCGCGCCTCCTCCAGCTCCTCCAACGCCGCGACCAGGCGGGCCGGGTCGGGGGAGCGGTCCTCGGGGTCGAACCCCGCCCGGGAGCAGAGGTGGTCCCAGGTCGCTCGGTGCCCGTAAGGGGCAAATCTCTCCAGGCACTTGCGCAGAGAGTAACGCCGCAGTGCCAGATCGCTCAGCGGATCGCGCACCTGTCTCGCCAGACTTCGGAATCCGGCCATCGCCCTGCACCTCCGTCACACGTACGTCGGCGTCGCCGCAGCCATGAAGCGACGTCGAGTAGACGTATCGACACGCGATTCGGATCCCCTCGAAGGCCACCGAGTCCCATCCGATTTCCGATGGGACCCATCACTGTCACCTTCTGAGGTCGGGGAGTACCTGAGTGATCCCTGTGCTGATTCCGAAAACGTGACGCATGTTCATCTTCTGTCTTTGGCTAACCGTCGGTAACCTCCGGCTCACCACCGTCGGGAGGACCAGGCATGCGACGACGCATTCCCCGCACCACCCTGTACAGAACCCTTACGGCAAGCCTTACGAGGAGAGTTACGGCCGTGGCGGCGCTCGTGCTCACCGCCGGGCTGCTCACTCCGGTGTCGACGGCGGGCGCGACCACCGCGTCCGCCGCCGGCGAACCCGCTCCGGCCACCGACTACTGCAAGGGCCAGTGCGCGGACATACTTCCGCCCGGCGCGAACGGAAGCGCCACGCTCGCCCAGATCCTCGGCAACAAATTGCTGGGCACCCAGCCTCCGCACGCCGACGATCAACTCGGTCCTTATGACGCGCTGTCGTCCGGGTATCCCTCGCTCACCGACGACACTCTCACGAACTTCTTCAACGATTCCTCCTTCGGCGTCAAGGACGATCAGGTCGGGTCCGTCACCCAGCCCCGCGAGGACGTGACCATCACCCGTGACAAGAAGAACGGCGTACCCCACATCAAAGGTTCCTCGCGCTACGGAACAGAATTCGGGGCCGGCTACGCCGCAGGTCAGGACCGTCTCTGGCTGATCGATCTGTTCCGCCACATAGGCCGGGGCGAATTGACGTCGTTCGCCGGCGGCGCGCTCGCGAACCAGGGTCTTGAGCAGGAGTTCTGGCCCCAGGCCCCGTATACCGAAAAGGACCTCGAACAGCAGGTCGAGTACATCAAGAGCACCGGCGGCGAGCGCGGCAAGCAGGCCATGGAGGACGCGCAGGCCTATATCGACGGCCTCAACGCCTATCGCGAGAAGTCGAAGAACGGCCGCTATTTCCCCGGCGAGTACGTGCTCACCGGCAAGGTCGACGCGATCACGAACGCGGGCGAGATCCAGCCGTTCAAGGTCACCGACATGATCGCCCTCGCCTCCGTGGTCGGCGGACTCTTCGGCAACGGCGGCGGCGGAGAGGTCGACGCGGCGCTCTCGCTGCTCAAGGCGCAGGACAAGTACGGCGTCGAGAAGGGCACGCAGGTCTGGGAGTCCTTCCGCGGCCGTGAGGACCCGGAGGCCGTCACCACGATCCACGACGGCACCGCCTTCCCGTACGGCGAGAAGCCGGAGAACGCGCGCGGGCAGGCGCTTCCCGACAAGGGCTCGGTGGAGAAGGAGCCCCTCGTGTACGACCGCGAGGGCTCGGCCGCCACGGAGTCCAAGAAGTCGCAGGAGGCCCCCAAGGACCCCGTGAAGGCACCGGCCAAGCTCAAGCCGCTCCAGGGCATGTACGACGACGGGGTGCTGCCCTCCGACCTGTTCACGCGGTCGGCGTCCAAGAAGGGCATGTCGAACGCGCTCCTCGTCAACGGCAAGCACACCGCGTCCGGCAACCCGGTCGCCGTGTTCGGCCCGCAGACCGGCTACTTCGCGCCACAACTGCTGATGATGCAGGAGCTCCAGGGCCCCGGCATCAGCGCGCGCGGCGTCTCCTTCGCGGGCGTCGGCATGTACGTCCAGCTCGGCCGCGGCCAGGACTACTCCTGGTCCGCGACCTCGGCGACCCAGGACATCACCGACACGTACGCGGTGCCGCTGTGCGAGGCCGACGGCTCCCAGCCGACCAGGCAGTCGACCTCGTACATGTACCGGGGCACGTGCACGCCCATGGAGAAGATGGAGCGGAAGAACGCCTGGAAGCCGACCGTCGCGGACTCCACGGCCGCCGGCTCCTACCGGATGCAGGTCTTCCGGACGAAGTACGGGATCGTCTCCCACCGCGCCACCGTCGACGGGAAACCCGTCGCCTACACCGCACTTCGCTCCACCTACCGCCACGAGGCCGACTCGATCCTCGGCTTCCAGATGCTGAACGACCCGACGTACGTCAAGGACGCCGCGTCGTTCCAGAAGGCGGCGCAGCACATCAACTACGCGTTCAACTGGTTCTACGCCGACTCCCGCGACATCGCGTACTACAACAGCGGCACCAACCCGGTGCGCGCCAAGGACGTCGACATGTCGCTGCCGGTGCGGGGCGAACAGGCCTATGAGTGGAAGGACTTCGATCCGGCGGCCAACACCTCCGCCGAGACGCCGCCGTCCCAGCACCCGAACTCGGTCGACCAGGACTACTACGTCTCCTGGAACAACAAGCAGGCCAAGGGCTTCTCCTCGCCCAACTTCAGCATGGGCGCCGTTCACCGCGCCGACCTGCTGAACGACCGGGTGAAGAAGCTCACCGAGCGCGGCGGCGTCACCAGGGCCTCGCTCACACGGGCCATGGAGGAGGCCGCCGTCACCGACCTGCGCGGCGAGCAGGTGCTCCCGGAGATGCTCAAGGTCATCCGCAGCAAGCCGCTCGGCGACCTCGACAACCCGCAGCTGACCAAGGCCGTGCAGCAGTTGGAGGCATGGGAGAAGGCGGGCGCCCAGCGCAACCAGACGTCCGCCGGGTCCAAGACGTACGCCCACCCCGACGCCGTCCGGATCATGGACGCCTGGTGGCCGCTGATGGTCGAGGCCGAGTTCAAGCCGGGCCTCGGCGACGAGCTGTACAAGTCGCTGACCTCACAACTGGCCGTCGACGAGGCGCCGTCCGCCGGGCACGGACCGACCGGCGCGCACGCGGGATCCGCCTTCCAGTACGGCTGGTGGGGCTACGCCGACAAGGACCTGCGGTCGGTGCTCGGTGAGCCGGTGAAGGGCAGGCTCGGCGCCACGTACTGCGGCTCCGGCGATCTGTCGGCCTGCCGGGACGTGCTCCTCGCGACGCTGTCCGAGGCAGCCGCCAAGCCCGCCACCGAGGTGTACCCCGGTGACGACACCTGCAAGGCGGGCGAGCAGTGGTGCGCCGACAGCATCGGCCACCGCGCCGTCGGCGGCATCACGCACCGCAATATCCAGTGGCAGAACCGGCCCACGTACCAGCAGGTCGTGGAGTTCCCGGCACACCGCTAGTGCCCCTGGGCGGGGCGGTCACCGTGGTCGGTTCTCCGTGGTGATCCGCCCCGCCCCGAGCACCACCCGCGCCAGCTCGGCGTGGCAGATGTCGCTGTGGGCCCCCGAAGGCGGGGACCCGCGGCGCACCACCTGCGCCGCGTCCACGCTCACACAGCCCGCACCCGGTACCCCCGCCCGCAGCACGTCCGCCAGCGTGAACCGGACCGCGCCGCCGACGTCCTTGATCCCGTCGTGGCCGAGCGCGCCCCACCGCTCGCCGAGGTCGACCAGCCCCCGGTCGTCGCCCGCGAGCCGCGAGGCCAGCGGGTACATCACCCCCAGCGCGGTGTCGTACCGCGAGAAGCACGCCACCAGCGGCCCGTCCACCCGCGCCTGCCGCCCCTTCAGCGCACCCCCGGGCGCGAACGCGTAGTGCGAGAAAGCCCCCTGAAGGAGCGTCACGGACTTCACGTTGCGGGCGGGCTTCGGCAGTCCGGCCAGTGCGAAGGAGACGAGGCGCGCGCCGAAGCTGTGCCCCACCAGGTGCACCCGTACGTCGGGCGCCTGCTCGGCGAGGCGGCCGAGCGCCGGGCCGAGCCCGGCCTGGCCGACCTTCCCCGCCCGCCGCTTCATCGCGAAGTACGCGGCCTGGCGCAGCAGTTCGTGCCCGCCCTTCCATGCCTGCGCGAGCCCGCCGGGCAGCCCGAAGGACGCCGCGGCGTCCGGTCCCGCCGCCGTCTGCAGAGCCGCCGCGAACTCCAGGCACACGGTCCGGGTGTCCTCGTGGAGCATCGCGGGCGTGCTGTGCGGCCCGCCGTCCTCCGTGGTGTCGGCTCCGGTGGCCGCGGGGCCGACACCGGCCAACTGGCGGACCAGGCCGCCGAACTCGTCGAACGCGGACGCCGCGTCCGACTGCTGCTCCAGGCGCCGCGCGAGCAGGTCCACGACGGGTCCGCCGCGCGGGAAGACCTCGGTGAGCGCCTGCCGGGTGCCCTTGTCGAGCGTGGTCCGCGGGACCGCTGCGGCGGCCGACGGATCGAAGTCCGGGATCTGCTCGTCCGTGAACCGCATCGAGGGCCACAGCACCCCCACGTAGCCGATCCCGGCGTTCGGCGCGAGCCCGGGGAACGGGGCGAAGAAGCGGTCGTACAGGTGGGTCGCCATGGCCCGGGTGTTGTTCCAGCCGTGCGCGAAGACCACCAGATCGCGCACCCGGGGTGCCTCGCGGAGCAGGGTGGCGAGCTGCCCGGCGTCCGGATCGCCGTCTGCGTCGAACCTCAGCTCCCAGTAGGGCCGTACACGGACGTCTGGTACGTCGGATGCGGACATGGCGGAACCCCCGTGGTCAGGCGTCGTGCGGCGACGCGTGCCGCGCATCGTCCCGCCGTACCAGGGGGTTGGCCAGATGTCGTGTCGTCAAATGCCGTATAGGTCAGTCCAGTTGCCGCTCACGCGTCTCGGGAAGCGCCAGGACGCACAGCAGTGACACGACCGCCATGGCGCTCACGTACCAGCCCACCGACGAGGAGCCGAGCGCGCTCTGCAGCCGCGTCGCGATCAGCGGGGAGACCGCGCCGCCGAGGACGCCGCCCAGGTTGTACGCGAAGGAGGCCCCGGAGTAGCGCACCTTCGCCCCGAACAGCTCGGGCAGATACGCGCCCATGGGCCCGTACACCACGCCCATGCAGAACAGGGCGCCGCCGAGCGCGAGCGCGATGAGGACCGGCTTCTCGGTGTCCATCAGGGGGAACAGGACCAGGCCCCACACGATCGCGAGGATCGAGCCCGCGAGCACCATCGTGCGCCGCCCGCCCGCGTCCGAGCGCGTCGCCGCGAGCCAGGTGCCGGCCGCGAGGAACAGGCAGGCCACCATCGACACGGCGAGCATCGTGGAGCGCGGCACGCCGAGCGTCGCCGTGCCGTAGGCGAGGCAGTACGTCGTGGCCGTGTAGAAGAGCCCGTACGCGATGATCATGCCGCCCGCGCCGAGCAGGATCTCCTTCGGGTGCCGCTTGAAGACCTCAAGGGCCGGGGCCCTGCTGGCCTCCTGCTCGGCCATCACCTTGGCGAAGACCGGCGTCTCGCTGATCTTCAGGCGGACGAACAGACCGACCGCCACCAGGAGGAACGACAGCAGGAACGGGATGCGCCAGCCCCACGACGTGAAGGCGTCGTCCGAGAGCGACTCGGAGAGCAGCCAGAAGATGCCGGTGGCGGCGAAGAAGCCCACGGACGGGCCGAGTTGCGGGAACGCGGCGAACAGCCCGCGCTTGCCGCGCGGCGCGTGCTCCACCGCGAGCAGCGCCGCCCCGCCCCACTCGCCGCCGAGGCCGACGCCCTGGAGGAACCGCAGCAGTACGAGGAGGATCGGCGCCCACAGACCGAGGGTGCTGTATCCGGGCAGCAGTCCGACGAAGGCCGTCGACAGGCCCATCAGGAGCAGCGAGGCCACCAGGACCGACTTGCGGCCGATCCGGTCGCCGAAGTGACCGAAGACCAGCGAGCCGATCGGGCGGGCCGCGAACGCGACGGCGTACGTCGAGAACGAGGCGAGGGTGGCGTTGATCGGGGTGAGGTTCGGGAAGAACGCGGAGTTGAGGACGAGCGCGGCGGCCGTTCCGTAGACGTAGAAGTCGTAGAACTCGATGGCGGTGCCGATGAAGCTGGCCACGGCCACGCGGCGCAGGCTCTCCGGCTGAGCCTGCGCCGGTTCCGCCTCGGCGAGGTCTTCCCTGGTTGAGTCGTCTCTGAGCACGAGCCGACTCTGGTGTCCGTGTACGGCCCAGTCAATGTCCTGGAACGGACGTCCCGGATCCCGAGACGCCCCGGGCGGCGGTCACTTGTACAGCAGGTACTGGCGCCGCACGTTCCGGAACGCCGCCAGCTCCTCCTGCCACGCCCCGACGATCTCGTCCGTGGACGCGCCCGCGTCGACCATCGTGCGCACCCGCGTGGAGCCGGTGAGCCGGTCGATCGCGTTGTCCGGACGCCAGCCGAAGTCCTTCCAGGCCTTCTTGGCCGTCACAAGGAGGCCGATGCCGGTGCGCACCGGCTCGAAGGCCTCGCGGTCGTCGACGTGGATCTGCACGCCGCCGATCGTCTTGCCCTGGAACTTGGAGAACGTCGGAGCGAAGTACGCCTCCCTGAAGTGCACTCCGGGCAGGCCGAGTTCATTGGCGGCCGCCGCCCAGCGCGCGTCGATGCCCTCGGCGCCGAGCAGTTCGAAGGGACGGGTGGTGCCGCGCCCCTCGGAGAGCAGCGTGCCCTCGAACATGCAGGTGCCGGAGTAGACGAGCGCGGTGTCCGGCGTCGGCATGTTGGGGCTCGGCGGCACCCACGGCAGTCCGGAGGCGTCGTAGAAGTCGCGCCGCTTCCAGCCCGTCATCCGGACGGTCTCCAGCTCGACCGGGTGCTCCAGGTACTCGCCGTTGAAGAGCCCGGCCAGCTCGGTGACCGTCATGCCGTGCGCCTGCGCGATCTCGCGGCGGCCCACGAAGCTCGCGAACTTCCGGTCCAGGATGGGCCCGTAGGCGTTCCGCCCGGTCACCGGGTTCGGGCGGTCGAGCACCACGAAGCGCTTGCCGGCCAGCCGGGCGGCCTCCATGCAGTCGTAGAGCGTCCAGATGTACGTGTAGAAACGCGCGCCCACGTCCTGGATGTCGAAGACGACCGTGTCGACGCCGGACTCCGTGAAGATGTCCGCCAGCGCCTGACCGCTCTTCAGGTACGTGTCGTAGACCGGCAGTTTGGTCGCCGGATCCTCGGTCTTCCCTTCCGAGCCGCCCGCCTGCGCGGTGCCGCGGAAGCCGTGCTCGGGCCCGAACACCGCCTTCAGGTCGACCCGGTCGTCGGCGTGCATCACGTCCACGATGTGCCGCACGTCGCGGGTGACACCGGTGGGGTTGGTGACCATGCCGACCTTCTGGCCCGCGAGCTGCGCGTAGCCGCTGTCCACCAGGCGCTCGAAGCCGGTACGCAGCCGGGGACCGCCGATGCCGGGGGCGGCGCTCGCCTCCGCGCCGCCGACGCCCAAGCCACCCGCGACGCCCGCTCCCGCCGCGAGCAGCCCTCGTCTCGACACGTTCATGGGTGAACCTCCGTGATCTTCGGGACTGGCACGGTCACGCACGCTAGTCGCGGAATCCCCGTCGCGGAACGAACCGACACCACGAAGCCCTTTCCCAGCGACATACCGACTGGTTAGTCTGCCCGGCAGCCGGAGCTTTCGAAGGAGACCGATGGTGCACAGTCCGCAGGGCCAGTCAGTCGTCGTCACCGGAGCGGGCGGGGGCATCGGAGCCGCCGTCGCCCGCCGCTTCGCAGCCGAGGGAGCCCGCGTCGTCGTCAACGACCTGGACGCCGCCAAGGCGCGGGCGGTCGCCGACGAGATCGGCGCGACGGCCGTGCCGGGCGACGCCTCCGCGATCATCGACGAGGCCCGCGAGGCGCTCGGCGGCACCGTCGACGTCTACTGCGCCAACGCGGGCGTCGCCTGCGGCGGCACCTTCGGCGACCCCGGGGGCGAGGGCCTCGACGAGCGGGAGTGGGCGCGGTCCTGGGACGTCAACGTGATGGCGCACGTCCGCGCCGCGCACACGCTCCTGCCGGACTGGCTGGAGCGGGGCAGCGGCCGCTTCGTCTCCACCGTCTCCGCCGCCGGGCTGCTCACGATGATCGGCGCGGCCCCGTACAGCGTCACCAAGCACGGCGCGTACGCCTTCGCCGAGTGGCTCTCCCTCACGTACCGGCACCGCGGTCTGAAGGTCCACGCGATCTGCCCGCAGGGCGTGCGCACCGACATGCTCAAGGGCGCCGGATCCGCCGGTGACCTCGTGCTCGCGCCGACCGCGATCGAACCGGAGGACGTCGCCGAGGCGCTGTTCAAGGGCATCGCCGAGGACCGCTTCCTGATCCTGCCGCACCCCGAGGTCGCCGAGTACTACGCGGCCCGGGCCGCCGGCCCCGAGGGCTGGCTGACCACCATGAACCGCATCCAGCAGAAGTGGGAGGCCGCCCGGTGAGCGAGTCGATCTACGAGGCGAAGCCCTGGCTCGCCGTCCTCAACGACGCGCAGAAGGCCCCGGTCACCCCGGCCGCCACCGTCGTGCACGCCTTCGCCGACGCCGTGCGCCGCGCCCCCGACCGCACGGCCCTCGCCTACTTCGACGGCCGCCTCTCCTACGCCGACGTGGACGCGCTCTCCGACTCCGTGGCCGGGCACCTCGCCGCCCGCGGCCTGGAGCGCGGCGACCGCGTCGCGATCATGCTGCAGAACTCGCCGCACTTCGTGCTCGCGCTGCTCGGCGCGTTCAAGGCGGGCGCCGTCGTCGTCCCGGTCAACCCCATGTACAAGGCGGGGGAGGTGCGGCACGTCCTGCACGACGCCGAGGTGACCGGGATCGTCTGCTCGGACCGGGCCTGGGAGGCGTATCTGCGCGAGACGGCGGCGGACTCGCCCGTGCGGATCGCGCTGACCGCCTGCGAACTCGACCTCCAGACGCGGAACGACGAGCGCGTGCTGAACTTCGAGCGCGTCACGCCCGCCGCCACCGACGCCGACGACCTCGTGACCGTCGCGCACGCGGGCCACAAGGCGCCCGGCGGGCGGGAACCGGCGGCCGACGACATCGCGCTGATCAGCTACACGTCCGGCACGAGCGGCACCCCGAAGGGCGCCACCAACCTGCACCGAAACATCACCTTCAACGCGGAGCGCCAGCGCACCGGCCTCGGACTCCCCGAGGGAGCCGTCTACTTCGCGCTCGCGCCCCTGTTCCACATCACCGGCATGGTCTGCGAGCTCGTCGCCTCCTTCGCCAATGCGGGCACCCTCGCGCTCGCCTACCGCTTCGAACCCGGCGTCGTCCTCGACGCGTTCGCCGAGCACCGGCCCGCCTACACGGTCGGCCCGTCGACGGCCTTCATGGCGCTCGGCGCGCAGCCGCAGGCGACCCGCGAGCACTTCGCGTCGTTCCACTCCATCTCGTCCGGCGGCGCCCCGGTGCCGCCCGCCCTGGTGGAGAAGTTCCGTGCCGACTTCGGCCCGTACATCCACAACGGCTACGGCCTCACCGAGTGCACCGCTCCTTGCGCGTCCGTGCCGCCGGGCGTCGAGGCGCCCGTCGACGAGGCGTCGGGGACCCTCGCCGTCGGCGTGCCGGGGCCCGACTCGGTCGTCCGCATCGTCGACGACCTCGGGGGCGACGTCCCCTTCGGTGAGCACGGCGAGATCGCGGTGCGCGGACCGCAGGTCGTGCCCGGCTACTGGCGCCGCCCCGAGGCCACCGAAGAGGGCTTCCCGGACGGGGAACTGCGGACCGGGGACATCGGCTTCATGGACACCGACGGCTGGCTGTACGTCGTCGACCGCAAGAAGGACATGATCAACGCGTCCGGGTTCAAGGTGTGGCCGCGCGAGGTCGAGGACGTCCTCTACGGCCACCCCGCCGTCCGCGAGGCGGCCGTCGTCGGCATCCCCGACGCGTACCGCGGCGAGAGCGTGAAGGCGTACGTGAGCCTGCGCCCCGGCGCCGAGGCGAGCCCCGAGGACCTGTCCGCCTACTGCAAGGAACGCCTCGCCGCGTACAAGTACCCGCGCGAGGTCGAGGTCCTCGTCGAGCTTCCGAAGACGGCGAGTGGGAAGATCCTGCGGCGGGAACTGCGTTCCCCGAAGGCACAGGCATAGGAACCATGGAAAGGCAGGTGGCGGCAGTGCCCAGGACGACCGACGGCGACGGCACGCCCGTCCCGCAACGACTCCTCGCGGCCGCCACCCGGCTGTTCGCCGATCAGGGCTACGACCGCACGTCGGTGCAGGAGATCGTGGAGGCCGCGGGCGTCACCAAGGGCGCCCTCTACCACTACTTCGGCTCGAAGGACGATCTGCTGCACGAGGTGTACGCGCGCGTGCTGCGCCTCCAGCAGGAGCGGCTCGACGCGTTCGCCGACCGGGACGAGCCGGTCGAGAAGCGGCTGCGGGAGGCCGCCGCCGACGTGGTGGTCACGACGATCGACAACCTCGACGACGCGTCGATCTTCTTCCGGTCCATGCACCACCTGAGCCCGGAGAAGAACAAGCAGGTGCGGGCCGAGCGGCGGCGCTACCACGAGCGCTTCCGCGCGCTCATCGAAGAGGGCCAGAAGACCGGCGTCTTCACGACGCGGACGCCGGCCGACCTGGTGGTCGACTACCACTTCGGCTCGATCCACCACCTGTCCACGTGGTACCGGCCCGACGGCCCGCTGACCCCGCAGGAGCTGGCCGACCAGCTGGCCGACCTGCTGCTGCGGGCGCTGCGGCCGTAGGGTCAGCCCTCCTTGAGGGTGCGCAGGCCGTGGTCGATGAAGACCGGGACCAGTTCGCCGATCCGGTCGAAGCCCGCGCCCACGGTCTGGCCGAGGGTGAAGCGGTAGTGGATGCCCTCCAGGATCACGGCCAGCTTGAACCAGGCGAACGCCGTGTACCAGGAGACCGCCGACACGTCGCGGCCCGAGCGCTCGGCGTACCGCTCGATCAGCTCGGCGGGGGAGGGGTGGCCGGGCGCGGACGACGTCGTGGAGATCGGTGAATTGGGCATGTCCAGGTTCGCGCTGTACATCGCGAGCAGGCCCACGTCGGTGAGCGGGTCGCCGAGCGTCGACATCTCCCAGTCGAGGATCGCCTTGATCCGGTCGACCCCGTCGGCGTCCTGCCGGACCAGCACGTTGTCGAGCCGGTAGTCGCCGTGCACGATCGTCGGCGCGGGGGACGTGGGCAGCGCCCGGCCGAGCCCCGCCTGCAGCTCGTCGATCCCGGCGAGCTCGCGGTTGCGGGAGGCGTCCAGCTGCTTGCCCCAGCGGCGCAGCTGCCGGTCGAGGAAGCCCTCGGGCCGCCCGAAGTCGCCGAGCCCGACCGCGGCCGGATCCACCGCGTGCAGATCGACGAGCGTGTCCACGAGCCCCAGCACGGCGGCGCGGGTGCGCTCGGGCCCGAGCGGCGCCAGCTCCTGCTCGGTGCGGTAGGGCGTGCCCTCGACGAACTCCATGACGTAGAACGGCGCCCCGATGACGTTCTCGTCCTCGCACAGGAGCACCGGTTCCGGCACCGGCACGTTCGTCGGATGCAGTCCCGCGATCACCCGGTGCTCGCGCTTCATGTCGTGCGCGGTGGCGAGCACGTGCCCCAGCGGCGGCCTGCGCACCACCCACTTCGTGGCACCGTCGCTCACCTGGTACGTCAGGTTCGAGCGCCCGCCCTCGATCAGCCGACCGGTCAGCGGCCCGGCGACCAGACCGGGGCGCTCCCGGTCGAGGTGGGCGCGGAGCTGGTCGAGGTCGAGACCTTTGGGGTGACTCATCGCGTTCCTCCGAGAATCCGGGCAGTATCCGGTCAGTATCCGGGCAACAGTGATGGCCATCATGCCGACCAGTCGGTATGGCGTCCAGGGGCACCCGGAAACGTGATCGTTCTTACGCCCCCGGCAACTCGCCCGGCCCCGCCCCGCATGCCCCCACCCCCGGGCCGTGGGAGCCTTCCGGCCATGAAGGCGATCAGCTACCGCTCGTACGGCGGCCCGGAAGTCCTCGAATACGGCGAGGTCCACGACCCCAAGGTGGGGCCCGACTCGGTCCTCGTGAAGGTGCGCGCCGCCGCCGTCAACCCGGTGGACCGGCACTGCCGCGCCGGGCACCTGGACGCGCTGCTCGACCCCGTCTTCCCGGTGATCCCCGGCTGGGACGTGTCCGGCGTGGTGGTCCAGCCCGGCGTCGCCGTCACCGAGTTCGCGCCGGGCGACGAGGTCATCGGGTACGTACGGGAGGACTTCCTGTCCCGCGGCACCTTCGCCGAGTACGTGGCCGCGCCCGTGCGCACCCTCGCCCGCAAGCCCCGCAACCTCACGTTCGAGGAGGCCGCGGGCCTGCCGCTGGCCGGGCTCACCGCGTACCAGGTGCTGACGCGGGGCCTGGAGGTGCAGGAGGGCGACGTGGTCCTGGTGCACGCGGCGGCCGGCGGCGTCGGCTCGTTCGCCGTGCAGCTCGCCCGGCACTTCGGGGCCCGCGTCATCGGCACCGCGAGCGAGCGCAACCACGACTACCTGAGGGAACTCGGCGCGGAACCGGTCGCCTACGGGGACGGCCTCGCCGAGCGCGTCCGGGCGCTGGCGCCGGAGGGCGTCGACGCGGCGTTCGACACGGTGGGCGGCGAGACGCTGCGGGTCTCCGCCGAACTGCTGGCCCCCGGCGGGCGGCTCGCGTCCATCGCCGACGGCGACGTGATCGGGCTCGGCGGCCGGTACTGCTGGGTCCACCCCGACGCCGCCGACCTCGCCCGCCTCACGGACCTCGCCGAGGCCGACGTGGTGACGGTGCACGTCGACGAGGTGCTGCCGCTGGAGCAGGCGGCGCGGGCCCACGAGCTGAGCGAGACGGGGCGCACCCGCGGAAAAGTGGTGGTCACGGTCCCGTGGGGCGAGTGACCGCACCCGTCACACGAGGAGTGCCGCCGCGCAGACCGTGATCGCGACCGTGCACAGCGCGGCGGCCATGGCCTGCCGCCGGGTCATCACGGGCGGCGCCGCCTCGTGCCGGGCGAGGCCGGTGATCCGCTGGTGGGCGACCGCCACGAAGCCGAGCCACAGCAGCAGGCACAGCGCCGTGGCCACGAACCGCACGGCGCCGTTGTCGCTGTTCAGCGTCGCCTTCAGCGCGAGCACCGCCGCGACCGTGCCGGACAGCGTGGTCCGCCGCCACGCCAGCCGCGTCCGCGCGGGCTGGAGTCCGGGGTCGCGCACGGGGCCGCCCGCCTCGCTCACCCCTCCCACCCCACGAACACGATGACGACCATGGCCACCGAGACCAGCGCCACCACCACACCGAGGATCGCGGGGAACTTCGACACCGGCAGGTCCTCGCCGCGCCGCATCGCCAGCTCGCAGCGCACCCAGTGCCCCACGGCCCGCAGCGAGCACAGCGCGCCCGCCGCGAGCAGCGCGAGCGCGAGCCCGACGCGCCAGCCCCAGCGCAGGTCGGGCAGGAACTGGTCCACGGCGAAACCGCCACCGATCAGCGCGAGCGCGGTGCGCACCCAGGCCAGGAAGGTGCGCTCGTTGGCGAGCGAGAAGCGGTAGTCGGGAGTGTCACCCTCGTCCCTGACCCGCTCCGGCGCGAACCAGAGCCGGATACTGCGTACAAATTCGATCACCCGCGGCACATTACCCGCGGGGCACCCGGACCCCGCGGGTCACCTGTGCGCCTTCCACCGCTCGTACGCCGCGAGCCCGTCGGGCGTCCAGTCCCACTCGCCGATCCGCCGCTCCAGCTCGTCGGGGCTCAGGAACGCGTGCCAGTCGATCTCCTCGGCCTGCGGGTGCACCGGCAGGTCGAATGTGACCTCGTAGACGTACGACCACCAGGACTGCCCCGCATCGCCCTCGTAGAGGAACTTGAACAGCGGGGTGGGCCGCGGCAGTCCGCTCACGCCCAGCTCCTCCTCCGCCTCGCGCAGCGCCGCCTCGTCGTAGGTCTCTCCGGCGCCGACGACACCGCCGACGAACATGTCGTGGTGGGAGGGGAAGACGAGCTTGGTGGGCGTGCGGCGGTGCACGAAGATGTCCCCGGCCGGGTTCCTGGCGAGGACGAAGGCGCACCGGTGGCGCAGGTGCCGGGCGTAGGCCTCGCCGCGCGGCGCCTGGCGCACGACGTTGTCGTGCTCGTCGACGATGTCGAGGATTTCTTCTGCGGGGTTCATGCACCGCAGGCTAAAGGGGCGCCTCCACCCGGTCCCGGCCGGTCGCCGCGGCGCCCGGCATCGCGGGGTGCAGCCCCAGCAGGACGACGCCCACCACGATCCCGGCGAGTCCCACCGCCTCCCACGCGAGCGCCCCCGTGTCCATCCGCAGCCGGTCGCCCAGAAAGCCCACGCCGCAGGCGATCCCGGCCAGCGGCTGCGCCGCCGTCAGGGCGGGCAGCGACATCCGCAGCGGCGCCGTCTCGAACGCGCTCTGCACCAGCACGAGCCCCGTGACCCCGAGCACGAGCACGGCGTACGGCTGCCAGCCGGTGAACAGCTCAGGCCAGCCGCCCGCGGCGAACCGCTGACCGCTCACCCGCGTCAACGCGTCCTGCACCCCGTACAGCAGCCCCGCCGCCACCGCGAGCAGCACCGGGCCCGCGCTCAGCCGGGAGCGCTTGGCCAGGGCCGCGAGGAGCAGCGCCCCGCCGACCATCACACCGATGATCAGCCAGTGCCGCAGCGGATCGGTGACCGCGCTGCCGCCCTGCGGCTGCCCGGCGACGATGAACGCCGTGACGCCGCCCGCGAGCAGCAGCAGCCCGGCCCAGCCCTGCCGGCCGAGCGGCGATCTCGTCTGGCGGCGGGAGAGCAGCAGGGCGAAGAGGAGGTTCGTGGCGAGCAGCGGCTCGACGAGGGTCACCTCGCCCTGGCCGAGGGCGACGGCGCCGAGCACCATGCCGCACACCATCAGACCGATCCCGCCGAGCCAGCGCGGTACGCGCATCAGATCGAGCAGCAGCCGGGGGGAGAGGAAGTCACTGAGCGGGGCCCGCACCGCCGCGTTCTGCTGGAGGACGAAACCGATGCCCAGACAGAACGCCGCGCCGACCGAGAGGACGAGGACGACAACCGACACGCTGTCGACGATAGCGGCCCGCGCCGCCGCCCGCCCGCGAGCGACCGGAGCCGCCGCCTCCATGGCCGAACTCACCTGCTCTTTCGGCTAGTTGGTGAGCTGTGTCACGGGTTGACCTTGACGCGGACACCTCCGTACCGGTTTCCTTGGCGTGATCATCGACCGGACACCGACCCCTTCCGTCCCACTCACATCTGAACAGTCGTAAGGACCCCGCCGCGGTGCCCCCACCTCCGCCTCCGCTCGGGCGCTCCCGCAAGAAGCCCGCGCACCCTCCCGCCTACGGCGACCCCGCGCTCGACGACACCGAGCTCGTCTCCGCCCGCTCCGCCCTCGCGCGCGGCCGCTGGACCGCCGCCAGATCCCTGCTGCGCGACACCGGTTCCGACTGGGACCTGCGCGGCCACCGTGTCCTCGGCCTCGCCGACGAACCCACGGCGCGGGTCTGGGCCCGCGACTGGCTGCTCGCCGAACCCGACTCCACCGACGCCGCGGTGCTGCTCGCCTGCGCGGGCGTGCTGCGCGCCGTCGAGGGCCGCGTCCGCCCCGAAAAGGCGCGCGCGGCCTGTGCCGAGGCGGCGGAGCTCGTGCCCGACGATCCGACGCCGCTGCTCGGACTGCTGCTCCTGGAGCGGGAACTGGGCAGCGAGGAGGACGTCGTACGGCTCTTCGACGAGGTCCGGCTGCGGCATCCGGGGCATCACCACGCACACCACCTGATGGTCGCCCGGCTCGCCGAGCGGCGCGCCGACGTCGGCCAGGACCCGCTGCACGAGGTGTACGACTTCGCGTCCTGGGCGACCGAACAGGCCCCGCCCGAATCGCCGTTGGCGGTGCTGCCGGTCGTCGCGCACGCGGAGCGCTACCGGGTGCTCGCGCGCGCGGGCGTACTGGGCGACGAGCCGAAGACGTCCGGGCACTGGGCCGGGCGGCGCGCCCGGCTCGTCTTGAAGGCCGCGTTCGACTGGTGGCTGGAGTGGGGCGCCGCGCGCGAGGTGCCGGGCACCCCGCACCCGCGCGGCCGCGTCGACCTCAACTACCTGGCGCACGCGAAGTACTGCGAGGGCCGCCCCGCGGAGGCGGCCGCCCTGTTCCACCGGATCGGCCGGCACAGCACGCCGCACCCCTGGTCGTACCCCGACCGGGACCCGTACGAAGCGTTCCGGGTCGCGCGCGGCGCCGCGCTCGGCTCGGCGTGAGGCGCACCCCCAACTCCCGCCACTCCTCGAAGGGAACCCCTCCATGACCGCGAGCGCGAGACCGTCCGAGTCGGCCGATCCGGCCATCCACACCTATCGGGGCGAGGCGAGCGCGCTGCGCGCCGGGCGGCTCGGCACGACGGGGCTGCTGCTCTCGGTGCTCGCCGCGACGGCGCCGCTGATGGTGGTGGCCGGGGTCATGCCCACCACCTTCGCGGTGGTGGGCGCGGTGGGCCAGCCCCTGCTGTTCCTCGCGCTCGGCGTGGTCCTCGCGCTGTTCAGCGTCGGCTACGCGGAGATGAGCCGGCACGTGCACAACGCCGGGGCGTTCTACGCATACATATCGCGCGGGCTCGGACCGACGGCGGGATCCGCGGCGGCGCTGGTCGCGCTCGTCGCCTACAGCGCGTTCCAGGTCGGCATCTTCGGCATGTTCGGCTTCGAGGTGTCGGCGCTGGCGCGCGAGCACCTGGACGTCGGCATCGCGTGGTGGATCCCGGCGCTCTTCGCGGTCGCCGTCGTCGCCGTCTGCGGACTGCTGAAGATCGACATCAACGCGCGGGTGCTCGGTGTGCTGCTGCTGATCGAGGTGGCGCTCGTCGTCGTCTTCGACATCGCGGCCTTCGGCTCACCCGGCCCCGAGGGCGTCTCCCTGCACGCCTTCGACCCGCAGACGCTGTCCGGCGTGGGCATCGGCACCGCGCTCTGCTTCTGCATCTCGGCGTTCGCCGGCTTCGAGCAGGCGCCCGTGTACGCGGAGGAGACCAGCCGCCCGCACATCCTGGTGCCCCGCGTGATGTACCTGGCGGTCGGCGGCGTCGCCGTCTTCTTCGCGATCAGCTCCTGGGCGCTGACGGTGGCCACCGGCCCCTCGGGGATCGTCGGGGCCGCGCGGAAGCAGTCGGCGGGGCTGCTGTTCGGGCTGACGGAGGACCGGCTCGGCGGCACGTTCACGGACGTCATGCACGTCCTGTTCATCACCGGCATGTTCGCGGCGATGCTCAGCTTCCACAACGTGGTCGCCCGGTACGCGTTCGCCATGGGCCGCGAGGGCCTGCTGCCGCCCCTGTTCGGCCGCACCAGCAGCGCGAGCGGCGCCCCGGCCGCGGGCTCCGTGCTGATCACGGTGATCGCTGCGGTCGTCGTGACCGTCTTCGCCGTCACCGACTCCGGCGCCGCGAACGACCCGACTGCCCCCGTGCTCCGGCTCTTCACCTGGGGCGGGAACATCGGCGCGCTCGGCGTCATCCTCCTGATGGCGACCGCGTCCCTCGCCGTCGTCGTCTTCTTCGCGCGGCGCGGGGCGGCGCGCGTCCAGGCCTGGCGGCTCACGGCCTCCGCCGTGGCGGGCCTCGCGCTCCTCGTCATCGCCGGCTACACGGTCAAGGACTTCGACGTCCTGGTCGGCTCGGGCCCCGGCTCCGTGCTCAACTGGCTGCTCCCGGCGATCATCGCGCTCGCGGCCGTGATCGGCGCCGCGTACGGACTGCTCCTGCGCCGCAGGGACCCCGCCGCGCACGCGCGGATCGGCCTGGGCAACGAGGCGTTCCAACTCGACAAGCGGGCGACCGACCCGGCCGAGTGAGGCCCCGGCCCGGCCGAACGACGAGGGCGCCCCCACCGACCGGTGGGGGCGCCCTCGTGCAAGGCCGTGCGGACGCTAGATCACCAGGGACAGCAGCAGCACCAGCGCACCCGCGACCACGGAGATGATCGTCTCCATGAGCGACCAGGTCTTCACGGTCTGGCCGACGCTGAGTCCGAAGTACTCCTTGACGAGCCAGAAGCCGGCGTCGTTGACGTGGCTGAAGAACAGCGAGCCCGCGCCGATCACGAGGACGAGCAGCGCCGTGTGCGTGTCGCTCATGTGGGCCGCGAGCGGTGCGACCAGACCGGCGGCGGAGACCGTGGCGACCGTCGCCGAACCCGTGGCGACGCGGATGACGACCGCGATGAGCCAGGCGAGCAGCAGCGTCGGCAGACCCCAGTCCTTGGAGATCTCCATGATCATCTCGCCGACGCCGGAGTCGACCAGGGTGCCCTTGAAGCCACCGCCCGCGCCCACGATGAGCAGCACGCCCGCGATCGGGCCGAGGGACTTCTCGGTGGTGGAAAGGATCCTGCCCTTGGTGAAGCCGGCCGGGCGGCCGAGGGTGAACATGCCGACGACGACGGCGACGAGCAGCGCGATCATCGGGTTGCCGACCACGTCGAACACGCGCTGGACGGTGGCGTCCGGGTTGTCCACGATGACGTCGACCAGGGCCTTGGACAGCATCATCACGACCGGCAGCAGGATCGTCGCGACGGCAGCGCCGAAGCTCGGACGCTTCTCCAGCTCGTCGGAGGCGCGCGCCGGGATCATCTTCTCGGGCGCCGGGACGTCGACCCACTTGGCCGCGTACTTCGAGAAGACCGGGCCCGCGATGACGACGGTCGGGATGGCGACGAGGATGCCGAGCGCGAGGGTGAGGCCGAGGTTGGCGTCGACCGCCTGGATCGCGACGAGCGGACCGGGGTGCGGCGGGATCAGGCCGTGCATGACCGACAGTCCGGCGAGGGCCGGGATGCCGATCCGCATCAGCGAGTAGTTGCCGCGCTTGGCGACCATCAGGACGACCGGGATCAGCAGCACGATGCCGACCTCGAAGAAGAGCGGCAGACCGATCACGGCCGCGATGAGCACCATGGCCCAGGGCATGGCCCTGCCGCCGGACTTGCCGGCCTTGGCGAGGATCGTGTCGACGATCTGGTCGGCGCCGCCGGAGTCGGCGAGCAGCTTGCCGAGGATCGCGCCGAGCGCGATGAGGACGCCGACACCGGCGACGGTGTCACCGAGTCCGGCGCTGAAGCTCTCGATCACCTTGTCCAGCGGCGCACCGGCGAACGCGCCGAGCGCGAGCGAGCCGATGGTCAGCGCCAGGAAGGCGTGCATCTTGAACTTGGTGATGAGCAGGACGATGACGGCGATGCCCGCGAGCACGGCGATCCCGAGCTGGGCATGGCCCGCGGACGTGATCGGCTCGACGGTGTCCGCTGCCAGCATCTCGACGCTGAGTCTGGTCACGGTCTTATCCCTTGTACGAGTGGGGGGACGGGGTCAGTGGGGGGAGGCGCTACTTGGCCGGGGCGCCGGAGTCGAGGTCGGCCAGGGCCGCTGCGGCCCGGTCGGCGATCTCCTCGGGCGTCCCAGCGACATCGACGGCCACGCCCGCCTCGTCCGCCGCGAGCGGCTGGAGCGTGGCGAACTGCGAATCGAGCAGCGAGGTGGGCATGAAGTGCCCCTCGCGATGGCCCATCCGGTCCTCGATCAGCTCGCGCGAGCCGGTGAGGTGGACGAAGACGGCGCCCGGTGCCTCGGCCCGCAGCCGGTCGCGGTAGCTGCGCTTGAGGGCGGAACTGGAGACGACCCCGCCGATCCCCGCACGGCTGTGCGCCCACCGGCCGATGGCATCCAGCCAGGGCCAGCGGTCGTCGTCCGTCAGGGGGGTGCCGGCCGACATCTTCGCGATGTTGGCCTCGGGGTGGAAGTCGTCGCCCTCGGCGTAGGGAACGCCGAGTCGTTCGGCGAGCAGGGGACCGATCGTTGTCTTGCCGGTTCCTGCCACGCCCATCACCACGACGACGTGGGGGGTGCTCATCGGGTACTGCCTCGCTGTCTTCGTCGACATCGCTGTGTCACCACACTGAAACCCAATAGGTCTGACTAATTCAAGTGGCTGTGACATAAAAGTCAGACCATTGACTCGGGGCTAGGGTATTCCCATGACCACACAGGGCCAGGGCCTGCATGCCCGCGTACTGGAGAGCCTCGGTCCTGCGATCACCGCGGGCGAGTACCCGGCGGGCAGTGTGCTGCGCACCGACGAGCTGGCCCAGCGCTTCGAGGTGTCGCGCTCGGTCATGCGTGAAGCGGTGCGGGTCCTGGAGTCGATGCATCTCGTGGCCTCCCGACGACGGGTCGGTGTGACCGTACGGCCTGCGGAGGAGTGGAACGTCTACGACCCGCAGGTGATCCGCTGGCGTCTTGCCGGCGCCGACCGGCCGCGCCAGCTGCGCTCGCTCACGGTGCTCCGTTCGGCGGTCGAGCCGGTCGCCGCGGGCCTGGCCGCACGGCACGCGAGCGCCGAACAGGCGGCGGCGCTGACCGAGTGCGCGCTCGGCATGGTGGCGACGTCACGGGGGCAGCAGCTGGAGGCGTACCTCCGCCACGACATCGAGTTCCACCGGATCGTGCTGACCGCGTCGGGCAACGAGATGTTCGCGCACCTCGGCGACCTGGTCGCGGAGGTCCTCGCGGGCCGCACCCACCACCAGGTCATGTTCGAGGACCCGGACCCGGCGGCGGTCACCCTCCACGTCGACGTCGCGGAGGCGGTACGCGCGCGCAACGCGGAGCGCGCCGAGGAGTTGACGCGCGAGATCGCGGTCGGAGCCCTCCAGGAACTGGACATCCTGGCGCCCTGACCGCGACCCGGTGGTGCGCGGAGCCTTCCGGCTCGGTCCGGCTCAGTACGTCAGGTGGTGCCCGAAGCGGTAGAGCGGCGAGCGGGTGTCGAACGGCACGTCCTCGCGGCTCTCCTCGACCGCCTTCATCGACGACGGCAGGTCGAACGGCAGCCGCCCCTGCGGCGCGCAGGCCCCGAAGACCAGATCGAGCAGGGCGTCGTCCTCGGCCCCGAAGTCGGCCACGACGGCCGTCGCCGCGTCGCCGATCTCCGTGAGCACGGCCGGCCGCTCCAGATAGACCAGCACGACCGTCGGCACCCGCGCCGCGAGTGCGCGCACATGCCGCACCACGTCCTCCGGGAAGTCGAGCGAGCCGCCGTGGAACCACTCGCTGAGGGCCGTGCCCCGGTTCTCGTACGGGGCGCACAGCCGCACCACGGCGACCTCCGCGTCCGCGACGTCGTCCACCAACTCCGCCCGCGCGCCCACCGGTTCGGGGCCGAGACCCTCCGCGTACACGCGCAGGCCCGTGCCCTCGGACAGCGGCAGCAGCGCGTCGGTGTTCTTCACCAGGACCAGGGAGCGGCGCTGCGCCGCCCGCCCCGCCTCGCGCAGCGGCGCCGAACCGACCGTCTCCGCCGCCGCGTCGGCGTCGACCCGGCGCTGCTCGAACAGCCCGAGCCGGAACTTCTCGCGCAGGATCCGACGGACCGACGTGTCGATGCGCTCCTGCGACACGACGCCGTCCGCCACGAGTTCGAGGACGAGGTCCGTGCAGTCGTCGCCGCCGAACTGGTCGACGCCGGCGTCCAGGGCGCGGGCGATCCGCTGCGCCGGGGTCAGCTGCTCCAGGCCGTAGGCGTGCGCCTCGAAGACGTCGCCGGAGAGCATGGTCGACTCGATGACGTTCCAGTCCGTGCAGACGATCCCGTCGAAGCCGTAGTGGCCGCGCAACAGGTCGGTCACCACCGGCTTGTTGAACGCGAAGCCGACCTCCTCCCAGCCCGGCACCGCCAGCGGCATCCCGTAGTACGTCATGACCTGCGTCGCCCCGGCGCGGAACGCGGCGTCGAACGGCAGTTGGTGCAGCCGGGCCAGGCCGCCCGGATACACCTGCTCGCGGTGCGCCGGGTCGTGCGCGTCCTCGCCGCCCAACTGCGGCCCGCCGCCGGGGAAGTGCTTGACCATCGCCGCGACGGAGCGGGGGCCGAGCTCCTCGCCGCCGCGCAGGCCCCGGATGAACGCCGCCGTCAGGTTGGCGACCGTGACCGGGTCCTCGCCGAACGTGCCGTACCCGCGCGACCAGCGCGGATCGGTGAACAGGTCGGCCATCGGCCCGAGCGCGACCCGGATGCCGAGCGCGGTGTACTCGCGCCGCACCACCTCCCCGTACTCCTCGGCGAGCCGTATGTCGCCGGTCGCGCCGATGCCGGTGTGCTCGGGCCAGCGTGACATCCGCTCGATGGCCTGCCCCGCGGCCGGGCTGGAGAACATGCCGTGCCGCGGGTCCGTGGAGACCGTGACGGGGATGCCGAGCCGGGTGTCGGCGGCCAGCTCCTGCAGTCGGTTGTGCCAGAGCGCGATCTCGTACGGGTCGGTGCCGTTGAGCAGGTTGAAGTGGGTGATGTGGCGGCCGACGACCAGCTCGTGCGCGGTGCGCACCCCGTTGGCGGCGTCCGGCTCGGCGAGCAACTGCCCGCCGGGTGCAAGGGTGTTGGCGGTGTGGAAGAGCTGCCCTGCCTTCTCCTGCGGTGTCATCCGGGAGAGCAGGTCCTCGACGCGTCGCTCGACGGGCAGTTCGGGGTTCAGATAGGGGAGGGCGGTGCGGTTCATGACGGAACTTCCTTGGGTGGAGCGGTCGTTGCTCAGCTGCGCTTGACGGGCAGCACGGCCGGGATCGCGAGGAGCGCGGCGAGCAGACCGAAGACGAACAGGGCCGGGTAGTTGTCCCCGCCCCCGAGCGCGAGCAGCGACGGAGCGATCAGCGTGATCAGCGAGTACGGCAGCGTGGCGGCGATGTTCATCACGCCGAGGTCCTTGGCCGCGTTGTTCGGATCGGGCAGCACATCGGCGGGCAGCGCGATGTCGACGGCGAAGTACACGCCCATGCCGACCCCGACGAGCGCCTGCGCGACCAGGAACCCGGTCACCGACGTGGCCAGTGCCATCACGCCCATCGAGGCGGCGAGCAGCACGGCGGCCGCGTACACGATCGGCTTGCGGCGGCCGATCCGGTCCGAGATCCGGCCCGCGGGCACCGTCGCGATCAGGATGAAGATGTTGGCGACCAGGCTGCCCAGGAACACGTAGTGCGTGACGGCGTCCGCGTTCTGGCCGAGATAGTCGGAGAGGTAGTACGCCATGTACGTGGTGACGGTGGCGTACGAGGTCCACATCAGAAAGCGGCTCAGCCAGGCCCAGCCGAAGCTCGGGAAGCGCACCGGGTTGGTCCACAGGAAGGCGATCAGCTGCCGGGCGGTGAGCGGCGGCACCTGCTCCCTGCTGACGCGGCGGTCCCTTCCGTACAGCAGGAACGGGACGACGAGCGCGGCGCCGACGAGCGCGGGGACCAGCATCAGCGCGACGGTGGAGGCGTTGAGGGAGTCCACCAGGAAGGTGCCGCCGAGCGTCGCGAGCGGGTTGGCGAGGGCGAGTACGGCGGAGGCGAAGCCCATCTGCCGCTCGGGCACCTGGTCGGCGAGGGCGCCGTAGATGGCCGCCACCAGCGCGTTGTAGAAGCACTGCGCCAGACACCAGCCGACGACGATCTCCCAGGTGCTGTTCGCGTAGGCGATCACCACGATGCCCACGAAGCCGCCGGCCGTGCCGATCACCATCCAGGGGCGGCGGGCGCCGAACCGGGACGTGGTGCGGTCGGAGAGCAGGCCGAACAGCGGGTTGGCGACGAGCGCGACGAGGGCGCCGACGCCGAGCGCGAGCGAGAGGGCGCCGACCTTGCCGGCCGCGTCCATCCGCTCGACCTTGAGCGCGACGGAGACCAGCGACGGCACCAGGACGCCCATCCAGGCGCCGAGCAGCGCCAGGAAGTGGACGAGGACGAAGGTGCCGGGGACGCGCTCGCGGGCGTCGCCCCCGGGCGGTGCGGGGGCAGCGCCGGGAGTGGCGCTGCTGGGGGCGGACATGGTCACAACTCTCCTTCGAGTCATGCGGACTGCCGGGGCGTGCGGGCCGCCGGGGCAGGGGCTACTGGTTCTCGTGGCTGCCGCAGGAGTCGCGGATCACGAGTTCGGTGGGAACGGTGAAGTGGGCCGGGGGGCGGCCGTGCTCGATCGAGTCGAGCAGCATCCGTACCGCGGCGGCGCCCATCTCCCGGAACGGCTGCCGCACCGTGGTGAGCGGCGGCTGCATGACGCGGGCGATGGGGGAGTCGTCGAACCCGATGACGGCGACGTCCTCGGGCACCCGGTGACCGCTGGTGTGCAGGGCGTTGAGCGCCGAGAAGGCGATCTCGTCCCAGGCGACGGCCAGCCCGTCCGGGTCGGTGCCGAGCAGTTCGGTGATCTCGTCGGCGGTCGGCTCGCGGTCGGCCGGCAGCAGCGTCAGGTCCGGGTCGTAGTCGATGCCGCCCTCGCGCAGGGCGTCGAGGTATCCCTCGAAGCGCTCCTGGGCGAAGGCGTCGTTCAGCTGCCCGCCGACGAACGCGATCCGGCGCCGCCCGTGCCGCACCAGGTGCAGCACCGCCTCACGGAAACCGGCGCGGTTGGTGCTCTCCACGTACGGCAGGTCGAGGCGGTGTCCGCGGTCGTCGATGACCACGGAGGGCATGCTGGTCTGCGCGATGGCGCCGATGTGCCGGGGCGTGCCCTCGGGCATCAGCAGGATGAGACCGTCCACGGGCAGTGTCGGCAGCGTCCGCGTGACGAACTCGCGCTCGGCGCGCTCGCCCGGCTGCAGCGGGTGGACCATCAGGTGCAGTCCGCGCCGCGCGGACTCCTCGGCGATCCCGTACTGGATGTCCGAGTAGCCCCACCACTGCTGGAGCGGCATGAGCAGCCCGAGCGTGTCGTGCCTGCCGGTGCGCAGGGAGCGGGCGCTGGTGCTCGGGGCGTACCCGAGGTCGGCGGCGATCCGCTCGATCCGCTCGCGGGTCTCGGCGCCGACGTCCGGGTGCCCGTTCAGCGCGCGGGAGACGGTCGGCTTGCTGACGCCGGCTTCCCTGGCGATGTCCGCGATGGTCACGCGGGGCATGGGGCCTCACCTGGTTCGTAGGTCGGGTTCCGGACGGTTCCGAAACAGTTCCGCAATCGATTGCGGAACAATTCCGAAAGTAACCCCGGTGGGTCTCGGGACGCAAGGGCCGAGAGCCTGCCGGGGTTACTGGAGGGGGTGCGGGGGAGTCGCGGAGGGGCCGGGCCTACTCGACGAAGTCCCCGTCGACGTACACCCACGCCCCGGCCACGCGGGAGAAGCGGCTTCGCTCGTGCAGGACGCCGCCCTGGTAGTGGGCGCGGAAGGTGACGGTGCCGTGCTGGTGGAACGCGGAGCCGTCCGTCGTGTCCACGATCTCCAGGCCGGTCCACCGCGGCGCGTCGGCGAAGTCGATGCCGGGCGGGCGGGTGTCCGGGTGCCAGGTCCGCAGCAGGTACGCGCCGTCGCGCCGGACGAACGCGGCGTACCGGGAGCGCATCAGGGCCTCGGCGGAGGGGGCGGCGGCGCTGCCGGAGTGGTAGCGGCCGCAGCATTCCGCGTACGAGGCGGGCAGTCCGCAGGGGCAGGAGGGGGTGGCGCGTGACATGCAGTCATTGTGACGGATCAGGTGCCGAGCCCCGCGGCGGAACTGCCGAGCCCCGCGCCGGAGCGGGAGCGGCCGTGTGCGGCCGCCCGGCGAAGCGCCTCGAACAGCGGGGCCCGCAGGGCCGGTTCGGGAATCTCCGCCTCGGGGTACCACTGCACGGCCACCACCCAGCCGTCCTCGGCGTCGACGGATTCGAGCCCCTCCACGCAGCCGTCGGCCGCCCGCGCCGTGACCCGCAGCCCCGCGCCGACCCGGTCCACCGCCTGGTGGTGCCCCGAGGCGATCGGCAGCACGTCCTGGCCGTAGGCCCGCGCGCACCGGCTGTCCGGTTCCAGGGCGACGTCGTGGAGCGCCCACTGCGCGCCGCTCGCCGCGGACGCGTCGTGCACGACGGTGCCGGGCGCGAGGTCGACGTGCAGGGTGCCGCCGCGCACGCGCTCCTGCGTGAACTGTCGGACCGCACCCACGAGTTGCTGGCCGACGCGGACGCCTACCGCACCGCCGACGCCGCGTTCCACCTGTGCATCGCCGAACTCTCCGGTTCCCGGCGGCTGTTGGAGGCCGAGCAGGGCATCCAGGACGAGCTGACCCGGATCATCTCCACCCACCCCGGCGGCTCCGAGGCCCGCTCCACCCCCGGCGAGCTGCACGATCCGCTGACCCGCGCGATCGTCGCGGGCGACGCGGGGCGGGCCCGCGAGGAGCTGCGGATCCACGCGCGGGCCACGGCGGACATGTGCCTGATCTTCGCCGCGGAGGCGTAGCCGGCCGGGCGCTCACACCTGTTCCGAGCGGAATGCCGCCGGTGTCGACCCCGTGTGCTGCTGGAAGAACTTCGAGAAGTTGGCCGAGTCCGCGAAGCCGACCGCGACGCCGATCCGCCCCACCGGCAGCTCCGTGTGCGCGAGCAGCCGCTTGGCCTCCAGGATCACGCGCCGGTCGATGAAGGCCTTCGGGGTGAGGCCCGTCGCGGCGCGCACCGCGCGGACCAGCGTGCGGCGCGAGTAGCCGAGTTCGTCGGCGTACGCGCTGACGCTGTGGTTGGACGTGAAGCCCTGCTCGACCGCCGTGCGGAACCGGGTGAAGGTCGTGTCCTGCTGCGGCGTCCCGTCGTCCTCCGCCGCGGCCTGCGCCGACACATGTGCCACACGCAGCATCAGGGCCGTCAGGGTGTGCCGCAGCACCGCGGTGTGCAGGCTCAGCGGGAGCGTCGTCGTGTCCAGGTACTCGCGGCGCAGCTGGGCCAGCGCGGCGTCGAGCGCGGCGAGCTGGTCCGGGTCGGGGTGGAGCAGCGGCGGGCGGTCGTAGCGGTAGAGGCCGGTCGCCTCGACGATCGCGCGGGGCAGGAAGCCCGGCTGCATGGTCAGCGCCGTGCCGACGTAGGTGTCCTCGGTCGAGAAGCCGTGCACCTGCCCCGGCCGGATCCACAGGATGTCCCCGGCGCCCACCTCGTACTCGGTGAAGTCGATCATGTGGCGGACGGGGCCCTCGCGGAAGAAGAGCAGGAGGTGGAAGTCGATGCGGTGCACGCGCCGCGAGAGGCCGACGCCACCCGCCCACGGACCCTCCGAACCCATCGGTCCGACCTGGATCCCGACGCCGGACAGGCTCGCGCCCGGGTCGAACGGATAGGTGCGGATGTGCGCTCGATTTTCAGTGGGCGCCCGCAGATGTGCGCTCGTCTGTGAGGGGTCCTGCTCCGTCATTCACTTTCCTTGGCTCGGGCCTGGGTGCGTGTCCCATTTTCACCGAACGCTGGCACGGGGGCACCTGTCGAGCCAAAAGTATGACCTTTACATTCGTAGGTGGTTCGACCTGGGACTTTGGTCCCGGTCGGGCGGTGTCTTTCGACACCTCGCAGGACAACGGATGTGAAGGAAGCTGGACAGATGAGCACGCAGACACCGGACGGACTCGCCACCCCTGAGGGCGCCGACGCGAAGCCCTTCGAGTGGACCGAACGCGACCAGCGTGCCGTCGACACCGCGCGCCTGCTGGCCGCGGACGCGGTGCAGAAGGTCGGCAACGGACACCCCGGCACCGCCATGAGCCTGGCCCCGGCCGCGTACACGATCTTCCAGAAGGCCATGCGGCACGACCCGGCCGACCCGGAGTGGACCGGCCGCGACCGCTTCGTCCTCTCGCCCGGCCACACCAGCCTCACCCTCTACACCCAGCTCTTCCTCTCCGGCTACGAGCTGGAGCTGGACGACCTGAAGGCGTTCCGCACGCAGGGTTCGAAGACGCCGGGCCACCCCGAGTACGGCCACACCGCCGGTGTCGAGACCACGACCGGTCCGCTCGGCCAGGGTGTCGCCAACGCCGTGGGCATGGCGATGGCCGCCCGCTACGAGCGCGGCCTGTTCGACCCGGAGGCCCCCGAGGGCGAGAGCCCCTTCGACCACACCATCTGGGCGATCGTCTCCGACGGCGACCTGGAGGAGGGCGTCTCCGCCGAGGCCTCGTCCCTCGCCGGCCACCAGAAGCTCGGCAACCTCGTCTTCGTCTACGACGACAACCACATCTCCATCGAGGGCGACACCGCGACCGCCTTCTCCGAGGACGTCCTGAAGCGCTACGAGGCGTACGGCTGGCACGTCCAGCGCATCGCGCCCACCGCCGAGGGCGACGTCGACCCGAAGGCCCTGTACGAGGCGCTCGCCGCCGCCAAGGCCGTCACCGACAAGCCGTCGATCATCGCCATGCGCACGATCATCGCCTGGCCCGCCCCGACCAAGCAGAACACCGAGGGCTCGCACGGCTCCGCGCTCGGCGACGAGGAGATCGCCGCCACCAAGCGCGTCCTCGGCTTCGACCCGGAGCAGTCCTTCATCGTCGAGGACGAGGTCATCGCCCACACCCGTGGCGCCCTCGACCGCGGCGCCGAGGCGCACGCCGCCTGGGACAAGAAGCTCGCCGAGTGGCGGAACGCCAACCCCGAGCGCTCCGCGACCCTCGATCGCGTGCTCGCGGGACGCCTCCCCGAGGGCTGGGAGGACGCCCTGCCGTCCTTCGAGACCGGCACGAAGGTCGCCACGCGCGCCGCCTCCGGCAAGGTCCTCCAGGCGCTCGGCCCGGTCGTCCCCGAGCTGTGGGGCGGCTCCGCCGACCTCGCGGGCTCCAACAACACGACCATCGACAAGGCCAGCTCCTTCCTCCCGAAGGGCAACCCGCTCGCCGAGGCCGACCCGTACGGCCGCACCGTGCACTTCGGCATCCGCGAGTTCTCGATGGCCGCCGAGATGAACGGCATCGCGCTGCACGGCAACACCCGCATCTACGGCGGCACCTTCCTGGTGTTCTCCGACTACATGCGCAACGCCGTCCGCATGTCGGCCCTCATGCAGCTCCCGGTCACCTACGTCTGGACCCACGACTCCATCGGCCTCGGCGAGGACGGCCCGACCCACCAGCCGGTCGAGCACCTGGCCGCGCTGCGCGCCATCCCCGGCCTGAACGTCGTCCGCCCGGCCGACGCCAACGAGACCGCCATCGCCTGGCGCGAGATCCTCAAGCGCGGCACCGACAAGCCGGCCCCGCACGGCCTCGCGCTCTCCCGTCAGGGCCTGCCGACCTACGAGGCCAACGACGACGCCGCCAAGGGCGGTTACGTCCTGGTCGAGGCGTCCAAGGAGACCCCGGACGTCGTCCTGATCGCCACCGGCTCCGAGGTCCAGCTCGCCGTCGCCGCCCGCGAGCAGCTGGAGGCCGAGGGCATCGCGACCCGCGTCGTGTCGATGCCGTCCGTCGAGTGGTTCGAGGAGCAGGACGCCGACTACCGCGCGTCCGTCCTGCCGCCGTCCGTGAAGGCCCGCGTGGCGGTCGAGGCCGGCATCGGTCTGACCTGGTACCGCTACGTCGGTGACGCCGGACGCATCGTCTCCCTTGAGCACTTCGGTGCCTCCGCCGACGCCGGAACCCTCTTCGCCGAGTTCGGCTTCACCGCCGAGAACGTCGCCGCGAAGGCTCGCGAGTCCCTCGCCGCCGCCCGCGCCTGACCCTTCCGTAGAAACAGCACGCCCGAAAGAAGATGAAGCAGAACATGAGCAACGCCGTCGCACCCCTCAAGTCGCTGTCCGACGAAGGCGTTTCCATCTGGCTGGACGACCTGTCCCGCACCCGCATCGAGTCCGGCAACCTCGCCGAGCTCATGGCGGACAGCCACGTCGTGGGCGTCACCACGAACCCCTCGATCTTCCAGGCCGCCATCGGCAAGGGCGAGGGCTACGAGGAGCAGCTCGCCGACCTGGCCGTCCGCAAGGTCACCGTCGACGAGGCCGTCCGCATGATGACCACGCAGGACGTGCGCGCCGCCGCCGACATCCTGCGCCCGGTGTACGACGCCACGCAGGGCCGTGACGGCCGCGTCTCCATCGAGGTCGACCCGCGCCTGGCCCACAACACCGAGGCCACCATCGCCGAGGCCAAGCAGCTGGCCTGGCTCGTGGACCGCCCCAACGTGATGATCAAGATCCCGGCGACCCTCGCGGGCCTCCCGGCGATCACCGAGGTCATCGGCCTCGGCATCTCGGTCAACGTCACGCTGATCTTCTCCCTCGACCGCTACAAGGCCGTCATGGACGCCTACCTGGCCGGCCTGGAGAAGGCCCACGAGCGCGGCATCGACCTCTCCTCGATCCACTCGGTCGCCTCCTTCTTCGTCTCCCGCGTCGACGCCGAGATCGACAAGCGCCTCGACAAGATCGGCACCGACGAGGCGGCCTCGGCGAAGGGCAAGGCCGCGCTGGCCAACGCCCGCCTGGCCTACGAGGCCTTCGAGCAGGCCTTCGCCGTTGAGCGCGCCACCAAGCTGGAGGCCGCCGGCGCCAACAAGCAGCGCCCGCTGTGGGCCTCCACCGGCGTCAAGGACCCCGCGTACAAGGACACCCTGTACGTCGACGAGCTGGTCGCGCCCGGCACCGTCAACACGATGCCCGAGGGCACCCTGAAGGCCACCGCCGACCACGGCGAGATCACCGGCGACACCATCACCGGCCGCTACGAGCAGGCCCGCGCCGAACTCAAGGCCGTCGACGCGCTCGGCATCTCGCTCGACGAGGTCACCCAGCAGCTCGAGGACGAGGCCGTCGCCAAGTTCGAGATCGCCTGGAACGACCTGCTCTCCACCGTCTCCTCGCGCCTGACGGAGGCTGAGTCCAAGTGAGCTCGTCCTCTTCGGAGACCGCTTGGCAGAACCCGCTGAGGGACGCCCGCGACCGCCGTCTGCCGCGCGTCGCGGGCCCCTCCGGGCTCGTCATCTTCGGCGTCACGGGCGACCTGTCCCGCAAGAAGCTGATGCCGGCCGTGTACGACCTCGCCAACCGCGGCCTGCTGCCGCCGGGCTTCTCGCTCCTCGGCTTCGCCCGCCGCGAGTGGGAGGACCAGGACTTCGCGCAGGTCGTCCACGACTCGGTCAAGGAGCACGCCCGCACCCCCTTCCGCGAGGAGGTCTGGCAGCAGCTCGCCGAGGGCATGCGCTTCATCCCCGGCGACTTCGACGACGACACCGCGTTCGCGCAACTGCGCAGCGCCGTCGACGAGCTGGACGAGAAGCGCGGCACCAGCGGCAACTACGCGTTCTACCTCTCCGTACCGCCGAAGTTCTTCCCCAAGGTCGTGCAGCAGCTCAAGAAGCACGGCCTCGCGGACGCGGCCGAGGGCTCCTGGCGGCGCGCCGTCATCGAGAAGCCGTTCGGCCACGACAGCGAGTCGGCACGTGAGCTGAACCGAATCGTGCACGACGTGTTCTCGCCCGAGCAGGTCTTCCGCATCGACCACTACCTCGGCAAGGAGACCGTCCAGAACATCCTGGCGCTCCGCTTCGCCAACCAGATGTACGAGCCCATCTGGAACCGGTCCTACGTCGACCACGTGCAGATCACGATGGCCGAGGACATCGGCATCGGTGGCCGCGCCGGCTACTACGACGGCATCGGCGCCGCCCGCGACGTCATCCAGAACCACCTGCTCCAGCTGCTCGCCCTCACGGCGATGGAGGAGCCGGCCGCGTTCGACGCCGAGTCGCTGGTCAACGAGAAGCTCAAGGTCCTCAAGTCCGTGCAGCTCCCCGCCGACCTGGAGAAGTCCACGGTCCGCGCGCAGTACGCGCCGGGCTGGCAGGGCGGCGAGAAGGTCCGCGGCTACCTCCAGGAAGACGGCATCGACCGCGCGTCGAAGACCGACACCTACGCCGCCGTGAAGCTGGGCATCGACAACCGCCGCTGGGCGGGCGTCCCGTTCTACCTGCGCACCGGCAAGCGCCTCGGCCGCCGCGTCACCGAGATCGCGGTCGTCTTCCAGCGCGCCCCGCACTCCCCGTTCGACCACACCGCGACCGAGGAACTCGGCCAGAATGCCGTCGTCATCCGCGTTCAGCCGGACGAGGGCATGACGGTGCGCTTCGGATCCAAGGTGCCGGGTACGTCGATGGAGATCCGCGACGTGTCCATGGACTTCGCTTACGGCGAGTCGTTCACCGAGTCCAGCCCGGAAGCGTACGAGCGGCTGATCCTGGACGTGTTGCTGGGCGACGCCAACCTCTTCCCCCGTACGGAAGAGGTCGAGGAGTCCTGGCGCATCCTCGACCCCATCGAGGAGCACTGGGACAAGACTGGCAGGCCCGCCCAGTACGCCTCGGGCAGCTGGGGCCCGAAGGAAGCGGACGAGATGCTCGCACGAGACGGACGGAGCTGGCGAAGGCCATGAGGATCGACCTCACCGACACCACGGCAAGCAAGGTCAACAAGGCGCTCGTCGAAGGACGCCGGGCCATCGGGACGCCCGCCGTGGGCATGGTCCTGACGATGGTCATCGTCACGGACGAGGAGAACGCGTACGACGCGACGAAGGCCGCCCAGGAGGCGTCCCGCGAGCACCCCTCGCGCACCCTCGTCGTCATTCGGCGCACCAAGCGCCTGCCCCGCGACCGCCACGGCAACCGGCTCGACGCCGAGGTCCGGGTCGGCTCCGAGGCCGGCACCGGCGAGACGGTGATCCTGCGCCTGTACGGCGAGACCGGCCAGCACGCCGACTCCGTCGTCCTGCCGCTGCTGCTGCCCGACGCCCCGGTCGTCGTGTGGTGGCCGGTCGACGCCCCCGACGAGCCCGCCAAGGACCCGCTCGGCGCGCTCGCCGCCCGCCGCATCACCGACCTGTACGCCGACGAGGACGCGCTCGCCGCCCTCGACCGGCGCGCCGCGCACTACGCCCCCGGCGACACCGACCTGGCCTGGACCCGGCTCACCCCGTGGCGCTCCATGCTGGCCGCCGCCCTCGACCAGGCCCGCACCGACGTCGTCTCCGCCGCCGTCGAGTCCGAGGCCGGCAACCCCAGCGCCGAACTGCTCGCGCGCTGGCTCGGCGCCCGGCTCGGCGTCCCGGTCGAGCGCGTCACCACGGACGGCCCCGTCGTCACCGCGGTCCGCCTCGGCACGCCGAGCGGCGAGATCCGCATCGACCGCCCCGAGGGACCGCTCGCCAAGCTGACCCTCCCCGGCCAGCCCGAGCGCACCCTGGCCCTCAAGGTCCGCTCCACCGCCGAGCTGATCGCGGAGGAGCTGCGCCGCCTCGACGCCGACGAGATGTACGCCGTGGCCCTGCAGGCAGCCGCCCACGGCAAAGTCACCAAGGAGTCCGTTCAACATGCCTGACAGCAACCCCCTCCTCACCCGTCGCCCGCAGTGGACGGCCCTGGAGGACCACCGCGCCAAGTTCAACGGCACGCACCTGCGCGAGCTGTTCGCGAAGGACCCGGCGCGCGCCGAGCGCTACACGCTCGACGTCGGCGATCTGCACATCGACTACTCCAAGCACCTGATCACGGACGAGACCCTCGCCCTGCTCCAGGAACTGGCCACCGCCACCGACGTGTTCGGGCAGCGCGACGCCATGTTCCGCGGCGAGAAGATCAACACGACCGAGGACCGCGCCGTGCTGCACACCGCGCTGCGCGCCCCGGCCGACGCCGTGGTCGAGGTCGACGGCGAGAACGTCGTGCCGAAGGTGCACGCCGTCCTCGACAAGATGGCCGTCTTCGCCGACCGGATCCGCACGGGCGAGTGGACCGGCCACACCGGCAAGCGCATCAAGAACGTCGTCAACGTCGGCATCGGCGGCTCGGACCTCGGCCCGGCCATGGCGTACGAGGCCCTGCGCCCGTTCACCGCCCGCGACCTGACGTTCCGCTTCGTCTCGAACGTCGACGGCGCCGACCTGCACGAGGCCGTCCGCGACCTCGACCCGGCCGAGACGCTGTTCGTCATCGCCTCGAAGACGTTCACGACGATCGAGACGATCACCAACGCCAAGGCCGCGCGCTCCTGGCTGCTGGCCTCCCTCGGTGACGAGTCGGCGGTCGCCAAGCACTTCGTCGCCCTGTCGACGAACGCCGAGAAGGTCTCCGAGTTCGGCATCGACACGGCCAACATGTTCGAGTTCTGGGACTGGGTCGGCGGCCGCTACTCCTTCGACTCCGCCATCGGCCTCTCGCTGATGATCGCGATCGGCCCGGACCACTTCCGCGAGCTGCTCGACGGCTTCCGCCTGGTCGACGACCACTTCCGCACAGCCCCCGCCGAGGCCAACGCGCCGCTGCTGCTCGGCCTGCTCGGCGTCTGGTACGGCAACTTCCACGGCGCCCAGTCGCACGCGGTGCTCCCGTACAGCCACTACCTCTCCAAGTTCACGGCGTACCTCCAGCAGCTCGACATGGAGTCCAACGGCAAGTCCGTGGACCGCCAGGGCCGCCGCGTGGAGTGGCAGACGGGCCCGGTCGTCTGGGGCACCCCCGGCACCAACGGGCAGCACGCCTACTACCAGCTCATCCACCAGGGCACGAAGCTGATCCCGGCGGACTTCATCGGCTTCGCGAACCCGGTCGACGAGCTGTCCGACGGACTCAAGGGCCAGCACGACCTGCTGATGGCCAACCTGTTCGCGCAGGGCCAGGCGCTCGCCTTCGGCAAGACGCCGGAGGAGGTGCGCGCCGAGGGCGTCGCCGAGGAACTCGTGCCGCACAAGACGTTCAAGGGCAACCACCCGACGACGACGATCCTGGCGCGCGAGCTGACCCCCTCGGTCCTCGGCCAGCTGATCGCCCTCTACGAGCAGAAGGTGTTCGTCCAGGGCGCCGTCTGGAACATCGACTCCTTCGACCAGTGGGGCGTCGAGCTCGGCAAGGTCCTCGCCAAGCGCGTGGAGCCCGCCCTCACCGAGGGCGCCGAGGTCCCCGGCCTCGACGCGTCCACCCAGTCCCTGGTCGACACGTACCGCGCCCTGCGCGGCCGTACCGCCTGACGTATCAAGATCCACGAAGGTAAGTGAACTGACATGCAGCTTGGACTCATCGGCCTCGGCAAGATGGGCGGCAACATGCGCGAGCGCATCCGCCGCGCAGGCCACACCGTCATCGGCTACGACCGCAACCCCGAGGTCTCCGACGTCGCCTCCCTCCAGGAGCTCGTCGAGAAGCTCGAAGGCCCCCGCGTGGTGTGGGTGATGGTCCCGGCCGGCGCCGCGACCCAGTCCACCGTCGACGAGCTCGGCGCACTGCTCTCCGCGGGCGACATCGTCGTCGACGGCGGCAACTCGCGTTGGACGGACGACGAGAAGCACGCCGAGGAGCTC
>NZ_JBUEGE010000021.1:0-160921 GCF_054963755.1 Streptomyces sp. EDA2-14
GCGTCCTGATGCCCAAGAGCTGAACCGGGCGACCGACACACCATGGTGGCAGCTCGGGGGCTGCCACCATAAGGACGGTTCCGTAAGGACGCTTCCGTAAGGACGCTTCCGTAAGGACGGTTGGAACTCAGTCGGTCACGTCGGGAAGGCCATCAGCGCCACCGGGTCGGAGGTCGGCCGGTCCGAGCCGCCGGCGGGCTCGACGGTGATGCCCATGCCCGACGCCCCGTCGATGCCACCGTGCAGCAGCACCGCCTGGTCGCTGCGGTCGCTGTTCATGAGACCCGCCGACCGCATCGCTCCGCCGTCGTCGAACCAGAGTTGGTAGACCTTGCCGCGCGGCGGATGTGCCATCCCGGAGGCGATGAACACGGCGTGGTTCTGGCTCTTGGAGACGACGACGGTGCCGCTGGCGCCGTCGCCCAGCTGCGCCGAGTCGGTCTTGGCGTCCGGTGCGGCGAGCACCGCGGCGATCCGGTCGTTGCCCGCTTCCGCCTGCCGGGCCTGCTCTTGGGCGTCCCGGGCGCGCTCGTGCTGCCACACGGTGGTGCCCCCGAGGACGGCGGCGGCTGCGAAGCAGGCTGCGAGCGCCCACCGCGACAGCAGACGCCGCCGGGCGGCGGCCGTCCGCCCCGACCGGGACAGGCCCGGCTCGCCCGGCGGGTCCTGGCGGACCGTGGTGATGCGGCGCAGCACCTGCTCGCGCATCTCGGGACGCGGAGTGACGGTCGCGGCTAGGCCCAACCGGGCTGCTGTCGCGGTCAGTTCGGCGGTCTCCAGGGCGCAGGCCTCGCACTCCGTGAGGTGCCGCTCGAACTCGGCCCGGTCCTCCTCGGACAGCGCGTCAAGGGCGTAGGCCCCGGTCAGCATGTGCAGATCGGCGGTGGTCACGCGGTCACCCCCAGGCAGTCTCGGAGCCGAATGAGTCCGTCACGCAGCCGCGTCTTCACCGTACCCAAAGGCAGGGTGAGAGCCTCGGCGACCTGACGGTAGGTCAGCCCGCGGTAGTAGGCGAGCGTGACGGCCTGGCGCTGGATCTCGGTCAGCGTGCGCAGACAGCGCCGCACCTGCTCGCGCTCCAGGCGCGCCTCCACCTGCTCGCTCACCTGGTCGAAGTCGGGCATGTGGTCGAGGAGCGCGGCCTTGCGGTCGCGGGCCGCTGCGGCCTCCACGGAACGCACCCGGTCGATCGCCCGACGGTGCGCCAGGGTCAGGATCCAGTTGATGGCCGTGCCGCGGTCGGAGCGGTAACGGGGAGCGGTGCGCCAGACCTCCACCAGAATCTCCTGGGCCACCTCCTCCGACTGGGCCAGATCGCGCAGGACGGCCCGTACGGTTCCCAGGACGGGGCCCATCACCCTGTCGTACACCGAGGCGAAAGCTTCCTCGTCGCCGAGGGCGACGCGTCCCACCAACGTCTCCAGGTCAGGATCGGCCGATGGCGTTCTGCCGATGTGTACGGCATCTTTCACGGAGCCCTCCGTGGTCGGGAACTGTCATATGGGTAATCCGGAACCCGCAGGGCCGTGGATTGGCCTGGTCGACCAAACCGTTTCACGAAGGGCGTCGAATGATCAGTAAGGAGCGTTCCACGGTCATGTCGTGGAGCAGGGAGGATGAGGCATGACCGATTCTGGGCAGCGAGCGACGGTGGCGAGTGCGGGCGGTGCCGCGTTGGTTCCGTGGCGAACACCGCCCGGGGCGCGGGCCGCGGTGCTGTTCCTGCACGGCGGCCGTGCCGACAGCCGGTCCCCGTCACGGCCCTGGCATCTCGCGGCGCTGCGCATGAAACCCTTCGAGCGCGCGACCGCGGCGGCCCTGGCGGACGACCCCGTCCTCCTGGCGCGGGTGCGGTACCGGGTGCGCGGCTGGAACGGGGCCGACGCCGATGCCCTGCTCGACGCGGAGCGGGCGCTGGACGAACTGGCCCGGCTCGCGGGCGACGTACCCGTGGTCCTCGTCGGCCACTCGATGGGCGGCCGCGCGGTCCTGCGCGCCGCGCAAGCGCCCCGGGTTCGGGCCGTCGTGGCGCTGGCCCCCTGGTGCCCGGAGAACGAACCCGTGGCGCACCTGAGAGACAAGGACGTCCTCGTCCTCCACGGCGACCGCGACCGCGTCACCGATCCTCGGGCCTCCGCCGAGTTCGTTCGACGGGCGCGAGCGGCCGGTGCGCGGGCGGACTTCACCCTCGTGCCCGGTGGCGACCACGCGATGCTGCGCGACAGCGCCCGCTGGCACCGCACCACGACCTCGACCGTCGCGGACTTCGTCTCCCGCGCGCGGAAGACCGCTGAGTGAGGCTGTTCGCCGCCTCGCGTGGTCAGTTCGTCATGTCGGTATCGACGTCGTGATCGAAGACGAGCATGTGGCCGGGGTAGTGGGTGATGGCGTACGTGGATCGGGCTGCGGGGAGGGCGAGTTGGGGTGTGACGCCGCACGCCCAGAAGACCGGTGTCTCGCCGGGGCCCACGACCGGCGGTGGGCCGAAGTCCGGGCGGGCCAGGTCGGTGATGCCGAGGCGGGACGGGTCGCCGACGTGGACCGGGGCGCCGTGGCCGGTCGGGTAGCGGGACGTCACTTCGACGGTGCGGGCGACGAGGTGGTCGGGGACGGCTCGCATGCTGACGACCAGGGGGCCCGAGAGCCGTCCCGCCGGGGCCGTCGGCCGGTCGGTGACGTACACGGGCGGCGCGGGGTTGTGTTCCGGGTGGCGTACGGGAACACCCGCACGGCGCAGCGGCCCTTCGAAGGTGTGGCTGCAACCGAGCAGGAAGCCCACCGAGTCCGGGCGCCAGTACGCGGTGATGTCGTGGGGCTCGTCGACCGGTTCGCCGTGCTGCCACACCCGGTAACGGGGCAGGTCCGTGCGCAGGTCGGCCTCGGTGGTGCCGAGCCGGACCACGGGGTCGCCGGGGTCGGTGACGGCGACGACCGGACAGGGCTTGGGGTTGCGGACGCAGAAGAGGAGAAAGTCGTACGCGAGGTCTTCGGGGACGACGACGAGGTTGGCCTGCTGGTGGCCGTCGAGGATGCCGGCGGTGGGTCCTGTCCAGGTGCCTTCGGCGGCTTGGTGGCGCAGGGCGCGCGGGCTTCCGGGTGTCTGCCGTGGCAGCGTGGGGCCGGAGGGTGTCGTGGTCATGTGAGGTCTCCTCGGCTGGACTCGGCGACCGTGCGCAGCGTGAGCAGGGAGATCGCGGCGACGGCCATGAGCAGGAAGCCCGGTGCCAGCAGGTTGTCCGTGGTGGAGATGAGCCAGGTGGCCACGTAGGGGGTGAGTCCGCCGCCGATGATGGTTCCCGCGTTGAACGCGATGGACAGTCCCGTGTACCGCACGCGGGTCGGGAACTGCTCGGCGTACGTCGGATAGGTCACGGACTGCACGATCGGCATGGGCAGGGCGAGCACGATCATCGCGACGGCGGCCAGCGGGAAACTGCCGACGCCCATGGCGAGCATGGCGGGGACGACGAGCACCGCGTACCCGGTGAACCCGATGGTGATGACCTTCTTGCGGCCCCAGCGGTCGGACAGTGCGCCGAAGCCCGGCATCAGACAGGCCACGAAGAAGCTGATCGCGGCCATCAGCCAGAACACGGACCGGGTGGAATAGCCGAGGTCGGAAGTGAGGTAGATGTTCATGAAGATCAGGCCGACCCAGTAGCCGCAGTTGGAGCCGGTGGCGAGCAGTGTCACCTTCAGCAGCGGCTTGCGGTAGCGGGTGAACACCTCCGACAGCGGCACCTTGCGCTCGGCGGCCGGTGTCTCCTTCTCGGCGAGGAATGCCTCGGTGTCCTCGAGCCGGTGCCGGGCCAGGAGCGCGGCGGCGATGAGCGGCAGCGAGAGCAGGAACGGGATGCGCCAGCCGTACGCCTCCAGCTGCGCGTCGCTCAGGACGGTGGTGACGGTGCCGGCGACCAGGGCCGCGGTGCCGCCGCCGACGGCGACACCGACCGGGGTGAACGCACCGAAGAAGCCGCGCCTGCCGGACGGCGCGGACTCGGCGAGGTACGTGGCCGAACCGGTCACCTCACCACCGGCGAAGAAGCCCTGGACGAGACGGACGAGGAGCAGTGCGAGCGGCGCGGCCGTCCCCACGGACGCGGCCGTGGGCAGCAGGCCGACGGCGGCGGTGGCGGTGCCCATGCCGACGACGGTGACGACGAGGACGGGTTTGCGTCCCAGCCGGTCGCCGAGCCTGCCGAGGACGATGCCGCCGATGGGACGCATGAGGAAGGCGCTGCCGAAGACGGCGAGCGTGGCGAGCAGCGAGGCGGTGGGGTTGTCGCTGGGGAAGAAGTGCGGTCCGATGACGACGGCGAGATAGCCGTAGACGCCGAACTCGTAGTACTCGATGGCGGTGCCGGCCGCGGCGGCGAAGGCGGCCCGGCGGGGACGCCGGTCGGCGCTGTCGCCGCGACCTTTGGTGTGAGGGGTTCGCGGGCGCGTTGGTACCGTCGTCATGGGAGTCCTCCGGATCTGACATGTCCTGTGCTGGGATGTGCTGTCAGCCGTGCGGGGCTCGTCCGTGTGAGGCGGACGGGACGTGCACGGCCCGGGGCTTCATGGCGGGCGTCGCGGGGACGGCAATCCCTGCGACGCCCGTCGTTCGGCGTCGTTCCGGGCCGTGTGCCGGGGATCGGATCAGACGGCGAAGAGCTGCTCGAGGTCGGCGAACGCCTTGAACTCCAGGGCGTTTCCGGCCGGGTCGAGGAAGAACATCGTCCACTGCTCGCCCGGCTCGCCCTCGAACCGTACGTACGGGTCGATGACGAAGTCGGTGCCGATGTCGGTCAGTCGCGTAGCGAGCACCTTGAACTCCTCGACGGGCAGGACCAGTCCGAAGTGGGGGACCGGCACCTGGTGGCCGTCGACGGGGTTGGTCCCGGCGATGCCGTCGCGGGTCTCCTTCGGGGTGCCGTCGCCGACCTGGTGGGTGACGACCTGGTGGCCGCCGAAGTTCCAGTCGATCCACTTGGTGTCGGAGCGGCCCTCGCTGAAGCCGAGGACCTCGCCGTAGAACTTACGGGCGGCCTCGATGTCGTCGACCGGGATCGCCAGGTGGAAGGGAACCAGGCTCATGTGCTGTCTCCTTGTCGGTGAATCGTTGTACGGGTACTGCATCGGTGCTCGGCCGACCGGTGGCGGTCAGCCGACGGGCAGGAGGCGCAGCTCGTCGCCGGGGACGGCCTGCGCGATCAGATCGGTGTCGGCGTCGGTGACGACGCCGACGACGGGGTAGCCGCCGGTCACCGGATGGTCGGAGAGGAAGACGATGGGCTCTCCGGAGGGCGGCACCTGGATCGCTCCGCGGACGGTGCCCTCGCTGGGGAGGTGCACGGAGCCGATCTCCAGTTGAGGCCCCGTCAGACGGGCGCCCACGCGGTCTGCTTGGGCCGATATCCGCCAGTCCGTGTCGGCCAGCCGGCGAAGGTCGGCGGCATCGAACAGATCGTGCCGCGGCCCCCAGCGGAACCGGGCCGTGACCCGCCCACCGCTCGGCACCCGGCTGAAGGCCAGCTCCAGCGGAACGTCGGGGACCGCACCGGCGTCGCCGAGGGCCAGTGCCGACCCGGCGGCGACGGGCTCGGGTCCGAGCCCGGTCAGGGAGTCGCGCGAAGCAGAGCCGAGCACGCGCTCCGTCTCGATGCCACCACTGATCGACACATACGTACGACAGCCCGTCCACGGCCGCCCCAGCGCGAGGCGTGAGCCCGCCGGTACGTACACACGTACCGGATCCCCGACGCGTACGCCGTTCAGTGCGACGGGCACGGGGGCGCCGGTGATCGCGACGTGGCGGGCGACCGTCAGCCGCAACTCCAGCCCACCGAGGGTGACTTCGAGGGCGGGGGTGTTCTCGGCGTTGCCGACGAGGCGGTTGGCCAGGGTGAAGCTGCGCCGGTCGGCGGGGCCCGAGCGGGGAACTCCCAGGTGGGCCAGGCCTGTTCGGCCCAGATCCTGGATGCTGGTCGCGATGCCGGACCGTACGACGACGGCCTGAGCAATCGGACGGCCGGGGGAGGCCGGGGTGTCGGCGGGTGGGCTGAGTAGGGTGGTCATGACTCCACCACCTCGAAGACGACGCGGTCGCCCACGGCGAGACGGTTCGGCGGCCGGGCCGTCACGTCCCACAACCGGACGTCCGTGGTGCCTATTTGGTGCCAGCCGCCAGGTGTGCCGCCGGGGTAGACGACGGTCTGGTTCCCCGCGACGGCCACGACTCCGGCCGCCACCCGGCTGCGCGGGCTCGCCAGGCGCGGCAGCCGCAGCGCCTCCGGCACCCCGTCGACGTAGGCGAATCCGGGGGCGAAGCCGAAGAAGGCGACGGAGTGTTCGCCCGACGCGTGCAGGCGGGCGACCTCCTTCGGAGGTATGCCGGTGCGCTCGGCGACGGACGCCAGGTCCGGGCCGTCGTAGCGCACGGGCACGGTCACCGTTCTCGGCCGCGCCCCGGCCGTGCCCTCGGAGCGGCGCTCCTTCAGTACGGTGCGCAGCTCGGAGGCCAGTCGCTGCATCCGGGTGATGTCGTCCGCCACCACCAGCACGGTCGTGGCGGCGGGGACGACGTCCTGAAGGTGCCGTGACCACGGCTGCTCACGGATGGCCGCCGCCACCGTCGCCGGGGCCCGCTCCGCGCACTCGACGAGCCAGCCGCGGTCGCCCGTGCGCCGCAGCACCGTCATGAGGCGACTCCCGCGCCCACAAGGTCTCTTGGCGGCACCAGGGAGATCCCGCGCCGCGCCGACTCGGTGCGGACCGCGGCGGCCAGGCCGACCGCGCCGGGGGTGTCGCTGTGCACGCACAGTGCCGCGACGTTTCCGTCGTCCGGCGCGACCCGGACCACCCGCCCGCTGACGGCACGTACGGTGCCTTCTTCCGCCATCTGCACGGCCCGCCGCGCGGCTTCGACGGGGTCGGTGATCAGTGCGCCCGGATCCGACCGGGGAACGAGCAGCCCCTCGTCGGTGTAGCCACGGTCGACGAAGCCCTCCGCGAGCGGACGCAACCCGGCCGCGACGGCCAACGTCCAGACCTCGGTGCGCGGTTGGCACAGCAGCGGCAACTCCCGGTCGTACAGAGCGACGGCCTCCACGAGCGCCCCCGCGTGCCCGGGGTGTCGCGCCGAGACGTTGTAGAGCGCCCCGTGCGCCTTGACGTAGCTGATGCGGCTGCCGGCGAGACGGGCGAAACCCTCCAATGCACCCATCTGATAGAGGAGTTCGTTGACGAGAGTCGGTGGCGGGACGTCGATGAAGCGCCGCCCGAAGCCCGCCAGGTCCCGGTAGGAGACCTGCGCGCCGATCGCCACGCCGCGCTCCGCGCTCTGCGCGCAGGTGCGGCGCAGGATGTCGGGGTCGCCCGCGTGGAACCCGCAGGCCACGTTCGCCGCCGTGACCTGGTCGAGCAACTCGCCCTCGTCGTCGGGCCCCCAGGCGCCGAAGCCCTCTCCGACGTCGGTGTTCACCGCGACGGCCGTCACCGCTTCGACTCCGCCCAGTACTGCTGCAGAGCGCCGTTGCTGTTCTCCCACGCCGCGTGCAGACCCTGCTGGCCGCCGTCGATGTGCGCCACGATCTGCCGGGCCAGCTCCTCGGCGTCGCCGTCCTTCACCGCCTGCACCATCGCGGCGTGCTCGTGCTGCACCCGTTCGTAGGCCGTGGTGCCGTGCACGTAGAAGCGCGAGTACGGCTCAAGGCGGTGGTACATCTGCGAGATGACCTCGTAGCGCAGTGGCAATCGGGACATGCGATACATGTCCAGATGGAAGGCGAGATTGGTGCGGGACCAGGCGTCGGCGCCGATCTCGTGGACCCGGTCCATGTCGGAGACCATGGCCTCGAACCTGCCGATGTCCCGGCGGGAGGCCCGGTCGGTGACGTGCTCGGCGAAGCTCGGCTCGACCAGTCGGCGCAGGGTGTAGATCTCGTCGATCTCGTCCAGGTCCAGCGCGGTGACGAAGGTGCCGCGCCCTGCGGACCGCAGCAGCCCCTCGCTGATCAGCGTGCGCATGGCCTCCCGCAGCGGGATCCGGCTCACGCCGAACCGGTCGGCGAGCTCCTCCTGCACCAGGCGGTGCCCCGGCGGGTAGACGCCCTCGACGATCAGCCGCCGCAGCTCGTCCGTGACGGCGTCCGTGCCCATCGCGTCGCCGCGACGTGTTCGATCAGCTCCACTCATATCCAATGTATACATTGGATCCGCTGGATGCGGGAAGAGGTTCCGAGAGAGTTAACCGGGCGGAAACCAGGGGGCGTTCGGGACTGAGGACGTGCGGGTGGCCGAGGCCCTTTACTTGGTCGACGGTGGTTCGTCCGCCGGTGTGGCCTCGGAGATTTCCGAGACGTCGACGTCGATCTCGCATCCCTTGGGCATCTTGTCGCTGGACGTCGCGCACGCGGAGGGATCGATGCCGGGCTCGGCCCTGTCCGCTTGTCGTTCGCCCGTCTTGTTCTCGGACGACGCCGAGCTGCCGGATGACGGCGTGCTGTCGGATGACGGCGTGCTGTCGGAGGAGGTCGAGCAGGCCGTCGAGCCCAGTACGGTGCACAGGATCAGAGCGGCAGAGGCCGCGGCAGTGCGAGTGCGCATGAAAGTCCCCCCAATATGGACGCCAGGGCGTCCGGCTCATCGGCCGGTCCACCATGCCACTTGCGTTGCACAGGCGGTGTGGAAACGTGAAGAAACCGCGCCGCTCAGTGGTCCAGCAGCGGCAGGAGGGCGCGAGCGAACTCCGCCGGTTCCGCGCTTGCGCCCATGTGGTTGCCGGGCATGTCGATCAGGGGCCGTCGCAGCAGTGCGGCCAGCGCGTGGGCTGCCCGACGTGCCATTTGGTGATGGCTCGACGAGCCGGCGCACACCGTCAGCCTGGATCCACGCAGACGCTCGATGTCGGGCTCGTAGAAGACGCTGGGACCGGCCATCCGGCCAAGGAAGTAGCGGTTCTTGTCCAGTTCCTCCGCCGGCAGCTCCGGCAGCTCGATGTGCGGGGGAGGCGCCTGGTCCGGGCCGGTGTGGTGGGCGGCGCCGCTCAGGTCGTAGAACTCCTGCACGGCTCGCTGAGGATCGGTCGGCGCGACGGCGAACGCCGACGCCGCGCGGGCTGCCAGGGCGTCGTCGTCCAGGAGTGTGATCAGGGGCGGCTCGTGCAGCACGGCCGAGCCGATGAGGTCGGGATGCTGCTTCGCCAGTTCGAGGAGGGTCACGGCTCCGCCGCTCGTGCCGACGAACAAGGCAGGCGCGCCGGTGAACGTGTCGACCAGCGCGGCGAGGTCTTCAGCCAGAACGTCGGGTGTGGGCGCGGCCATTGCGTGCGTCGCGCGGCTGGCACCGATGCCGCGCGGGTCGTGGGTGACCACCGTGAACCGGCCCGCGAGTTCGTCCGCGAGCGCACCGAATCCGGCTCGGCCCACCGGCGCGCCGACGAGGAAGAGCAGTGGTCCCTGCCCCTGGACGCTGTAGGCGAGCGTCGTGTCGGGCCGCACGAGAAGGTCCGGCGAGGTCGTTGCCCGGTCGGTGTAGTCCGCGATCTTGCGGGTGATGACCTCGAGGGCGCGGTCCAGTGCCTCGCGGCGATCCTCGACGCGGCGGCGATGTGCCGTGAGCAGCTCCAGCCGCAACCGCGCGGGGTCGGCGACCCCGGCACTGGCATCGGCACCGGTGAACTGCGCGATGTCGGCCAGGGGCATCCCGGTCTCGCGCAGGTGAACCAGCATGCGGATCACGTCGACGTCGCCGGTGACGTACTGACGGCGTCCGGCGGTGTCCCGGCGCGGCGCAGGCAGGATCCCCTGTCGCTCGAAGTACCGCAGTGTGTCGGGTTCGAGACCGGTACGCGCGGCGACCTCGCCGATGCCGAACTGCTCTTGCTCATCACTCATGGCGCAAGCCTCGGACCTGGACCACGGTTCAGGTCAAGCGCTGAGCGCTACGATGCGGACCATGGAGTGTTTTGACGCCTGGCGTACGCGTCGCTGAAGGTCCCGCCCCAGCGCCGGTTCTGTGGCAGGGAGCGGGCCGACCCATGCCTTCGTTCCGCCCGGGTATCAAGCCCTCAGCCAGAGAGGCGCACTTCCATGTTCATCCGCGCATTCACCCAGCACGACCTGGCACCCCTCACCGAACTGACCATCGACACCTTCCGGCCGTTCTACGAGGACTCCTTCCGCCCCTTGATGGGCGAGGTCGTCTTCGCCGTCCAGCACGGCAACTGGCGTGACGACTACCGCCAGCAGGTCGCCGAACTCCACGCCCCCGAACGGCACATGTACGTCGCCGTCGCCGAAGCCGAAGACGGCGTCGCGGGCTACGTGGCCTGGCGCGTCGATCCCGCCCGCAGGAAGGGTGACATCACGATCCTCGCCGTCTCGGACCGGCACCGACGACACCACCTGGGCACCGCACTGTGCGAGCACGCCTTCGCACGGATGCGGGCCCTCGGGGCCGAGGTCGTCGAGATCGGTACCGGAGGCGACCAGTTCCACGCACCGGCCCGGGCCCTCTACGAAGCGCTCGGCTGCACTCCCCACCCGCTCGCCGTGTACTTCCGCGAACTCTAGGGAGGTGCCCGCCCGGTCGTCCGGCGTCGAAGTCGTTTTCCCACGTGCCGACCGGATCGCTCCGTTGTGATCACTCCGTTGTGGGCAGACACTCTGCGAGCAGGTCGACGACGTCCCGCCAAGCTCGCCGCGCGTGCTGCGGGTGGTAGCCGACCCCGGGGCGCACGGTGTGGTCGACCGGTGGGTGATGGAAGGCGTGCAAGGCGCCGCCGTAGACCACGAGGCGCCAGTCGACGCCCGCGGCCTGCATCTCGGCGGTGAACGCGTCCCGTTGCGCGGGCGGCATGATCGGGTCTTCCGACCCGACTCCGGCCCACACCGGGCAGCGAATGTGCGCCGCCTCGCCCGGTCGGCCCGTGGTCAGTGCGTTGACCGTCGCGATGGCGCGCAGGTCGACGCCGGTGCGCCCGAGTTCCAGCGCGACCGCGCCCCCGGTGCCGTAGCCGACGGCGGCGATCCGGTGCGGGTCGGTCCGCGGCTCGGCGCGGAGCACGTCGAGCGCCGCGTGGCCGATGCCCCGCAACCGGTCGGGGTCGGCGAGCAGCGGCAGGCAACGGGCCAGCATCTCCTCGGGGTCGCCCAGATAGCGCCCGCCGTGGAGGTCGAAGGCCAGCGCCACGTATCCCAGCTCGGCGAGCGCATCCGCCCGGCGGCGCTCGACGTCGCTGAGCCCCACCCCCTCGGGCCCGACCAGGACCGCGGGCCGGCGGTCGACACCGGCCGGGAGCGCGAGGTGCCCGATCATCGTCAGGCCGTCGGCCGCGTATTCGATCGTGCGCGTGGTCACCGTCGTCATGAGCCTGGACTGTAGTGATGGCCGAGCCCGGTCGGGCCGGTGTTCTGCCGCAGGCAGAAGGCGGAAGGCAGGACCAGGGTGGCTCAGGGGCGGCCGAGGGCGTGCTCGACCAGTTCGCGGGCGTACGCGGCGTCCAGTGGGCCGGGGCGGAACAGGATGCGGTACATCATGGGAGCCACCACGTGGTCCATGACCCGCTCCGTGTCCGGGACGGGCTCGCCGCGCTCCGCCGCCCGCGCCAGCACGATGTCGATCTGGTCGGCGGCGTATGCCGAACACTGGCCGGCGTTGCTGCCGTCCGGGTCCCCGAGGAGCGCGTCGCGGATGTAGGCGCGCCCCGGCGGGGAGGCCATCTCGTCCAGGAACTGCTCCGCCCACGCGTCGAGATCCTTGCGGAGGCTGCCCAGGTCGGCCGGGGGTGCCTCGGGGCGCAGGTGCTCGACGGCGACGTCGGAGAACAGCTCCTGCAGGTCGCCCCACCGTCGGTAGATGGTCGACGGGGTCACCCCGGCCCGCGTCGCGACCATCGGAACCGTCAGGGCTTCGCGCCCCAGTTCGCCCGTCAGCTCGCGGACCGCCGCGTGTACGGACTCCTGCACGCGTGCGCTGCGCCCGCCGGGGCGACGCATGGGCTTGGGGCTCATGTCGTTCACCTTAATGCAATTGCGTTGCTTCTAGGTCGCCTCTGTCATGCGCCCCGCCACGTGCTGCGCGCGGTGCGTGCTCACGCCGCGATCGGGGCGAGCCTGCCCGCGCCGGTGCCCGCCAGTTCGTAGGCGCGGCCCACCCGCAGCACGGTCGCCTCGTGCAGCGGGCGGCCCATCAACTGCATGCCGATCGGCAGGCCCGCCCGGTCGCGGCCGACTGGCAGGGTGAGGGCCGGAACGCCGGTGATGTTGGCCGGTGCGGAGAGCCGGACGTAGCTGTCGGAGACGGCTTCCGCCGTGCCGTCGGCCCACTCGACGGTTTCCTGTCCGGCCTTGGCCGCGGTCGCCGGCACGGCGGGAGCGGCGATGACGTCGACATCGGCGTCGCGGAACATCCGGGTCCAGGCGTCGCGCATCATCGTGCGCGCACGCTGGGCGCGGAGGTAGTCGCCGGCCGGGACGAGTTCACCGGCTTCCAGCAGGATACGAACGTCTGCGGTGTAGAGCCCGGGGCTGGAGCGCAGTGTCTGCTCGTGATACGCCGTCGCCTCGGGAACCATCAGCCCCCACTGGATTGCCTGCACGTAGCGCGCCATCGGGATCTCGACCTCGACGACCTCGGCGCCCAACTGTCCTATCTGCTCGACGGCTTGCCGCACGGCGGCGTCGACCTCGGGGGAGATCCGGTCGAAGTAGTAGTTGCGCGGCACGCCGACGCGCAGTCCCGTCAGGCCGGCGCCGTCGCTCAACGACACGTCTGCCGGTGCGTGGTGCCCTACCAGTGCGTCGAGCACGAGCGCCGCGTCCTCGACGGTGCGCGTGAGGGGCCCGACGTGGTCCAGGGACCAGGACAGCGAGGTCACTCCGTGCAGGGGGACCAGGCCGTAGGTCGGCTTGAGCCCGACCACTCCGTTCAGGGCGGCGGGTACGCGGATGGAGCCACCGGTGTCCGTGCCCAGCGCGAACGTCGCCTCTCCCGCGGCGACGGCCACGGCGGAGCCGCCGCTCGAACCTCCGGCGATACGGCTGTGGTCCCACGCGTTGCTGGTCTGAGGCGTCGTCAGGCCGTAGGCGAATTCGTGGGTGTGGGTCTTGCCGAGCAGGACCGCGCCCGCTTCGGACAGGCGCGCGGCCACGGCGCTGTCTGTGTGCGCCACATGGTCCGCCCGTACGCGGGAGCTCGCCGTGGTCGGCATGCCCGCGGCGTCGATCAGGTCCTTGAGCGCCATCGGGATGCCGTGCAGCGGGCCGCGTGGGCGGCCGGCCGAGATCTCCCGCTCGGCCTGTGCCGCCGACCGGCGGGCGGACTCCCCGGCCACGGTGACGTAGGCCTGGAGTCGGTGCTCGGCCACGCCGATGCGCTCCAGGACGGAGTCGGTCAGCTCGACGGGGGACAGTTCCTTCGCCCGCACGGCGCGGGCCGCTTCGCTGAGCGACAACTCAAACGGCTGCATCGACGTGCTCCTGACCGGCGACGTAAACGGCTGCGGGTGCGGTGTCCCCGAAGTCGAGTTCCCGCAGCGTGGCGATGACGGACTGGATGTGCTCGGCGGTACCGGCCACCGCCTCGTGACGCTCCTCGCTCAGCGGCAGCCCTGCCCGGAGCGCCCAACGGGCTGCTTCGTCGGGGGTGAGTGCGCCTGTCTGCATCAGTGCTCTCCCAGCTCTGTACGTGCATGTTGTGCGTGCTCGTAGGTGGTGTCCGTGACGACCCGTGACGGCTAAACGCTAACTGTTTGCGTTAGTGGACGGTAGGCCCTACGGTGACTAAACGCAAACACATTGCTTTTAGGCGCCTCTGTGGCGCCGTCCTCCGTCCTCCGTCACTCGCCACTCGCCACTCGCCACGAGCAAAGGAGCCCCTGATGGCCGCCGCGTCCCTCCCCGGCACGGTCGACACCCCGACATGGACGGTCGGAGATCTCGCGATCCGCCGCATCGACGAGGTTCACCTGCCCCCGCAGACCGGGCCCTGGTTGCTGCCCGGAGCGACCCCCGATGTCGTGGGTCAAGTGCCGTGGCTCCAGCCAGACTTCGCGGACGAGCGAGGCGTTCTGCGCCTGGCCAGTCACAGCTTCGCGGTCGAGGTGAACGGTCTGCGGGTGCTCGTCGACACCGGAATCGGCAACGGGAAGCCGCGGGCCAACCCCGCCTGGGACGACCTGGACAGCGACTATCTGCGGCGGCTCACGGAGGCCGGTTTCGCGCCGGAGGCGGTGGACCTGGTCGTCCTCACCCACCTCCACGCCGATCACGTCGGCTGGAACACCACGGCAGAGCAAGGCAGTTGGGTGCCGACCTTCCCGAACGCCCGCTACCTCACCACCCGCACGGAATGGGACTACTGGGCCGGGGCCGACATGGACGGGGCCCGGCGCCAGATGTTCCGGGACTCGGTGCATCCCATCAAGGACGCGGGTCTGCTCGACCTCGTCGAGGTCCCCGTCGAGGGCATGGAGATCGCGCCGGGCGTCCGCCTGCTGCCCACCCCCGGGCACACGCCCGGCCAAGTTGCGGTGGAGCTGCGCAGCCACGGCGAGACCGCGCTCATCACCGGGGACTGCGTCCACCACCCCGTCCAGCTGGCCCACCCCGACCTGGGCAGCTGCGTGGACATCGACCCGGCCGCCGCGGCCCGGACCAGGCGGCGCCTCCTCGACACACTCGCCGGCACCCGGACCCTGCTCCTGGGCAGCCACTTCCCCCCGCCCACCGCGGGCCATGTCGTCCGCCGTGGTGACACCTACGAACTCGTCCGGGCTGCACCGGAGAGCCGTGGCCGTGCTCCCGGACGGGCCCCCGGCGTCGGACTCGCGCCTCGGGAGCGGTAGCCGGACCCGACGCCCGTGGCGGCACGATAGGGCGGGCTCAGAGCTGGGTTTCGCCGCCGTCCACGGCCAGTTCGATGCCGGTGGTGTACGTGGCGTCGAAGGCGAGGAACGCGGCCGCCTTGGCGAATTCCTCGACGGTGCCGTAACGCTTCATGGGATTGCTCGCGGTCCGCTCCGCCCTGAACTGGTCGGCGGCCTCCTTGGACAGGTTCATCGTCTCAAGGATCCCCGAGTCGATGGGCCCCGGACTGATCGCGTTGACACGGATCCCTCGCGGAAGCAGCTCACGGGAGAAGGTACGGGCCATCGAGCGCAGCGCCGCCTTGCCGGCAGCGTAGACACTGGTGTCCATCAGGCCCATGACGTTGGCGATCGAGGTGGTGAGGACGACGCCGGCGTTCGCGCTCAGCAGCGGGGCGAGCTTCTGAACGGAGAAGAAGGCGCCCTTGACGTTGATCGCGAACAGCTCGTCGTACATCTCCTCGGTCGTCGAGTCGAGGGGCGTGAGGGGTGAGATGCCGGCGTTGACGAACAGAGCCTCGATCGAGCCGAATTCGCTCTTTACTCGGCCGGCGAGCATGTCCAGGTCGGACAGTGAGGCCACATCCGCCCGGACGGCCACGGCATTTTGGCCGAGCCGTTCGCGCGCGGCGTCGAGCCTGGCCTGAGAACGGCCGGTGATCACCACGCGGGCTCCGCCCCGCACCAGCAGCTCCGCCACCGCGAGTCCCATGCCGCTGCTGCCACCTGTGATCACGACATTATAGGACGCATCAGCGGCGGGTCTCGATCTCCATGTCACCCGAGGTGACCGTGCGGATGTGGTCGCCGGCGAGCAGGCCGTGCGGATTGCCGAGGTCGATGGCGCTGACCTCGTCGAGGCGGGCCAGCTGGGAAGGAGTGAGGTCGACCTGCAGGGCACCAAGGTTGTCCTCCAACTGCGCGACGGTGCGGGCACCCACGATGGGTGCCGTCACGCCTGGAGCGTTCAGGGTCCAGGCCAGTGCGACTTGGGCGGGTGTGCTGCCCAGCTCCGTGGCCACGTCCTTCACCACATCAGCGACGGCGAGAGTGCGGTCGGTGACCATACCCAGGGCCGCGTTGAGGCTCCTGCGACTACCGGCGGTTTCGCCGGCAACGGGACCCGTCGGGTTCAGGTCGTCCCGGCTGTACTTGCCGGTGAGCAGCCCGCCGCCCAGCGGGGAGAAGGGGACCACGCCCAGCCCCATCTCGCGTGCCATGGGAATGAGGTCACGCTCTCCAGTACGTTCGATCAGGCTGTACTCGATCTCCAGCGCGACCAGCGGCGACCAGCCGCGCAGGTCGGCGATCGCCTGCATGCGCGACACCTGCCAGGCAGGTGCGCTGGAGACCGCCACGTACAGAACCTTGCCCTGCCTGACCAGATCGTCGAGGCCGCGCAGGATCTCCTCCACCGGCGTCCTGAAGTCCCATACGTTCACATAGAGCAGATCGATGTAGTCCGTGCCGAGCTGCCGCAGGCTGGCTTCCACCGACGCCAGCATGCTCTTACGGTGCGTACCCCCGGAATTGGGGTCACCGGGCCGGCGCAGCGTCGAGTACTTCGTCGCCAGCACCATCTTGTCGCGGTTGGTGCGGGCGAACTCGCCGAGCAGTCTCTCGGAACTGCCGTTGGTGTAGGTGCTGGCGGTGTCGAAGAAGTTGCCGCCGAGTTCGGTGTAGCGGTCGAAGAGCTTGCGCGCCTCGTCGCGCTCGGCGCCCCAGCCCCACTCGGTGCCGAACGTCGCCGTACCCAGCGCCAGCGGTGAGACCCGCAGTCCGGAACGTCCCAGCAGCCGATAGGTGTCGAGAGTGAGCGGCATGTGTGCTCCTGTAGTTGTGGTTCGTGGTGTTCGAGAGGTGCGGATCGGTGGTCGGCCCGCCCGGGTTTCAGGCGCCGAGTCCGTGGCCGCCGGCCACGGTGACGTCCTGGCCGCTCTGGGGAAGCCCCGGCTTGTCGAACAGCGGGGTGTCGGTGGCCCCGGGGGCTCGCTCTGCCGATCCCGGTCGCCCCCCGGTAATGAGCGCTGTAGGCATGGCAGACCTCTCGTCGCTGCAGCAGATTGGGCGAGACCACCCGTAAACGGGGACCACCCCGTTTGCCTCACCGTACACTGAACCGGGGACATCCCCGAATCGTTCCCGAGCCTCATCCGACACTCACGATCGCGAAGGTCATGACACCTCCACGAAGCACTCTGCGCGCCGACGCGCAGCGCAACCGCGAGCAGTTGATCGCCACGGCCGCCGAAGCCTTCGCGTCCGGACGCGCCATCTCGCTGGACGCGATCGCCAAGCGCGCGGGAGTGGGGAACGCCACGCTGTACCGGCACTTCCCCACCCGGGAGGACCTGGTCGAAGAGGTCTACCGGGACCAGATTCGCCCCTTGCGCGAAGACGCGCGCACCCTGCTGACGACCGAGCCGCCCGCACATGCCCTCCACGCGTGGATGCTCCGATTCGCCGACTGGGCCGGCGAACGACGTGGCATCTGCGAGGCACTGGTGGCCATGAGTGCTTCAGGCCGCTTCGGTGCCGGACCGGTCTGCGACGAGGTCCAGCAGATCCTGGCGATGGTGCTCGAGGCCGGTGCCACGGCGGGAGAGCTGCGCAGCGACATCGACCCGGTCGACGTGGGCGGCATCCTCGCCGGCCTGCTCTCCGTGGCCGGCGCACCCGAGCAGCGCCCCCAACTCGACCGGATGCTCACCGTCGTCGTCGAAGGACTCAGGCCCCACTGAGAATCATGGCCTCGGAGCGGGGGGGCAGGGTTTCGTAGTCGCAGGCCGGGCCGGTCGGCGGCGACCTGGCTGAAGGGTCGGGAGCCGGCCGCAGGGTCCCGGACGTCGGCTGCTGTTACCGGCACCGCAAGCAGGAGGCCGAGCGCAGGATCGCGTTCACGATCTCGCGCAGATCGACCTTGGCGGGCCGACCGAAGCTCAGGGCCCGGCCATGGCGCTGATGACGCCAGGCCGTCAGGACCGGCTCAATCAACTCCCAGCGGGCATTGGACGATCGCTTGGACACGGGCGTCGTCCGCTCATGACCTGGGCATAGCGCCCGGAATCGAGTGCGCCCCGGCGCGTGTCCGCAACCGCGGACGCGCCCTCCCGGACCGGGCGCCCTGGAATGAGACAGGCGCAAGCCGACTCCCGCCGCAGACGGCACACCACCCGCCTCCCGCTGCCTGGCCTCATCGCCGTGACAGGGGGCGGCCGTTCACCCAGGTCGGAACGCAGAGAGGTGCGTCTAGACCCTGTCGTGCGGAGCAACCCGTCACAGGACGTGGGACACCTTGTAGGCGATGCCGCCCTCGACGAGATATCCCGACCCCACACAGACTGCACCGTTGAGCCATGTGTAGGGCTCCGCGCCGGTTTCGAAGAGCGGGTTGGTCCGGAAGTAGTATCCGTCGGGGGCGATCCGATGGCGCCGGGCCGGGTCGGCCATGGCGTCGCGCAACGCGGGCGGGGTGAAGCATCGGCCGCCGTACGTCATGTGCACGAGGGCGCCGTCGTGGGTGCGCAGGGTGAGGCGCACGTCGAGATTCATCGTGCCGTCGGGGCCGAACACTGCCCAGTCACCGCCTCCGGGCAGCACCTCGCCGCGCAGTTTCGGGCCGCTGAACGTGCCTCCCGCGGCACCGAAGAGGACACGTCTGCCGTACGGGCCGCTGCCGAACGGCAGTCGGGGCTCCAGGTCGACAACCATGTCGAACAGAAGCGTGGTTCGGATGTCACCGATCTCCCTGACGCGCGGGTCCACGGTCATACGGTGCCACCTACCGCCGGTACGGGGAACAGTGTGTGTCGGACGGCGTCCGTGGAGACTCCCGACTGGGCGCACAGCGAGGCCAGGTCGAAGAAGAACCGTTCGCCTGCGATGAGTTCATCCTTGAACGTGAACCGGATGAACACCGGGATCTCGGCGCGGGCACCGCTGGGGTGCACGCCGAACCGGTTGCCCGTCATGGTCATTCGTGCCATTCCCCAGCACACGAGGGTGTCGCCGTCACTCACGTGACCGTGCAGGTCGACGTCGTAGTCGGGAAACGAGGCGAAAAACCGGCGCAGTGCCCGCTCGTTCTCGGCCAGGCCCCTGGCTGTCGTACCGAAAGCGGGTGTTTCCAGAACGATCTCGGGGTGGAACAGACGCAGCGACGCGGGAACGTCCTGCCGCCCCTTGGCGGCTGCGAGGGCCTGCGCCATATCGAACTTTTTCTGGTCATCCATGGATCCCCCTCCTCACGCGGTCACATTGAACGTACGATCGACCGTATGTTTTCTGCAAGGGGGTGACAGGATGGAGCCGATGAACGCACACCCGGAGACGACAGCCGAGACGACGACCGACCGACGGCTGCTACGCGGTGCCCAAGCCCGGCGCAGAATCGCCCGGCACGGTGTCGACGTCGCCTCACTGGAGGGACTCAGCGGACTCAGTTTCGGCCGCCTGGCAGCCGACCTGGAGCTGAGCAAGAGCGGCATCCAAACCCTGTTCAAGACAAAGGAGAATCTCCAGCTCGCTGTCGCCGAGGTGGCCCGCACGGAATTCACCGAAGCAGTCGTCCACCCCGCACACACGGCACGAGCGGGCGTCGAGCGGCTGCGCGCCCTGGCCGAACGCTGGATCACCTACGCCGCGACCCCCTTGTTCGCCGGTGGTTGCTTCTGGGCCGCCAGCCTTCCGGACTTCGACAGCAGACCCGGACAGGTCCGCGACGCTCTGGCACACCACCGTCGCGACTGGCTCACCCTGCTCACCGGCGAACTGCGCCACGCCGCAGAAGCCGGAGACATCACCGGACAGGACCCCGGTCTCACGGCGTTCCAGCTCGACGCCGTACTCAATGCCGCCAACACCGCACTGCGCCTGGGCGAACCCGATGCCATCTCGCGGATCCGCCGCACCGTCGACAGCCTCCTCACGCCACCGTAATGAGCGGGCGCCCACCCGCACCGGAAACCGGGCGACTCACCGGCCCGGGCCCACCGCGACGCACTCCGCCAGTAAGATTCCGCGCGCTGGCCAGATCGGCCACAGCGGCATGACATCGCCCGGCGGCGAGGCGACTCCACCGGCCGGGCGACCTCAACCACCTCCAACACCGTGGTGGTTCAGCGCAGTTCTCGGCACGGCCGGGCCGGCAGAAGTGCTCAAGTTCCGTCGGCCGACCACAGCCGGTGGCGTTCATGGACCGTCTTCCACGGGCCGAACCGTTCGGGGAGGCAACGCCACTGCACTCCGGTCCGCACTCGGTGCAGAACCCCGTCGATCACCGGCCGCCTTCTCGGCTAGAGCTGTGTGGCGCCGCCGTCGACGATCAGTTCCGCGCCCGTGGTGAAGCTGCTCTGGTCGCCGGCCAGGTAGAGGGCGGTGGCGGCGACCTCTTCGGGGCGGCCAACACGGCCGAGCGGGCTCGGCGGGGCGGGCTCGGCCGTGGCGGGTCCGTCGCCGAGCAGGATTGCGGCGCGGAGCTCGTCCCCGCCCGGTGTCTCGACGTTGCCGGGGGTAAGGGTGTTGACGCGGATTCCGCGGTCGGTCAGCTCGGCGGCCCAGGTGCGGGAGAGGCTGCGGATCGCGGCCTTGGTGGCGGCGTAGACACCCAGGCCCGGTACGGCTCGCAGCGCCGAGCTGGAGGAGAGCAGGATCACCGAGGCGCCGGCCGACAGCAGCGGGAGCGCCTTCTGGACGGTGAAGACCGTGCCCTTGAAGTTGATCGAGGTGGTGCGGTCGTACTCCTCCTCGGTGATCGCGCCGAGCGGGCTGTACTCCCCGACCCCGGCGTTGGCCACCACGATGTCCAGTCGACCGCTGCGGTTCGTGATCTCCGCGAAGAGCCGGTCGAGGTCGCCGAGGTCCGAGGCGTCGCCCTGGACGGCGATGCCTCGGGCGCCGACCTGCGCGACGGCGGCGTCCAGCTCGGCCTTGCGGCGGCCGGTCAGGTAGACGGTCGCGCCTTCGGCGGCGTAACGGCGGGCGATCGCCAGCCCGATGCCGCTGGAGGCGCCGGTGACGAGGGCGGTCTTGCCGTCCAGCTGTCCCATGAGATTCTCCAAATCCTTTGATGTAACCGGTTTGGTTACGTTGACGGGTGCAAAGAATGACTCACCAAGGGCGGTTGACGTCAACTGCCCCTGTTCAGGCGGCTTTCAGGATGTCCCGCAGTACGTCCTCGAGCGTGGTCTTGGCCAGCTCCCTGCGCAGGGCGGCCTCCACGTCGTCGTACACGGCGGTCATGGCCGGTCCGATGCCGTGGCCCACGACGCACTCGGGGTTCGGTGTCGCACGGTGCAGGGCGAAGACCGGTCCGGGTTCGATCGCCCGGTAGACGTCGAGCAGGGTGATCTCCGCCAGTTCGCGCGCGAGCGTCCAGCCCGCGCCCGCCCCGCGCCGCGAATCGGCCAGGCCCGCCTTGCGCAGCTCGCCGAGCAGGCGGCGGATCACCACCGGGTTGGTGTTGACGCTCGTCGCGATCTGCTCGGAGGTGGCGACCTCGTGGCCGCGCCGTTGGTACAGCCCGATCCAGGTCAGGGCGTGTGCCGCGATGGTCAGTCTGCTGTTGGCGCTCACGCGGGACTCCACCTCCCTCACTGCTCCGGCTTCAGTCGTAACAGTAATCATTACGACGGGCCGGGGCAAGCGGTGCGGGCTCATCCGGAGTCCGGCTGCGCGTTTTCGGGCGCCGTGACTACGTCGGTTGACGGATGTACAGCCGACGGCGACGAGTACACCCTTGCTTTCGACGTTCCTCGCGGGAACAGCCGAGGCTCCACCGCACCGCACCGCACCGCCACGCCACGCACGTCGGTCCGCACGGTCACCTGACAGGAGTCCCGAAATGGCGCACCACGTCTCCGGCCTGGGCATCAGCCCCACGAGCTCGGATCCCCGGAGCCACATCACCGACCTCTACGTATTCCAGAAGCCAGGTGACGCCAGCAGGACGATCCTGGTGGTCGACATCAATCCGACCTCGCCCATCACCGACGACGCCGTCGACCACGAGTCGGTCTACGAGATCGGCGTGGACACCGACGCCGACGCGGTCACCGACATCGCCTTCCGCATACGCTTCTCACCGGTACGGGAGAACGCGCAGACCGCGAGCCTGCAACTGGCGACAGGCCGGGAGGACGCGGCCGACCTCGACGCAGGAGACACGGTCCTGCGCGACGCACCGGTGACCTTCGGCTCCGAACCGCGGATCGCCGAGGCCGGTGGCTTCAAGCTCTTCGCCGGGCTGCGCAGCGACCCGTTTTTCGCCGACCCGGTCGGCGCGGAGCACAAGTTCCAGTGGACCGGCGAGGACTTCTTCGCCGACAAGAACGTGTTCGGCATCGTGCTGGAAGTCCCGAACAGCGCGCTCGGCCCGAACCCGCAGGTCGGTGTCTGGGCCAGAGTGCTGGTTCCGCACGAGGGCCGAATGGTCCAGGGCGACCGCGTCGGGCGACCCGCGATCGACGCCACCTTCAACGAGGCCGACGACGACAAACGGGTCTGGAACCAGCAGGAGCCGTCTCACGACCGCGCGGGCTTCCTCGACAAGTTCACCCGGGTCTTCGAGAACGCGGGCCATCCCAGGGAACGGGCCACCGCTCTCGCGGAGAGCCTGCTCCCCGATCTTCTGACATACGACTACAGCAGCGCCGAAGGATTCCCCAACGGCCGGAACCTCGGCGACGATGTCATCAACATGGGGATCGCCCAGTTGAGCAACGGCGCCGTGCCCCACGACGGACTGCGCCCCCACACCGACCTCCGCACCGACTTCCCCTACCTGGGGGATCCGCACGAGCACGGCTGATGTGAGCACCGGCCCGGGCATCGAACACGACACTGCGCTCCGCTGCGGCAGAGTGCAGAGCGCAGAGCGCAGAGCGCAGAGTGCAGAGCGCAGAGCGCATTGCGCAGAGCGCGGTCGTGTTCGACGTCCGGTGTGTCCTAGGCCTGCTCCTCCGACCGCTGTCGCAGCAGCTTCTTGTCCGGCTTGCCCGCGTCCGTCAGGGGCAGCGCGTCCACGAAGGTGATGTGGGCCGGCTCGTACATGGCGCCGCGCTGTGCGCGCACCGCGGCCCGCAGTTCCTCGGCGTCCACCGAGACACCCGGCGCGGGCACGACCGCGGCGTGGACCCGCTCCATGCGGTCGGCGTCCCGGACCCCGAAGACCGCGCTCTGCAGCACCTTCGGGTGCGAGTTGAGGAGGTCCTCCAGCTCGGTGGTGTACACGTGGCCGCCGACGACCACGATCATGTCCTTGAGCCGGTCGACGACGGTGATGTAGTTCTCCTCGTCGAGGAAACCGATGTCACCGGTGTGCAGCCAGCCGTCCCGCAGCACCTCGGCCGTCAGCTCCGGCTGCTTCCAGTAGCCCGTCATCGTGCCCTCGGAGCGGATGCAGATCTCGCCCAGCTCGCCGACCGGCAGGTCCTTGCCGTCGGTGTCGCGGATGGCGACCTCCACGCTCGGCAGCACCTTGCCCGCGGAGCGCATCCGCTCGGGCCGGTCCAGGTCGTGGTCCTCGGGGGTGAGCACGCTGATGCCACCGGCCTCGTTCTGCCCGTAGAACTGGAGGAGTACGGGACCGAAGCGGCGGACGGCGTCCGAGATCCGTGCGGGCGAGGCCTGGCAGCCGCCATAGGTCAGGCCGCGCAGGCTGCTCAGGTCGCGGCGCCCGGAGTCCGGGTGGTCGAGGAGTTCGTAGACCAGCGGCGGCAGCAGGAACAGGTGGGTGATGCGCTCGCGCTCGATGGTGGCGAGCACCTCGCCCGCGTCGAAGTCGTCGAGCAGTACGACGCAGCCGCCGGCCTGGATGATGCCGTCGGCCAGCATGCCCGCGGCGTGCGCGAGGGTGGTGCACGCGAGCTGCCGGGGCAACTCCCGCTCCGCGGGGCGCGCTTGGTCCACCATCCGGCGCATCCGGTTTACCTGCTCGAAGGTGGTGACGATGCCCTTGGGGTGGCCCGTCGTACCGCCGGTGTGCCGGATGGTGCAGATGCCGTCGGGGCGGGCGCGGGACACGAACGGCTCGTCAGGCTGCGCGGCGGCGAGCGCCAGCAGATCCTGCCCGATCTCCCGCTTGGCCTCGCCCAGCACGAGAACGTGCTTCACGGGCGCGCTGTCGGTGATCTCCGCGGCGCGGTCCACGTAGCGCGGGTCGACGATCAGTACTTCGGTCTCGACGTCCTGGACGATCGTCGCCTGCACGTCGGCCGACAGCTTGTTGTAGAGGTGGTTGACCCGGCAGCCCACGAGGTTGGCCGCGTAACGGGCCGCGATGGTCTCGGGCAGATTGCCGCTGAGCAGGGTGACGGTCGTGTCGCCCACGACGCCCTGCGCGGCGATCGCGTGGGCCATGCGGTGGACCAGCGAACGGAACTGACCGGCCGTCAGTCGCCGGTCCTCGTACACGAGGAGTTCGCGGTCCGGGTGGGCCGCCAGCGCGTCGAGGTTGTCCTCGACGAAGGTGCGGAAGGAGTCCGAGGCGCCGGACGGCGCGTCGGATATCGCCGAGTCGCGCGAAGTGGCCTCGGTCGCGTGGGGTGTTGCGGGGGTGGGGGTGGGTGCGGATGCCTCGGCAGGCATGGATCGTCCTCCTGGCGTCACCGGCCCGCTGGTCTTCCGCGCGCCGGTGGTGGTGCTGTGTTGGGTGTGGGGGTGGCCGTCCGGAGCCGTCGGCGCATGACGCCGCGCCCGGCACAAATGGCACCCGCGCCGGGAAACGTTGGTTGCCCCAGACAACCAACACCAGGCTAACCCCCAAGTTGATCTTCCCGCGCCTCGGATTGGGTCACGCCGAAACCCTTGACCCCTTCTTTTCCTTTGTTCTTCCTGGATTTGACCTCCGTATGATCCGGAGGTCAACTGCTCGGGGTCAACTGCCCCGGTGGGGGCGGGGGGCAACTGCCCCGAGGGTCAACGCAGCTTGATCGCGCCGCCGTCCGCCATGAGCGTCTGGCCCGTCATGTACCGGGAGTCGTCGCCGGCCAGGAAGGCGACGACGGGGGCGACGTCGGCGGCGGGGTCGCCGAAGCGGCCCAGGGGGACCTTGGCCGCGGACTGTGCGTACTGTTCGGGCCTCGCCTCGGCCCAGGCGGCGACGCCGGGGGTCAGGGCCATGGGGCAGACCACGTTGACCCGGATGTTGTGGGGCGCCCACTCGTTGGCGACGACGCGGCTGAGGCCGCGGATCGCCTCCTTCGCCGCCGCGTACGAGGCCTGGTTCGGCTGGCCGTCGAGGCCCGCCCCGGAGCCGAAGTTGACGACCGACGCGATTCCGGCGCGCTTCAGCTCCGGCAGTGCGGCGAGCATGAAGTTGCGTGTCGCGTACAGGCTCGTGTCCATCGCGAGGCTCCAGTCGTCGTCCGTCTGGTCCTCGAAGGGCTTCTGTCGCGAGACGCTGGCGTTGTTGACCAGGACGTCGAGCTTTCCGAAGTGCTCGACCGCGGAGGCGACCGCCGCGTCGGCGACCCGCCGGTCGGAGACGTCGCCGCGCAGGAAGACCACGCCGTCGCCGAGCTCCCGTGCCAGGGCCTCCCCGGCCTCCTCCTGGAGATCGACGACTACGACGCGGGCTCCGCGCTCGACGAACAGCCTCGTGATGGCGCCGCCGATGCCGGACGCGCCGCCAGTGACGACGGCAGCCTTGCCCTCCAGGCCGAGATTCCCCATGGCTTGCTTCCTTTACGTGTTCACCTGGCACAGCAGGCGTTCCCGGACGGGAACTAGAATTCATTCTAGAACGCTCATGGGGTGGTGCAAGCCCGGTCCGCGAGGAGGTTCAGGCCGTCGGTGAGCCGCCGGCGGTGCCAGGCCGGCGTCCCGAAGAGCTGGGCGGATCCGTGGGCCCGCTTGAAGTAGCGGTGGGCGTCGTGCTCCCAGGTGATGCCGATGCCGCCGTGCAGCTGGATCATCTCGCCCGCCACCGCCGAGAAGGCCTCCGAGCATGCGGACTTGGCCATCGATGCGTATCTGCTGAAGTCCGGCGAGTCCGCCGCCGCGAACGCCGCGCCCAGCGCCGCCGAACGCGCGGACTCCACCATCACGTACGCGTCCGCCAGCCGGTGCTTGACGGCCTGGAAGGAGCCGATGGGGCGGCCGAACTGGACGCGCTCCGTGGCGTACGCGACCGTCAGGTCCAGGCATTGCTGTGCGGCCCCGACCTGTTCGGCGGCCAGGGCCACGCAGGCGAAGTCCAGGGCGCGCTCCATCGCTCGGGCCCCGTCGCCGTCCGCGCCGACGAGCCGCCCCTCGGCCCCCTCGAACCGCCATCGCGCCAGGGGGCGGGTCTGGTCCATGGTCGCGTGGTTCTCGACCTCCGCGCCCGCTCCCCGCGGGTCGACCTCGAAGAGGGAGACGCCGCGATCGGTGCGTGCGGTGACGAGCAGTGCACGGGCCTCGGCGCCGTCGAGCGCATGCTGCTTGACGCCGTCGATCCGCCAGGTGCCGTCGGTGCCCCGTACGGCCGTGGTGTCCGTCCGTGCCGCGTCCCAGGAACCGTCCTCCGCCCAGGCCAGGGATGCCACGGTGCTGCCGTCGGCGATGCCGGGCAGCAGTCGTGCGCAGGCATCGTCGTCCCCGGTGGCGAGGACGGCCTGTGCGGCGAGCACGGCCGAGCCCAGCAGGGGAGCGGGGTTGAGGGTGCGGCCCAGCTCCTCCATCACCACATGCACCTCGGTCGCCCCGCATCCGAGTCCCGCGTACTCCTCCGGTACGGCGAGCGCGGCGACGCCTATCTGTTCGGTCAGTGGCCGCCAGGCGTCCGCGCCCTCGTGCCGGGTGAGCAAGGAGCGTACGGCGGAACGCAGTTCCTCCTGTTCGCGCGTCGGTCTCATGTCCTCGCTCCCGCCTTGTGTACGTGGCCAGGGGGGGCATCCGCCCATTCTTCCCTAACAAGTGTTTGGTAGGTTAGCGTACGTCCATGACCAGCGTCGAGGAGTTCCGCACCGAGGTTCGCGGTTGGCTGCGGGCCAACCTCACGGGCGAGTTCGCCGCCCTGCGAGGACGCGGCGGGCCGGGCCGCGAGCACGAGGCGTTCGCCGAGCGGCTCGCCTGGGAGCGCCACATGGCCGCCGCCGGCTGGACCTGCGTCGGCTGGCCGACGGAGTACGGCGGCCGCGGCGCCGGCCTCGAACAGCAGGTCGCCTTCCACGAGGAGTACGCCCTCGCCGACGCCCCCGCGCGGGTCAACCACATCGGGGAGCAGCTCCTTGGGCCGACCCTCATCGCCTTCGGGACGCCCGAACAGCGCGCCCGTTTCCTGCCGCCGATCGTGCGGGTCGAGGAACTGTGGTGCCAGGGCTACAGCGAGCCGGACGCCGGCTCGGACCTGGCCAACGTGCGGACCAGGGCCGAGAGCGACGGCGAGACGTGGTCCGTGACCGGACAGAAGATCTGGACCTCGCTCGCCCACGAGTCCGACTGGTGCTTCGTCGTCGCCCGCACCGAGCCCGGATCCGTACGCCACAAGGGGTTGTCCTACCTGCTGGTCCCGCTCGACCAGCCGGGGGTCGACATCCGGCCCATCACCCAGTTGACGGGCACCAGCGAGTTCAACGAGGTCTTCTTCGACCGGGCCCGCACCCCCGCCGCGAACATCGTCGGCGCACCCGGCGAGGGCTGGAAGGTCGCCATGGCCACGCTCGGCTTCGAGCGGGGTGTGTCCACCCTCGGCCAGCAGGTCGGCTTCCGCCGCGAACTGGAGACGCTGATCGACCTGGCCCGGCGCAACGGCAGCGCCGAGGACCCACTGATCCGTGACCGGCTCGCCCGCGCCTGGATCGGCCTGGAGACCATCCGGTTCAACGCGCTGCGCATGCTGGAGGGCACCGCCGCCGGGGCGCCCGGCCCCGAGGCGTCCATCGGGAAGATCTACTGGGCCACCTGGCACCGGGAGCTGGGCGAACTCGCCATGGACGTGTGCGGCGCCGACGGCATGCTCGCCGCCGGTGAACCCTACGACCTCGACGACTGGCAGCGGCTCTTCCTGTTCTCCCGCTCCGACACCATCTACGCCGGGTCGAACGAGATTCAGCGCAACATCATCGCCGAGCGGGTGCTCGGGCTGCCCAGAGAAGCCCGCCCCTGACCGACGGTCCGGCCACGCCGACGCGCTCGTCTCCGGCACACCCCCACGCGCTCTCCCGGTGAGTGGGATGCCTCGCATCGGCGGGGGCGACGGGTCGTAATTTCCCCTCACCTTCCCGTGGTTGTCCGAGTGTGAGGAGAATCCAGTGGCCGACAGGTGGGATGCCGTCGCGACGGCATCCGCGATATCGGGCGGCGAGGTGAGCGCCCGCGAAGTGGTCGAGGCCGCCGTCGCCCGGATCGAGAAGCTCAACGGCGAACTCAACGCCGTCATCCACACCCGATTCGACGCGGCGCTCGCCGAGGTGGACGCCGGACTGCCCGACGGCCCGCTGCGCGGCGTGCCGGTGCTCGTGAAGGACCTCGGCATGGAGGTCGACGGGCTGCCCGCCACCGGCGGCAGCAGGCTCTTCGCCGACGTCGTCGCCACCCGCGACAGCGAACTCGTCAAGCGCTACCGACGCGCCGGCATGGTCGTCCTCGGCACCACCAACACCCCCGAACTCGGCCTCAACGCAAGCACCGAACCCACGCTGTACGGGCCGACCCGCAACCCCTGGGGCAAGGACCACTCGCCCGGCGGTTCGAGCGGCGGATCGGCGGCCGCCGTGAGCGCCGGAATGGTGCCGGTCGCGCACGCCAGCGACGGCGGCGGCTCGATCCGCATCCCCTCCGCGGCCTGCGGGCTCTTCGGTCTCAAGCCCGCGCGCGGCCGGATCTCGCCCGCACCCCGCCCCACCACCCTCTCCGGACTGGTCTCCGGCCACCACGCCGTAACCCGCACGGTGCGCGACAGCGCGCTGCTGCTCGACATCGCCGCGGGCCCGCTCCCCGGCGACGCCTACGCGGCGCCCGCCGCGACCGGAGGCACGTTCGCCGACTGCGCGCGGCGCGATCCGGGGCGGCTGCGGATCGGCCTGGTCACCTCCCTGCCGGGCGGCCCGGAGGTGCACGCCGATTCGCTGCGGGCCGTGCTCGACGCCGCCCGCGTGTGCGAGGAACTGGGGCATCTCGTCGTCGAGACAGCCGCCCCCTACCGGCCTGCGGAGGTCGCGGCCACCTCGGCCACGCTCATGGGCGCCGACCTGGTCGCCCAGATCGACGGACGGCTCGAACAGCTCGGGCGGCCCCTCGCCGACGACGACATCGAGCCCCTCACCGCAGTGATCCACGACCACGGCCGCAGCCTCACCGGCGCGGACGTCAGCCGTGCGCTGCGCCGGGCGCAGGAGATCGGCTGGCAGGTCGGCGCCGCCTTCGAGACGTACGACGTCCTGCTGACCCCGACCCTCGCGCGCCCCACACCCCTGCTCGGCACCCTCGACACACGCCGACCCGAGACGATCTACGAACACGCCGCCGTGCAGTCGGCGTTCACCAGCGTCCACAACGTCACCGGCATGCCCGCGATGTCCGTCCCCTTCGGCCACGACGGCGAGGGACTGCCGCTCGGTGTCCAGTTCGCCGCCGTCGCGGGCGAGGGACTGCTCCTCGCCCTGGCCGCGCAGCTGGAACGGGCCGCGCCCTGGCAGCTCAACGCACCGTCAGCCGACTGAGGCTGACGGTCACTCACCCCCCATCGCACAGTCCCGCCATACCCCTCGCACTCCGCACTCCGCACCCCGGACAAAGGATCACGATGGCAGACAACGTCACCCCGCGCCCCGCGGTGGTCTCCAAAGGGAGAGCAGTGGCCGTGCTCGCCCTGGTCATCCTGCTCTCGGAGGCCGCCACCTTCGAGATCACGATGGTCTATCCGGCGATGCCGGACATGGCCAGGGAGTTCAGGACGCTGAACATCGCCTGGGCCGCCTCGATCGTCACGCTGGCCGGCGCCACCGTCATGCCGCTCATCGGCAAGGCCGCCGACAAGTGGGGCAAGAAGCGGGTCATCCTCCTGCTCGGCCTCGTCTTCCTCGCGGGCAGCGTGATCTGCGCGCTCGCCTCCTCCTTCGCCGTGCTGCTGGTGGGGCGGGCCGTGCAGGGCTGCATCGTCGGGATCGTCTCCCTCTCGTACAGCCTCGTCCGCGACATCATGCCGCGTCCGTTCGTGCCCATCGCCCTCGGCACCGTGGTGACCGGGGTCGGCATGGCGGCGCTCGTCGGCCCGTTCCTGGCCGGCTGGCTCGTCGACGCGCACGGCCCGGAAGGTGTCTTCTGGTTCCTCGCGCTGTACGCGGTCGTCCTGCTGCCGTTCTACGCCTTCGTCATCCCCGAGAGTCCGGTGCGCGTCGACCGTCCCGTCGACTACGTCGGAACGCTCCTGCTCGGACCGGGCATCGGTGTGCTGCTGCTCGGCATCACCCAGGGCAACTCCTGGGGATGGACGGCCGGATCGACCCTCACCTTCCTGATCGTCGGGGTCGTCATGCTGGTGGCCTTCGCGGCGTGGGAGCGGGTCTGCAGTCACCCGTTGATCTCACTGGACGTCCTGCTGGGCCCCCGGTTCGGACCGACCGTGCTGGCCGTCGGCTGCGTGACGTACATGATGAACGCGCATGCGCTGATCAGCCCCACCATGCTCCGGACACCGGAGGGCATCCCCGGCCTCGGCTACGGCGCGGGGCTCTCTGCCACCGAACTCGCCATCTGGACCTGCCCGTTGGGCATCACCGCCATGTTCGTCGGCCCGCTCGGCGGTTACCTGACCACGAAGATCGGCGCCCGCAACGTGCTCCTCGCGGGCGCCGCGTGCTACCTCCTGGTCATGCTCCTGGGCTCCCAACTGTTCACCGTGCAGTGGCAGATCGGTCTGCTCGCCCTGGCCGGCGGTTGCGCCAACGGCTTCCTGCACTCCTCGAACGCCAACCTGCTCCAGGACTCCCTGCCCGCGTCGCAGAACGCGGTGGGCAACTCCATCGCCGGCATGACCACCCTGCTGTCCGCCGGCATCGCCACGTCGCTCACCGGTGTGGTCATGTCCGGCCACGTCCTGAAGGTCGACGCGGCCACCAGTTCCGTGGTGTACGCGGACAGCGCCCTCACCCACGCCTACGGGTACGCCGCGGTGGTCGGCGTGATCGGAACGGTGGTCGCCCTGCTCATGAAGCACGGACGCGCCCCCGCGCGCGGCGGTCTGGTCGAACCGAAGGAGGAGGCCGGGCCCGTCGGCGAGGTGCGCCTGTCCGCGAGCGAGGCGGCCGGCTGAGGCAGGTCGGTGCCCCGACACATCAGGTGCCTTACGACACCTGATGTGTCGGGGTGCCCTGTCATGTCTCCCGGTCGGACGCCGGGCGCAGCACGCCGAAGTCCCCGATCCGGATCGTCATGGTGAACTGCCGTCCGCACAGCAGCCACTGCCCGCCCGTGCGCTGCCAGCGGTCGTCGTACTCGCCGCAGCACTCGAAGAAGCGGCCCGCCCACGGGCCCGCGCCCTGGTGGTGGACACGCGCGTACGTCAGGGACCGGGCGCGGTCGCCTTCGACGGTCACCCGGTGATTGCCGAGCAGGTGCTGGGAGGGGCCGCAGCCGCCGAGATGGTCTCGGACGACGGAGACGATGTCCCGCACGCCGGTGGCGCCGTAGCCGGTCGCGTCCGGGGTGAAGGCTGCGGCAACGCCCGCCCAGTCACGAGCGTCGAGCGCGGAGGCGAGGCGGGCGAGTGCCTCGGTGATGAGCCGGTGGTCGTTCTCCACCCCGCCGTGTGCGCCCGCCGCCGTGTCCCCGCTCACGCCTCCTCCTCCGGCTCGCAGGCCGCCACGCCGGAGGCGAGCAGCCCGGGGGAGTCGGCCCGGCCGTCCAGGACCCGGTTCGTGCGGACGGTGACCCGCCAGCCGTCGGCGCCCCGGCGCAGCCGCCAGTGGTTCGCGGTGGCCCTCCGCAGGACGAACGTGCCCGTCTCCGGATCGCGGACGATCATCGTGGTGTAGCAGACGGCGACGGCGTCGTCGCCGTCCACCCGCACCCGCGGCGCCCCCACGACATGGGCGCAGCCCTGCCCGATCCACCGCTGGTGGTTGGGGGAGCGGACCATGGCCGCTATCTCCGCGCGGCCGGTCATCAGCAGTTCGTCGACGTCGTAGACGCCGTCCTCCTCCCAGAGGGCGGCCACGGCCTCGGCCTGCCCACTGTCGACCAGCGGACCGTAGGACAGGATCAGGGACGTGACGGCGGCCTCGTCCTCGAGCCGGGACAGTCTCCGTTCGAGGCGGGCCAGGGTGTGCCGAATGTCCGGAGCAGGCTGCTCGGTTTCGCTCAACGGTCGCTCCTGTCATATGGGGTGAGAGGTCGTCAGAGGTCGCCGGCCAGGGCGTACAGGGCTTCCAGCTGCTCGCAGTAGTGCTCCGCGGAGCGTGCCGCGACGGAGGCGGACAGGAGTGTGGCCCCCGCGTCGCGCAGCCGGGTCAGGGCGGTGACCGTGTCCCCCGGCGCTCCCGTCGGGTCGAGGGGGCGGCCGGGGGCGAGGACGACCTCGAAGCCGTCCGGCAGTTCGGCCCCGGCGAGCATCTCGCGCAGCCGGTCGGGCGCGAGGCCGAACGGCACCCAGCCGTCCGCCAGTGCGACGGCCCGGCGCAGCGAGCGCGGCGTCCGGCCGCCGACCCACAGCGGGACGGTGTCCTGGACGGCGTGCGGTTCGACGACGAAGTCCCCGAAGGAGTAGTGCTCGCCCCGGTACTCCGGCATCCGCCGGGACAGCGCGGCCCGCAGGGCACGCAGGGCGTCGTCGGCGCGTGCGCCCCGGCCTGCGAACTCGGCTCCCAGCAGGTCGAATTCCTCGGCGAGGCTGCCGACGCCGAGGCCGAGCGTGACGCGCCCGGCGCTGAGCCGGTCCAGGGTGCCGTAGCGCTTGGCGATCTGGAGCGGGTGGTGGTAGCCGAGGACGAGTACCTGGGTGACGAGCCGGATGCGGCTGGTCAGCGCGGAGAGGTGGCCGAGGGTGGCCACCGGGTCCCAGTAGGTGCCGCCGCGTTCACGGGCGACGTCGACCGGGACGGCCACGTGCTCGCTGCACGTGAGGTGGTGGAAACCGAGCCGGTCGGCCGTCCGCGCGACGAGGGCGAGCTCCTCGATGCCGGCGTCCGCCTCCCAGGGGGAGGCGGCGCCCGGCAGCTGCACCACCACGGGCGATGTGATCCCGATCCGCATGGACTCTCTCCTCGTACCGTCGGCCATGGGCGTGCTGTCCAGGCGATTCGTAGCGCAGGAGCGGGACGTGGGCGCCGGTCGGTCCCGCTGATCGGGAGGCCGCCGGGAGTGGGCCTGCGGGCCCGTGGGTGGAATCCCGTGCACACCCCTTCCTCATTGCCGTCGCGCGCTGCTAGCTTCCGAAAAGTAGAATTCATTTCAGAAAGCACGGAGGAGGGCCCATGACGGTTGTCAACGACGTGGCTGCTGTGGACACGCCCGCTCGCAAGGAGCTGCCGCCGTCGATGGTCGAGCGGATGACGCTGATCATGGACGCGTTCACCGGACGCACCACGAGGCTGTCCCTGGAGGACGTGGCACGCCGCACTCGGCTGCCGCGCTCCACGGCCCATCGCATCCTCGAACAGCTGGTACGGCTGCGCTGGCTGGAGCACACCCACTTCGGTTACGGGCTCGGCCGCCGCGCCCTCGGACTCGGTGGCGGCGACGGCGCCCACGCCGAGATCCGCTCGGTCGCCGCGGGACGGCTGCACCAGCTGCAGATCCGCACCGGTCTGGTCGTCCACCTCGCCGTGCTCGACGAAGGACAGGTGCTCTACCTCGACAAGGCGGGAGGCCGCTTCGCCGCCTCCGTGCCCTCGTGGGTCGGCGGCCGGGCACCGGCCCCCGCCACGGCGCTCGGCAAGGCGATGCTGGCCTGGCTGGAGCCGGAGGACGTCGAGTCCCGGCTGGCCGACACCCTGGGCAAGCTCACCCAGCGCACCATCGCCGACCTGCCCACGCTCCACCAGGAGCTGCACCGGATCAGGCGGCGGCGCGGACTGGCCTTCGAGCACGGCGAGTTCTTCCCCGGCATCGCCTGCGTCTCCGTGGCCGTACGGGGCCCGGAGGGGCCGGTGGCCGCGATCTCGCTGGCCGGAGAGGCGCGTACCCCGCTGGAGAAGGTCGCACCGCTGGTGGTCGACGCCGCCCGGCAGGTCTCACGGGAGCTGTTCCCCTGCATGGACAACCCCGACCGGCACGGGAAGGACCGGTCCGTCGTGGCGGACCGGGAGCAGAACTGGTCGCCGCAGACCATGGACCGGCTGCTGACGGCCGGTCAGGACGGCGACTGGCTCTGACGCCCGCGCCGTCCCACCGCGTCCTTGCCGCGTCGAACGCCCCGTCAGCCCCAGAGGTCGCCCACACCCCAGGTGAAGGGGCCCGAGGGGGTGGTGGTGGCGGGTGCGGCCGGGGCGCCGTCCACGCCGAAGTGGCCCCGGAAGAAGAGCATCGGCCGCTGCTCGCGCCCCGCCTCCAGGCCCAGGACCCGGCCGATCACCACGTCGTGGTCGCCCGCCACATGCACGTCGTACACCTCCGCGTGCGCGCGCATCAGCACGCCGCGCAGCGCCGGAGTACCCCAGGGGGAGAGGTCCCAGCCGAGCCCCTCGTACTTGGCGCCCCTGCTGGAGCCGAAGCGCTCGCACAGTCCCGACTGCTCCTCGGCCAGGACGTTGACGCAGAACCGGCCCGTGTCCCTGATCTGCGGCCAGGCCCGGCCGCGGTGGTCGGCGCAGAAGAGGATCAGGGGCGGTTCGAGCGAGACGGACGCGAAGGACTGACAGGCGAACCCGACCGGAACGCCCCCGGAGTCGAGGCCGGTGACCACGGTCACCCCGGTCGCGAACGCCCCCATGGCCCGCCGCATGTCGGCCGGCGCGGGCGCCGCGCCGCCGTGCGCCTCGGGTGCGGTCGGCGACTGTGCTCTCATCGGGATCACCTCAAGAGGGGTGGCACGGTGTCGTGCGTGGTGGGCGGACGGAGGCCGACGGTAGGGCCGTGCCGGACGGCGCCGGAGCGGGCTCCCGATGAGTGGAACCCGGCACGCGGCGCCGCCGCCCCCGGCCGCGGTCCGGCCCCCGCCACCCGCACGTCCCGCTGATCGGGACGCTCCCCGCTCCGCCCGCACCCGGCCGGTTACGTTCCCGGCGTCGACCACAGGACGGCGACACAGGACGGCGAAAGCGGGAACGATGACGGAGCTGAGCCACGAGTCCACCGCGCGTGAACTCGCGACCGATCAGGGCGTATTGAGGTACCACGAGGCCGGTGAAGGGCCGCCCCTCGTGCTGCTGCACGGTTCGGGACCCGGCGTCACCGGCTGGCGCAACTACCGCGGCAACCTCGCCACGTTCGCCGAGCACTTCCGCTGTCTCGTCCTGGAACTGCCCGGCTTCGGCGTCAGCGATCCCGCCGACGGGCACCCCATGGTCACCGCGCCGGCCGCCCTCGGCCGCTTCCTCGACGCCCTCGGCCTGGACCAGGTCGACGTCATCGGCAACTCCATGGGCGGCATCGTCGGCACTCAGTACGCGCTCGCCCACCCCGACCGGATCCGCAGGCTCGTCACCATCGGCGGCATCGGCCGCAACCTGTACAGCCCCGGCCCCGGCGAGGGCATCAGGCTCCTCACCGAGTTCACCGACCACCCCACCCGCGAGGGCCTGGTCCGCTGGCTGCGCTCCATGGTGCACGACCAGAGCCTCGTCACCGACGAACTGATCGAAGAGCGCTGGCAGTTGGCCAACGACCCGCAGGCCCTCGCCAACGCCCGCGCGATGTACGGCAGTTCCGCCTTCGCCGCCCGCGCGGCCGCCGCTGCCGCATCCGACCAGCCCCCGTACTGGGCGATGCTGCACCGGCTCAGGCCGAAGACCCTCATCACCTGGGGCCGCGACGACCGCGTGAGCCCCGTCGACATGTCCATCGTGCCGATGCGCACCATTCCCGACGCCGAACTGCACGTGTTCCCCGACTGCGGTCACTGGGTGATGATCGAGCAGAAGGCGGCCTGGGAGAACGTCGTACTGGCCTTCCTGACCCGCAAGGAGTCGGCATGACACCCGCTCCCGACCCCGCCCCCGCCTTGGACCATGAGTACGACTTCGTCGTCGTCGGCAGCGGCGGCGGTGGCATGACCGCCGCGCTGACCGCCGTCGACGCCGGACTCTCCACCGTCGTGGTCGAGAAGGGCTCCATGTACGGCGGCACCACCGGCATCTCCGGCGGCGGCATCTGGATCCCCAACAACCCCGTGCTGCGCGCCAAAGGGCACGACGACAGCCGCGAGTCCGTACGCCGCTACCTCGACCTGCTCACCGAGGGCCGGGTCCCGGACGCCCGCCTCGACGCCTACGTCGACCAGGGCCCCGCCACGATGGAACTGCTGTGCCGCAGCAAGTGGATGCGCTTCACCTGGACCAAGGGCTACTCCGACTACCACCCCGAGTACGAGGGCGGGCGCCCCGAGGGCCGCTCGATCGAGGCCGTCCCCTTCGACACCCGCAAGCTCCGCGAGGACGAGAAGTACCAGCGGCCCAACAGCCTCAAGGGCCCGCTCGGCCTCTGGGTCACCGGTAAGGACTACCACGACCTGGCCATGGTCAAGCGGACCTGGCGGGGCCGCTGGGCCTCCGTCGTCGCCGCCTGGCGGGTCTCCTCCAACGTGGTCCGCCGCCGGCACATGTCCACCGGCGGCCGCGCCCTGGTGGCCCGGCTTCGCATGGCCCTCAAGGACGCCGAAGTGCCCCTGTGGCTGGACACCCCCATGACCTCCCTCGTCACCGACGACGACGGCCGGGTCACCGGCATCGTCGCCGAACGCGACGGCAAGGCCGTGCGGATCGGCGCCCGGCACGGTGTGCTCCTCGCCGCCGGCGGATTCGACCACAACCAGGAGATGCGCGAGCGGTACCTGCCGGACGGCGGCACGGCCGACTACAGCGCGGGCGCGCAGGAGAACGTCGGTGACGGGATCCGCGCCGGACTGGAACTCGGCGCGGCTGTCGACTTCATGGACGACGCGTGGTGGATGCCGTCGGTGCGCCACCCCAAGGGCGTGACGATCCCCCTCGTTTCCGAACGCTGCATCCCGCCGTCCGTGATCGTGTCGGCGCAGGGCAAGCGGTTCACCAACGAGTCGTCGCCGTACACGAATTTCGTCCACGACCAGCTCGCGGGCAAGCACGTCCCCGCCTGGTTCGTGATGGACGCCAAGGCGCGTGCCCGCTACCCGTTCGCCCAGGTGCTGCCCGGCATGCCCTTCCCTCGCGGCTTCTACGACGCGGGCCTCGTCCACCAGGCCGGAACCATCGCCGAACTCGCCCGCGCCATCGATGTACCGGAGAAGGAACTGGCGGCGACCGTCGAACGGTTCAACGGCTTCGCCCGCACCGGCAAGGACACCGACTTCGGCCGCGGCGACAGCGCCTACGACCGCTACTATGGCGACCCCACGCTGCCCAACCCGAACCTCGACGTCATCGACAAGGCTCCCTTCTACGCGGTGCGCCTCGACGTCGGCGACCTCGGCACCAAGGGCGGCCTCGTCTGCGACGAGCACAGCCGGGTGCTGCGCGAGGACGGCCGCCACATCGACGGCCTCTACGCGACCGGGAACACCTCCGCGTCCGTGATGGCCAACGAGTACGCGGGCCCTGGAGCCACCATCGGCCCGTCCATGGTCTTCGGCTACATCGCCGCCCGGCACGCCGGTAACCGGTGAGCAGGGAAGGCGGAGACACCATGGGACGAGACACCACGGGGCGGGACACCCATCTCACGGTCCGTGTGGTCGAGGTGGTCCGCGAGACCGCCGACGCGCACTCGCTGGTGCTCGAACCGGTCGACGCTCCGGGGGAGCGGCTCGGCTACCGGCCGGGCCAGTTCCTGACCGTCCGGGTGCCCACCGAGCGCGCCGGGGGAGCGGCCCGCTGCTACTCGCTGTCCAGCTCCCCGCTGCGCGACGACAAGCTGAAGATCACCGTGAAGCGCACGGTGGACGGCTACGGCTCCAACTGGATCTGCGACCACGTCGTGGAGGGGGACACCCTCGACGTCCTGCGGCCCGCGGGCACGTTCACCCCCGACACACTCGACGAGGACCTGCTCCTCGTCGCGGCGGGCAGCGGCATCACCCCGGTGATGTCGATCCTGAAGTCCTGCCTGCACGCGGGCACCGGATCCGTCGCCCTGATCTACGCCAACCGCGACGAACGGTCCGTCATCTTCCGGAGCGAACTCGTGGCGCTCGCCGAGGAGTTCGGCGACCGGCTCACGGTGATGCACTGGCTGGAGTCGGTGCAGGGGCTGCCCGCAGGCCCCGCCCTGCGCGCCCTCGCCGGTCCGTACGCCGGACGCCGGACGTTCGTGTGCGGCCCCGGCCCCTTCATGGAGCTGGCCACCACCACCCTCACGGGCATGGGCATGCCGGCGGACCGGGTGCGCGTCGAGCGGTTCACCTCGCTGACCGGCGACCCGTTCGCCGCACCGGAGACACCCCCGGCCCCCGAGGCATCTGGCCCGGCCGGCGAGGTCGAGGTGGAGCTCGACGGCGACACCAGGACGCTGCCCTGGCCGGCGGGCCGCACGCTCCTCGACGTACTCCTCGCCGACGGCCTCGACGCGCCGTACTCCTGCCGCGAGGGCAACTGCGGCGCCTGCACCTGCCTGCTCGTCGAGGGCGAGGTGGCGATGGAGCGCAACGAGGTGCTCGACGAACGAGACATCACCGACGGCTACGTCCTGGCCTGCCAGGCACGCCCGCTCAGCGAGCGGATCAGGATCACCTACGACGGATGAGGTTCGAACAGTGACCAAGGCGACCGCCGCCATCGTCGGCTCCGGGAACATCGGAACCGACCTGATGTACAAACTGCTCCGGTCCGAGACGATCGAGCCACGCTGGATGATCGGCATCGACGCGCAGAGCCCCGGCCTCAAACGCGCCGCCGAGGAGGGCCTGACGGCGAGCGCCGACGGCGTGGAGCCGCTGCTCGCCGGGGACGAGAAGCCCGACCTGGTCTTCGAGGCGACCTCGGCCCACGTGCACAGGGCGAACGCGCCCAAGTACGCCGAACTCGGCATCCAGGCCATCGACCTGACCCCCGCCGCGCTCGGCCCCGCCGTCGTCCCGGCCGTCAACCTCGGCGCACACCTGGACGCCCCCAACGTCAGCCTGATCACCTGCGGGGGACAGGCCACCATCCCGATGGTGCACGCCGTCTCCCGGGTCACCGAGGTCGCGTACGCGGAGATCGTGGCCAGTGTCGCCTCGCCCTCCGCGGGCCCCGGAACCCGCGCCAACATCGACGAGTTCACCCTCGCCACCAGCCGGGGCATCGAGACCATCGGCGGCGCGGGACGGGGCAAGGCCATCATCATCCTCAACCCGGCCGAACCGCCCATGCTGATGCAGGACACCGTCTTCTGCGCCGTCCCCGTGGACGCCGACCGCGCGGCGATCACCGCGTCCGTCCACGAGGTGGTGGAGCGGGTCGCCGCGTACGTACCCGGCTACCGGCTGCGCGCCGAGCCGCAGTTCGACGACCCGGACACCGTCAGCGGCGGACTCGCCCGGGTCGCGATCTTCCTGGAGGTCGAGGGCGCGGGCGACTTCCTGCCGCCGTACTCCGGGAACCTCGACATCATGACCGCCGCGGCCACCAAGGTCGGTGAGGGCTTCGCCCAGCGGATCAACGCCCGGCAAACCGCGTCCTGACCACCAAGGAGCCCTCCGTCATGCCCTTCAGCGCAGACCTCGACATCCGCGTCACCGACTCCTCGCTGCGGGACGGTTCGCACGCCAAGCAGCACCAGTTCACCGTGGAGGACGTGCGGTCCGTCGTCGCCGCCCTCGACGACGCCGGGGTCCCCGTCATCGAGGTCGCCCACGGCGACGGCCTGGGCGGATCCTCGTTCAACTACGGCTTCAGCCACACCCCGGAGCAGGAACTCATCAAGGAGGCGGTGAAGACCGCCCGGCAGGCGAAGATCGCCTTCCTGATGCTGCCGGGACTCGGCATCCAGGACGACATCCGCGAGGCCGCCGACAACGGCGCCGCGATCTGCCGCATCGCCACCCACTGCACCGAGGCCGACATCGCCGCGCAGCACTTCGGTCTGGCCCGCGAACTCGGCCTGGAGACCGTCGGTTTCCTGATGATGGCGCACAGCACCCCGCCCGAGGCGCTGGCCCGGCAGGGCCGGATCATGGCCGACGCGGGCTGCCAGTGCGTGTACGTCGTGGACTCCGCGGGGGCGCTGATCCTCGAAGGGGTCGGGGGCCGGGTCGCCGCGCTCGTCGCCGAACTCGGCGACGACGCGCAGGTCGGCTTCCACGGCCACGAGAACCTCGGGCTCGGCGTCGCCAACTCGGTGGCCGCCGTGCGGGCGGGCGCCCTGCAGATCGACGGGTCCACCCGCCGGTTCGGCGCGGGCGCGGGCAACACGCCCGTCGAGGCCTTCGCGGCCGTCGCAGAGAAACTCGGTATCCGTACCGGCATCGACATCCCGAAGATCATCGACGCGGCCGAGGACATCGTCCTGCCCGTCATGGGCGGCGACCGCCTGCTCGACCGGATGTCGCTGACCATGGGCTACGCCGGCGTCTACTCCAGCTTCCTCGCACACGCCGCCCGGCAGGCCGCCAAGTACGGCGTCTCCGGCACCGAACTCCTGCTGGAGGCGGGCCGCCGCAGGCTCGTCGGCGGCCAGGAGGACCAGCTCATCGAGATCGCCGTCGGGCTCGCCCAGCGGGCCGGCGCGGCCAAGGACACGACCGGGCCGACGCCCGCGGGAAAGTGAGCGCACGCATGTCCAATCCGGTACTCGACGCCGTCGTCGAACGCGCGGAGGAGATCCGCGCCCTGGGACCCGCGAACGAATCGCTCGGCCGGCTCGACGACCAGACGGCCAAGGTGCTGCGGGAGACCGGGGCGATCCGGATGCTCCAGCCGAAGAAGTACGGCGGACTCGAACTGCACCCGAGGGAGTTCGCCGAGACCGTCATGGAGATCGCCGCCTGCGACGGCTCCACCGGCTGGGTGACCGGCGTCGTCGGCGTCCACCCGTGGGAGATGGCGATGGCCGACCCACGGGTGCAGGAGGAGATCTGGGGCGAGGACCCCGACACCTGGATCGCCTCCCCGTACGCCCCGATGGGCCTGCTGCGGCCCGTCGACGGCGGCTATGTCTTCAACGGCCACTGGCAGTTCTCCTCCGGCACCGACCACTGCGACTGGATCTTCCTCGGCGCCTTCCTCGCCGACGAGAAGGGCGAGCGGCTGAACCCGCCCGCTTCCGTGCACGTGATCCTGCCGCGCGCGGACTACGAGATCGTCGACGACTCCTGGGACGTGGTGGGCCTGCGCGGCACCGGCAGCAAGGATGTCGTCGTCAAGGACGCCTTCGTGCCCGCGCACCGGGTCGTCGAGTACGCCAAGGTCGTCGACGGCAGCCTCGCCGAGGAGGCGGGGCTGACCAACCCGATGTACCGGCTGCCGTTCTCGGCGGCCTTCCCGCTCGGCATCACCGCCTCCGTCATCGGCATCTGCGAGGGCGCCCTCGCCCACCACCTGGCGTACCAGCGCGACCGCGTCCAGATCACCGGCACCGCCGTCCGCGACGACCCCTACGTCCTGTACGCGGTCAGCGAGGCCGCCGCCGAGATCGCCGCCTCCCGCGCCGCCCTGCTGGACAACATCAGCAGCCTCTACGACATGGTCGAGGCCGGCGAGCGGGTGAGCTTCGACCGGCGGGCCGTCGGCCGCCGCACCCAGGCCCGTGCCGCCTGGCGGGCCGTCCGCGCGGTCGACGAGATCGTCGCCCGCTCCGGCGGCAACGCCATGCGCATGAGCAACCCCATCCAGCGTTTCTGGCGCGACGCGCACACGGGCCTCGCCCACGCCATCCATGTGACCGGCGCGGTCTTCCACGTCGCGGCGCTCACCCAGATCGGCGTGGAGCCCCCGCAGGGGCCCATGCGCTCGATGATCTGACACCGGCGGGACCACGACAGGCCACTTCAGGCAGGAAGGACGGGACGTAGAACATGACGCACATCCGAGGACTCGGGTACCTCCGGGTCCGCACCCGGGACGTCGCCCGCTGGCGCGAACTCACCGTGGACGCGCTCGGGTTCGCCGAGGGCTCAGGCCCCGACCCGGACGGGCTCTACCTCAGGATGGACGAGCGCCGGGCCCGGCTCGTCGTCCTGCCCGGCGACACCGACCGGGCCGAGGCCGTCGGCTGGGAGGTGCGCGACCAGTTCGCGCTGGCCGAGGTCGCCCGCGCCGTCGAGGCGTCCGGCACCGCGGTCAAGGAGCTGACCTGGCAGGAGGCCGGCGAACTCGCGGTGGAGCGGGCCATCGCCTTCGAGGACCCGGCAGGTGTCCGCGTCGAGGTGTTCTTCGGGCCCGTCCTCGACCACAGTCCCGTCCTCACCGGCCTCGGGCAGCGCTTCGTCACCGGCGCCCAGGGCATGGGCCACGTCGTCCTGCCGACAACCCGTATGGACGAGACCGTCGCCTTCTACACGGAGGTCCTCGGCTTCCTGCCGCGCGGCGCGGTCAAGTTGAGCGCCCAGTCGCCGGACGCCCCGCCGCGCCGCGTGCGCTTCATGGGCGTCAACCAGCGCCACCACAGCCTGGCCCTGTGCCCGGCGCCGCACGGCGAGGCCCCCGGCATGGTCCATCTCATGGTCGAGGTCGACTCCCTGGACGCGGTCGGCCGCGCCCTCGACAACGTGGGCCGCCTCGGCTTCCCGCTCTCCTCCACGCTCGGCCGGCACACCAACGACAAGATGGTCTCCTTCTACGTCCGCGCACCGGGCGGCTGGGACCTGGAGTACGGCACCGACGGAATGCTCGTCGACGAGAGCCACTACACCGCCGAGGAGATCACGGCGGACAGCTACTGGGGCCACGACTGGTCGGGCTCCGAGCCGCTCGCGGCGTTCTCCACTCCCCGGGCGCCCGAGAAGCCCAAGCAGGGCGGATGACCCGGCCCCGGTCGGTCGCCCCCGTCCGCGCCGAGTCCGTCACCCACTGGGATGCCGAGGCCGACGTCCTCGTCGTGGGCCTCGGCTGCGCCGGCGCCGCGGCGGCCTTCGAGGCGGCCACCGCGGGCGCGGACGTCCTGGTCCTCGACCGTGCGGGCGGAGGCGGCTCGTCGGCGCTGTCCGGCGGCGAGCTGTACCTCGGCGGCGGCACCGCCGTACAGGCCGCCTGCGGTTTCGAGGACACCGCCGACGACATGTTCGCCTATCTGTCGGCGGCCCTCGGCCCGCACGCCGACGAGGCCAAGCTGCGCGCCTACTGCGACGGCAGCACCGAGCACTTCGACTGGTTCGTCGACCGGGGCGTCCCCTTCGAGCACAGCCTGTGGGACGCCCCGACCTGGATGCCGCCCACGCACGACGGGCTGATGTGGCTCGGTGAGAACGCCTGGCCGTACGACACCCTCGCCCGGCCCGCGCCGCGCGGACACCGGCCCGCCGTCGGTCACTTCGGCGGCGGACTGCTGATGGAGAAGCTGACCGCGGCGGCCCGCGAGGCCGGCGCCGAGGTCCGCACCGACACCCTCGCCGCCGCGCTGATCACCGACGACGACGGCCGGATCGTCGGCGTCACCGCCCGCCGCTTCGGACAGGACCTGGCGTTCCGCGCCCGCCGCGGGACCGTCCTGACCACCGGCGGATTCGTCGACAACGAGGAGATGCTCGCCGACCACGCCCCGGCCCTGCTCGGACTCGGCAAGGTCAGCGACGGCCTCGACGACGGCAGCGGCATCCGGATGGCCTGCGCCGTCGGCGCGGCCACCCGCCGGATGTCCGTGACCGAGATCGCCATGACCGCGCTGCCCGCCCTGACCGTGCGCGGACTGCTGGTCAACGCCCACGGGCAGCGCTTCGTCAACGAGGACGTCTACCCCGGTCTGTTCAGCACCGCGGCGGTACTGACTCAGCCCGGCCCGTACTGGGTGATCGTCGATCAGGAGGGCTACGAGTCCGTCCCCGAGGCGGAGCGCTGGGGCGTGCTGCCCCGGTACGCCGACGACAGCCTGGCTGTCCTGGAACGCGAACTCGGTATGCCGGAGGGCGCGTTGGAGGCTGCCGTGGGCACGTACAACCGGCACGCCGAGCACGGCGAGGACCCCTACTTCCACAAGAACGGCCGCTGGCTGCGGCCTCTCAAGCCGCCCTTCGCCGTCCTCGACCCGCGCCGCGGCTTCCACACCGGAGGCCGGGGGAGCGCGGGCACCGGGCCCGGCGCGGCCGGGTTCACCCTGGGCGGGCTGCACACCACCGTCGACGGCGCCGTGCTCGACGTCTCCGGCGCACCCGTCCCCGGCCTGTACGCGGCGGGCCGGGCCAGCTCCGGCCTGCACGGACACGGCTACGTCAGCGGTACCTCGCTGGGCGACGGCACCTTCTTCGGGCGCCGGGCGGGCCGGGCCGCCGCCGTCGACCCGGCCACCCCCTGACCGCCCGGCCCCGACGGGCCCGCATCCGTAACCGTGAAGGGCCCCTGATGAACCGTCCGAACCGTTTCGAAGGCACCTCCGTCCTGCTCACCGGCGCCGCATCCGGCATCGGCCGCGCCACCGCGCTGCGGCTCGCCGCGGAGGGCGCCGCCGTCTTCGCCGTCGACCTGTCCGCGAGCGGTCTGCGCGACACGGCCGACCGACTGCCGCCCGGCGATGGGCGGATCCACACCCACGTCGCCGACGTGTCCGACGAGAGCGCCGTCGTGGCCGCCGTGGCCCGCGCCGCCGAGGAGTTGGGCGGCATCGACGTCCTGGTCAACGTGGCGGGCGTGCACCGCACCACGCCGATCGACCGGCTCACCGTCGACGACCTGCGGCACCTGTTCGACGTCAACGTCGTCGGCACGGCGGTGTGCTGCCGCGAGGCGCTGCGCCATCTGCCCGACGGCAGGGGTGTCGTCGTCAACGTGGCCTCGTCGTCCGCGACCCACGGCAATCCGTTCATGAGCGCCTACTCCGCCACCAAGGGCGCGGTGTTGGCGTTCTCGCTGTCCCTCGCGTCCGAGGTGGCGCATCGGCGCATCCGCGTCGTGCCGGTCTCGCCCGGCACGGTCGCCACGCCCCTGACCGCCCGGCCCGACATGCTGCCGCCGGACCTCGACACCAGCTACTACCAGCGCATCCGGGCGCCGTTCGGGGCGGCGGACCCGGAACAGATCGCGGGCGTCATCGCCTTCGCCGCCTCCCCGGACGCCGGATATCTCACGGGCGCGGAGATCCGCGCCGACGGCGGCTCCCACATCTGACAGAAAGGCACCACACCCATGACCTCATCACCCGCACCGCGCCGGGCAGTTGTCACCGGAGCGGCCTCCGGCATCGGCAGGGCACTCGCCGACATGCTGCGGGCCCGGGGGGACGACGTGATCGGCGTCGACCTGAAGGACGCCGACGTCTGCGCCGACCTCGGCACCGCCGCCGGTCGCCAAGAAGCCGTCCACGCCGTCCTCGAACGCAGCGGGGGAGTCCTCGACGCGGTAGTCGCCTGCGCCGGGATCTCGGCCCGCGTGCCCGCCACGGTCGCGGTCAACTACTTCGGTGTCACCGAGGTGTTGGAGGGACTGAGGCCCGCGCTGGCCCGGTCCGGGGCGCCGCGCGCCGCGTTCGTCGGATCCATCGTCGGGACGAAGACCGGCTCGGACGACGTCGTCGAGGCCTGCCTCGCCGGTGACGAGCCGGCCGCGCTCGCCGCTGCCGCCGCCCTGACGGAGGCGGGCGAGGGCGGCGCCCTCTACCCCGCGTCCAAGGCCGCCCTGGCCCGCTGGGTGCGCCGCACCAGCGTCACCGACGCGTGGGCCGGGGCGGGCATCCCGTTGAACGCCGTCGCCCCCGGTGTGGTGCTCACCCCGATGCACGCGGCCGTCGCCGTGACCGAGGAGCAGCGCCGCATCGTCGAGCAGGCCGTGCCCATGCCGCTGAACGGCCACGCGGAGCCCGAGGTGGTCGCGCGGGCCCTGCGCTGGCTGACGAGCACGGAGAACTCCCATGTCACCGGGCAGGTGTTGTACGTCGACGGGGGCGCCGAAGTGGTCCTGCGCGGCCCGGACCGGGTGTGAGGGGACCCCACTGAGTGGGACGACCCCTTGCTTTCTTTCAGAATGAATTCTAGTTCTGTAGGTGTACGCGACCACACCGTCCCGGCCCCAGCGGGCCGCCACACACCTACGGAGAACCATGGCCGAGGCCGTCATAGTCGAAGCCGCACGCACGCCGGTCGGCAGGCGACGCGGGGTCCTGTCGGGGCTGCACCCGGCCGAACTGCTGGGCCAGGCGCAGAAAGGCCTGCTGGAGCGGGCCGGCCTCGCCCCCGACGCGGTCGACCAGGTCGTCGGCGGCTGCGTCACGCAGGCGGGCGAGCAGTCCAACAACGTGACCCGCACCGCCTGGCTGCACAGCGGCCTCCCACACACCACCGCCTGCACCTCGATCGACTGCGCCTGCGGCTCCTCGCAGCAGGCCGTGCACCTGATCCACGGGCTGATCGCCGCGGGCACCATCGACGCGGGCATCGGCTGCGGCGTCGAGTCGATGAGCCGGGTGTTCCTCGGCCAGGCGCAGACTCCCGGAACCGGCGTGCCGGTGCCCGACAGTTGGTCGCTCGACATGCCGGACCAGTTCACGGCCGCCGAGCGGATCGCGGCCAAGCGCGGCATCACCCGCGCCGACGCGGACGCCCTCGGGCTCGCATCCCAGCAGAAGGCCGCCCGCGCCTGGGCCGAAGGCCGATTCGCCGGACAGGTCCTCGACATCGACGCCCCCGTCATGGGCCCCGAGGGCCCCACCGGTGAACGTGCCGTCGTCTCCCGCGACCAGGGCCTGCGGGACACCACCGCGGAAGGACTCGCCGCGCTCAAGCCCGTGGTCCCCGACGGCATCCACACCGCGGGCAACTCGTCCCAGATCAGCGACGGGGCCGCCGCCGTCCTGCTGATGGCGAAGGACCGCGCCGAACGCCTCGGCCTGCGCGGCCGGGCCCGGATCGTCGCCTCCACGATGGTCGGTTCCGACCCGTACTACCACCTCGACGGCCCCGTCGAGGCGACCCGCGCGGTGCTGGACAAGGCGGGCATGACGCTCGACGACATCGACCTCGTCGAGATCAACGAGGCGTTCGCCTCCGTGGTGCTGTCCTGGGCGCAGGTCCACAAGGCCGACATGGACAAGGTGAACGTCAACGGCGGCGCCATCGCCCTCGGCCACGCGGTGGGCTCCACCGGCGCCCGGCTGATCACCCAGGCGCTGTACGAGCTGGAGCGCGCCGACAAGTCCACCGCGCTGATCACCATGTGCGCCGGCGGCGCGCACTCGACGGCGACGATCATCGAACGGATCTGAGACACCATGACCATCGGCCTCACCGAGGAACACCGCGACCTGCGCGACTCCGTACGCGCCTTCGCCGGCCGGCACATCACCGCGGACGTCCTGCGCAAGGCGGTCGACGCCGAGGACGCTTCGCTCCCGCCGTACTGGCGGGCCCTCGCCGAACAGGGCCTGCTCGGCCTGCACCTGCCCGAGGAGGCCGGGGGAGCGGGCTACGGGCTCGTCGAACTCGCCGTCGTCGTGGAGGAGCTGGGCCGGGCCGTCGCTCCCGGCCCGTTCCTGCCGACGACCCTGGCCGCGGCCGTCCTGAACCGGGCCGGGCACCGCAAGTACCTGCCGGGCCTCGCCGACGGCACCGTCGTCGGCGCCGTCGGACTGCGCCCCGGCACCCTCGCCCTGACCCGCGGGGACGACGGCACGGCCACGCTGTCCGGCGAGTGCGGACCGGTCGTCGGCGGGCACACCGCCGACCTCTTCGTCCTGCCCGCCACCGACGGCGACGCCACGAAGTGGGTCGTGGTGCCGCGCGCCGCGGTGGAGGCCACCCACCTGCGCAGCCACGACCTGACCCGCCGCTCGTCCCGGGTGTCCACAAGCGCGGTGCCGGTACCGGCCGGTGACGTCCTGAGCGTGGACGGGCGGCTGCCGCTGGACCTGGCCGCCACCCTGTTCGCCGCGGAGGCGTCCGGCATCGCGGACTGGGCCGTCACCACCGCCGCCGACTACGCCCGCGTCCGGGAACAGTTCGGCCGCCCCGTCGGACAGTTCCAGGGCGTCAAGCACCGCTGCGCGCGGATGCTCGCACAGGCCGAACAGGCCCGCGCCTGCGCCTGGGACGCGGCCCGCGCCGCCGAACCCGGCGCCGTCGACGATCCCGGCGAGGCCGCCCTGGCAGCCGCCGTCGCCGCTGCCACCGCCGTCGACGCGGGCTTCGCCGCCGCCAAGGACTGCATCCAGGTCCTCGGCGGCATCGGCTTCACCTGGGAGCACGACGCCCACCTCTACCTGCGCCGGGCCCAGACCCTGCGGATCGCGCTCGGCCCCGCCGCGCGGTGGCGCCGCCGCGTCGCCCGGCTCACCCTGGACGGCTCGCGCCGCCGGCTCGGCGTCGAACTGCCGCCCTCCGCGGCGGCCGTCCGCGAGGAGGTCCGCGCCGAACTCGGCGCGGCCGCCGCCCTGCCCGCCGCCGAGCGCCCCGGCTTCCTCGCCGACCACGGCTACACCGCCCCGCACCTGCCCGCCCCCTGGGGCAAGGGCGCCGACGCCGTCACCCAGCTCGTCATCGCCGAGGAACTCCGCGCCGCGGGCCTCAAGCCCGTCGACATGGTCATCGGCGGCTGGGTGGTCCCCACCCTCGTCGCGCACGGCGACGACGCGCAGCGCGAGAAGTTCCTGCGGCCCAGCCTGCGCGGCGAGACCAAGTGGTGCCAGCTGTTCAGCGAACCCGGCGCCGGGTCCGACCTCGCGGGCCTCTCCACCCGCGCGGTCCGGGTCGACGGCGGCTGGCGGATCACCGGCCAGAAGGTGTGGACCTCCATGGCCCACGACGCCGACTGGGGCATCCTCCTCGCCCGCACCGACCCCGACGCGCCCAAGCACAAGGGGCTCTCGTACTTCCTGCTCGACATGGACAGCCCCGGCATCGACATCAGGCCGCTGCGCCAGATCACGTGCGAGGCCGAGTTCAACGAGGTGTTCCTCGACGACGTGTTCGTCCCCGACGCCCTGCTCGTCGGCGAACCCGGCGACGGCTGGCGGCTCAGCCGCACCACCCTGGCCAACGAACGCGTCGCCCTGTCCCACGACTCCTCGCTCGGCTCGGGCGGCGAGGCCCTGCTCGACCTCGCGGCCTCCACCCCCGACGCGATGGACGACGAACGGCTCACCACCCTCGGCGCCATCCTCTGCGACGCCCAGGCGGGCGGCCTCCTCGGCCTGCGCGCCACCCTGCGCTCGGTCTCCGGACAGCAGCCGGGCGCCGAGGCCAGCATCGCCAAACTGGCCGGCGTGGAACACCTCCAGCAGGTGTGGGAGACCGCCATGGACTGGCTGGGCGACGCCTCCCTCACCGGCGAAGGACCCCGCCAGGACCCCACCTGGTGGTTCCTCAACTCCCGCTGCATGTCCATCGCGGGAGGCACGACCGAGGTCCAGCTGAACATCATCGGGGAGCGCATCCTGGGCCTGCCGCGCGATCCCGCACCCGTGCCCGCCGCCAGGACTTCCGAGGGGACGGCCCGCGCATGACGATCGACCGTGACAAGGCACTGGGCGCGCCGCCCACCGTCGAGGAGATCTCCTGGACGACCCGGGACGTGCTCCTCTACCACCTCAGCCTCGGCGCGGGAGCCGACGCCGCCGTGGGGCCCGAACCCGGCCTCACCTACGAACGCGGACTGACGGTGCTGCCCACCTTCGCAATGGTCGCAGGCACCGGCATCTCCTCCGGCGCCGACCCGGACCCGTCCTTCGAACTGCCCGGCATCGACATCGACCTGCGCCGCATCCTGCACGCGGGCCAGGAGTTGACGGTCCATCACCCGCTGCCGACGGCGGGCAGGGCCACTCTCTCCTCCCGCGTCGTCGAACTGTGGGACAAGGGCAAGGCCGCGGTCATCGTGCGCGAGACCGCCGCGACCGGGCCGGACGGCGAACCTCTGTGGACGAACCGGATGCGGATCTGGGCCCACGGCGCGGGCGGCTTCGGCTCGGGGCCCGGCCCGCGGACCGAGTGGACCGCACCCGACCGCGCACCCGACACCGTGCTCGACACGCCCACCAGCCCGCAGCAGGCACTGCTCTACCGGCTCAACGGCGACCTCAACCCCCTGCACGCCGACCCGGAGTTCGCCCGGAGCGCCGGTTTCGAGCGGCCCGTCCTGCACGGACTCGCCTCCTACGGGCTTGTCGCCAAGGCTCTCGTCGCAGGTCCGCTCGACGGCGACGCGGGCCGCCTGGCCGAACTGTCCGTACGGTTCTCGGGCGTCCTTTTCCCCGGCGAGACCCTCCGCACCGCCGTCTGGCGCGACGGCGACCGGCTCCTGCTGCACGCCACCTGCCCGGAGCGCGACGACGCCCCCGTACTCACCCACGCGACGGCGAGGACCACCGCATGACCGCCGACCGCCACCCCGTCCCCGTACCCTCCGAGCCCGGTGCACGGCCGGACAAGCTGGTCGCCGCCGCACACGACGAGGGCGTCGACACCGCGACCGCCGCCGCCCGCAGACTGATCGACGCCCTGCTGCGGGCCGGCGACGACACCGACATCGACATGGCGGGCGTCACCAAGCAACTCGACGGCATCTCGGACCAGTTGCTGGAGCGGGCGCCCGGCCTGGAGGAACGCTTCGTGACCATGTGGCAGGGCACCGGTGTCACCCGGCACGACCCCGTCACGGGCCCGGAGAACGCCATCGCCCCGCCGCTCCACCTCACCGGCCGGGACGACGGCTCCGTCCAGGGCGTCATCACTCTCGGCCTGCCCTACCAGGGCCCGCCGCGCTGCGTGCACGGCGGAGTGTCCGCGCTGCTGCTCGACCACACCCTCGGCGTGGCCAACCACTGGGCGGGCCTGTCCGGGATGACCGCCGAACTCACCGTGCGCTACCTGCGGCCCACCCCGCTCTTCGAGCCCCTCACGGTCACCGGCCGCCAGATCTCCGTGGACGGCAGGAAGATCCGCACCGACGGGACCATCGAGGCCGGTGGCCGTGCCTGTGTGACGGTCCAGGGCCTGTTCATCGCCAAGGAACTGCCCCGCCCCAGCTGAACCACGGACACACCACGAGCGGGCCCCGGCCGGAGATTCCCTCCGGCCGGGGCCCTTTGGTGGTCTGTCGTCACACGCGTACGTCGCGGCGCACGACCTTCCCCGTGGCGTTGCGCGGCAGGTGCTCCGAGGTGATCCGCCACCGCGTCGGGACCTTGTAGTAGGCGAGGCGTCCGCGGACGTGGCCGGTCAGGGTCTCCTCGGTGAGACCGGCGTCCGCGTCGGTGACGACCACCGCCGCCACCTCCTGGCCCAGATCCGGGTGCGGCACCCCGATCACCAGGCACTCGCGCACCCCCGGGCACTCGGCCAGTACGTTCTCGATCTCGGCCGGGTACACGTTCTCGCCGCCGCGCAGGATCAGGTCCGAACGCCGGCTGGTGAGCCGCAGCCGTCCCTCCTCCAGCATTCCTATGTCCCCGGTGTGCAGCCAGCGGTCCGCCCTGATGGCCCGGTCGGTGGCCTCCCGGTCCTCCCAGTAGCCGAGCATCACGTACGGGCTGCGCAGGCAGACCTCGCCCTCCTGGCCCTCCGGCAGCGGCACGCCCGCCGGGTCCCGGACCTCCAGCTCCACCGCCACGACGGGGCGGCCCACGCTGTCCGGTGCCGCGGCCAGATCGGCCGGGGAGGCCACGGCCGCGCCGGTGCAGGACTCGGTCAGCCCGTAGCTGTTGGCCAGCGCGTTCCGCGCGACCGGAAGGACCGCGCGCAGCCGTTCGTGGAAGGCGGGCGACGACGGCGCCGACGCCAGCGAGAAGGACGTCAGGGACGACAGGTCGTAGCCGCCGAGATCACCGTGCTCCACGAGCCGGTGCGCCATCGTCGGCACCGCACCCCAGTTGGTGACCCGCTCCCGCTCGACCAGCCGCAGCACCCGGTCGGCCTCGAAGCGGCCCTGGTACATCACGACCGCGCCGCCGTCCACGAGCCGGGGCACCGCGAGGTTGTGCAGCGACGCGATGTGGAAGAGGGGCAGCGCGAGCAGATGCCGCCGCTCCTCGGGAGCGGTCGGATCGCCCAACTCGGCGGCCAGCGCGTGGTTGAGGCACAGATACTCGATGACGGCCAGCAGGTTGCGGTGCGTGTGCACCGCTCCCTTGGGCCGGCCCGACGTACCGCTCGTGTACATGATGACCGCGGGATCGTCCTCGTCGACCCGAGGCCGCGGCAGCGGTGTGTCCGGGTGGCGCCGCACCAGGTCGGGGACGTCCTTCTCGAACGTCAGCAGCGGCACACGCGAGCCGTCGACCAGGGCGGCCCGCTTGGCGTCGGCCAGCACCACCTTGGGCCGGGTGTGCCCGAGGCCGTAGTCGATCTCGGGCGCCGTCCACCAGGCGTTGTAGCCGACGGCGACGGCTCCGAGCGAGACCGTGGCCCAGAACGCGACGATCCAGCCGGGGCTGTTCGCCGCGAGCAGCGCCACGCGGTCGCCCTTGCCGACGCCGTACTCCTCCTCCAGAACCCGTGCCAGGGAAGCCACTTGACGCGCGTGCTCCGCGAACGAGATCCGCTCGTCCTCCGTCACGATGTAGTCGCGTTCCCCGTGCCGCACGGAGTCGGCCACCACATCGGCAAGCGACCTCCGCCGGTGCGCGAACACCTGGATGCGCGCACCCAGCACGTCTTCCCGGACCAGCTCGAAGGCACCGCCGGGGCCCGTCAGCCGCCGCAGGATCTCCGGCACCGTCTTCTGGTGATCCGCCGTCGCGCTCATGCGCCTCCCTCTCGCCGGCGTGGATGATGTGCGCGCCATCGTTCTCCTGCCGCCCGCGGCGGACAGCGCGGTTCCCGGTCACCGGGACGCCCGTCGCCGCCCCGTGCCGCTGAGTGGGATCCGCGCCCCGGCGCCGCCCGTGCCCCTCGAGCATGGTCGACCGCAGCCGACGGGAGAAGAGGGAGAACGTGGGACACCTCCAGGACAAGGTCGCGGTCGTCACCGGAGCGGGCCAGGGCGTGGGCCAGGGCATCGCCCTGGCCCTGGCCGCCGAGGGAGCCGCGGTCGCGGTGCTCGGCCGGACACCGGCGAAGCTCGACGCGACCCGCGCACTGCTGCGGGAGCGCGGCGCGCGGGCCGAGACGTTCGCCTGCGACGTGGCGGACACCGACACCATCCCCGAGCTCGTACAGGAGATCGCCGGTCGCCTCGGACGCATCGACGTCCTCGTCAACAACGTCTACGACGGCGCGTACGGACCGCTGCTCTCGCTGAGCGACGCAGACTTCCAACGCGGCTTCCGCAGCGGCCCGTTCGCCACGTTCGCGCTCATGAAGGCCTGCCACCCCCACCTCAAGCGCTCCGGCGACGGCGTGATCATCAATCTCGTCACCTCTGCCATGGTGCGCTGGGACCTGAGCACCTACGGCGCCTACGCGGCCGCCAAGACCGCCGTGCGCTCCCTGACCCGCACCGCCGCCAACGAATGGGGACCCGACGGCATCCGCGTCAACGCGATCGCCCCGCACGCGGCGTCGCCCGGCTACCAGCGCTGGGCCGAGGCCAACCCCGAGGAGGCCGAGGCCTTCTGCGCCTCCGTGCCGCTGCGCCGCGTCGGCGACTGCGAGGACGACATCGGCCGCGCCGTGGCGATGCTGTGCGGCCCCGACGCCCGCTACCTCACCGGCGCGACCGTGCCCCTCGACGGCGGCCAGGCCAACTTCGACTGACGCCCCTCCCGGTCAGCGGGACGACCCCCGCCCACCGGCCCGCCCCTGAATAACGTCACGACCGCCACCACGACGGGTGTGCGGACGGAGGTTCCCCCCTTGACTCAGACATCGCACCAGCCGCCCGGAACGCCGGACGTCCTGGCTCCCGCGACACTCGGCCCCACTACGCTGCGCAACCGCGTCATCAAGGCGGCGACGTACGAGGGGCTGAGCCGCGACAGCCTCGTCACCCGCGACCTGATCGACTTCCACGTCCGGTACGCGGCCGGCGGGGTCGGCATGACCACCGTCGCCTACTGCGCGGTGGCCCCCGAGGGCAGGACCGACAAGCATCAGGTCCTGTGGCGGCCCGAGGCCCTGCCCGGCCTGCGGGAGCTGACCGACGCCGTACACGCCGAGGGCGCGGCCGTCTCCGCGCAGATCGGCCACGCCGGACCGGTCGCCAACCCGAAGTCGAACGGGCTGCCCGCGCTCTCGCCGAGCCGCCACTTCCACAAGACCACCCTCAGCTTCGCCAAGGAGGCCTCCAGGGACGATCTCAAGCGCATCGTCCGAGGCCATGCCGACGCCGCCGCCATGGCAGTCGAAGCGGGCTTCGACTGCGTCGAGATCCACCTGGGCCACAACTACCTCGCCAGCTCCTTCCTCAGCCCGCGCGTCAACCACCGCAAGGACGAGTACGGCGGCAGCCTGGAGAACCGGTTCCGGTTCGCCCGCGAGATCGTGCACGCGGTGCGCGCCGAGGTCGGCGACCGGATCGCCGTCATCGCCAAGCTCAACATGGACGACGGAGTGCCCGGCGGCTTCTGGCTCGACGAGGCCATTCCCGTCGCCCGCCTGCTGGAGAGCGACGGCTGCCTCGACGCCCTGGAACTGACCGTGGGCAGCTCCCTGCTCAACCCCATGTACCTGTTCCGCGGCGACGCGCCGCTGCACGAGTTCGCGCAGATCATGCCCGAGCCGATGAAGACCGGCATCAAACTCGTCGGCAAGAAGGTGCTGCACAGCTACCCCTACACCGACGCCTACCTCCTCGACCAGGCCCGGCAGATTCGCTCCGCCGTCGACATGCCGCTCGTCCTGCTCGGCGGCATCACGGGCCGGCCGAGCATGGACCTGGCCATGCGCGAGGGCTTCCAGTTCGTCGCCATGGGCCGCGCCCTGCTGCGCGAACCCGACCTGATCAACCGCATCGCGGCCGACGCCGACACCCCCTCGCTCTGCATCCACTGCAACAAGTGCTTCGTCACCATCTACGGCGGAACCCGTTGCGTACTCGTCGAGACGCCCGGCGAACGCACCGCCGCCGGCACGTCGCCCCTCCGCGGCTGAGGGGGACGACGTTGACCACCGACACCATCGCCGACCTGCTGCTCGCCCGCACCGGCGACGACCGCCCCGGCCTGCGCACCCGGCAGCGGGACTGGACCTGGGACGAGGTCGTGCGCGCGAGCGCGGCCCGCGCCTCCCTGGCCCGGTCGCTCCGCGCCGACGGGCCCTTCCACATCGGCGTACTCCTCGACAACGTGCCCGAGTACGTGTTCTGGCTGGGCGGCGCCGCCCTCACCGGAGCGACCGTCGTCGGCATCAACCCGACGCGGCGCGGCAGCTACCTGGAGCAGGAAGTACGCCACACCGACTGCCAGTTGATCGTCACCGACCGCGCCGGGCTCAAGCTCTTGGACGGTCTTGACCTCGGCGTCCCGTCCGACCGGTACCTGGTCGTGGACGACGCCGCGTACGACGAGGCGCTGGCAGCGCACGCGGCGGCCGAGCCCGTCCGGGACCCCGCCGTCACCGACGCCACCCGCATGCTGCTGCTGTTCACCTCCGGCACCACCGGCGCCTCCAAGGCGGCGATCTGCTCGCAGGGCCGCCTCGCCGCGCTGGGCCGCACCAACGCCGCCAAGTACGACGTCGGCCCCGACGACACCTGCTACTGCCCGATGCCGCTCTTCCACGGCAACGCGCTGATGGCCCTGTGGGCGCCCGCGCTCGCCGTCGGCGCCACCGTCGCCCTCACCCCGAAGTTCTCCGCCTCCGGATTCCTGCCGGACGTACGGCACTTCGGCGCCACCTTCTTCACCTACGTCGGCAAGGCCATCGCCTACGTCCTGGCCCGGCCGGAAAGCGGCGACGACGGCGACAACCGGCTCACCCACGCCTTCGGCACCGAGGCGTCCCCCGAGGACCAGGCCGCCTTCCTGCGCCGCTTCGGCTGCCGCCTCGTCGAGGGCTACGGCTCCAGCGAGGGCGCCGGCATGCTCAGACGCGCACCCGAAGGACCGCCCACCGCGCTCGGCGTACCCGCGCGCGCCGGTGTGCGCATCGTCGACGCGCACACCCGTGAGACCTGCCCGCCCGCGCTCCTCGACGAGCACGGCCGGGTCCGCAACCCCGAGGAGGCCGTCGGGGAGCTCGTCGACACCGAGGGCGCCGCCCGCTTCGAGGGCTACTACAAGAACGAGGCCGCCAACGCAGAGCGCGTCCACCACGGCTGGTACTGGACCGGCGACCTCGGATACGTCGACGAGGCCGGCTACTTCTACTTCGCAGGCCGCAGCGGCGACTGGATCCGCGTCGACGGCGAGAACACCTCCGCCCTGCTGACCGAGCGCGTCCTGCGCAGGCACCCCGACGTCGTGGCCGCCGCCGTCTTCGGCGTGCCCGACGCCCGCTCCGGCGACCAGGTCATGGCCGCCGTCGAGATACCCGAGGGCCGCAGCTTCGAGGAGCTGCGGCTGCCCGAATTCCTCGCGGAACAGCAGGACCTTGGCACCAAGGGCACCCCCCGCTACGTCCGCGTCTCGCACGCCCTGCCGACCACCGGCTCGGGCAAGCTCCGCAAGAAGGAGATGCAGGTCGAGGGCTGGCGCGTCGACGACCCCGTGCACCACTGGCAGGGCCGCGGACGGCCCGCGTACGCACCTATGACCGACGCGGACAAGGCGGCGCTGCGCGCGGAGTTCCTCGCCAGCGGACGCGGACGCTTCCTGCCCTGACCGCCGGCGCCCGCGAGGACACGAGAGGACTGGAGAGACCACATGCACCTGCGCGAGAGCGCCGCGCAGCTCGAACTGCGCCGCGAGCTGAGGGCGTACTTCTCGGGGCTGCTGCCCGAGGACGAACGGCGCCGCGCCGGCGAGGAGGGCGTGGGCGGCCCCCGCTTCCGCGAGATCGTCGGCCGGCTCGGCTCCGACGGCTGGCTCGGCATCGGCTGGCCCGAGGAGTACGGCGGCCAGGGACGGTCGTTCGAGGAGCAGTACGTGTTCTTCGACGAGGTCCAACGGGCGGGCCTGCCCTTCCCGTTCGTCACCGTCAACACGGTCGGGCCCACGCTCATGGCGTACGGCACCGAGGAGCAGAAGAAGCGGTTCCTGCCCGGGATCCTCTCCGGCGACATTGTCTTCGCGATCGGCTACACCGAGCCGGGCGCGGGCACCGACCTGGCGTCGCTCAGCACCCGCGCGGTGCGCGACGGCGACCACTTCACCGTCGACGGCGGCAAGATCTTCACGAGCGGCGCCAACACGGCCGACCACGTGTGGCTGGCCGCCCGCACCGACCCCGACGCGGCGAAGCACCGCGGCATCTCCATCCTGATCGTGCCCACCGACGCCGAGGGCTTCTCCTGGAGCCCCATCCACACCGTCGGCGGCATGGTCGTCACCGCCACCTACTACGACGGCGTACGCGTGCCCGCCGCCGACGTGGTCGGCGAGGTGAACGGCGGCTGGCGGCTGATGACGGCCCAGCTCAACCACGAACGCATCGGCCTGGCCGCCCTGGGCGGGCGCATGATCCAGCTGTGGGAACGGGTCCTGGAGTGGGCCGGGGACAACGGCGCCCTCGACCAGCCATGGGTCCGCCGGGAGTTCGCCCGCACCCACGCCCGCCTGGAGGCGATGCGGCTGATGAACTGGAAGATGACCGACGCCGTCGCCCACGACCGGCTCACCGGCGCGGACGCCGGCGCCGCCAAGACGTACGGCACCGAGACCCACATCGACGTGCAGCGCACCCTGAGCCAGATCCTCGGCGCGGCGGGCCGCATCCGGCCCGAGTCGCCCGGCGCGGCCCTGGCCGGACAGGTCGAACAGCTCTCCCGGCAGGGCATCGTCAACACCTTCGGGGGCGGTGTCAACGAGGTGCTGCGCGACATGGTCGCCGTCCAGGGGCTCGGCCTTCCCCGCAAGGGGCGTGGACAGTGAGCACGCCGAGCGAGGACTACGAGACACGGCTCCAGGCCTTCACAGGGCGTGAGTTGAGCCCCCTCACACCCGGCCAGGACCCGGTCAACCAGCCGATGATCCGGCACTGGGCCGAGGCGATGGGCGACACCAACCCGGTCTACGTCGACGGAGCGGCGGCCCGCGCCACCGGACGGCCGGGCGTCGTCGCGCCCGCGTCGATGGTGCAGGCGTGGACGATGCGCGGCTACGCCGCCACCGTCGACCCGCCGCCCGGCCGCCGCGGCTTCGACGAACTGGTCGCACTCCTCGACGAGGGCGGATACACCTCGGTCGTGGCGACCGACTCGGAACTGGAGTTCAGCCGCGAACTCGTGCCCGGTGACCACGTCCGCGTACAGGAAGTCGTGGAGTCGATCTCGGCGGAGAAGCAGACGGGGCTCGGCGCGGGCCGCTTCGTCACCACCCTGAAGACCTACCGCGACCAGGACGGCGAGATGGTCGCCACGCAGCGCTGGCGCACCCTGCGCTTCCGGCCCGCCGCCCCGACTCCCGCACGGCCACAGCGCCCCCGACCCGCCCTCAACCGGGACAACGCCTTCTGGTTCGAGGCGGCCAAGGAGCACCGGCTGCTCATCCAGCGCTGCGTGTCCTGCACGGCCCTGCGCCACCCGCCCGGCCCCTGCTGCCCGCACTGCGGCTCCTTCGAGTGGGACGCCGTGGAGGCCTCGGGGCGCGGCCGTGTCCATAGCTTCACGGTCAACCACCACCCCCGGCACCCGGCGTTCGACTACCCGCTCGTCGTCGCGGTCGTCGAACTCGGCGAGGGCACACGGCTGATCACCAACCTGACCGGCATCGCGCCGCAGGACGTCACCGTCGACCTGCCCGTCGTCCTCGACTGGCTCGACGCCGACCCCGACCTGTCCCTGCCGGTGTTCCGGCCCGTCGCCACGGAGGACCGCTGATGGACTTCTCGCTGGGAGAAGACCTCGAAGAACTGAGGAACCTGGCCCGTGAGATCTTCACGGACCACGCCACGCCCGAACGGCTGCGGGCCGTCGAGATGTCCGCCACCCGCGTCGACGACAAGCTCTGGGCGGACCTGGCGGCGGCGGGACTGCTCGCCGCCCCGCTCCCCGAAGAGGCCGGCGGCGCCGCCCTGGACCTGCCCGGACTCTGCGTCCTGCTGGAGGAACAGGGCCGCCGCGTGGCACCCGTACCGCTGTGGCCCGCTGTCCTCGGAGCCCTGGCCGTCGCCGCGCACGGCTCGGCCGAGCAGCGCGCCGCCCTGCTCCCGCACGCCGCCGACGGTACGGGCCGGATCACCCTGGCCCTGGAGGAGTTCGCCCCCGCGGACCCGGCCGCGCCGCTGACCACGGCCGCACCCGAGGGCACCGGCTGGCGGCTCACCGGCACCAAGGCAGCCGTACCGTCACCGGCGGGCGCCGGGCACGTGCTGGTCGCCGCCACCACCGACGCGGGCCCCGGCCTCTTCCTCGTCTGCCGCGACGCGCCCGGCGCGACCTGGACACCGGCCGAGACCACCACCCACGAGCTGAGCGCCCACCTCGACCTCGACGGGACCCCCGCCGAGCAGGTCGGCACCCCCGGCAGCGGCGTGCTGGAATGGGCCGTCGACCGGGCGCGCACGGCGCTCGCCGCCGTCCAACTGGGCGTCGCGCAGGGCGCGGTGCGGTACGCGGCCGACCACCTGGGCGGGCGCGAGCAGTTCGGCCGTCCGCTCGCCACCTTCCAGGCCGTCCAGCACCAACTCGCCGACTGTGTCATCGAGATCGACGCGATGCGCGTGACCCTGTGGCAGGCGGTGACCGCGCTCGCGGACGGTCAGGACACCGAGCAGGCGGTGCTGGTCGCCAAGTGGTGGGCCGGTGAGGGCGGTTCGAACGTGGTCCACCGCGTCCAGCACGTGCACGGCGGCATCGGCGTCGACACCGACTACCCGGTGCACCGCCATTTCCTGTGGGGCAGACAGCTCGCGACCACCCTCGGCGGGGCCGCCGCCGACCTGTCCCGGCTCGGCGACGTCCTGGCCGACAGGGCGGTGACCGCGTGAGCACGCCGAGGAGCCGCAGGTACGAGGACATCACGGTCGGCGAGGAGCTGCCGCCGCTCGACATCCCGGTGACCCGGACCCTGATCGTCGCCACGGCCCTGGCGAGCCGCGACTACCAGGACGTGCACCACGATCCCGAACTGGCCCGCGAGCGCGGGTCGAAGGACGTCTTCATGAACATACTGACCAGCAACGGCCTGGTCGACCGGTACGTCACCGGATGGGCGGGACCGGCCGCGACCGTCCGCTCGATCCGCGTCCGGCTGGGCGCCCCCAACCACCCCGGCGACACCATGGTGCTCACCGGCACGGTCACCGCCAAGGACGACGAGGACGCCCGCGTCGAGATCGCCGTGCGCGGCACCAACAGCCTCGGCGCACACGTCACCGGATCCGTCGCCGTGCGGCTCCCGCGCCTGCCGAGCCCTTCGAAGGAGGTCGGTGCGCCATGAGCACGACCGCTCTGACGGGCAGCGCCGCCGTCGTCGGCATCGGCGCCACCGAGTTCTCCAAGAACTCCGGGCGCAGCGAGCTCCAACTCGCCTGTGAGGCCGTCCTCGCGGCCCTCGCCGACGCGGGCCTCACCCCCGCCGACGTCGACGGCCTGGTCAGCTTCACCGCCGACACCAACGGCGAGATCCACGTGGCCCGCAACACCGGCATGGGCGAGCTGACCTTCTTCTCCCGCATCGGCTACGGCGGCGGAGCAGGCTGCGCGACCGTGCAGCAGGCGGCCATGGCCGTCGCCTCGGGCGCCGCCGAAGTCGTCGTCTGCTACCGCGCCTTCAACGAACGCTCCGGCGAGCGCTACGGCCTCGGGCAGGCGGACCGGGCCATGGACACCGGCGCGGACCGGGCCGCGTACTCCTGGATGACGCCGTTCGGCCTGAACACGCCCGCCCAGTGGGTCGCCATGTTCGCCCGGCGCTATCTGCACGAGTACGGCGCCACCAGCGAGGACTTCGGCCGGGTCGCGGTCCTGGACCGCAAGCACGCCGCGAACAACCCGGCCGCCTGGTTCCACGGCCGGCCCATCACCCTTGCCGACCACCAGAGTTCACGCTGGATCGCCGAACCGCTGCGACTCCTCGACTGCTGCCAGGAGACCGACGGCGGCCAGGCCCTGGTGATCGTCTCCGCCGAACGCGCCCGCGACCTGCGCCACCCGCCCGCCGTGGTCCTGGGCGCCGCCCAGGGCTCGGGCGCCGACCAGCACATGATGACCAGCTACTACCGCGACCGCATCAGCGGCATCCCGGAAATGGGCCTGGTCGGACGGCAGTTGTACGCGCAGAGCGGCCTCGGCCCCGACGACATCGACGCCGCCGTCCTCTACGACCACTTCACCCCGCTGGTGCTGCCGCAACTGGAGGAGCTGGGCTTCTGCGGCACCGGCGAGGCGAAGGACTTCATCGTCGACGGCCACCTCGAACTCGGCGGCAGACTCCCGACGAACACCCACGGCGGTCAGCTCGGCGAGGCCTACCTGCACGGCATGAACGGCATCGCCGAGGCCGTCCGCCTCGTCCGCGGCACCTCGGTGAACCAGCCCGAGAACGTCGGACACGTCCTGGTCACCGCCGGCACGGGAGTGCCCACCAGCGGACTCGTCCTGGGAGCCGACCGATGACCGGGTCGCCGTGGCGCGGCCACGACCTCGGCAGCCGCACCGTCGCCTACACCGAACGCGACGCGATCCTCTACGCGCTCGCGGTCGGCGCCCGCGCCGGCGACCTCGACCTGGTCTTCGAGGAACGCCTGCGGGTCCTGCCGACGTTCGCGCTGACCCTGGCCCAGTGGGCCCCCGACGCCCTCGGCGCGCTCGGTGCCTTCGACATCACGACCGCGGTGCACGGCGCCCAGCGCCTCACCGTGCGCCGTCCGCTGCCCAGGGCGGGGGAGGTGACGATGACGGCCCGCGTCGCCGAGGTGTGGGACAAGGGCGGCGCCGCCGTCTTCGACGTCGAGGTGGACAGCGAGCACTTCCTGGCGACCTGGTCCCTGTTCGCCCCCGGCAGCGGCGGCTTCGGCGGCGGGCGCGGGCCCGGCTCCCCGAAGCGTCCCGAAGGGCCCGCCGACCACGAGCTGACCGTGGCGACACACCCCGAACAGGCCGCCCAGTACCGGCTGCTCGGCGACCGGCACCCCATGCACATCGACCCGGCCGCGGCCCGCGCGGCGGGCATGCCCCGGCCGTTCCTGCACGGCCTGTGCACCCTCGCCGCCCTCACCCTGCCCGCCGCCCCGATCCTCGGTGCCCACCCGGCCGACCTCACGGACCTGGAGGCCCGCTTCAGCGCCCCGGTCTTCCCCGGCGACCGGCTCACCGCCGAAGCCTGGGACGACGGCGCCGACGGCCTGCGCCTGGAGGCGTCGGCGTACGGCCGACCGGTCCTGACCGGAGTCCGGGCCCGGTTCACCCCCGCGCCCCGGCCGGAACTCCCCGCCGAAGCCCCACGACAGCACAAGGAGACGTTCGATGCTTGACGAGTCGCAGCGCGCGGCAGCCGCCGACCTGTTGTCGCGGGCGGAACGGGACCGCGCCCCCGTCGGCCCGCTCACCGCGACGTTTCCCGGCATCGACGTCGTGGACGCCTACGAGATCCAACTGCGCAACATCCGCGGGCGGTTGCGGCAGCCCGGCGTGTCCGTGCGCGGCCACAAGGTGGGCCTGTCCTCCGAGGTCATGCAGCGGATGATGGGCGTCGACGAACCGGACTACGGCCATCTGCTCTCGGACATGGTGCTCTCCGAGGACACCCCGGTGGAGGCGGGCCGCTACTGCGCCCCGCGCGTCGAGGTGGAGATCGGCTACGTACTCGGCGACAGCCTGCCCGGCGAGGACTGCACCGAGAAGGACGTGCTCGCCGCGACGGAGTACGTCGTCGCCTCCCTCGAACTCATCGACAGCCGGATCGCCGACTGGCGGATAGGGCTTGCCGACACCATCGCCGACAACGCCTCGTCTGCAGGCGTCGTCCTCGGCGCGACACGGATCGCTCCGGGCGATCTGGACCTGGCCGACATCGGCGCCGTGCTGTTCCGGGGCGGCGAGGAGATCGCGCGCGGCCGCACCAGCGCCGTCCTCGGCGACCCGACGGTGGCCGTCGCGTGGCTGGCCCGCAAGGTCGCGGCGTTCGGCGTGCGGCTTGAGGCGGGACACGTGATCCTGCCGGGCTCGTGCACGGCCGCCGTCGACGCCGGGCCGGGGGACGACTTCCGGGCCGAGTTCGACGGGCTGGGCGAGGTGTCGGTCCGGTTCGTCTAGGCGCGGACCGCGACCGGTCGGCCGGACAACCCACTGAGCGGGACGGCCGCGGAGGTGGAACCAGAATTCGTACTAGTTTCGCCGAGCCGTATCCGCCACGCAGCACAGGAACGAAAGAGGCAGCATGAGCACGAGGACCAGCCTGGAAGGGCGCACCGCCGTCGTCACGGGGGCCGGGGCCGGCCTGGGCCGCAGTGAGGCGCTGGCGCTCGCGGCGCAGGGCGCGAACGTCGTCGTCAACGACGTGGGTCCCGCCGCCGACGACGTCGTCGCCGAGATCAAGGCCCTCGGCCGCGAGGCCGTCGCGGTCACCGGTGACATCGGCGACTGGTCGATGGGCGACCGACTGGTCCGCACCGCCGTGGAGACCTTCGGCGGCCTCGACATCGTCGTCAACAACGCGGGCATCCTGCGCGACAAGATGGTGTTCAACCTGACCGAGTCCGACTGGGACGACGTCATCCGCATCCACCTCAAGGGCCACGCGGCGGTCGTCCGCGCCGCGGCCGCGCACTGGCGGGCCGCCAGCAAGGCCGCGGGCGGCCCGGTCTACGGACGGGTCGTCAACACCTCGTCCGAGGCCTTCCTGTTCGGCGCCCCCGGCCAGCCCAACTACTCCGCGGCGAAGGCGGGCATCACCGCCCTCACCCTCGCCACCGCGCAGGGCCTCGCCCGCTACGGCGTCCGCGCCAACGCCATCTGCCCGCGCGCCCGCACCGCCATGACCGCCGACGCGTTCGGCACCGGCGCGACCCCCGAGGGCGGCCTCGACATCATGGCCCCGGAGCGGGTCGCGACGTTCGTCGGCTACCTCGCGTCCCCGGCGGCCGAGGACATCAACGGTCAGGTCTTCGTCGTCTACGGCGACATGGTCGCCCTCCTCGCGCCGCCCACCGTCGAGAAGAAGTTCACCGCCACCGACGGCACGTTCACGCCCGAGGAGCTGGAGGCCGGGCTCTCCCCGTACTTCTCCGGGCGCGACCCCCACCGCACCTTCGCCGCGTACAGCGTCGCCGCGCTCGACACCACGGGAACCCAGCCCACGCCGGGCAGCTGAGACACAGCCTGAAAGGAAGCCGATGATCGACAAAGACGTGTACGGCCCGTGGGCGGTCGTCGCCGGCGGGTCCGAGGGAGTGGGCGCCGCCTTCGCCCACCGGCTCGCCGACGCCGGGATCAACCTGGTGCTCGTCGCCCGCAGGCCAGGCCCCCTGGAGGAGACGGCCGCCGCCGTCCGCGCCAAGGGCGTCGAGGTGCGCTCCCTCCAGCTGGACCTGCTCGACCCCGCGGCGCCGAAGTCGATCCGCGCCGTCACCGACGGACTCGACGTCGGCCTGATCGTCTTCAACGCGGGAGCCAACAGCTACGGCCACGAGTTCGTCGGCGGCGAACTCGACCGCGTCCAGAGCGTGATCGACCTCAACATCACCTCACAGCTCGCGCTCACCCACCACTTCGGCGCGCTGATGAAGGAACGCGGTCGCGGCGGCATCCTGCTCGTCGGCTCCCTCGCGGGCTACATGGGCCAGGCGCGGCTGAGCGTCTACTCCGCCGTGAAGGCGTTCAGCCGGGTCTTCGCCGAGGGGCTGTGGCTGGAGCTCGCGCCGCACGGCGTACACGTCCTCGAACTCGTCCTCGGCGTGACCCGCACCCCCGCGATGGAACGCGCGGGCCTGCGCATGGACCTGCCGGGCCTCGACGTCGCCGACCCCGACGACGTCGCCCGCGAGGGCCTGGAACACCTGGCGGACGGGCCCCTGTGGGTGGCCGGCGGAAACCTCGCGACCGCCGCGAACCGCGCCGCCGTCCACGACCGCGCGCAGCTCGTCCGCGGCGCCCACGAGGCGTCCCAGCGGCTCCTGCCCAAGGAGTGAAGGACATGCCGACGGACCACGCCACCGTCCCGGCGGTCCTCGCCCGGGCCGCCGCGTCCTTCCCCGACGTGGAGGCCCTCGTCGACGGCGACCTGCGGCTGACCAACCGTCAACTGCACGAGGACGCCCTCGCGGTCACCAGATCCCTCCTCGCCCTGGGCGTCCGGCGCGGCGAACGGGTCGCACTGTGGGCGCCCAACAGCGCCCGCTGGATCACGGCCGCGCTCGGCGTGCTCGGCGCGGGCGCCGTCCTGCTCCCGGTGAACACCCGGTACAAGGGCGACGAGGCCCACTGGGTGCTGGAGAAGAGCCGCGCCCGGCTGCTGCTCGTCGAGAACGGCTTCCTCGGCAACGACTACCTGGACATGATCGGCGCCGTGGCGGGGGAGGGCGGGCCCGTGCCCGGCCTCCCCGAACTGGCCCACGTGGTCGACCTGGCCGACGGGCCCGACCGTGGTGCCGCCACGGCATGGCAGTCCTTCCTGCGCCTCGGTACCACCGTGCCCGCCGCCGAAGCCGCCGCCAGAGCCGCGCGCGTACGCGAGGACGACGTGTCGGACGTGCTGTTCACCTCCGGCACCACAGGACGCCCCAAGGGTGTGCTGACCACGCACCGCCAGAACGTCCGCACCTACCTGGCCTGGTCCGGGCGGACCGGACTCACCCGCGGCGACCGCTACTTGATCATCAGCCCGATGTTCCACTGCTTCGGCTACAAGGCGGGCGTCCTGGCCTGCCTGCTGCGCGGGGCGACCATGGTGCTCCAACCCGTCTTCGACGCCGCCGCGACCCTGCGGACCGTCCAGGACGAGGCCATCACCGTCCTGCCGGGACCGCCCACGATCTTCACCACGCTGCTGGACGCGCCCGGCCGCGACCGCCACGACCTGTCCTCGCTGCGCCTGGCCGTCACCGGCGCCGCGACCGTGCCGGTCGCCCTGGTCAAGCGCGTACGGGCGGAACTCTTCCCGGTCGTCGTCACCGCCTACGGACTCACCGAGTCCTGCGGCACCGTGACCGTCTGCCGCGCCGATGACGACGACGAGACCATCGCCCGCACGGCAGGACGCCCCATCGACGGCGTGGAGGTGCGCGTCGTCGACGCCGACCGCCGACCGCTGCCGGCGGGGCAGGACGGCGAGGTCCTCGTCCGCGGCCACAACGTGATGCTCGGCTACCTGGACGACCCGCGGGCCACCGCCGAGGCGGTCGACGCCGACGGCTGGCTCACCACCGGGGACGTAGGACACCTCGACGAGGGCGGACGGCTGACTCTCACCGGACGGTCGAAGGAGATGTTCGTCGTCGGCGGGTTCAACGTCTACCCGGCGGAGATCGAGCAGCTCCTGAGCCGGCACGACGCCGTCTCCGAGGCCGCCGTCGTCGGCATCCCCGACGAGCGGTTGGGAGAGGTGGGACGCGCCTATGTCGTCCTGCGCCCCGGCGCCGACATCGCCCCGGAGCAGCTGACCGCCTTCTGCCGCGAACGCCTGGCGAACTTCAAGGTGCCCCGCGAGGTCGTCGTCCTCGACGCCTTCCCGCGCAACGCCGCAGGCAAGATCCGCAAGACCGAACTGGACCTCCGGACCGCCCCGGACGCCCGGTAGCACATGCGAAAGGGACGACACGATGGGCAACACGGTGCTTGAGACGGTGCGGGAGCTGCTCCCGGCCGTCGCGGACCGGGCCGCGGCCACCGACGAGAAGGGGCGCGTGCCCGAGGAGACCGTGCGCGAGCTGACCGACGCCGGTGTCTTCCGCATGCTCCAGCCCCGCCCCTTCGGCGGACAGGAGGCCGACCCGCTCGACTTCTACCAGGTCGTACGGGCCATCTCGGCGGCCTGCTGCTCCACCGGCTGGATCACCTCCGTACTGGGCGTGCACCCCTGGCAGTTGGGGCTCTTCACCGCCGAGGCGCAGACCGAGGTGTGGGGCGAGGACCCCGACACCCTGATCTCGTCCGCGTACGCGCCCGTGGGCCGGCTCACCCCCGTCGACGACGGCTACCGGCTCACCGGCCGCTGGAGCTTCTCCTCCGGCTGCGGCTACGCCCGCTGGGCCCTGCTCGGCGCCCTCGTCGTCGGCGACCAGGGGCGGCCCGTGGACTTCCTGACGGTGCTCGTGCCTCGATCCGACTACCGGATCGAGGAGGCCTGGGACGTCGTGGGGCTGCGCGGCACCGCCAGCGACGACATCGTCGTCGAGCGGGCGCACGTCCCCCGGCACCGGGTGATCCGCAACTACGAACAGGCCCAGCTGAAGGGCCCCGGCCAGAAGGTCAACCCGGGCCCGCTGTACCGGCTGCCGTTCGCCGCCGTGTTCACCAGCGCCGTCACCGCGCCCATCGTCGGAGCGGTCGCGGGCGGCTACGCGTCCTACGTCGGCCGCATGCGGGAACGGGCCCGGCTCAGCCTGGGCGGCGGCCGGTTCGCCGAGGACCCGCACACCCAGGTGGCGGTCGCGCGCGCGGCGTCCGAGATCGACGCGACCGTTCTGCAAATGGACCACAACATCAGGGAGTTGACCGCGCGCGTCGCCGCGGGCCGGGACATCCCGATGGAACTGCGTCTGCGCACGCGCCGGGACCAGGTGCGCGGCACCGAACGCGCCGTCGCCGCGATCGACCTGCTGTTCAAGACGGCCGGCGGCCACTCGCTGCGGCGCGGCAACCCGATCGAACGGGTCTGGCGCGACGCCCACGCGGGCAGCGTGCACGTCGCCAACGACGTGGAGCGGACACTGGCCATGTATGGCCGCGACGCGTTGGGCCTGACCGTCGAGGACAACCTGATCTGAGCCCGTGCCCGGCGGTCTGCCCCCGGTTCACCGCGTGCCGGACGTCCTCGCCGCGAAGTAGCGGGCGGGCAGTTCGCCCCCGCCGTGCACGGCGACATCGGCCCCGTTGACGTAGCGCGCCAGATCCCCGGCCAGGTAGAGGCAGGTCCGGGCGACGTCCGCGGGGACGGCCATCCGCCCCATCGGGATCACACCCGCGACGGCGGCGCCGCCGTCCTCGCCGTACACGGACGCTGCGCTCTCGGTGCGGATGAGGCCGGTGGTGATGTGGTTGACGCGCACCTTGGGCGCCCACTCCAGGGCCAGGGCGCGGGTGAGGCCGAGCAGCCCGGCCTTCGCCGCCGAGTAGGCGGCGGTGCCCGGCTGCGGGTCGTGGGCGGAGACGCTGCCGATGTTGACGACCGAGCCGCCCTCGTCCTGCTCCCGCATCACCCGGTTCGCCGCCTGCGCGGTGTAGAACGGCGCCAGCAGATTCAGCGCGACGATCTTCTCGACGAAGCGCGGCGAGACGGTCGCCGCGTCGGCGTCGGGGGAGCCGCCCGCATTGTTGACCAGGACGTCAAGCCGTCCGAACCGCTCGACCGCCGCCGCCACGAGACCGTTCGCGGCCTCGGGGTCACGCACGTCGGCGGGCACGAACACCGCCTGTCGGCCGTCCGCGGTCGGCAGGGAACCCGGCTCGCCCCGCCCGCAGACCACGACGTGCGCCCCGGCGGCGAGGAAGGTCTCGGCGATGGCGAAGCCGATGCCTTTCGTCCCGCCCGTCACCACGACGACCCGGCCCGTGAAGTCCAGGGCGCGCTCCATGAAGTCCCGTGAGCTGCCGATGTCCGTGATTCCGCTGTCCGTGATCGTGCTGTCCATGATTCCGCCCTCCTCGCCGGGGAGTGGCCCGGCGGCCGTCGTCGTGGATCCCGATCGAAGCAGCCGGGGCACGCGGGGGCGGGGACGGTCCCGATGACCGGGAACCGCGGAAGGCCGGGAGGCTCAGGCCCCGGTGGCGTTCGAGCGGGCGCCGAGCAGCACCTCGCACGCGAGCCGGATCTCGGTCTCCGCGTCGGTGTGGGTGGTGTGCCCGTAGATCGCGGCGACGAGCACCCCGTGCCAGCTCTTCATCAGCAGCCGGATCAGCCGGTCGTCCCGGTCCGTGGGGTGGACGAGCCCGAGCAGCCTGAGCACCGTGCGGTGCACCTTGGCCTCGATCCCCGCGGCCTCGCTGACCGTGGCGGTGTGCGCGGCGTAATTGCTCTGCATCATCGCGCTCGCCAGCAGCGGAGTGCGCAGCATGTGCCGCGTCGAGCGCAGCAGGGTCTCCGCGACGGCGTCCACGGGGTCGGCGGCGCCGAGGATCTCCGGCGACTCGTCGTCCATGTGGTCGACCTGGTCGGACATGATCGCGGTGAACAGGTGGGTCTTGGAGGGGAAGTACCGGTAGAGCGTGGCGATGGCGACGCCGGCCTCCTTGGCCACGTCGTGCATCTGCACATGGTCCAGGCCCCGCTCGGCACCGAGGCGCGCCGCGACGTCGAGGATGCGCGCGTACCGCGCCTTCTGCCCGGGCGACTGCGGCTCGGCCGCGGGTCGGGGCTCGGCGACTCTGGGCACGGTTCCACTCCTCCGGCTCGTGATCGCGTCCTTCGGCACCCGATGCTATCGGTGCCGCGCCCCCGTCGGCCTGCGGCCGTCCGCCGTACGCCGTGCTTCGGGCGGGAGGCGCCCGCGGACCCAGGACACAGGAGGCCCGCCCGCCCCATCCCAGCGCCTTGGGCCACCGCCGCGCACGGACCCGTACCGCTCAGTGGGACCGCCCGGCCGACCGGCCCGGCGCGCGCCGTACGTTCCGGGAGACGTCGCCGCCGAGCGACGCGCACCCGCTCCGAACCGTGCCGAGCGCAGGCTCGGTGGAAGGGAAGGCCACAGATGACCAGCTCGCCCGAGGTCCGCACGATCGAGGCGGACGCCCTTCCGGCCCGCTTCGCCCGCGGCTGGCACTGCCTGGGGCTCGCCAGTGACTTCCACGACGGCGCGCCGCACACCGTCCGTGCCTTCGGGCAGAAACTGGTCGTGTGGGCGTCGTCGGACGGCCGGCTCAACGTCCTCGACGCGTACTGCCGCCACATGGGCGGCGACCTCTCCCGCGGGACCGTGCAGGGCGACGACGTCGCGTGCCCCTTCCACTCCTGGCGCTGGGGCGGCGACGGACGCTGCACCCGGATCCCGTACGCCCGCCGGGTCCCGATGCGGGCGCGCACCGCCGCCTATCCGACCCTTCAGCAGGACGGCCTGCTGTTCGTCTGGAACGACCCGGAGGGCAAGCAGCCGCCCGAGGACGTGACGATTCCGCGGATCGAGGGAGCGGACAGCGACGAGTGGACCGACTGGTCCTGGTACTCCGTCACGATCGAGGGCTCCAACTGCCGCGAGATCGTCGACAACGTGGTGGACATGGCGCACTTCTTCTACGTGCACTACTCGTTCCCCACCCACTTCAAGAACATCTTCGAGGGGCACACGGCGACCCAGTTCATGAAGGGCGTCGGCCGCGAGGACGTGCGCCGCCCCCAGGCGGAGGGCAGCGGCGCACCCCAGATGCTGGGGCAGACCTCCCTGGCGACCTACCACGGCCCCTCGTTCATGATCGACGACCTCACGTACCACTACGCCGACGGCGATGTGAACTCCGTGCTGATCAACTGCCACTACCCGGTCGACGAGAACTCGTTCATGCTCCAGTACGGCATCATCGTGCGCAAGGCCGAGCACATGGGCGAGAGTGCGGAGGAAGTGGCCCGGAAGCTGGGCGAGTTCATCAAGATCGGCTTCGAGCAGGACGTCGAGATCTGGAAGAACAAGGCGCGTATCGACAACCCGCTGCTGTGCGAGGAGGACGGGCCGGTCTACCAACTGCGCCGCTGGTACGAGCAGTTCTACGTGGACGCCGGCGACGTGAGCGCCGAGATGACCGACCGGTTCGAGTTCGAGATCGACACGAGCCGGCCCAACGAGGCGTGGAAGGCCGAGATCGCGGCGAACCTCGCGCAGCGCACCGCCGAGGAGACGGCGGCGAGCGGGCCGGCCCGATGACGGTACGACCCGACAACCGCCTCCTCGACGCGCCGATGGTCCCCGTCTCCTGCGGGACCTGCGGCGCCCGGGTGGAGGCCCGCAAGAGCAGCTGGCAGCAGACCAGCATCCAGTGGAACGCCGAGGCCCTGCGCACCTGCGCGGAACGCGGCACCGGGGGACCCGCGACGCCGTTCACGGGCTGCCGCAGCCTGGTTTCGTCGATCGGCGAGGCCGCGCTCACCGGCCGGATCCGCGTCCGCAGCGACGACACGGACGGCGGGGGACACGACCATGCAGCTTGAGGGCCGCGTCGCGATCGTCACCGGCGGCGGCGACGGAATCGGCGCCGCGGTGGCCCGCCGGTTCGCCGCCGAGGGGGCGAGGGTCCTGATCGCGGAACGGAACGAGGAAACGGGCCGCGCCACCGCGGACCGGATCGGCGCCCGCTTCGTACGCACGGACGTCGGTGACAAGGCCCAGGTCCTGGCGATGGTCGACACGGCGGTCCGGGAGTGGGGCCGCCTCGACATCCTGGTGAACAACGCCTGGTCGCCCGGCGACGTGGGCCGGGTGGAGAACAAGACCGACGCGATGCTGGACCGCGGCCTCGGGATCGGCTTCTACGGCCCGTTCTGGGCGATGCGGGCGGCGTTCCCGCACATGAGACGGCAGGGCTGGGGCCGGGTCGTCAACATGTGCAGCCTCAACGGCGTGAACGCCCACATGGGAACCCTGGAGTACAACGCCGCCAAGGAGGCCCTGCGCACCCTCACCAGAACCGCCGCCAGGGAGTGGGCCCCGACCGGCGTGGTGGTCAACGCCGTCTGCCCCGGCGCGAAGAGCGCCGCCTACCACCGGATGATGCGCGAGCACCCCGAACTCGAAGCCCGGGCCGAAGCCGTGAACCCCATGGGCCGCATGGGCGACCCCGACCGGGACATCGCCCCGGTGGCCCTGTTCCTCGCGGGCGAGGGCACGCGCTACCTGACCGGCAACACCCTTTTCGTGGACGGCGGGGCGCACATCAACGGAGTCGCCTGGACCCCGGACCTGCCGTGACCCTCCCACTGCGCCGCCGACCCCTGCCCATCGGGGTCGGCCACGCGCGGGAAGTGTCGTCCCCCGGCTGCGGGGTACCTGGCGGCAGCGCGGGGACTTCCGTCGGCAGTGCCGACGCACCGTTTCGGTGGAGGTCTCCTCGTGGCGCCCGCGGTCACGGGCTGTAGTGCTTGAAGTCGCCGGCCGGACGCGTCCGCAAGAGACTCGTGACGAGCCGTATGCGTTGGAGGAGCGATGGGTGCCCGCAACCGGATCCTTGGCTGGCCGGTCCTTCGTCAGATCACCGGGGCCGATCCACTGGGGCGGGGCTCGGCCGCGATGTCGCCGCGCAGCGAGACCCTGCGACCACGGACGGACACCGCCGACCGGGTGGTGAAGTCGGTCTGTCCCTACTGCGCGGTCGGCTGCGGTCAGGAGATCTACGTCAAGGGCGAGCAGGTCGTCCAGATCGAGGGCGACCCGGACTCCCCGGTGAGCCGGGGCCGCCTGTGCCCGAAAGGGTCCGCGACGCTCCAGCTCACCACCGGGTCCGCCCGCCGTCACCAGGTCCTCTACCGGCGCCCCTACGCGCGCGACTGGGAGCCGCTCGATCTGGAGACGGCGATGGACATGGTCGCCGACCGCGTGGTCGAGACCCGGCGCCGCACCTGGGAGTGGGAGCACGAGGGACTGCGCACGGCCCGCACGCTCGGGATCGCCAGCCTCGGCGGCGCGACGCTGGACAACGAGGAGAACTACCTGATCAAGAAGCTGCTGACGGGGCTCGGCGTGGTCCAGGTGGAGAACCAGGCGCGGGTCTGCCACAGCTCCACCGTCGCCGGACTCGGCTCCTCCTTCGGGCGGGGCGGCGCCACCACGTTCATGCAGGACCTTCAGCACGCCGACTGCATCGTGATCCAGGGCTCGAACTTCGCCGAGGCGCACCCCGTCGGATTCCAGTGGGTGATGGAGGCCAAGGCGCGGGGCGCCCGCATCATCCACGTGGACCCGCGGTTCACCCGCACCAGCGCCCTGGCGGACCTGCACGTCCCCATCCGCGCGGGCAGCGACATCGCCTTCCTCGGCGGCATCATCAACCACGTCCTCACCGAGGAGAAGGACTTCCGCGAGTACGTGCTCGCCTACACGAACGCGGCGACGGTGGTGAGCGAGGACTTCCAGGACACCGAGGACCTCGGCGGTGTGTTCTCCGGCCTGAACGAGGAGCAGCGCCACTACGACCCCGTGAGCTGGCAGTACGAGGGCGAGGAGGTGCAGCAGCCCACCGGCGAGGTCGACGAGCAGTACGAGCGCCGCGTCGGCGAGGACGCGCGCTCCAGGATCAGCGCCGCCGGGGGAGCGGAGACGCAGGGCTCCGGCGGGGCGAGGGCCCCCGCCGCCCCGGTCCGCGACGAGACGCTCCAGCACCCCCGCTGCGTCTTCCAGATCCTCAAGCGGCACTACGCGCGCTACACCCCGGAGCTCGTCGAGCAGACCTGCGGGGTGCCGCGGGAGACGTTCCTCGAGGTGTGCGACGCGCTGACTTCGAACTCCGGCCGCGAACGGACCAGCGCCTTCGCCTACGCGGTCGGCTGGACCCAGCACTCGGTGGGCTCGCAGTACATTCGCGCGGCCAGCGTCCTGCAACTGCTGCTCGGCAACATCGGCCGCCCCGGCGGCGGCATCCAGGCGCTGCGCGGGCACGCCTCCATCCAGGGGTCCAGCGACATCCCGACCCTGTTCAACCTGCTCCCCGGTTATCTCCCGATGCCGCACGCGCACGCCCACGAGGACCTGGACGCGTTCGTCACGGCCAGCCGCACGGACAAGGGCTTCTGGGGCGAGATGCGCTCCTACTTCGTCAGCCTGCTCAAGGCGTACTACGGCGACGCCGCCACCGAGGACAACGACTTCTGCTTCGACCACCTCCCGCGCCTGACCGGCTCCCACAGCACGTACGACACCGTGCTCGCGCAGCTCGACGGCACGTGCAAGGGCTACTTCCTGATGGGGGAGAACCCCGCGGTCGGCTCGGCCAACACGCGTCTGCAGCGCATGGGCATGGCCGAGCTGGAGTGGCTGGTCGTACGGGACTTCTCGCTGATCGAGTCGGCGACCTGGTGGCAGGACGGACCGGAGATCGAGTCCGGGGAGATGCGCACCGAGGACATCGGCACGGAGGTCTTCTTCTTCCCCGCCGCGGCGCACACGGAGAAGTCCGGCTCGTTCACCAACACCAACCGCTGGCTGCAGTGGCACCACGCGGCGGTCGAGCCGGACGGCGACGCCCGCAGCGACCTGTGGTTCATGTACCACCTGGGCCGCCGCATCAAGGAGAAACTGGCGGCGTCCGACGACCCCATGGATCGGCCCGTCCAGGATCTGACCTGGGACTACCCGGTGGAGGGGCCGCTGCGCGAACCCGTCGCCGCCTCGGTCCTCGCCGAGATCAACGGGCACGGCCCGGACGGCGGACCGCTGTCCGCGTACACCGAGTTGAAGGACGACGGATCGACCCGGTGCGGCTGCTGGATCTACTGCGGTGTCTTCGCCGACGGTGTGAACCAGGCGGCCCGCCGCACCCCGCACACACAACAGGACTGGGTGGCCGCCGAGTGGGCCTGGGCGTGGCCTGCCAACCGGCGCATCCTCTACAACCGCGCCTCCGCCGCCCCCGACGGAACGCCCTGGAGCGACCGCAAGTCGTACGTGTGGTGGGACGAGCAGGCCGCACGGTGGACGGGGTACGACGTCCCCGACTTCGTGCCCGACCGCCGCCCGGACTACGAGCCGCCGGACGACGCCACGGGGCCCGACGCGCTGCGCGGCGACGACCCGTTCATCATGCAGGCCGACGGCAAGGGCTGGCTGTACGCGCCGGCCGGCCTGGAGGACGGCCCGCTCCCCACCCACTACGAGCCGCAGGACTCGCCCTTCGTCAACGCCCTCTACCCCGCGTGGTCGCGCTCGCCCACCCGGCAGCTGCGCCCGCGCGAGGGCAACCGATACCACCCGAGCGGCAACGAGCCCGGCGCCGACGTCTTTCCGTACGTCGTCACCACGCACCGCCTCACCGAACACTTCACGGCGGGCGGGATGAGCCGCTGGTCGACCTACCTGTCCGAGCTGCAGCCCGAGTTCTTCTGCGAGCTGTCCCCCCAACTCGCCGCCGAACGGGGGCTCGTGCACGGCGGCTGGGCGACCATCGTCACCGCGCGCAACGCCATCGAGGCGCGGGTGATGGTGACCGAGCGGCTGAAACCACTGACCGTGCACGGGCGGACGGTGCACCAGATCGGGCTGCCGTTCCACTGGGGGCCGAACGGAGTGTCCACGGGGGACGCCGCCAACGAACTGGTCGCGATCGCCCTCGACCCCAACTCCCACATCCAGGAGGACAAGGCGCTGACGGCCGACATCATCGCGGGCCGGCGCCCACGGGGCCCGGACCTGCCGAAGCTGGTCGCCGCGTACCGCAGCAGGGCCGGCATCACCGACGAGACGGGAACGGAGACGAAGAAGTGACCGGGAACCTGCTGAGCGGCCCAGAACCGGACCCGGCCCGCGACGCGGGCCACGAGGACGCCCCGCCACGGGTGGGGTTCTTCACCGACACATCCGTCTGCATCGGATGCAAGGCGTGCGAAGTCGCGTGCAAGGAGTGGAACGCGATCCCGCAGGACGGCCTGTCGCTGAGCGCGATGAGCTATGACAACACGCAGGGACTGGGCGGATCCACCTGGCGGCACGTCGCGTTCATCGAACAGTCGGCGCCCGTCGAAGGACCGCCGTCCCCCGAGGGACGCACCGCCCTGCCGGTGATCGGGACCGATACCGCCGAGACGGGCGACGCCGCCACACAGAGCAGCGGCGCCGACTCCGGCATGCGCTGGCTCATGTCGTCCGACGTGTGCAAGCACTGCACCCACGCCGCGTGCCTCGACGTGTGCCCCACGGGTTCGCTCTTCCGCACCGAGTTCGGCACCGTCGTCGTCCAGGAGGACATCTGCAACGGCTGCGGCTACTGCGTGCCCGCATGCCCGTACGGCGTCATCGAGCAACGCCCCTCCGACGGAAGGGCGTTCAAGTGCACCCTCTGCTACGACCGGCTCGGCGCCGGACAGGAACCGGCCTGTGCGAAGGCCTGCCCGACCGAGTCCATCCAGTTCGGCCCGCTCGACGAACTGCGCGAGCGGGCCGCCCTGCGCGTCGACCAACTGCACGACCAGGGGGTGGGCGAAGCCCGGCTCTACGGGCACGATCCCGAGGACGGCGTCGGCGGCGACGGAGCGTTCTTCCTGCTCCTCGACCGGCCCGAGGTGTACGGGCTGCCGCCTGACCCGGTGGTCACGACACGGGACCTGCCCGCGATGTGGAAGCACGCGGGCGCGGCGGCCCTGTCACTGGCCGGTGGCATCGCGATGTCCTTCGCGGTCCCGGCCGTCCTGCGAGGAAAGGCACGGCGATGAGCGCCACGGAACCACGACGGCGCGGCCGCAAGAGGCGCGGCGAGGAACTCATGGTGCCGCGCGCCGAGTTCGGCTCGTACTACGGCAGGCCGATCATCAAGGCCCCGTCCTGGGCCGCGCGCGACATCGCCGGCTACTTCTTCCTCGGCGGGCTCGCCGGAGCGGGCTCGGTGCTCGCGGCGGGGGCCCATCTCACAGGACGGCCGAGGACGGCCACCGCACTGAAGGCGTCGTCGCTCGCGTCGGTCACCCTGTCCGCGGCGGCGCTGGTCAACGACCTCGGTGTGCCCAGCCGCTTCCCGAACATGCTGCGGGTCGTCAAGCCCACCTCACCGATGAGCGTCGGCTCCTGGATCCTCAGTGCCTACGGTCCCGCGGCCGGCGTCGCCGCGCTGACCGCCGCCACCGGTCGGCTGCCCCGCACCGGTGCGGCGGCGACCGCAGGCGCCGCACTGCTCGGCCCCGCGCTCGCCACCTACACCGGGGTGCTGGCGGCGGACACCGCGGTGCCCGCCTGGCACGGCGCCCACCGTCAACTGCCGTACGTCTTCGGCGCATCGGCCACCGCGGCCGCTTCCGGCATGGCCCTCGTCCTGGGGCCCACGCGGGAGAACGCCCCGGCCGTCTGCGCTGCGGTGCTCGGCGCCGCGTCCGAGCAGGCCGCGCTGCGCGCCGCCGAACGCGACCTCGGCATGGTGGCGGAGACGTACCGGTCGGGGCGTGCGGGCACGCTGCTGCGCTGCGCCGAGGCCCTCACGGTCGCGGGCGCGGCGGGGGCTGCCCTGTTCGGCCGACGCAGCCGCCCGGCGGCCGTCGCGGCCGGCCTCGCCCTCCTCGCCGGCTCCGCGTGCACCCGGTTCGGCATCTTCGCGGCGGGCATCGCGTCCGCCGAAGACCCCTGGTACACGGTCGGCCCACAGCGCGCGGCCGAAAGCGCCGATCCCGACCGGCAGCACCAGCAGTGAGCCGGCGCCCGGTCAGACGTCGCGCTGCTCCAGGCCGCGCGTCGCGGGACCCTGGACGACCTGCCCGTCCGTGTCGAAGCGCGAGCCGTGGCACGGGCACTCCCAGGCACGCTCCGCCGAGTTGAACGCGACCAGACAGCCCAGGTGCGTGCACCGCGCCGACACCGCGTGCAGCTTCCCGTCGACATCCCGGTACACGGCGCTGCGCCGGCCGTTCACCCGGATGATCGCGCCGCTGTCCCGGGGGAGCCGTTCCACCGATGCCACCGGCGAGGACCGCACCCGGTCACCCACGAAGTGGTAGGCGACATCCGCCTGACTGCGCAGGAACTGGGGCGCGGAGCGCAGCACGGACCGCACCCGCCGCGGCTCGTACAGGCCCTTCCACGGCGGCGGTTCACCTCCGGTGATCAGCGCGGTCAGGAGCGAGCCCGCCATGATCCCGCCGCTCATGCCCCAGCCGCCGAAACCCGTCGCCACGTACGTGTGCCGGGCCGCGGGGTGCAGAAGTCCCACGAGCGGTGCGCTGTCGCACGGGAAGGTGTCCTGCGTGGCCCAGCCGTAGCGGGGCTCGGCGTCGGGGAAGTGCGTGGCCGTCCAGTTCAGCAACTGGTCGAGACGTACGGCCGGATTGCCGGTGCCGGGGGTGAACTTCTCGCCGGTGACGATCAGCAGCCGCTGCCCGTCACCGTACGGGGCGGTGCGCACGGAGCGGGTGTTCTCCTCCGGCGTGATGTACATGCCGCGCGGCGCGCGTTCCGCCGGCAGCGGCGCGGCGATGACGATCTCTCGGCGCGGTGTGAGCCGGGTGAACAGCAGGGCCCGGTCGAACACGGGGTAATGGGTCGCCACGACCACGTCACGCGCGGTCACCTGTGCGCCGGTCTCGGCCGTCACCTGGCACTCGCTGTCCTCCTGCAGCCCGAACACGGACGTGTGCTCGTGGACCAGGGCGCCCTTCGCCCGCAGGTCGGCGGCGAGCGCCAGCAGGTACTTGCGGGGATGGAACTGCGCCTGCCCCGTGGCGCGCACGGCGCCCGCGACGGGGAACGGCAGCTCCGTCCCGGTGACGAACGACACGGGCAGCCCCGCCGCGCGCGCCGCGACCGCCTCCGCCCGCAGCCCGGCGACCCCGTGCGGGGAACAGACGTAGGTGTACGCGTCCGTGCGCTCCCACTCGCAGTCCGCGCCCAAGAGCTCCACCACCTCCGCCGCGTGCTCGATCGCCTCGGTCTGCGAACGCGCGTACAGGCGGGCGCCCTCGGCGCCGTGGACGTGGCGCAGGCGGCTGTACACCAAGGACTGCAGGGCCGACAGCTTCGCCGTCGTGTGCCCGGTGACGCCCTCGGCGATCCGGCCCGCCTCCAGCACGGCGACGCTCAGCCCGGCCCGCGTCAGCTCCCACGCCGTACTCAGACCCGCGATCCCACCGCCGATCACCGCCACGTCGACGGTCGCGTCCCGCTCCAACGGCGGGTACGCGGTGCCCGGCGCGGAATCGATCCAGTACGAACTCCTGAGGTCCGACATCCCGGTCATGGCATCCGGGTCCCCACCCGCGCGCCGCTCACCCTCGGATCTTGTGTGAATGACCGGCCCCCGGCAGGGAACCCGGGCCGCTGGTGAGCGTGATGCCCAGGATGACCCGTCCGGTCAGATCTGGTCAGCGAAGAACCCGACAGCTTGGGAGGGCAGCCATGGATCTCACCCACCTCACTCCGCTCTGCGACCGTCCAGGACCGTGGGCGAGTGTGTACATCGACACGTCCCGACACTCCGAGTCCACGCCCAAGGAGCGGTCCGTCGAGGCCGCGGAGGTGCAGCGCACACTCGCGGCCTCCGGCGCCGACGACGCGACGTGCCAGGCCGTCCGGACGGCCGCCGACGAGCTGCGGCACACGCGGGAGCCCGTCGGCCGGGCCCTGTTCGCCACGCACGGCGAGGTCGTACTCGACCTGCCGCTGAGCGCGGCGCCCACCGACGCGGCCCACTGGGGGCCGCTGCCGCGCACCACGCCGCTGCTCGACCTCGCGGGCGAGGACCCCCTGTGCATGATCGCCCGCATCGACCGCAAGGGCGCCGATGTCGAACTGCACTCCGCCCGCGACGACATGCACGTGGGCACCGTCTCCGGCGATCAGTGGCCCATACACCGCACCGGCAGGGACTCCTGGTCGGAGCGGCACTTCCAGCTCCGCGTGGAGAACACCTGGGAGCACAACGCCGCCGAGATCGCGCAGGCGTTGCAGACTTGTCAGGCCGAGACACGGGCCGAGCTCATCGTCCTGGTCGGCGACGACCGGGAGTGCGCCGCCGTGCAGGACAAGCTCCCCAAGCCGCTGCAGGAACTGGCCGTCCGGTGTCGGCACGGGGCCGGGAGCGGTCAGCTGGGCCTGGAGATCGAACGCATCAAGGCCGAGCACGTGGCCTACCGGGCGGCGAGTTCGCTCGAGGACTTCGCGGCGGCGCGCGGCCGGGACGAGGCCGCGGCGGCCGGCGTACCCGCTCTGGTGGACGCCGCGCGCCAGCACCGCCTGTCCGAGCTGCTGGTGCGCTCGGACGGCCCCGACGCGCACCACGAGGTCTGGTGCGGCGACGAGCCCGACCAGCTGGCGACCCGGCGCACGGACGCCGCCGCCCTGGGGGCGTCCGAACCGTTCTCCGCCCGGGCCGACGACGCGCTGATGCGGTGTGCCGCCGCCAGCGGCGCCTCGGCGCTGTCCGTCGCCGGGGCCGCCCCCGACGCGGGCCCGCCCGGAGGCCTCGGCGCCCTGCTGCGCTGGACCCAGCCCGCGACGTGAACGGCCTGACCCGATGCGGTCCGCGTGCGGATGTGACGGATGCAGTCGGCACGTAGTGTCGTGAAGGAGAGCGAGGTGGTCGCCGCGGACTCCGACTACGTCCCCGACCCGCAGCGCTGGAAGGCGCTGTGGGTCACGTTGGTGGCCGGCTTCATGAGCCTGCTCGACGTGACGATCGTCGCCGTGGCGCTGCCGACCGTCCAGCGCGACCTGCACGCCTCCGCCGCGCAGGTGCAGTGGGTGGTCTCCGGGTACGCCCTCACCTTCGCCCTCGCGCTGGTGACCGCGGGACGCCTCGGCGACGCCCTGGACCGACGGCGCATCTTCCTGCTGTCCCTCGGAGCCTTCACCGTCTTCAGCGCGGCCTGCGGCGCGGCGCCCGACATCACGCTGCTGGTGGTGGCCCGGCTCGCCCAGGGGCTCGCGGCCGGCTGCATGGCCCCGCAGAACTCCGCGCTCATCCAGCAGCTGTTCCGCGGCGCCGAGCGCGGTCGCGCCTTCGGCCTGTTCGGCGCGGTCGTCGGCATCTCCTCGGCCGTCGGCCCGCTCACCGGCGGCGCCATCCTCGCCCTGGCCTCCGGCCCACAGGGCTGGCGGTGGATCTTCTACGTCAACGTCCCCATCGGCATCGTCGCCGTCCTGCTCGGCCGCCGCCTGCTGCCGCGGGTGCGCAGCACCGGCAAGGGCTCCGTCGACGTGCCGGGCGTGCTGCTCCTCGGCCTCGGCGTCCTCGCCGTCATGTACCCCCTGGTCCAGGCGGACTCCGGCGGCATCGGCCGCCTGTGGTGGCTGTTCCCCGTCGGCGCCGTGCTCCTCGCCGTCTTCGCGCTCTGGCAGCGCCGCCTCCTCGCCCGGGGCGGCCAGCCGCTGCTCGACCCGCGCCTGTTCACCACCGTGCGCGGCTACGCGATCGGCGCCGGGGTCGGCACGCTGTACTTCATCGGTTTCAGCGGCGTCTGGCTCGTCTTCGCGCTGTACTACCAGCACGGACTCGACTTCTCCCCGCTGCGGTCCGGTCTCGCCGTCACCCCGTTCGCCGTCGGCTCGGCGGGCTCCGCGGTCCTCGCGGGACGCCTCGTCGACAGGCTCGGGCGCCGACTGACCGTGTACGGTCTCGCGGCCGTGATCCTCGGCCTGGGCGGCACGGCGCTGCTGCTGCGCTACGCGCCCGTGGACACCGCCCCCTGGCTCGCCGCGCCCACGCTGTTCATCGGTGGCATCGGCGGCGGATGCGTCGTTTCCCCGAACATCACCATCACCCTGCGCGATGTGCCGGTACGGATGGCGGGCGCGGCGGGAGGCGCGCTGCAGACCGGGCAGCGGCTCGGCGCGGCCGTGGGCACCGCTGCCCTGCCGGGCCTGTTCTACCTGGTGCTGGGGCGCAGTGACGACCACCGCGGTGCGCTCTTCGTCGCGTTGTGCGCCGCGCTCGCCGCGATGCTGGCCTCACTGGCACTCGCCACGTTCGACCGGCTGCGCGACCGGCGGGGGCGGCGGCCGCACGACAGGTGCCCGGACGAGGTCGCCAACGACCCCGTCCACTCCCGGCAGAGCTGACTGGGCGGAGCCGCCTAGCCCGCGGGCCCCTCGGGATCCTTTTCCTCGTCGCTTCCCTTGTCCTCGCCGCGGCGCAGGTCCGCGTCCATCCGCCGTCCCTCGTCCTTGCGGCGGGGATCGTCCAGAGCTGCGCCGTCCGTCTTCAGCTTGGCGGCCTTCACCTTCCGGGCCATGGTCCGGAGGCGTCCATTGCGGGTTCCCATGAGGCTCCTTGTGGTTCCTTGGCGGTCTCAGCGGGCCGTGAGGCGAAACTGGGTGTCGCGTTCCTGGTCGCCCGAGGCCGATCGCTCGTCCTCGACGGTGAAGGCCCGGGCCAGCGCCGTACGCAGGGTCGTCACATCGTTCGGCGCCCCCTGCGCGGACACGGACACGGGACCGTCGATGCCGCCCGCCCGGGAGGGGGATGCCGCGGCCGACCCGTCGGTGTCGGCGTCGAACTCCGCGGTCCAGACCGTGGCGGAAGGGCCACCGGCGTCGACCGGGTCCGGAGTGGGGGAGCGGTCCGTGAACTGCGCCGCGAGATGCGCCAGCACGGTGTCGGCGTCGCGGTCGCTGCAGTCGCTGAGGGTGACGGTGACCAGGTGGTTGTCGAGGGTCATGATGACCTCCTCGGTCGTCGGTTCAGAGAGCCGCCCGCAGCGCGGGCAGCAGTTCTTCGCGGGCCCAGGTGAAGAAGGCGTCCTGGTGGTCGCCGCCTATCTGCACGAGGGCGACCTCGGTGAATCCCGCGTCGGCGAAGGGCCGCACGGCCTCGACGAATTCCGACACGTCGTCGCCGCAGGGGATGGACTTGGCGACGTCCTCGGGCGAGACGAGATCGGTCGCCCCGGCGAAGGACACCGGGTGCGGCAGCTCGGCGTTGACGCGCCAGCCACCCGCGAACCAGCGGAACTGCTGGTGGGCGCGGGTGATGGCGGCCGAGCGGTCGGGGTCGTAGCAGACGGGCAGCTGGCCCACCCGGGGCTTGCCGGCGCCGCCCGCGCGGTCGAAGGCGGCGAGCAGTTCGCCACGGGGCTCGGTCGCGATGGCCAGGTCCGCGGTGCGGCCGGCGACCGCGCAGGAGGCCGGGCCCGACACGGCGACCCCGATCGGGGGCGGGGTGTCCGGCAGATCCCACAGCCGGGCCCGGTCGACCTCGAAGTGCTTCCCGTGGTGGTTGAGCTCCTCACCCGCGAACAGCGCGCGGACGATGCCGACGGCCTCCTCCAGCTTCTCCAGCCGCACCGCCGGGGCCGGCCAGCCCCCGCCGACCACGTGCTCGTTGAGGTTCTCGCCGGAGCCGAGCCCCAGACGGAACCGGCCCTGCGCCAGCAACTGCAGCGTGGCCGCCTTCTGGGCGACCACCGCCGGGTGGTACCGCGTGGTCGGACACGTCACGTACGTCATCAAGGGGATACGGGTGGTCGCCTGCGCGGCGGCGCCGAGCACGGCCCACGCGTAGGGAGAGTGCCCCTGCTCGGACAGCCAGGGGAAGAAATGGTCCGAGGTGACCGAGAAGTCGAAGCCGGCGTCCTCGGCGGCGACCACGTGCCGTACGAGCTCGCGGGGCCCCGCCTGCTCGGTCATCATCGTGTATCCGATGTCCACCACGGCGTCCTCCAGTCGGCCCGGCTGAGCTGCCGAGCACGATCGACGGCCCCGTTACAGGGCTTCTGCCTGCGGGTTCCCGGGGAAGCGGGTCACAGTCCTCCACCTCGACACTCTCCGGGAAAGGCGCATCACAGCCCCCACCGTGGGTACGCGGAGCGTCCCGCACCGCGGGCCGCCGTCTGGCGGGACACCACACGGTGTGAGCCCCTGGAGGTGCGCCCGTACGCAACCCACGTTGGGAGGCGCCTGAGCATGCGCGCTCTGACATGGCAAGGAAAGCGCGACGTCCGGATCGAGGAGGTCCCCGACCCCCGCATCGAGAAACCCGACGACATCGTCGTGAAGGTGACGTCCACCGGTATCTGCGGCTCTGACCTGCACCTCTACGAAGTCTTCGGCCCCTACCTCGACCCCGGCGACGTCCTGGGGCACGAGACGATGGGCATGGTCGTGGAGACCGGTCCCGAGGTCACCGGCGTGGCCGTGGGGGACCGGGTGGTCATTCCGTTCAACATTTCCTGCAACACCTGCTGGATGTGCCGCCGGGGACTGCAGTCCCAGTGCGAGACGACGCAGGTGACGTCCATGGGCAGCGGAGCCGCCCTGTTCGGCTACACGAAGCTGTACGGGCAGGTGCCCGGCGGCCAGGCCGAATACCTGCGGGTCCCGTTCGGCAACACGCTGCCCATCAAGGTGCCGGACGGCCCTCCGGACGACCGGTTCGTCTACCTGTCCGACGTCCTGCCCACCGCATGGCAGGCGGTGGAGTACGCCGACATCCCGCCCGGCGGCAGCGTCACCGTCCTGGGGCTCGGTCCCATCGGCGACATGGCGACCCGGATCGCCCGGCTGCGCGGCGCGGAACAGGTCATCGGCGTCGACCTCGTCGACACCCGCATCGAGCGCGCGAGGCGGCACGGCGTCACCACCCTTGACCTGCGCGAACACGAGAAGGATCTGGGCGACGCCGTCCGGGAGCTCACCGGGGGCCGCGGCTCCGACGCCGTGATCGACGCGGTCGGCCTCGAAGCCCACGGCACCCCGCTCGCCCAGGCGGCGCAATGGGCCACCGGACTCCTGCCCGACAAGCTGGCCCGGCCCCTGATGGAGAACGCGGGCGTCGACCGGCTCGGCGCCCTGCTCACCGCGATCGACGCGGTACGCCGCGGCGGCACGCTGTCCATCAGCGGCGTCTACGGCGGCGCCGCCAGCCCGCTGCCCCTGCTCACCATGTTCGACAAGCAGCTTCAGGTGCGCATGGGACAGGCGAACGTGTGGCGGTGGATCGAGGACATCCGCCCGCATCTGACCGACGACGACCCCTTGGGCGTCGACGGATTCGCCACGCACCACCTCTCCCTGAACGAGGGCCCGGCGGCGTACGCCACGTTCCAGGCCAAGGAGGACGGCATGGTGAAGACCCTGTTGAAGCCGTGACCATGAGCGCCGCCCAGCCGTCGTCCGCCGTGATCGTGATCGACATGATCAACACGTACGACCACGAGGACGCCGACCTGCTGCTGCCCGCGGCCCGCAAGGCCGTGCCGGTCATCGCCGAGCTGCTCGCCGCGGCGCGCGCCCGCGGTGTCCCCGTGGTGTACGCGAACGACAACTTCGGCCAGTGGCGCTCGCACCACGGGGAACTCGTCGACGAGGCACTGGCCGGACCGCACGCGGACCTCGTCGAGCCGGTCCTGCCCGACGACGACTCCCTGTTCGTCGTCAAGGCGCGGCACTCGATCTTCTACGAGACACCGCTGACCTATCTGTTGTGGGAACTGGGCGTGCGCCACGTCGTCCTGTGCGGCCAGGTCACCGAGCAGTGCGTGCTGTACTCGGCGCTCGACGCCCATATCCGGCACCTGGACGTAACGGTGGTCTCCGACGCCGTCGCCCCCATCCACCCCGAACTCGCCGACGCGGCACTGGAGATGATGCGCAGGAACATGGGCGCGCACCTCGTCCGGGGCCAGGACGTCACGTTCACCCACGACACGGGGAGCGGACCACGTGAGGAGTAAGTGATGCCACGCTACGGATACTTCCTGGCGAGCGAAGAGTTCACGCCCGCGGAACTCCTCGACCAGGCCAGGGCCGCCGAACAGGCCGGGTTCGACTGTCTGGCCATCTCCGACCACTACCACCCCTGGACCGGCGAACAGGGGCAGAGCCCCTTCGTGTGGACGATGATCGGCGCGCTCGCCCAGGTCACGTCGCTGCCCGTGACGACGTTCGTCACCTGTCCCACCGTTCGGCTGCATCCTGCGGTGAACGCCCAGGCCGTCGCCACCGCGGGCGTGATCACCGGCAACCGTTTCCGGTTCGGCGTGGGCACCGGAGAGGCGCTCAACGAGCACATCTTCGGCGACGCGTGGCCGGCCGCGGACGTCCGCCTGGAGATGCTCGAAGAGGCCGTGCAGACCATCCGGAACCTCCTCACCGGCGAGGAGGTCACCCACCGGGGCCGGCACTACACCGTGGAGAACGCCCGCCTGTACACGGTCCCGGACGAACCGGTGCCGATCCACGTCTCCGGTTTCGGCCCCAAGGCCGCCGCGCTGGCCGGGCGCATCGGGGACGGATTCGTCACGATGACGCCGGACGAGGAACTGGTCGGCCAGTTCCGGCGCGCCGGAGGCGGTCACAAGCCGGTCCTCGGCGGGCTCAAGGTGTGCTGGGGCCACGACCGCGACGAGGCCGTCAAGACGGTCCACCGGCTGTGGCCGACCCAGTTCCTGCCCGGCGAACTCGGACAGGTGCTGCCGAGCCCCGCGCACTTCGAACAGGCGTCGACGCTCGTGACGCAGGAGGCCGTCGCCAAGGGCACGGTCTGCGGAGCCGATGTGGACGAACACGCCCGCGCCGTCTCCGCGTACACCGATGCCGGGTTCGACGAGGTGTATGTGGGCCAGATCGGCCCGGACCAGCAGGGCTTCTTCGACTTCTACCGCAGCGAGGTGCTCCCGCGGCTCCGAGCCGCCTGACCCACGGCAGGCCTGCTCAGGGCAGCGGCCCGCCGCCGAGGATTCCGGGCAGGGCCAGCGCGCCCAGTGCGGCCGTCCCCAGCAGGAACCAGGCGACGTAGTCCCCGATGTGCCCCGAGTGCAGCCGCCGCAGCGGACCCGTCCAGGCGTACGGTTCCGGTGGCGCGGCCCGCCGTACGGCGAGGACCGCGGCCCCGACCGCGCACGCCGTGCAGACCACACCGGTCAGCACGGACGCGAGGCTCCAGTGCACGGCGGCGGCCTCCGGCACGCCGAACGCCCGGCCGAACCCCGCCGCCACGCCGGGGACGAGACCCAAGGCCAGCGCGCCCGCCAGCAGCGCCGCCGGCACGGCCGCCATCGGCAGCGGCACCCGCCGCCCCAGCCGCTCCCGTGTCTCGGGCTCCTCGTCCCCGGACGTCGACGCGGACGGCTCCGGCCCGTCGGGCCGCGGGCCCGCGCCCAGGAACACCCGCGCCCCGGCGCGCAGCACGGCCGCTCCGGTGACCGCGGAGACGGCCACGAAGCACACGGTCACGACGTGGCCCCCGGCCTCCTCGGCGACCCCCTTGCCCAGCCCCGTTCCGAAGGGCGGCAGGCCGGGCAGCGCGAGGGCGGCCGCGCCGTACAGGACGCCGACGACGCGCAACTCCCTGCCACGGCCGTGCAGTTCGCGCTCGTCCACGCTGCCGTACCGGTCGAGCAGGATGCCGGTGCATGCGAACAGGGCCGCCTTGGCTCCGGCGTGGCCCACCACGTAGAGGGCGATCCCTGCGGTCGACTCGGGCCGCAGGAGTCCGATGCCCACGAGGAAGAGTCCTGTGTGGGCGATCGTCGAGTAGGCGAGCATGCGCTTGAGGTGGTGCTGCTGCCAGCACATCACCGCGCCGAGCACGGCGGTGACGGCTCCCAGAACCACCAGGCAGTGCGTGAAATCGGCGGCGGGCAGCCCGCCGGGCCCGGCGAAGACGGTGCTGTACACCCGCCAGACACCGTAGACACCGAGTTCGACCATGACCCCGGACAGCAGCATGCACACCGGGGTCGGCGCCACGGCGTGCGCGTCCGGCAGCCAGAAGTGGAAGGGAACGGCCGCGGCCTTCACCAGCAGGCCCGTCATCACCAGGACGAAGGCGCCCAGGACGAGCCCGTCCGGCGGACCCCCGGCCGCGAGCGCGGCACCGATCCGGCGCATGCCCAGCTCGCCGGTGCGGGCGTACAGCAGGGCGATCCCCATCAGAGTCGCGTACGCGCCAAGGGAGTTGACGACGCCGAAGGTGAGGACGCCCTGCACGGCCTTGGGCTCCTCCACGCGGTACCCCGTCAGGGCGTACGCGACGACCCCCATCAGCTCGAAGAAGACGAACGCGTTGAAGAGGTCACCGGTCAGCGCGAATCCGCACATGCCCGCCTGGAAGAGCAGGACGAGCGCCGGGAAGGCCCCCGCGTGCCCATGCGGCATCTCGTCGAAGTAGCGCCAGGAATAGGCGAGTACGGACACGGTCAGCAGAGACACGAGAACGGCGAGGCCGGTGCCCGGCGCGTCACCGATCAGAACGATGCCCACGCTCTTCCCGCCGACGGGCTCCCAGCCGCCGACCCACTCCGTGGTGTCGGGCGAGGCGTGCGCCAGGAGCAGCGCGGCGAGGGCGGTGGTCGAGACCGCCACCGCGGCGGCTGCGCCGTCGGCGGCGATCCGCGGCAGCACGCGGCCGAACGCGACGAGGAACGCGGCGCCCAGCAGGGGCAGCACCACGACCATGGGCAGAAGTGCGTTCATCCGCGCAGCTCGGAGAGTTCGTCGGGGTCGACCGTGCCGTGGCGTTTGGACACTTGGACTACCAGGGCCAGGAGCAGCGCGGTGACCGTCGCGCCCACGACCACGTCTGTGAGGGTGAGCGCCTGCACCACGGGGTCGACCAGGGGACGGGAGTGCGGCGCCAGATCGGAGTGGACGGGCGCGGTGCCGCCCTCGCGGTAGCCGACGGCGAGCAGCAGCACGTAGGTCGCGGACTGGCAGACCGCCAGACAGCCGACCGCGTGCACGAGGTGCCGGCTCGTGGCGAGCCCGTAGCAGCCGACGAGGAAGATCCATCCGGCGATCAGGTAAGGGAAGAGATGCATCAGGTGGTGCCCGCCTTCTCCGAACGCGATCCCGTGTCGGTGATCTCCACGGCCTGGTCGAGGAACCGGGACACCAGCACGACCACCGCACAGGCCACCTCGATGCCGACCGCCAGATTCAGCAGGGGGACGACGCCGCCCGACGCGAGGGTGTTGAACGTCCCGTACGGCAGCAGGGTGTTGGCCAGGAACGCGGAGCCGCCGATCAGTCCGGCCACGCCGACGAGCAGATAGGCGGCCTCGCCGGCCGCGTCACCCACCTCGTACAGCGGCACGGGGCGGATCCGCTCCAGGGCCCGGTAGTCCACCCCGACGTAGAGGAGGTGTACGGCGGTGGCCGCGATCACGCCGCCCTGGAACCCGCCGCCCGGGCTCAGTTGGCCGTGCGCGACCACGTACAGGCCGACCACGAGAGCGACGGGCAGCGCGGCGAGCGCCCACCGCCGCACCCACGGGTCGACGGCGGCGGAGCGCGGCGGGACCCGGTCCTCCTCGCGGGTCTGCCGCAGCAGTACGACGGTGCCCAGGACGGCGGCGAACAGGATGGACTCCTCGCCCAGCGTGTCGAACGCGCGCAGATCGAAGTTGATCGAGGAGACCACGTTCGCGGTGTGCCGGGCGAGGGACGCGTCGGTGGCACGGTCACCGTAGGGATGCCGGTCGCCGCCGAATCGCGGCAGCCGCACGAACGCGGCGACGAACAGCGCCGCCAGACCGATCGCTCCGACGCCCAGGACCCAGCGCCGCATCCGGATCGTCACCGCCGCGCCCCGTCACCGGACGGCCGCCCACGGCGTCTGACCTTGCGCACGGACAGCAGGATCAGCAGCGGCGTCAGCACGGACCCCACGGCCAGCTGGGACAGCGCCACGTCCGGTGCCTGCAGGACGGTGAAGAGGGCGGCGAGCGCCAGCCCCAGGACCGCCAGCACCAGTGCCTGCCGGGCGGGCTCGCGCACCGCGACCGCCACGGTCGCCGACGCGGCGACCAGCACCAGACACACGTAGATGATCAAGTCGTCGCTCACGACACCTCACCGCTGAGTGCACGTCTCACGTCCGGGTTCACGTCGTTCATCGCGCCGCGTCCGCCTCCTCCACCACGCCCACGGACAGCGCCCGTGCGGCGATCGCGTTGCCGAGCGCCACCAGCGCACCGATGAACAGAAGCTTCACCGTCGACCTGCCGGGAGCCGCCGCCGCACACACGGCGACGGTCACCACCAGCGAGGCGGCGACGCACAGCGCCGTCACCGCCGTCGCCCCGCGAGGGGCACCCGACGACAGGTCGTCGGCCAGCAGCCGCACGCACACGAGCGTGCCGACGGGGCCGAGCAGCGCCAGAACCAGCGACAGATCGACGTAAGAGGGGCGCGCGTAGCCCTGGGCGAGCAGCAGGAAGGCGAGGGCGACGACCGTGCTGCCCGTGTTCTGCGCCAGCACCCGGCGGGCCGTCGGGCCGGACGCCACTCCCCAGATCACCGGAGGCAGGCCGAGGGCCAGAAACGCGGCCCCGGACCACAGCCAGGCATTCACGCGGAACCCGCAGCGCGACGGGCCGCCGTGGCGGCCAGGGCGCCGGCGAGCGCGCAGCCGGAACCGACCGCCAGCTCCCACCCGTCGACGCTGCTGATCAGCACGGTCCACAGCGCGACGAGAACGACCCACCAGCACAGACACTCGACACCGGCGCGCAGCAGCCCGCCGCCCCGCCGTCCGCCGCGCCCGTCGCGCGAGCCGTGCGTCAGGCGCGACACAGGCAGAACGGGTGACCCGCCGGATCGGCGTAGACACGGAAGTCCCGCTGCCCGCCCTGGTCCTCCAGATCCAGCGGCATGGCACCGAGCGACAGCGCCTCGGCCTCCGCCGCCGCCATGTCCGTGACGTCGAGGTCGAGGTGCATCTGCTGGGAGTTGTCCGCGCGGGGCCACTGCGGCGGCTGGTGCCCCTCGGCCCGCTGGAACGCCAGGCGATGGCCACCGGGCGCCGACACCTCGTACCAGTCGTCGTTCCCCTTCTTGATCTCGCCGCCGAGGAGCGCTGCGTAGAAGCCCGCCAGAGCGGCGGGATCGGGACAGTCCACGGCGGTCAGACAGTAAGTGGCTACAGGCACGGCCTTCTCCTCGTCCTCGTCCACGACGCGTTCCCTCGGAGGCCACGGGTGCCCCGTCGGAGGACGCGCACACGGAGGGCCCGGCGATCTGACGGGAACGCACTCTTCCACGCAGTCCGACCTACGACGCCGCATCCCGTCCCGTCTGCGTGTCGAGCGCGCGGAGGCGGACGCGGTGCGCCACCTTCGCTGATTCAGCGGGCCTGGCGTGGTTACTTGGTCTTGTGCGTCCCCTGATGCGGGGCGGATCTCTCGGGACGGAACGGGCAGGAACGGAGACAGTGGTGGGGCGCTTCCATGCCGGGTGGGCCTGGCTGGTGCGGGCACGGCGGGTGCCGGGGCACGAGCGGCAGACGGTGCTGCTCGTCGTGAAGTGCGCGCTGGCGGCGACGCTGGCCTGGTGGGTCGCGCACGACCTGCTGAAAGCGGCCTCACCGGCGTTCGCGCCGTTCTCCGCCGTACTGATCATGAACGTGACGATCTCCCGGTCGCTGTGGCAGGCACTGCGCTACGCCGCCGCGGTCACCGTCGGCGTCGCCGTCCAGGCGGGCGTCGGATTCCTCGCCGGGCCCGACCTGTTCGCCTTCGTCGTGGTCGCCCTGATCGCGCTGTGCATCGGGCAGTGGCCGGCGCTGGGGGAGCAGCGCTCACAGGTCGCGACCGCCGCGTTCTTCGCGTTCTCCACCTACAGCGCCGCCACCGGCACGTCGGAGCGGCTGAACCAGCTGGGACAGATCATCCTCCTGGTCCTCATCGGCTGCGGCTTCGGCCTGGTCGTGAACCTGTGCATCGCGCCCCCGCTGCGCTACCGCGGCGCGGAACAGGGCCTGCACACCCTGGCGACGGAGATCGAGTACCTGCTCGACGACATGGCCGAAGGGCTCGCCGACAGTGATGTCGACGCCGACCGCGCCGAACAGTGGCGCAGGTCCGCGGAGCGCGTACAGGATGCCGTGGGCCAGGCGCGTGCCGGGCTGAGCACCGCGGAGAGCAGCCTGCCCTTCAACCCCCGGCGAAAATTCCCCGCCCACCGCGGCTATCAGTCCTTCACACGCTACCGCGCGACGGTCGACGCCCTGGAGCGCGCGGTGCACCAACTGGCCTCCCTGATCCGCAGCCTCGGGCGGTGGCGCGAGACGGAGGACACCTACACGTACGCGCCCGCCCTGGAGTCCTACGCCGCGTTCTGCGGCACGCTGCGCGACATCGCCCACGTCATCGCGGAACTGGACTCGGACACCCTCGCCGAGCAGGCCACAAGGATGTGCGAGCTGGCAACGGTCTCCCAGGAGGCCCTGCAGAAGGTGCTGGGCGCGGCCAGGGAGCACGAACTGCCGCTGTCCGACACGTCGCGCCCCTACGGCGCGCTCGTGGTCGAGGCGTCCCGGCTGATGGAGGAGTTCCAGAACACCTGCGACGTGCTGATGGACACCGCCGACGGCTGAGCACTCTGCTGCCTCCCCTGCGCGTGTGGCCGACGGCCGGCTTCGTGGGAGGCTGGCGTCATGCTGGACGGGCAGCACGACGGAAGGAGGCTGCATGGACTGGCGGGAGTTCGCCGTGCAATTGGCGTCGACGGCGCGGGAGCTGTTGGCGCAGGACTCCGTGGACGGCACGCTGCACAAGGTGACGCACTCCGCTCTGGATCTCATCGAGGGGTGCGACGCGGCCGGCATCCTGCTGCTGACCAAGGGCCAGGCCAAGAGTCTCGCGCCCACGGAGCAGCTCGTCCGCGAGAGCGACGCGCTGCAGGCGCGGCTGGGGGAGGGCCCGTGCTTCGACGCGGCCCGCACAGGACACCCGGTGTTCCGCATCAAGGACGTGACCGAGGAAAGGGTGCGCTGGCCCGCCTACGCGCCGCAGGCGCACGCACTGGGCGTCGGCAGCATGATGGGCTTCCTGCTCTACACCGAGGACCAGGACCTGGGCGCCCTCAACCTCTACTCCAGAAAGCCCGGCGCGTTCACCGAGGACAGCCAGACCGCGGGCTGGACGTTGGCCGCACACGCCGCGGTGGCGTTCTCCAGCGCCAGGGAGCACGCCCAGATGGAGAACGCGGTGGCCACCCGGCACACCATCGGTGAGGCCATGGGCATCCTGATGGCCGGTCACCATCTGTCCGAGAAGGAAGCCTTCGACGTGCTGCGCCGCTATTCGCAGGAGAAGAACGTCAAACTCCGCGAGGTGGCCCGCCAGGTCTGCGACCAAGGCGGTCTGCGCGACGACTGATGCCGATGCGTACCCGCCGTCACCGGTCCTTCCTGCTCACCGCGTTGCTCGCCACCACCAACTTCCTCGTCGTCTTCGACGGCCTTGTGGTCACCGTGGCACTGCCCGCGGTGCAGCACGGTCTGGGCCTCGGTGAGGCCGGTGCGCAGTGGGTTCTGACCTCCTACACCCTGCCCCTGGGCGGCTTGCTGCTGCTGGGCGGCCGCCTCGGTGACCGTTACGGACGCCGTCCCGTACTCGTCACCGGGTTCGGGCTGTTCATCGCCGGGCTGCTGCTGGCCGGATTCGCCCCGACGCCGTGGCTGCTGCTGCCGGGTCGCATGCTCCAGGGTGCCGGTGCCGCACTCGCGGTCCCCACCTCCTTCGCCATCATCAGCGCGCAACGGTCGACACGGGACCGCAACCGGCTGTTCGCCGCCGTCGCGGTGGCTGGCGGCCTGGGAGCCGCCGCGGGCGCCGTCATCGGCGGCGTCGTCACGCAGGGCCTCGGCTGGCGCTACGTCTTCCTGCTCTCCGTGCCGGCCGCGGCCCTCGCCGCGCTGGTGGCGCCCAAGGTCCTGGACCGCGAGCCGCCCACCGCGAGGACCGGCGGACTCGACCTCCCCGGCGCCGCGCTCTCCACGTCCGGCCTCATGCTGCTCGTCCTCGCCATCACGAACACCGAGAGCGCGGGGGTGGTGTCCGTCGGCACGCTGGCTCCTTCGGCGCTGTCCGCCGTGGCGTTCACCGGCTTCGTCCTGCGCGAACGCAGAACGAAGGACCCCCTGCTGCGCCCCGGAATCCTCCGCGTGCCCTCGTTTCGCACCGCGGTGCTCGCCATGCCGGCCAACGAGTTCGCCTACCAGGGCAGCGTCTTCATCGGACTGCTCTTCTTCCAGCAGGCACTCGGCTACAGCCCTCTCGCCGCCGGACTGGCCTTCTGCCCTCTCGGGCTCGTGGTGCTGGTCGGCTCGTCGGTCGCCAAGCGGCTCCTGTACCGCTTCCGCTGGACAGCGGTGGCTGCGGGCGCCCAGTTCGTCAGCGCCGTCGGGCTGGTACTGCTCGCTCTCGCCGGTCCCGGCAGCGCCTACCTGCCGCACATCCTGCCCAGCATGCTCGTCCTCGGGCTCGGGACGGTGGTGGGGGCGGTCTCCTTCAACGTCGCCGCGGGCAAGGACATCTCACCCCGTGACAAGGGCGTGGGCTACGGCGCCTTCGAGACCGCCAAGTACGTGGCGGGCGCCTTCGCCGTCGCGGGCCTGGGCACGGTCGCCGCGGCCCGGACCGGTTCCGTCCACGCGGCCGGCCGGACGGAGGCGTTCGCCGCCGGGTATCAACTCGCGTTCGTCGTCGCGGCGGGAATTGCTCTTGTCGGCGGGGTCCTGGTCGTGGTGCTGGGCGATTCCGTGCGCCCGGACGACGGTTCCGCATAAGCCAACGCGCCATGGGGTGCTCAACTGTCCGGCGCAGCACGAACGTAATTCCGGGCCGGGAGAGCGCAGCCACCGCGGTACCACCCGACCATGGTCGGCCACGGAACGTTCGGCACAGCTCGGGGAGGCCCGGTGGGTAAGGGCGACAACAAGATGCGCGAGGCCATGAGGATCAAACTGTTCGAGGGCGGCTACCCACTGGGCCACATCATCGACGAGCACACCAACAGGCTCTTCAAACACGGGTGGGTCTCGCCCGACAAGTGGCTCGGCACGGCCTACGGAGTGCGACTCGACGGCCAGAAGGCCGAATGCGGCGCCGTCCTGACCTCGACCCATCTCCTGCTCCTGCCCGCCCAGCGCCATTGGCGCGCGGGCCAGGCAGCGGTGGCGGCGTGGAAGGGGAGCGGCGACATCATCGCGATACCGGTGAACGACATCGTCCGGGTGCGCTCCGAGAACGGCAGAAGGCTCGGCTTCTTCGAGGCCCTCGTACGCGGCACGGACAGCACCTCGGCGTTCGTCGCGGAGGTACGCGAGGCCGGTGAGATCCGCCTCGGCGGCCTGCGAAAAATCAAATCCGGCTCAGCGATGGTCGCGGCGTTCCGCGAGGTACCGGGGTGGAGTTGACGTCCTTGCGTCAATGGCGAGGCCGATCGCGGAGGCGGTGGCGGCTGCCGCGCGGAAAAGGTGCGGTTCCGGTTTCTGGGCAGCGCCGCGCGGGGGTCGGCCGGTGTTCACGCAGCGGCGGCCAGGACGGCCGCCAGTCCCTCCTGGAGGTCCTTGACGAAGTACTCGGGAACCTCCAGCGCCGCGAAATGGCCCCCGCTCTCGGGCTCCCTCCACCGGACGATCTGCCGGTACCGCTGCTGCGCCCAGGGGCGCGGGCACTTCTCGACGTCGCGGGGGTACATGGTGAGCGCCGACGGGACGTCGACCCGTAGTTCGGGGTCCAGGGAGTTGTGGCTCTCGTAGTAGATGCGGGCCGCCGACGCGCCGGTCCGCGTCAGCCAGTACAAGGTGACGTCGTCGAGAACCCTGTCCAGGGAAATCGCTTCGAACGGGCTGTCCTCGGTGTCCGTCCACTCGGCGAACTTGTCGAGGATCCAGGCGAGCAGCCCGACCGGTGAGTCGACGAGCGAATAGCCGATGGTCTGCGGCCGGGTCGCCTGCTGCTTCGCGTACGCCGCGCGGTGGCGCCAGAAGTGGTGGGTCTCCTCGGCCCACTCGCGCTCGACCGGCGTCAGCCCGTCCGTCGACAGTCCAGGCGGCCCCTCCGCGAACGTCGTGTGGATGCCGAGAACGTTCTCCGGGAACCTGCCACCGAGAACCGTGGTGATGTTCCCTCCCCAGTCCCCGCCGTGGGCCACGAACCTGTCGTAGCCGAGCCGTGTCATCAGCTCCACCCACGCGGCAGCGATCTTCTCCGTTCCCCACCCGGTGGTGGCGGGCCTGTCGCTGTACCCGAAGCCCGGCAGTGACGGAACCACGACGTGGAACGCCGGTGCGTCCGCGTCCTTCGGATCCGCCAGTTCCTCCACCACGTCGATGAAGCGCACGACGCTGTCCGGCCAGCCGTGCGTCATGAGCAGCGGGGTGGCGTCCGCGCGGGCGGACCGGCGGTGCAGGAAGTGGATTCCCAGACCGTCGACGGTCGTGCGGAACTGGCCGATGCGGTTGAGGCGCTCCTCGAACCGCCGCCAGTCGTACTCGGTGCGCCAGTAGTTCACGACATCGACGAGGTCGGCGAGCGGTACGCCCTGTTCCCATCGGTGAGGGCCGGGCGCCGCGCCCTGGACCGTCTCGGCCTCCGGCAGTCGCGCCGCGGCCAGCCGTGCCCGCAGGTCGTCGAGCTCGGCTTCTGGTGCGTGGGCTTCAAACGCTTGCACGTCGCTGGTCGGGCGGGACATGAGACCTCCTGGCCATTGCGGAACCGGCTAAGACGGTTCTAGCACCGTCCGGAGAGCGGGGCAACCGGCTAAGGTGGTTCGCATGGATGCGCGCTTCCCTGACTTCCGCCTCGGCAACGTGCTGGCCACCAGCTTCACGGGGACTCTGTCGGAGCGTCATGGCGACGCCGTGGAACGGATTCCCGTGCCGCAGCGACTCGTCGACTGGCTGGCGGTGTTCGGCCTCGCCGTGGACTCCTGCACCACCGCCCAGCTCGACCTCGCCCGGGAACTGAGGGAGTCGATCCACGCCGCCGCGACGGCGGCCGCGCTCCAGGAGGCGCTCCCCGCGTCCGCGGTCCACGTCATCAATGACCGCAGCGTTCAGGGCCGGGCCGCCGCGGTCCTGTCGCCGGAAGGCGAGCGGCGGTGGCAGCTCGGCTCGGCGTCCAGCGTGGAGGACGCCCTCAGCGTGATCGCCGCCGACGCGGTCGGCATCATCGCGGGCGAGAGGGACGGAAGGCTGGCCCTGTGTGCCTCGCCGACCTGCCGGGCCGCCTTCTTCGACACCAGTCAGAGCCGCACCCGCAGATGGTGCGACATGAACACGTGCGGAAACCGCCAGAAGAAGGCGCGCTTCCACGCCAACCAGCGGCGCAAGAACTCCGGATCGGCGCAGTGACGGCGGGCCGTTCCTGACCAGGGCGAGGCCGAAGTGGGTTAATGTGCCCATTTCGGACTAAAGGGGCTATATAGTCGCTCGACAGTCGAGAGACAGGAGCCGCCGTCCATGCCGCGTTTCAGCATCGTGGTCCCCGTCCATCGCGTGCAGGGATACCTGCGGCAATGCCTGGACTCGGTGGTGGCGCAGGAGTACGGCGACTTCGAGGTGATCGCCGTCGACGACTGCTCGCCGGACGACTGTGGCGCCGTGCTCGACGAATTCGCGTCGGCCGACCGTCGTGTCCGTCCCGTACACCTCGAGCGGAACGTGGGCCTGGGTGGAGCCCGTAACGCCGGTCTCGAACAGGCCGTCGGCGACTACGTCGTGTTTCTCGACGGCGACGACACCCTGGCCCCCGGCGCCCTGGCCGCGATGGCCGCCCGGCTCGACGCCACCACCGACCCCGACCTCCTCGTCTTCGACTACACGCGCACCTACTGGGACGACAGCCGACGGCCCAACGGCGTCGCCCACCTCCTCGCCGAGAAGGGCCCCGATGTCTTCCGGCTCGCGGACCGCCCCGGCCTGCTCGGGCTGCTGCAAGTGGTCTGGAACAAGGCGTACCGGCGTGCCTTCCTCGACCGGCACGGCTTCACCTTCGCCGACGGGTACTACGAGGACGTCCCGTGGACATACACCGCGCTGATCACGGCCGAGCGGATCGCCGTCCTCGACCGGGTGTGCATCGAGTACCGCCAGCGCCGACAGGGCGGCAACATCCTGGGCACCACCAGCCGCAAGCACTTCGACGCCTTCGGCCAGTACGACCGGCTCTTCGCGCACCTCGACGCCCACCCGGACCTGGAACCCTGGCGGGAGCGCCTGTTCGAGAAGATGGTCGACCACTACCTCACCATCTACACCAAGCCCGGCCGGCTGCCCGAGCAGGACAAGGCGGAGTTCTTCCACGAGGCCGCCCGCCACTATCGCACCCGCCGCCCCGACGGCTACCGGCGCCCCGGCGGCGGACGCGGCCACCGCTACGCGCTGCTCGAACGCGACCTCCACCCGGCCATGCGCGGCCTGCACGAGACGGTGCGCGGCACCCGGGCCGCGCGACGCCGGGCCTCGGTCGCCGTCCGCGGCGCCAAGCGGGCCGCCATGGCCGCCCACTACCGGGCCGAACTGCACCGCCCCATCGACAGCGACCTCGCCGTCTTCTCCTCGTACTGGAGCCGCGGAGTCACCGGAAACCCGGCCGCGATCGCCGAACGGCTCACGGAGCTCGCCCCGCACATCCGCCGTGTCTGGCTGATCCGACCGGACTGCGTGCACCGGGTCCCGGACGGCACCGAGTACGTACTGGTCGGCTCACGCGCCTACTGGTCGGCCATGGCCCGCGCCAAGTACTTCGTCAACGACGTCAACTTCGCCGACTCCGTAGTGAAACGGGCGGGCCAGATCCACGTCCAGACACATCACGGCACCCCGCTCAAGACGATGGGCACGGACCAGCGGCGGTACCCGGCCTCCACCCACATGGACTTCGAGGCGCTGCTCAGACGCTGCGACCGCTGGGACTACGGCCTCTCCTCCAACACCTTCTCCACGGCCGTATGGGAACGGGTCTACCCCTCGGCGCACACCACCCTCGAGACCGGCTACCCGCGCAACGACGTGCTGGTCCGCGCGGGCGCCACCGAAGTGGACTGGGCGCGCCGGGAGTTGGGCCTCGCAGAGGGCGTGACCGTGTTGCTCTACATGCCGACGCACCGCGAGTACGAGGGCACCTTCGTGCCCCGGCTCGACCTCGCCCGGCTCGCCGAAACCCTCGGCCCCGACACCGTCCTGCTCGTGCGCGGCCACTACTTCTACAGCTCCGCCCCGGACTACCGCGAGCTGCGCGGCAGCGGCCGGATCAAGGACGTCAGCGGACACCCCAAGGTCGAGACCCTCTACCTGGCCGCCGACGGCCTGATCACCGACTACTCCTCCGCGATGTTCGACTACGCGGTCCTCGACCGGCCGATCGTGATCTACGCCGACGACTGGCAGACGTACTCCGCCGTCCGCGGCACCTACTTCGACCTGCTGAACGAGCCGCCCGGGGCCGTCGCCCGCACCCAGGACGACCTGGAAGGACTGCTCACCGAAGGGGTCTGGAACAGCCCCGAGGCCGCCGCCCTGCGGGCCGGATTCCGCCGCCGCTTCTGCCAGTTCGACGACGGCCGCGCCGCCGAACGCGTCGTGCGCCGCGTGTTCCTCGACGACACCACCCCGGTGCCGGTGACACCGCTCGAACTGCGCCCCGTCGCACCCGCTCCCACCCGGCCCGCACGTGTGGGCACCCGTACCCCGCACCCGCCGGCAGTGAAGGAAGAACGAGCCCGATGAGCACCCGCCTCAGTGTCATCGTCCCCATCTACGACGTGGAGGAGTACCTGCCCGCCTGCCTGGACTCGCTGGCCGGGCAGAGCATGAAGGACCTCGAGGTCGTCATGGTCGACGACGGTTCGCCGGACGGCTCGGCCGCCATCGCCGCCGAGTACGCGGCCCGCGACGGGCGCTTCCGGCTCGTGCGCAAGGAGAACGCCGGGCTGGGCGCGGCCCGGAACACCGGCCTGGCGAACGTCTCCCCGTCGAGCGAATACCTCGCCTTCGTCGACAGCGACGACGTCGTCCCGTCCGACGCCTACCGGACGATGGTCGGCAGCCTCGACGAGTCCGGCTCCGACTTCGCCACCGGGAACGTGCACCATCTGCGGGGCGAGAAGACGTGGCAGGTGCCGCTCCTCGGGATGCTCTCCGGTGAACTGCGCCGCCGGGTGCACATCGCCGACGACTCGCGGCTCATCGCCGACCGGATCGCCTGCAACAAGGTGTACCGGCGCAGCTTCTGGGACCGGTGCGGCCTCGCCTTCCCGGAGGGTGTGCTGCACGAGGACATCCCCGTCGTACTGCCCGCCTACTTCCGGGCGGAGGCCGTCGACATCGTCGGCGAACCCGTCTACTACTGGCGGCTGCGCGAGGGGGAGGCCGCACCCTCGATCACCCAGCGCCGCACCGAGCCGCAGGCCGTCCGGGACCGGGTCGCCGCGGTCCTCGCCGTCTCCTCCTTCCTCGCCGCACTGCCCGACCCGCGCGCCGCGAAGTTCAAGCGGGAGTACGACGAGCGGGTGCTGCGCGACGATCTCCGGCTCTTCCTGCGCGTCCTGCCCGACGGCGACGCGGCGTTCCGCAAGGCCTTCCTGGTCGAGGCCAACCGGTTCCTCGACCAGATCGACCCCGAGCTCGTCCTCGGCCTGCCCGCCGTCCTGCGGGTGCAGTGGGTCCTGGTGCGCAAGCACGCCATGGAGGAACTCCTCGCCCTGCTCGCCTCCCGCCGCCGCAAGGACCCGGTGACCGTCACCGGACTGCGCCACAAGTACGCCGAGTTCGCCCCGCTCACGGACCGGGGCCTGAAGCTGCCCAAGGCGGCCCTGCGCATCGACAGGGAGCTGGAACTGCGCTCCCCGCTGCGCGCCGCCGAATGGAAGGGCGGGAAGCTCGTCCTGGAGGGCGACGCCTGGATCAGCCGGATCGACGTCCCCACCCGCCGCGGCAGCGTCAAGGCGATCCAGCTCAAGCGGGACAGAAGCCGCCGCCGCGCCCTGCTGCCCGCCGCCAACGTCCATCACCCGCAGGCCACCACCGACTCTGGCCAGAAGTCGCACAACTACGACTGGGCGGGCTGGCGCGTCGAGATCGACCCCGAGCGGTTCCGCAGACGCGGCGTCTGGCAGGAGGGACTCTGGCACGTCGGCATCCACGTCTACGCGGCCGGCCTGTTCCGCAGGGGCGCGGTGTGGACACGCGGCGCCGCGGCCGCCAACTACCCGCCCGTGCACTGGGTGGACGCCGACCACCGGATCGTGCCCCACGGCGTCCGGGGCGCCCTGAAGATCCGCGTCGAGCGGGTCCGCGCACTGGTCACGGACCGCCGGTTCGACGGTGACACACTGCATGTGGAGGGCGAACTCCGCACCGAGCTGCGCCCGGACGAGCGCATGTCGCTGCGGCTGACCAACCGTGCCACGGGCGACCGCAGGGACTACCCGGCCGAGGTTGCCGGCCGCGGCCGGGGCAGCGCGCTCGCCGTCACCGTCCCGCTGGCGGAGGTCGCGCTGTTCCTCGACCCCGACGGCGGTCGCACCCGCCCCGGCACCCGCCGTTGGAGCACCGAGTGGGTCGCCACGGACGAACAGGGAGCGGAGCGCCGCTTCTCCACCGTGATCCGCGAAGGTCTCCCGGACCTGACCACCGACCTGTCCGAGGAGTTCGGCGCGGCCGGCGAGGGCGCCGAGATCGCCGTCACGGCCGGAGCCAACGGCTATCTGAAGATCACCAGCAGGAACCGGCGCGCGATCATCGACCGGGTCGCCGAACTCGACGGTGAGATCGTCTTCTCCGGCCGGGCCAGCCTGCGGGACATCGGCAGAGAGCTGGTACTGCGCGCCCGGGGCCGCGCCGACGAGCGTCCGTGCCGTATCGACTGGCGCCCCGACAGCACCTTCACCGCCTCCTTCGACCCGTCCGTCATGGGTGGCGCCGGAGGCGGCCTGCCGCTGAAGGCCGGCCGCTGGAACCTCCTCCTCGTCGGCGAGGCGGACGAGCCGCGGATCCCCTTCGTCATCGACCGCCTCGCCCTGCCGCAGTTCCCCCTGCACAGCGAACTGAAGGGGCGACGCTACTGGCTGGAGAACCGCTGGGAGGACTTCCCGCAGCTCAACTGCCGCTCCGAACTGGGCGACGACGAGCGCGGCCCGTACCGCCAGCTCCAGCTGCACCGTGAGATCTACGTGCCGACGCGCACGACCGAGCCCCTGCGCGACCAGGTCTTCTACCTCAGCTACAACGGCAAGCAGTTCTCCGACAGCCCGCGCGCCATGTACGAGGAACTGGTCCGCCGCGATGCGGAGCTGCGGCACCTGTGGGCGGTCCGCGACGGCCAGGTCGAACTGCCCGACGGGGCGGAGAAGATCCGCATGTGGGGCCGCGAGTGGTTCGAGGCACTGGCGACCAGCCGCTACATCGTGACCAACGGACACCTGCCCGAGTGGGTCGAGCGCCGACCCGGCCAAGTGATCGTCCAGACCTGGCACGGCACCATGCTGAAGAAGATCGGCCACGACATCGAGACCCTGCACTTCGACCGCGAGTACCAGAACCGGCTCGCGCTCGAGGCAGGTCACTGGAGCCTCCTGGTCTCCTCCAACCGCTTCTCCACCCCGATCCTGCGCCGCGCGTTCTCCTACCAGGGCGAGATCCTCGAGGCCGGATACCCCCGCAACGACCGCCTCTACGCACCCGACCGCGAGGAGACCGCCGCTCGGGTACGCCGCGAACTCGGCCTGCCGGAAGGCAAGAAGGTCGTTCTGTACGCGCCGACATGGCGTGACGACAAGGCGCACAGCGCCGGCCAGTTCAAGTTCGACCTGCGCATTGATCTGGCCGAGGCCCGCGAACGGCTCGGCGAGGACCACGTCCTGCTGATCCGCCGTCACTCCAACATCGTCGATGTCGTCCCGCAGGCCGGCGACGGCTTCGTGTGGGACGTCTCCGAGTACCCGGACATCGCCGACCTGTATTTGGTCGCCGACGTCCTGGTCACCGACTACTCCTCGGTGATGTTCGACTACGCGCACCTCGAACGGCCGATGCTGTTCTTCACGTACGACCTGGATCACTACCGGGACACGCTGCGCGGCTTCTACTTCGACTTCGAGGCCGACTCCCCGGGGCCGCTGCTGCGGACCTCGGGGGAGTTGGTCGAGGCGATTCGTGACATCGAGAAGGTGCACATCGCGCACCAGGACCGGTTCGCGCGCTTCCAGCACCTGTTCTGCGACCTGGACGACGGCAAGGCGGCGGCCCGGGTCGTCGACCGGATGCTGGAGCAGGCCGCGGAGGTCTGACCGGACCTGGTCCGGTCCGCCGACGCACTCGGGCCCTCCCCGTACGAACGGGGAGGGCCCGAGTCATGTGGGGGCGGGTCAGTCCCCGAAGACGATGTCCAGAACGTGGCTCATGCGTACGTCGAAGGTGTGGGTCCCCGGCTTCGCCGTGGCTTCCGCACGGTCGTACTTCCAGCCGTTGTTCACACCCTGGTAGTGGCGGTGGTGGATCTGCTCGCTGGCCTCGGCGTTCGAGCCGACGACGCTGTGCACGCGCCACTGTGTCGTCTGCCAGTCCAGCATCTCCGGGATGACCGTCCACTTCTTCGTCGTCGTGCCGCGTGTGCGATGGCGGTAGTCGACGAACCGGCGCTGGCGCAGGGGGTTCATGGGCGCCATCGTCGCCTTGGCGATCCAGTGCCCCTGGTAGCTGACCGCGCCGGACTCGGACTCCGCCGCGTGATCGAAGACCGGCCGGGCGTCGTTCGTGAGCACCAGTTCGTCGATGTCCGCGTTGATGACGCCCGCCGCCTTGCTGAGGTACCGGAAACGCCCGTGCTCCATCAGGGAGTACTGGCAGTAGTCGGAGTCCCAGACCTTGTTCGGGCCCGCATTGGGACCCCAGGGGTAGTTCCAGGCGACGACGGCGGCGGTGGTGATGCCCGGCACCGAGGAAATGACGTCGGCGACGTCCTCGGGGCGGTACTTGGTGGAGTTGTTGTCGTAGAAGACGACTCCCGTCACACCGTGCACGACGTGGTAGTAGCGCAGGAAGTCCCTGATCCAGACGAGGTCGTTGTCCTTGGACTTCGTGATGATGGTCCGCTGCCCGGCGAACAGGTCCGATTCGTCGGGGGCGATCACCATGCTGAAACGTGAGTCCGCCAGGCCGAGCGTCAGATGCCTGCCGGGGTGTGCTCCGGTGATCCGCGAGCGCTGTGTGCGGCCCCAGTCGGTGAGCGAGACCGAGCCGCTCACGTCGGTGCCGTCGATGCGCCAGTCCGCGCCCCCGAGTCCGGCACGCAGATTGTTGGTCGGCGGCCCGGAGAGCCACACGTCGTCGCCGAGCCGGAACGCGTCGTAGAAGAGCGTCCTGCTGTCGAACTTGTCGAGGTAGTCGGGTTGCCGGTCCGCGGGTTCACGGGGCGGGTCACGGCGCAGTGGAGAATTCGCCGGGAGCGTCATACCGGTCGGCCGTACGACCTTGATGGTCTTGGACTGCTGCTGCCCGGACGCGCAGCGCACGTCGCAGGCCTCTCTGGCGCGGCGGATCGGCCGGAGGAACTCCTGCAGCGTGAGCGGGCCCGCATGCCGTGGCATCCGGTCGCCGCCGGCCTCCAGTTGGGAGATCCGGCGGCTGAGCCCCGCGATCTCCGTGGTCAGGGTGGCGTCCGACCCCGCCGCTGACGTCGTGCCGGTGTGGTCGATGGCCCCAGATGTCATGCTTCACTCCTGTTCTCGGGGTCCTGAACGGTGGGCTGCGGCGCCCGTGGGACCGGCTTCAGGGCTGAGGACGCCGCACCGGACGCCCGAGCTGCCACACCGTCCAGCCTTCCGCGGTCCAGTCGAGCGGGTCGACGCAGGTGCGGACGTCCACCAGCCGGCGCGCGGCCACGGTGCGGGCGGCCGAGGCCGGGAGTTCGGCGTCCTCGCTGAAGTGCGGCCACTCGGTCGCCAGGACGGTGACGTCGGCCCCGTCGAGGGCTTCGGCGAGGGTGTCGGCGTAGGTGTGCTCGGGGTGCAGCCGCCGGGCCGTCTCCATCGCCTCCGGATCGTGGACGACCGGGTGGGCACCGGCCCCGGCCAGGCGGCGGGCCAGTTCGAGGGCAGGGGAGTTGCGGACGTCGCTGGTGCCCGCCTTGAAGGCGGCGCCGAGGAACGCGACGCGCAGCCCGGCCAGACCGCGGCCCCCGGCGGCATCCGCCACGAGGTCGACCGCGGCATCCACACGGCCGCGGTTGACACCCTCCACGGCCTGGAGGAGCGCGACCGCGTTCGTGGCGCCGATCTCGTCGAGCCGGTGGGTGAAGGCCCGCAGGTCCTTCGGCAGGCAGCCGCCGCCGTAACCGATGCCGGGCCGCATCCCGGCGTGCCCGATCCGGTGGTCGACACCGATGCCGTGGGCGACGGTCTTGACGTCCGCTCCGGCCAGCTCGCACACCTCGGCCATCGCGTTGATGAAGGAAATCTTCGTCGCCAGGAAGGAGTTGGCCGCCGACTTGATGACCTCGGCCGTCTCCGGTTCGGTCACGATCAGGTCCACGTCCCCGCGGTCCAGGATCGGCGCGTACACCGCCTCGATCGCCTGTCGGGCCTCGTCGCCGGACACCCCGGCGACGATGCGGTCGGGGTAGAGCGTGTCCTCGACCGCGTGCCCCTCGCGCAGGAACTCCGGGTTCCACACCAGGTCGACGCCGTCCACGGCGCGCTCCGCGATGATCTCCTGAAGACGCGCCACGGTGCCGACCGTCACGGTGGACTTGCCGACGATGGTGCAGGGGCGGGTGAGCAGCGGGGCCAGCGCGCCGACCGCGCCGAACACCTGCTCCATGTCGTAGCTCCGACCGTCCTCGCTCAGCGGGGTGCCGACCGCGATGAAGTGGAGGTCGGCGAACTCGGCGGCCTCCATGAGGTCGCCGGTGAACCGGAGGCGGCCGGTGGGCACGTACTTCTCCAGCAGGTCGTCGAGCCCCTTCTCGAAGAAGGGGCCGCGCCCGCTCTGGAGGACCCGGCGGGTGGCCGGGTCGAGTTCGAGGCCGATCACGTCGTGCCCGAGCTCCGCCATGGCGGCGGCGTGAGGGGCTCCGAGGTGGCCACAGCCGATCACCGAGATGCGCATTGCTGTCCTGTTCTAATCGAGTTGGAGGACCGTGGAACGGGCGACGTCCTTGACGAAGGTGACGCGCCGGTCGAAGGCACCCTCGGCGGCCCACATCTTGGTGATGTCCCGCTCGGCCTTGCGGTTGGTGTCGTCGAGGACGACGAGGCCGCCCTTGGCCATGCGCGGCAGCAGCTGCGGCATCGCGGGGTAGCGGGCGAGCGGCGCCGTCGGGCGCGGCGGCCCGTCGATGAAGAGCAGGTCGACGTCGGCGACGTCACCGAGACCGGACAGGTCGTACCACGGCTGGGTGCCGAGGCCCGGCACCTCGACGTCGACCAGGGGAGCGTCGACGACCGTCGCCCACGACTCCAGGCCGTGGTCCGCGAGCCGCTGCCGGGTCACCTCGGCGAAGTCCCGGTCGTGCTCGACGGAGGTCACGTGCCCCGCGCCGCACTTGCGGAGCGCTGCCGCCGTCCACAGGGTCGAGGCACCGGAGCCGCACTCCAGCATGGTGCGCCGGGCGGACCTGCCCATCACCTCGTCGACGATGAACAGGACGGTCGGGGCGATCGCCGCCCAGTTGGCGCCGAGCACCGGCATCGGCATGTCGCCGTCGATGAGGTGGTTGTAGCGGCGCATCAACTCGGCGACCACGTAGGGCTGGTGCTCGAGCTGCTTGCGGATGCCGGTGAGCGCGGCGGTCAGCGTCTTGGTCTGCTGCTGGAGCGCACGCAGGATCTGTTCGGTGTCGGCCGCGCTGGTCGCCGGCTCCTTCGGCTCCGTCGGCTTGACGGGCTGCGGCTTCGCGGGGGCCTTGAAGAGTTTCACGTGTACTTCCCATGAGGATGTCAGTGGCATCACTGAGCGGGTGGGCGGGGAGCGCTCGACGGCGCGGCTATGTGCACGGGCATCAGGACTCCTGCGACAGGGGACGGTCCGAACGCATGTCGGCAGGGGCTTCGTGCCGCAGGTCCCGCTCCGCGGGCTGCTCCACGGGCTTCGGTGCCGGCGGCTCCGACGGCTCTCCCAGGAACACCCTGCGCACCACCCGCTCCGTGGCCCGCCCGTCGTCGTGCGGGCAGAAGCGCGCGCGGAAGGCGGTGCGCAGCTGGGTGGAGCGGGAGCCGGTCCAGTGGCCTGTGGCGAAGATGTCGATCAGCTCGCGCTGGGTCTGGGCGACCGGGCCCGGCGGGAAGGCACGGATGTCGAAGTAGGTGCCACGGGCGGCCTCGTAGGCCGTGCGGTCGTCGGTGAACAGGACGATCGGACGGTCCAGGGCCGCGTAGTCGAACATCAGGGACGAGTAGTCGGTGACCAGCGCGTCGGAGGCCAGGCAGAGTTCCTCGACGGCGGGGTGGTCGGACACGTCGATCACGCGCGGGTGGGGTTCCGTGGCGTTCTCGTCCGTCGTCGCCAGGTAGTGGGTGCGGGTCAGGACGACGTACGAGGGCCCCAGGTGGCGTGCCAGCCGGGCGAGGTCCAGGCGGGGCGTCTGGGTGCGCTGGTAGTCGCGGTGGGTGGGCGCGTACAGGAGGACGGTCGCGCCGCCGGGGATGCCGAGGAGTTCGCGGCTGCGGCTGCGGTCGGCCTCGGTCGCCGTCGCGAAGATGTCGTTGCGCGGGTTGCCGTACTCGAGAGTGGTGTAACCGGCCGGGTAGACGCGTTCCCAGGTGAGCGTGGAATGCCGGTTCGCCGAGAGGCTGTAGTCCCATTTGTCGGCGTTCCGCAGGAGCGTCGTGAAGTCCATGCGACCGCCCGCCGCCGGGTGTTCCTGGAGGTCGAGCCCCATCTTCTTCAGAGGCGTGCCGTGGTGGGTCTGCAGCAGGACCTGGCCGGGGCGCTTGCGCAGCCTGCGGTCGAAGTTGACGTTGTTGACCAGGTACTTCGCGCGGGCGAGCGCCGTCCAGTAGCCGAATGTGCCGGGGGTCAGACGGCGGATCGCGGCGGGCACGGTGTGGCTGTAGGCGGGGTGTGCGATCCAGGCCGTACGGATCGAGGGGACCAGCTCGCGCACCGTGGACTCGATCGCCGCGGGGCTGCAGGAGTAGCCGCGGTTCCAGTAGGCGGAGAAGACCGCGAGATCGTCCTTGACGGGCATCCTGCACTGGATGCGGTAGTGGGTCTGAAGGGCCGCGCCGCGGGCCACGTGGGCCGTGCGTCTGAGATGGCGCACGGCGTGCGCTCGGGCTCTTCGCGTCCCGGTGATGACGAGATACGCGCGATGCGCGCCCAGGCGGACGAGACCGTGCCGCAGCCGGGTCGGAGCCTTCACCGGACCGCCCGGCGTGCGGTAGCGGGCGTAGTGGCCGCGGGCACGGCGCAGGAACTCCGCGCGGCTGCCGCGCGGGAGCCGCCCGCGGGTGGTGAAGATCGTACAGAAGTGGTCGATCATTCGGCGGAACAGCACGCGCCGCCACTGGGCGTCCAGTTCGGGGTGCTCGCCGAGAAACGCGAAGACCCGGTCGTACTGGTCGAAGACGTCGAAGTGCCGGGTGCTGACCGTCGACAGGATGTTGCCCTGGCGGCGCTGCCGGTAGTGGACGCAGACCCGGTCGAGGGTGGCGACGGAGCCCGCCGCCATCAGCGCCGGATAGGTCCAGGCGGTGTCCTCGTAGTAGCCGGGATGGAAGGTCAGGCCGCTGTCGACGAGGAACTCGCGACGGTACGCCTTGTTCCAGACGACCATCAGCAGACGCATGAGCGAGGGGCGGTCGGCCAGCGCGAAGGGCTGCGGGCCCGACTCGTTCAGCATCTGCGCGTGCTGGTTGCGGACGAGGCTGCCGTCCCAGTGCGCGCGGGCGTAGTCGTAGATCAGGACGTCCGGGCGGCCGGTCGCCCTCACCCGGTCGGCGATGGCGGCGAGCGAGCCGGGGGTGAGGGTGTCGTCGCTGTCCAGGAAGACGACGTAGTCGCCGCTCGCCCGCTCGAGGCCCGCGTTGCGGGCCCGGCCGAGTCCGACGTTCTCCGTGAGGTGGACGACCGTGACCCGCGGGTCACGCGCCGCGTAGGAGTCGAGGATCTCGCCGCAGGCGTCCGGCGAGGCATCGTCCACGGCGATGAGTTCCAGGTCGGTGTAGGACTGGCCGAGCACCGAGTCGATGCAGGCGTGGAGGTACGCCTGGACCAGATATGCGGGGACGATCACACTGAACCGGGGCAGGGGCGCATCCAGCACTCGACTATGAAAACGGGGCATGAGTACATAGAACGGCAAAAACGGAATTTAGCTACGTTTTATACGTCATTCGGCGGTTCGTCATGACGGTGGGGCGGCTCGTGCGATGTCGTTGGCGGGGGCCGAGTGAACGAATCGCTAGAGGGCGAAGGGATCCCCGAGGACACCGGCGAGCCGGATCAGGCCCTGCTGCTCGCCGTCCGTCGTCACGACGTAGACGGTGTACGTCCATCCGTGCTCGGCCGCGTGCGTCCCGGCCCACGTCAGCAGGGCATCGACATCCACCTGGTTGAGGATCTCGTACTCGTACGAGGCGTTGGCCGACCGGTCCCAGAAGTGGACCCGGTACCGGGCGTGGTCCTGCTCCCAGGTGGTGTCTCGGGGGTCGATGCCGCGAATCCGCATGGGCCGAGCCTATGTCCGGTCAGCTGGTGAGCACCGAGTGGACGTGTTCGACCTGCGGGGGCGTCGCGAAGTGGGGGCCCGCCAGTTCGCGCCAGCGGGCGAAGCCCTCGGAGTTCCGGAAGGTGACGGTGTGGTGCTCCACCGTCTCCCACTGGACCATGAGGCGGTACCGCGAAGGGTGTTCGACGCTGCGGTGCAGGTCGACTCCGTGGCAGCCGTCGGCGGCCAGGAAGCCGGGGGTGGCCTCGGCGAAGGCCTGCTCGAAGGCGGCCTCCGCGCCGGGCTTGATCTCGATCTGGGCGATCTCGGTGATCACGGGACGGTCCTCGCTCTCGTTACTGCTGGGCGGTCTTGTTGTGCTCGGCATCCACGCGCGCCGTGACGCCCGTGTCCACGAGGGTGCGGGTGGCGTCGACGGAGGCGTAGATCCACAGGATGCGCATCGGCTCGGTGTCCGAGGCGTTGCGGAAGCGGTGCGGGGTGTCCGCGGCCACGTACGTCGTGTCGAACGTGGTGACCTCGTGCTCGACGCCGTCGATCTCGACCACGGCGTCACCCTCGAGGATCGTGACGCTCTCGGGGCAGTTGTGGGTGTGCAGGGGGATGCCGGCGCCGCCCTCGAAGAGGGTCTGGCCGGTGATGAAGACCTCGGCGCCGACCGCCCGGGTGACCAGGGGGACGGTGCGGGCGCCGCCGCCGCGGCTGAAGGCGGGGAGTTCGGCCGGGCGCAGGACGGCGGGCGGGAAGGCGCCGCAGCAGGGGTCGTTGGTGGTCTCGGTGGTGCTCATGGGTGTTTCTCCGTGTCGCGTAGGAGGGGTGGGGGCGGGGGTGTCAGGACGCCGGGCCGATCCAGACAGTCTTGGTGTTGGTGAACTCGCGGATGCCTTCGGCGCCGAGCTCCCGGCCGTAGCCGGAGCGCTTGATGCCGCCGAAGGGCAGGCGCGGGTCGGAGGCGACCATGCCGTTGACGAAGACCGCGCCGGCGTCGAGCACGCGGGTGAGGCGGCGCGCCCGGTCCAGGTCGGAGGTCCACAGAGCGGCGCCGAGGCCGTACTCGGTGTGGTTCGCCAGCTCGACGGCCTCCGCGGCGTCGGCGGCGCGCGTGATGGCGGCGACCGGGCCGAAGGTCTCCTCGTCGAAGGCGGCGGTGCCGGGCTTCACGTGGTCGAGGACGGTCGGCGGATAGTAGTGGCCCGCGCCCTCGGGGACCGTCCCGCCGAGCTTGAGCTCCGCACCGGCGGCGACGCTGCGCTCGACCTGGTCGTGCAGGGTGGCGCGGAGGTTCGCGCGGGCCATGGGGCCGATCTCGGTGGCCGGGTCGGTGGGGTCGCCCACCCTCAACTCGGCCGCGGCGGCGGTGAAGTGGGCCACGAACGCGTCGGCGACGGCCTCCTCGACGATGAACCGCTTGGCGTTGACGCAGGACTGACCGGCGTTGACGTACCGGGCCCTGACGGCGGTCGCCGCGGCGGCCGGCACGTCGGCGTCGGCGAGCACGACGAACGGGTCGGAGCCGCCCAGCTCCAGAACCTGCTTCTTCAGCACGGCGGCGGCCTGCGCGGCGACGATCGCGCCGACCTCCGTGGAGCCGGTGAGGGTGACGGCGGCGATCCGCCGGTCGGCGATGATCCCGGCCACCTGGTCCACGTCGATCAGCAGCGTGCGGCACAGGCCCTCGGGGGCACCGGCCGTGCGGACGACCTCCTCGACGGCGAGGGCGCACTGGGGCACGTTGTTGGCGTGCTTGAGCAGGGCGCCGTTCCCCGCCGCCAGGGCGGGGGCGGCGAAGCGGAAGAACTGCCAGAACGGGTAGTTCCACGGCATCACCGCGAGGACGACACCCAACGGGTCGTACACGACGGCGCTTTCGCTCGCGCTCGACTCCACGGGCCGGTCGGCGAGGTGGGTCGGGGCGTGCTCGGCGTAGTAGTCGCACGTCGTCGCGCACTTGTCGATCTCGGCGAGCGCCTCGGTGACCGGCTTGCCCATCTCGGCCGTGATCAGGGCCGCGTAGCTCTCCCGGTTCTCGCGCAGCACCTCGGCCATGCGTCGCAGGAGCGGGGTGCGGTCGGCGATCGGGCGGCGGCGCCAGTCGGCCTGGGCGGTGGCGGCGCCGGTGAGGATCGCGTCGACCTCGTCGGCGGACTGCGGGGCGAGGCGGGCGAGTTCGGCGCCCGTGGCCGGATTGGTGGAGGTGATCATCAGCGGTTCTCCGTTGTACTTGAAGTGGTGACAGGAGTGGGCGACGAAGAAGGCGGTGTCGTCGGCGTCCGGGGCAGTGCCGTGTCTTCCGCGGACGCGATGCGCCGGTTGCGCCGGACCGAGGACAGGAAGGACCAGGCGATCAGTACGACGCCGATCAGGCCGGTGACGACCTCGTTGATCTCGTACTGGATGGTGACCAGGAGGATCGCGGCGAGGGCGCCGATCGCGTAGTGCGCGCCGTGCTCCAGGTACACGTAGTCGTCGAGGGTGCCCTGGCGGACCAGGTGGACCGTGAGCGAACGGACGTACATGGCGCCGATGCCGAGACCCAGCGCCATCATCACGATGTCGTTGGTGACAGCGAAGGCACCGACGACACCGTCGAACGAGAAGGAAGCGTCCAGGACTTCGAGGTAGAGGAACATGAAGAACGCGACCTTGCCTGCCAGTAGCACCGCCGGCCCGGACCCGGCGGCGGTCTCGCGTTCCTCCGCTTCCCCGGCCTCCTCCAGACGGTTCTCGAAGAAGCCCGACAGGCCGTTGACCACGAGGTACGTGATGAGCCCCGCGACACCGGCGAGGAGTACGGTGGCCTGCTTGTCGACGTGTGCGCCGCCGTGCTGGTGGGCGTTGACCGCGACGGTCATGGAGGCGATGAGCAGCACGATCAGGGCGATGCAGACCGACAGCATGTCGACCTTGCCGAGCTTGGCCAGCGGACGCTCGATCCGGCGCAGCCACTGGATGTCACGCTCCTCGAAGACGAAGTCGAGGAAGATCATGAGCAGGAACATGCCGCCGAAGGCGGCGATGGACGGGTGCGCGTCGGTCACCAACTGCTGATAGCGCTCTGGTTGGTTGAACGCGAGGTCGACCGCCTCGACCGGACCCGTCCGCGCGCTGATGGCGACGATCACGACGGGGAACACGAGCCGCATCCCGAAGACGGCGATCAGCACACCGATCGTGAGGAAGATCTTCTGCCAGAAGGCATTCATCTTCTTCAGGATTCCGGCGTTGACCACAGCGTTGTCGAACGACAGCGAGATTTCGAGGATCGCGAGGACGGCGACGATCCCGAAGGCCTTCCAGCCCCCGTAGAGGACGGCCGCGACGAGGCCGAGCGCGGTGATCGCGAACGACCAGCCGAAAGTCTTGAGAAGCACTGTCTCTCCCTGGAGAGTTCTCAGGCGTCCGGCAGCAGCACGACACCGTCGTCGTCGGCGTGCAGGACATCGCCGGGCCGGAAGGTGACACCGCCGAACGTGACCGGCACGTCCACCTCGCCCGCCCCGTCCTTGCTGCTCTTGCGCGGTATGGTGCCCAACGCCTTGATGCCGAGGCCGAGTTCGGCCAGGACCGCGCTGTCGCGCACGGCGCCGTGCAGGACGAGTCCCGCCCAGCCGTTCTCGCGGGCCGAGCCGGCGATGAGGTCGCCGACCAGCGCGGTGCGCAGGGAGGCCCCGCCGTCGACGACGAGCACGTGTCCCTCGCCGGGTGTGCGCAGCAGCTCGCGCAGGAGACCGTTGTCCTCGCGGCAGGAGACCGTACGCACCGGGCCCGCGAAGGCGTGCACGCCGCCGAACTGGCGGAACTGCACGTCGCAGACGCGCAGTTCCGCGCCGTGCCGGTCGACGAGATCGGCGGTGGGGACGGGTCGGTGGTGGGTTCCGGGCATGGGTGGTCCTCAAGTCTTCGAAGGGGCGGGGCGGAAGCGTGTCGCTCGGGCGGGCCCGGCCGTCAGTGGGAAGGGGCGAGCGCCGCGGCCTGTCCGGGCGTGAGGGGGCGGGTGCGGTGTCCCTGGAGGAGGAGGTGCAGCTTGGCGGTCTCCTCCAACTCCTCCGTGGCGTCGGCCGCTTGGGTCAGGCTCGGCGCCGCCACCACCGGACCGTGGTTGGCCAGCAGTGCGGCGTGGTGGCTCCGGGCCGTCTCCTCCGCGAGCGGTTCGAGGGCCGGGTCGCCAGGTGCGTGGTACGGCAGCAGCGGCAGGCTGCCCACACGCATCGCGTAGTACGCGGTCAGCGGCGGAAGGGCGTTGCCGGGGTCGAGGTCGGCGAGGCAGGAGACGGCCGCCGCGTGCGTGGAGTGCAGATGGACCACGGCGTGGGCGCCGGGCCTGGCGCGGTAGAACGCGGCGTGCAGGAACGCCTCCTTGGTGGGGCGCGGCCCGTCGAGGTGGCGCGCCAGCACGTCGGTGCGCGACAGTTCGTCCTCGGTGACCGTGCCCAGGCTGGATCCGGTCGGGGTGAGCAGCAGGCTGCCGTCGGTGAGGCGGACGGAGAGGTTGCCGGTGGAGCCGTGGGTGAGGCCCCGCGTGAACAGCGAGCGCGCGGTGCGTATGAGCTCGGCGCGGGCCGTACCCTCGTCGGCGTACGCGTTCATCGGGCAGTGTCCTCCAGGGCGCGGACGAACAGGTCGGGGGCGCCGAAGTTGCCGGACTTGAGCATCAGCGCGAGGTCGTCCGTGTACGTCCACGGCACCCCGGGGTCGGCCTCCTCGCCCACCAGGACCGCCCGGATTCCCAGCGCCGTGGTGACCGCGCCCGAGGTCTCGCCGCCCGCGACGAGCAGCCTGCGCACCCCGCGTCGTACGAGTTCGGCGGCGAGCGTCCCGAGCAGGTCCTCGACCTGTGCGGCGGCCATCGCCACACCCAACTGAGCCTGCACGGCGGCGAGTTCATCGGGCGAAGCCGACGCGTACACGAGCACCGGGACGTCCGGGTCCTGTGCCTCGTACCAGTCCAGGGCCTCGCCCGCGACGTCGCGCCCGGCCGCCGCGGCGAGCACGTCGAGGTGGAGCGCCGGGAGCCCGGCTGCGTAGAAGTGGGCGATCTGCTCCAGGGTGCGGGCCGAGCAGCTGCCGGCCAGGACGGCCGCGCGCCCGCTCGGCAGCGGGGTGCTCGCCGGGGCGCGCCCGGAGGAGGGGTAGGCGTGACCGAGGCCCTCGGCGAGGCCTGCCGCCCCGGTGACCACGGGCAGTTCGAGCGCGGCGGCACCGAGCACCGCGAGATCCTCGTCGGTGAGGGCGTCGGCGATCACGTGCCGCACACCCTCCCGCTCGTACCGGAGGAGTGCGTCACGTACGGCGTCGACACCTCGCCGGACCGTGCCCCAGTCCACCAGCCCCACCCGGTGGCCGGTCTGCGCCGAGAGCAGCCGCGGCAGCGAGGAGTCCGTCATCGGGTTGAGCGGGTGGTGGCGCAGGGGCGACTCGTCGAGCGGCTGGTCGTGCACGAAGAGGTGGCCCTGGTACACCGTGCGGCCGTTGGGCGGCGAGGCCGGGCAGGCGAGTGTGAGCGGGGCGCCGGCCGCGTCCAGGAGGGCGTCGGTGACCGGGCCGATGTTGCCCGCCGGGGTCGAGTCGAAGGTGGAGCAGTACTTGAAGTAGACCTGGGCGGCGCCCTGCGACCACAGCCACTTCTGGGTGGCGAGCGAGTCGGCGACCGCCTCTTCGGCAGGTGTGGAACGGGACTTGAGGGCGACGACGGCGGCGTGGCAGTCACCGGGCAGTTCGGTCTCGGAGCCGGGGACACCGAAGACGAGCGCGGTGCGCAGACCGGCCCGGCGGAACGCCGCGGCGACGTCGGTGCCACCGGTGAAGTCGTCGGCGATGCAGCCGATGCGCAGGGTCATGTCGGGCTCTCCAGGAACGTGCGGGGGAGGGGGAACGGCGGGGCGGACACCGGTCAGGGCACTTCGGGGCGCCGCCCCACCGAGATCGTCGAGTCAGCTCTGCCCGGCACCGGCCTCGATGGCCTTGACGACGGCCGCGGTGAACTCGGTGGTGGACGCCGAGCCACCGAGGTCGCGGGTGGAGGTGCCCTCGGCGATGGCCTGCGCGACACCCGCCTCGATGATCTGCGCGAGCCTGGCCAGTGCCGGGTCCTCGTGACGCGCGGCCAGCCACTCGAAGAGCATGGCGCCGGAGAGGATCATGGCGACCGGGTTGGCGAGGTTCTGCCCGGCGATGTCGGGGGCCGAGCCGTGCGAGGCCTGGGCCATGGCACGGTCGGCGGAGGCGTTGATGGAGGGGGCGGTGCCGAGCGAACCGGAGATCTCACCGGCGAGGTCGGAGAGGATGTCGCCGAACATGTTCTCGGTCACGATGACGTCGAAGTCCTGGGCGCGGCGCACCAGATGGACGGTCATGGCGTCGATGTGGAAGTCGTCGACGGCGACGTCCGGGTACTCCTCGGCCACCTCCTGGCACACGGTCCTGAACAGCCCCGTCGTCAGCTTCAGGACGTTCGCCTTGTGCACGATCGTGAGCTTCTTGCGGCGCGAGCGGGCCAGCTCGAAGGCGACGCGGGCGACGCGCTCGGTGGCCTCGCGGGTGATGATGCCCATCATGATCGCCGTATCGGCCGTGGGCATGAACTCACCCGTGCCCGCGAAGGTGTTCCGGTCGGCATAGAAGCCCTCGGTGTTCTCGCGGACGATGACGAGGTCGGCGTTGTCGCAGACGGCCTTGGCGCCGGGGAACGACTTGGCGGGCCGGATGTTGGCGAACAGCTGGAAGTGCTTGCGCAGCGTGCCCGACGGGTTGAGCTGCGACGTGTAGGGCTCCGGGTAGGCGACCGAGTCGTGCGGGCCGAGGTACCAGCCGTCGAGCTCGGCGAGCGCGGTCTTCGTCTCGTCCGGGACGGTGGCACTGTGCGTCTCGATGGCGGAGGCGCCCAGGGGAAGGGTGACCCAGTCGACGGAGGTGCCGGTGACGCGGGCGGCGGCGTCGGCGATCTCGACGGAGGACGGGACGATCTCGGGACCGATGCCGTCGCCCTCCAGGACGCCCAGGCGGTAGGTGTGGCTGGGGGTGTTGCTCATGTCCGGTTCCTCTCCGGTCGTGTGGTGCGGGGGAGTCGATCTGCTACGAGGCACTACTGGGGTGCTGCTCGGGCGCTACGTGGGTGCTACGAGGGTGAGCCGGGCGGCGTCGTGCACCGCTGCCCACGAACGGGCCGCGGCACGGGCACTGTCGCCTTCCCGGGTGTGCTCCATGGACAGCCACCCGGTGAAGCCGCCGTCGCGCAGCGCGCGCAGCAGCGCGGGCAGACGCCGGTCGCCGGTCTCCAGCGGGCCGCGGCCAGTGGCGGAGGCGAGCTGAAGGCAACCGCTGTCCCGGCCGTGCGCGGCGACGGCGGCGACCGGGTCGAGTCCTTCCTGCTCCAAGTGGTGTGTGTCCAGGACGAGTCCGGTCGGCACATCGAGCGCGGCGGTGAACGCGAGGGCGTCCGCGGGGGTGTTCCACAGGGAGGTCTTCGCCTGCTTCTGCGGTTCGATCAGCAGCCGGCTCCCGAGGGTGTCGGCCTCGGCGGCGAGGCGGCGCACGGCCTGTTCGGCCCAGCCGCGCTGCAGGTCCGCAAGGCCGGGCAGGTACGTGCCCCGGGTCTGGCCCAGCGTGACCGGCACACCGAGCACGGCGGCCAGCCGGGCGGCGCCGAGCAGCCGGTCGAGCGCGTGCCGACGCACGTCGGGCGCCGGATCGGCGAGGGTCAGGCCGTCCTGCGCCGCGACCGGACCGGTGCCGAGGGCCGCGACACGCAGGCCGGAGGACGCCAGCGCGGCCGTCAACCGCTCCGCGTCACGGGCCGACACGTCCCGGACCTGCACCTCCACGGCGTCGTAGCCGATCTCCGCCAGTTCGCGGGCCGCCTCGGCGAGCGGTGCGTCGAAGCCGAGGGACATCGACGTACGGCAGTCGTCCGAAGAGACGGTGTAGGCCAACGGCCAGGGGAGACCCGCCCCGGTCGGCGGCCCGGTCATCGCGTGGCCTCCGGGACGGCGGACGACGGGGCGAGCAGCGCGGACCGCAGCTCCAGGGCGGCGGCCCCCGCCCCGTCCAGGACGGGCAGGCCGAGGAGTTCGGACAGTGCGGGTCCGGCCGGGGCCAGGGAGTACTGGGCGAGGAGCACGGCCTGGACGTCGTCGGATCCCGTCGCGCGCACGGCGTCGGCGAGGTGACGGGCGATCTCCTGAGGAGTGTCCGCGTCCGCGGCAGCCTCGCTCAGCGCGGCGTCGACCCGCACCGGGCGGCCGGGCCGCAACTGCGCCGTCAGGGCTTCGACCTGGGTCATCGCCGCGGGTACGGCGGGCGCGGTCGAGGCGGCGACGACGAGTCGGTCGTGCGGCCCGTCGAGCGCCGCGCGGAACATCGACTCGTCCGACTTCAGGACGGGGATCCGCCACAACGCGCGGGCGGTGTCGACGACATCGCCGTACGAGGAGCAGGTGAGCAGCACGCCGTCGGCGCCGCCGTCCGCGGCGAGGCCGATCAGGCGCAGCATGCGGCGGCGCAGCGCGTCGTCGAGTCCGCCGACGGCACGTGCGTCGTCGAGGAGCCGGTCGTCGAGGAGGTTCCACAGACGGGCCTCCGGGAACTCCCTGGCGAAGCTGTCCTGCGCGATGCGCGCGGCAGCGGGAACGGCGTGGATCAAGGCGATCAGCGGTGGGCGGTCATGCACCGGGCTTCCCCTCTTCCGGTTCGCGGCACCGCTTGGTGCGGTGTCGCTGCGTCACTGTAAGCAGCAACGGTTATCCGGTCAACCGGTAAACCGGTTGGATGTGTGCGGGGCCCTCCCCGGCGTTGCGGGGCACCCCTGGGTGACCGCCGACGCGACCGGGCGGGCGACCCGCCCGGTCAGTCGGCGGTGTTCTGCTCCAAGGCTTCGTGCAGGCGCCGCGAGGCTCCCCTCATGTGCCGGCTCATGGCGTCCCTGGCGGCCTCGGGGTCGCCCTTCTCGACCGCTTCGAAGATCGGTACGTGGTCGTCGTACGCGATCTTCCGGGTCCGCACGGCCCCGGTCCGCTCCACCCAGCCGCGCTGGATCATCGCCCGCATGCCCTTGAGCATGTCGCGCAGCACGCTGTTGTCTGCGAGGTCCGCGAGCGCGGCGTGGAAGGCGGTGTCCGCCTCGGCGAACTCGTCGTCCGGGCACTCGCGCATGACGGCGAGCCGGGCGCGCAGCAGTGCCACCCCGGCCTCGTCGCGGGCCGCGGCGGCGAGTCCCGCGACGACGACCTCCAGCTCGGCGCGCGCCTGCATCATGTCCTTCGCGCCGCGCTCGCCGAGGACCAGACCGAGCTCGAAGAGCCGGTACAGGACATCGGAGTCGGTGCCACGGAAGTACGTCCCGCTGGACTGGCGGATCTCCAGCAGGCCCAGGAAGCCGAGCGACTTGATGGCCTCGCGCACGGTCGGCCGGTTCACTCCGAGCATCTCGGTGAGCTGCCGCTCCGAGGGGATGCGGTCGCCCGGCTGGACCTCCCCGGACATCAGGTAGTCGATCAGCCGCCGGGACACCTCGGCGGCCAGCGGCTCGCGCGGCTCGACCGTGATTCTGGAGAGTTCGGCCATGGATTCCCTCGCTTCGGTATTGACGATCAGCCCGGAGTCTAGTTACCTACCGGCTAACCGGTAAACCGGTTAGCCGCACCTGGGTGTGCCCCACGAGACCTGAGCCGCCCCCACAGGTTCGTCCTCCCGTACACCCGGCCGTCAGCGCTGCGCTCAGCCGTGCCCGCGACACCGGGCGCCCGACCGCACAGGCGCCGAGGTGCGCGCCTCAGCCGCCGCCCGCCGCGACCCGCGCCCTGCCCCAAGGAGCAACGATGCTCGCCGTACTCGGCTTCGCCACACTGGGCAGCTTCATGCTGCTCGTGATGCGCAAATACCTCTCCGCGTTCACCGCCATCATGCTCACGCCGATCATCGCCGCCGTGGTCGTCGGCAAGGGCACCAGGATCGGCGACATGATCATGGGCGGCCTGGAGACCGTCGCGCCCACCGCGGTCCTTCTCCTCTTCGCTGTCCTCTACTTCGGCCTGATGATGGAGGCCAAGCTCTTCGACCCGATATCGGCGTTCATCATCCGCGCCTCCAAGGGCGACCCGATGCGCATCGTGGTCGGCACCGCGGTGCTCTCCCTGCTGGTCGCCCTCGACGGCGACGGCACCACGAGCTACATGATCGTGTGCTCCACGTTCCTGCCGATCTACCGCCGCCTCGGCATGAACCCGCTGATCCTCGCCGCCATCGCCACCATGGCGCTCGGCACGATCTCCGGCACCACACCCTGGGGCGGCGCCGCGACCCGCGGCATCAGCGCCCTGCACCTCGACGCGAGCGACTACTTCGTCCACATGATCGGCCCGATGGCGCTGACCAGCCTTGCCATCATCGCCGTCGGCTACTGGCTCGGCCTGCGCGAGCGCCGCAAGCTCGACCCCGAGAAGCGAGACGCCTACAAGCTGGAGGTCGCGTCCGGCGAGGCCGTCCCCACCGTGGAAGTCACCTGGCGCATGTGGGCGAACGCGGCCCTCACGGTCCTCCTGATGGTCCTGCTCATCCTCGAAGTCGCCGACCTCGTCGTGCTGTTCATGGTCGCCTTCGTCATCGCGCTGCTCCTCAACCTGCGCACGATCGAGGCCCAGCAGGAACTCATCAAGCGGCAGGCCGCGAACGCCGTCCCCGTCGTCATGCTCGTCCTCGCCGCAGGCATCTTCACCGGCATCATGACCGACGCCGGAATGATCAAGGCGATGGCCAACGCGGCGCTGTCCCTGGTCCCCGACGGCTGGGGCAGCATCGTCCCCCTCTTCACGGCCGTACTCGCCCTGCCGCTCGGCTTCTTCATGTCGAACGACGCGTACTGGTTCGGCGTGGTCCCGGTCCTGGCCGAGTCCGCGAGCCACTACGGCATCCACGCCAACGAGATCGCCCGCGCCGGCGCCATCGGCCAGATCCTGCACAGCATGGGCCCCACGTCGGCCCCGCTCTGGGTCCTCCTCGGCCTGGTCAGGGCCGACCTCGGCGACTTCCAGAAGATCGGCCTGCGCTGGGGGATTCCGGTGTCGCTCGCGTACATCGTGTTCGCGCTGGCGACGGGGGCGATCACGATCGGGTGACCGTACGGGTCAGGGGCCGGTCAGTCCGTGAGGCGCGCCGCCGCCCGGCTGTTGTGCAGGTACTGCGCCCGGCCCTCCGCGTCCTTGCCGACGAGGACGAACACCTCGTGCCGCCCCGCGCGTTCCTCGACGGAGATCAGCCGGTCCGGGCCGAGACCCACCAACTGCTGGGTGGTGCTGTCGTAGCCGAGCAGCACCCTGGCCTCGTCGGTGCGCGGCGTGGTGGTCAGCGATGTGGTGCCGTCGTCGTGGACGGTGAGGTCGAAGTCGAGGATCGTGGAGCGGTACCTGCCGGTGGCGCGGTGCGCGTCGACCGGGGCCGGTTCCTCGGGGACGCGGGGGAGGGCGGGGAGGCGGGCGCCCGCGAGTTCGCCGAGAAGGTGGCCGCCGATGTCCTGGAAGAGGGCCGCGGCGTCCCCGCCGTTGGTGAGCACGGCGACCGCGACACCCGCCTCGGGCACGACCCGCAGGAACGCGTACTGCCCGATGGTGCCGCCGTCGTGGCCGATCATGGTGTGCTCGGGCTGGTCGAACAGCATCCAGCCGAGCCCCCAGCGGTCACCGAGCCCGCCCAGCGGCGGCGTGCTCACCTGCGTCTCGCGCATCACGTCGAACGCCCGCTCACGCAGGTGCAGTTGGGCGAAGCCGAGCAGGCTGCGCGCCGGCATCGCCAGTGCTGCGCCCGCCGGGGCGGTGGAGACCGGCAGTCCGTAGACCGGTGCCGGTTGCGGGTCGGGGCCGAGGTGGCCGATGGCCGGCAGTTCCAGGATTGCCTCGCCGACGTGGGTCGCCACGTGGCCCAGGCCGAGCGGCGTCACCAGGTGTTCACGCAGCGCCGCGTTGAAGGACTGCCCGCGCAGCACCTCGACGAGCCGGCCGAGCACCACGTACCCGCTGTTGCAGTACGAGAACTGCTCGCCCGGCGGGTACAGCTGCTCGGCGTCGGCCAGCGTGGGCAGATAGCGCTCGACCGCGTCGTCGTTCGCGCCCGTGTCGGTGAACCGGTCGCCCTCGATCCCCGAGGTGTGGCAGAGCAGTTGGCGGACCGTGACGGTCGCGGTGGCGTGCTCGTCGGCCACGGCGAACTCCGGGAGGTACGCCCGCACCGGGCGGTCCAGGTCGAGCAGCCCCTCGTTCGCCAGTTGCTGGACCAGGGTCGCCGTCCAGACCTTGGTGATCGACCCGATCTGGAACACCGCGTCCGTGGTGACGGGCACCCCCGTGGCTCTGTTCACCACACCGGCGGCCGCGTCCACCACCTCGCCGTCCACCAGCACGGCGACCTGCGCGCCGGGCACCTTGTGCGTGGCGATCCGCTCGGGCAGGTTCTCCGTGAGCCAGGTCTGTGCCGCGGACGCTCGGGACATGACTTCCCCCTCGTTAATGCCTCGTGAAAGCAAGTGAGTCAGCCAATGGTGCTACCAGGCATGCCGTTTCGCCACAAGGCGGCCGGGGCCCGTGCCTCAGGAGCGCGGGTGTGTGGGCGCCGACGGCCGGGACAGCGCGGGGGCCAGCCAGCGGTTGAGGAGGGCGCGCAGCCGGGCCTCGTCCTGCGGGGTCTCCCCGGGGTGCTGGAGCAGCGATGTCAGGAGCCGCATGATCATTTCGGCGAGGCCGTCGAGGTCCTCCTCGCCGATGCCCGCGGCGGCCCAGTCGACGGGGAAGCGCTGCAGCATCTTGGCGCCGTAGACGATGGTGTCACTCGTGGTGGCGCCGCGGCCGAAGGCGGTGGTGTCGCCGAGTTGCAGCAGGAGACTCAGGCGTGGCTCGGTGGGGATGGTCCGTACGCAGAAGACCATGCCCTCCACCACGGCTTCGGCCGGGTCGGTGATGCCCTGCAAATGCGCGATCATCAGGTCGACGAACGACTCGGCGCCCTGGGCCGCCACCTCGGCGATGATGTCGCTGAGCCGCCCGAAGTGGCGATACACGGTCTGCCGGGTGACGCCGAGCTCTCCCGCGACGTCGGACAGGGTCGTCTTCGTGACGCCGTGCCGGTCGACGCAGCGGGCGGTCGCGTCGATGATCCGCTGCCGTGCCTCCGCGTCCGATGCGGGAGGTCGGCCTCCCCAGCCGTGGTGCCCCATGGCCTCAGGATCGCACAGGCTCCACGGCCCGTTCGGGCGCGGTCGCGCGGACGGCGGCCACGACAAGACCGGTCGCGGCGACCGCGCACAGGACGGCGTACCAGAGGCTGCCGACCGGTGTGCCCTGCCCGGTGACGCCGCCGGTCGCGTCGACGTAGGCCGGCAACGCGACCAGCCAGAGCACGACATGGACGCCGAGGTACGCCACCGGGTAGATCCGTGCGAACGACGGCGACGTGACCGGGGCCGGGGCCGGATCCGTCCGTCGCGCGCGCCAGGTGTCCGCGAGCACGTAGAGGCCGACGATCCAGACCAGCGCGATCTCGACGCCGAGGACGGCCCGCTGGATCCCGAGCTGGTCCCCGCCCCGGAAGAGGTTGCTGGGCACACCGGCGATCCCCATCGCCAGTGGTGTCAGGACACCGGCGGCGACGGTGCGCAGGGTGATCTGTCGGCCGGTGAGGGTGCCCCGGCCGTCCCGCGCGCCGACCAGTCGTACGACGAGCCAGGTCATCGCGCCGAAGGACACCGAGGCGAACAGGAACATGCTGTTCATCGGGACAGAGGCGAGCGCCGGCTCGTTGATCATCTGGTTGCCGGGGTTCCAGGCCCACCACTTCAGCTGCGGCCCGAGCTGATCGAAGATCTCGTAGAACACCTGGCAGACGAACGCGACGACCAGTGAACCGGCCAGCGGCCCGCGCCGCGCGAACACGCCGAGGACGCGGACCAGTTCGTAGGCGAGCTGCGACAGCGCCGGATAGAACGCCACGATGTAGAGCGGCAGCCGGTCGTACATGAACTGCACCGTGAACACGTTGTGGGAGAAGATGAACCCGACGTGCTCCTGGAGGCCGAACCAGCTCGGGAAGTAGAGCGGCGGCTCGATCACCGCCAGGTAGACGACCGAGGCGAACCACAGCGAGATGTTGACCGGGTCGCCGTCGCGGCGCCACCTCCGCCACGCATGGACGAAGGCGAACACCGCGCCCCCGACGACGAGCAGTTCGAGGAACGGCATGGTGCCGCTCTCCAGACCGAACGGGTTGCGGAAGTCGACGACGGGAGCCGCGTCGTGGCAGGAGAAGCCGAGTCCTTCCGCGAGGCGCTCGGCCGCTGAGTCGCATGAATGGCCCATTCGTCTACGCTCCTGCTCCTCGGGTGGGTCGTGTCAGTCGTCTCGGTCGTCTCAGTCGTTGACGAGGTCGGTCTCGGCGGCGGGGGAGCGGTCCTGGTGGATGCGGCCGTCGCGCCTGGTGACACCGGTGAAGTCGGTTCCGGGCGGGTCCTGTTGGTCGTCGAACCCGTGGGGCACGACCGTGCGGCCGAACAGCTCGCGCACCTTGTGGCGCGCGATGCGGAGCCAGAAGCGCGGGTCGGTGGCCATCTCCCGGAGCGACTTGTCGAGGTTGAAGACCTGGGTGAACGTCCGCTCCACGTAGTCGTCCTCACGGCTCGTGGCGGTGATGGCGTTGAAGACCGGCCAGCTCAGGCGCGCGGCGATCCTGCGGCGCCAGGCGGGGACGACCTCGCTCCCGGTCGCGAAGTCGTAGGCCTGGTCACGGGCCATCGCGAGCATCCAGGGCACGTCGAGGGACTTCTTCTGCCGGGCGAGGAACGCGCGGAAGAAGGCGGTGTCGAGGGTGTCGTGGGCGCGCAGCAGCTCGGCGAGGATGAGCGCGGAGCGCGCCGCCGAGCTCATTCCCTGGGCGTAGAACGGGTTGAACGCGCAGATCGAGTCACCGACGCTCACGAGCCCGAGGGGCGGCCGGTCCAGCAGGTCGAAGCGGCGCCACTTGTTGCCGGTCGAGCGGGTGAGGTGCACCTCGGACGTGGGGGTGCAGTCGTGCATCGCCTGCCCGAAGGACTTCGCCCGTACGCGGTCGGCCGCGGCCTCGAAGGTGTCGACCTCGCGCGGCATCCGAAGACCCCACGCCCCCATGCACACGATGGCCCGATCGCCCTCGATCGGGAAGAAGTTGCTGAGGAACTCGTGCTCCTCGGGGTGGTCGCCGGTGTCCTGGGTCGGGGTGACGACCAGGTGCTTCCACCACCACGAGGCGGGACGCCGGTCGGTGGGCGGCAGGTCGTACCACCGGGAGGTGTAGGTGACCTTGGCGTCGAGGGTCTTCTCCTCGGCCGCCGGCCATCCCGCACCGCTCAGCCAGTCCGCCACGGAGGAGCCACGCCCCAGAGCGTCGACCACCAGATCGGCGGCCAGCCCGCCCGGTTCGTCGCCCGCGCGGAAGTCGACTCCCTCGACGCGCCCGGCCGTGGTGCCGCCCCCGCTGGTACGGAGCCCGGTGACGGTCACGCCCTCGCGGATCTCGATGGCCGGCAGCTCGCGGACCTTGTCGCGCAGGACCCGCTCGATGAGCACGCGGGAGCTGTAGACCATCGTCATCGAACTGGACTTGCGCGCGGCCCAGCCGTCGTTCTCGCAGTACGCCGCGTCCAGCGACGGCATCAGGAGCATCCCGCCGGCGGCGATCAGGGCCTCCTCGAAGCCGGGGAAGATCTCACCGATCGCGCGGCGCCCGGAGTTGAGCAGGAAGTGCGGGTGCTTGCTCTGCGGTACGCCGCGGCGATGCTCGGCGTCCGGCGGCAGTTGGTCCCGCTCCAGGACGATCACCTTGTCGAAGTGGTGCGCGAGCACTCCCGCGGCGCACAGCCCCGCGACGCTGCCACCGAGCACCACGGCCGTCTTTCCCCGCATGATTCCTCCATTCATACATAGCGTGACTGAATGTATGATTGACGGAGGGGAAGCTAACAGGCGCGCCTTGAAGGCGCCAGGCTTTCTGAGCACCACCTCACGACGACATGACGGGCGCCTGTCTCCCGTTCGTATGCTGGCCGCATGATCACAGGCTCCACGCCGGGGGACGTCACCCTGCGCCGGCTCCTCGCCTACGACGAGGACGGCATCCTGCGACTGGTGCTCGCCCCCGCGGGGCAGGACGTCGTCGTACGCGGTGTGGTCATCGGGGACGAGGGCGAGGCGCGCCCCCACGACGGGCACGTGGTGCTCGCGGCCGGGGCGGGCACGGAACCCGGGGCGACGGCGTGCGCCGTGCGACAGGCGGCCCGGCGGGGCGCCGTCGCGGTCGTCGTCAGGGGACGCGGCGCGCAACCGCCGCCCGACGACGCGCTCGCGGCCGCGCGGGAGAGCGGCGTCGCCCTGCTGGAGCGGGCCGTCTGGGCGGACTGGGCCGACACGGTCGAACTTCTCCGCTCCGCCTCTGCGTTCGTGTCCGCGGGCACCGGCGAACGGCTCGCGGGGGACATCGCCGGTGGAGGTCTCGCCGTGCTGGCGCAAGAGGTCGCCCGCTACTGCGACGCCTCCATCACCATCGAGGACACCCAGTTCCGGCTCCTCGCGCACTCCGCGACCAGCTCCGCCGCCGACCCGGAGCGCACCTCGACGATCCTCGCCGGAAAGGTGCCCGACCGCCGTGTCGCGCACCTGCGGCGCAGCGGACTGCTGCGCGCCCTGTGGACCTCGCGGGACGTCATCCACCGCCCCGCCGACGGCGACGATCCCGAGCGGCTCGTCGTCGCCATCCGCAACGGCGGCGAGATGCTCGGCTCCATCTGGGCGGCGGCCGACGGCAGCAGCTTCTCGCCGGACGCCGAGGAGGCGCTGCGGCGCGCCGCCGACGTCGCCGTGCCCCACCTGCTGCAGCACCGCCTGCGGACCGCCGTCAACCGGCGGCGCGAGGAGCACGCGCTGCGCGGCCTGCTGTGCGGCGAGGGGGACGCGGGCTCGCACCTGTGGTCGCTCGGCGTCGCACCCGACACACCCTGCGCCGTGGTCGTCGCGGAGCGGGACCACCCGACGGGGGACGCCACCGAACGCAGCCTGCAGGCCCTGTGGTTGCAGGCGACGGCCCACCGGCTCGACGTGCGGGTGCTGCGGGAGAGCGACCGGATCACCGTGCTGCTGCCGCTGCCCGACGGCGACGAGCGCGCGGCGCCCGCTCTCGCCCGTGAACTCGACTCGCTGGCCACCGCCCTGCCGGGCGCGCCCGCCGTCTGGATCGGCGCCGGACACGTCGCCCCGACACCCCTGAACGCCGCGGACTCCTGGGAGCAGGCCCGGCTGGTGGTGCGCGCCGTGCGGGAGCGCGCGGCCCGAACCCCGGGGACCGCTGCCCCGCCCGCGCGGTACGCCGGGCACGGCGACGTGGCGCAGACCGTGACGGTGCTCCGCGTGCTCGACGCCCTGCGGCCCGTGTGGCGGCGGCACGGCGGGCCCGTCCGCGACCTGCTCACCGCCGACCTCGCCGCCGGAGGAGAGCTGTTCCGCTCGCTTGCCGCCTATCTCGACGCGGGCGGCGACGTCCCCCGCGCCGCACAGCGCCTCGTGCTGCACCCCAACACCCTGCGCTACCGGCTGCGGAGGGCGCGCGAGCGCTTCGGGATCGACCTCGACGACCCCGACACCCGGCTCGTCGTCACGCTGGCGGTCCGCCTGGCCGACGCGGGCCCGGACCCCCGCGACGGCCGCACGGCGCAGGGTCGTTGACCCGATTTGGGCCGGTGTTTGGCCGGGAGGACAACCGAGCGGCGCGGTTTTGTGCGGGGCCATGAAGACGCGGGCCCCGCAGGCATCGGAGGGTCGTGCCACTGCCTTCCGTACCGCACGTCTCCCTGCCGCCGGCAGCGTCCCTTCCGTACCGCCACGCCGACACCCGCGTTCCGAGGACTCCCATGCCCGTGTCCGCCGCCAACGGCGCCCCCACCCCCACCGACGCCCCCGCACGCCCGGGCCCGCGCCGCCGCCTCGTCACCTCGGTGGCCGCGGGCATCGCGCTCGCGGGCAGCCTCGCCGTGGGACTGCTCACCCAAGGCCCGACCGTCTGGGGCCTGTTGCCGATCGCGCTGTACGCCGTGCTCGCCCTCACGGGCACCGATCTCGTCCTCGTCACCGCTCTCGCGCTGGTCGCCTCGGTCCTCGTCGCACTGCCGACGCCCGGCGACGCGGGCCACGTCCTCGCCACGTCGGTGACCGATCCGGTCACCGTCATCGGCGTGATCATCGTGTTCGGTTCCGCGGTCGGTGAGGTGCTGCGGGTCACGGGCGTCGCCGACGCCCTTGTGCGCGGCATCATGCGGATCGCCGAAGGCCGCGGCACCACCGTCCTCATGTACGGCATGATGCTCTCCTGCCTGGTGCTGGTCGCCGCGCTCGGCACGCTCGCCGGAGCCCTCGCGATCGCCGCGCCGCTGCTCGTCCCCATCGCCGCGAGCGCCGGGTTCACCCGGTCCGCCACGGCCGCGACGATGTTCCTCGGCGGGTGTGCGGGCCTCGCCCTCGCCCCGTTCGCCGGCTCGAACATCGCCATCATGAACACCGCGGACGCCGACTACCCGACGTATGTCACGGTGGGCGCGGGCCCCTTGGCGCTGCTCTCCCTCGCGCTCGCGGCGGTGGTCGTGCCATGGGTGCAGCGCCGCAGCGCGGCCCGCGACGACTTCTACCGCCGCGACGAGATCACGGAGCAGGACGCGAGCGCGGACGCCCGCCCCACGGCCCGTGCCCGGCGGGCGACATGGGCCTTCGCCCTGACCCTCGCCGCCACGGTCCTCTACGCCACCGCCACCAAGGCCGGTACCGCCTTCCCGCTCGTCGCGCTGCCCCTCATGGCGCTGGTGACGGTGGCGGCGGCAGGGCTTGCGCCACGGCGCGCGGGCCGGGCCCTGCTGGCCGGGGCGCGCCGCATGCTGCCGATGCTGGCGCTGTTCTGGATGCTGGCCGCCCTGTTCGGCTTCATCGACCTGCTCAAGCCGTACGACGTCGTCCTCGACACCTTCGGTCCGCAGCTGTCCCACATGACGGCCCTGCCCTTCGCCCTCGCGGTCGCGGCCCTCGGCTGGGTCGGCGTGCCCGGCGCCACGGCCGCCCAGGTCATCCTGATCGGCGAGGTGTTCGGGCCGCTCGGCGCCCAGCTCGGCATCGGCCCCGCCGCCTGGGTCATCGTCCTGCTGTGGGCCTCCAAGGCGGACACGTACGGACCGCTGCCCAACGCCAACATGGTCGGCGCCATGGGCCTGGCCCGCGCCGACCGCCTGCCCTACCTCCTCGGCACCGGCTGGGCGCTGCTCGTCCCGGCGTGTGCGCTGTACACGGTGCTCCTGGCGCTGATCCTCTGAGACACCGCCCGTGATTGAGACACCACCCGCGACTGAGACACCGCCCGCGACGCTCTCCCGCCCTCCTGGACCGAACCACCGAAAGCGAGCCCGACATGCCCGAGCAGACCCCCGCGTACGACGTCCTGATCACCGGCGGCACGGTGCTCGACGGCACGGGCGCGGCCCCGCGCCGCGCGGACGTCGCCGTGCGCGGGGACCGCGTCGTCCACGTGGGGGAGCCGGACACGACGGCGACCGCGGCGACGGTGCTCGACGCGACCGGGCTCACCGTCGCCCCCGGCTTCATCGACCTGCACTCCCACGCGGACTTCTCCGTCCTTGCCATGCCCGGCGCCGAGGCCTGTCTGCGGCAGGGCGTGACGACCGTCGTCACCGGCAACTGCGGCCTGTCGCCCTTCCCGCAGGCGCCCGACACGGAGGCGACGCAGGGCGACCCGGCGGGGCCCGGCACGCTCGCCGGGGCCCAGTGGCGCGACCTCGACGCCTTCGCCGCCGCCGTGGACGCGGCCCGCCCGGCGCTCAACATCGCCCCGCTGGTCGGCCACGGCGCCCTGCGCACCGCCGTGCTGGGCGCCGACCGCACACCGGCCGGTACGGCCGAACTCGACGCCATGCGTGTCCTGTTGGCGACGGCCGCCGCACAGGGCGCATTCGGCCTGTCCACCGGCTTGATCTACGCCCCCGGTTCCTTCGCGGGCACCGACGAGATCGTGGCACTCGCCCGCGAGGCACGGTCCCACGACCTGCTCTACGCCACGCACATGCGCGACGAAGGAGACCGCCTGGTCGAGGCCGTACAGGAAGCGCTCGACGTGGCGACCGCGTCCGAAGTGCGCCTGCAGATCTCGCACTTGAAGGCGATGGGGCCCGCCAACCACGGCAAGGTGGACACGGTCCTCACGATGATGGAGGCAGCGGCGCGCGCCGGCCTGGACGTGGCCTGCGACGTGTACCCGTACACCGCGTCCTCCACCCGCCTGACCTCGCGGCTGCCGGACTGGGCCATGGACGGTGGGACCGCCGCGCTCCTGGAGCGCCTCGCCGACCCCGACACCCGCGAGCGGATCCTCACCGACCTCCGCCCCGCCGTGGGACGCACCTTCCTGCCCGAAGGTGTCGTCCTCGCCATGCTGGGCCCGGGCCGCTACAGCGAACGGATCGGCGACAGCATCGCCGACATCGCCCGCGACGAGAACACCGAACCGGCCGCCGCCGTCCTGGACGTCCTCGCCGCCCACCAGGGCGAGGTCATGATCGTGAACCACGCGATGGCGGAGGCCGACGTCGACACGGTGCTCCGCCACCCCGCGAGCGCCGTCGCCAGCGACGGCTGGGTCCTGCACGCGCCGGGCGACGGTCACCCCCACCCCCGCAACTTCGGCACCTTCGCCCGCGTCATCGGCCGCTACGTCCGCGAGCACCGGATCCTCGAACTCGCCGACGCCGTCCGCAAGATGACCGCCCTGCCCGCGTCCCGGTTGCCCCTGCCCGACCGCGGCACCCTGGCCCCCGGCCAGATCGCCGACCTCGTCGTCCTGGACCCGTCCGCCGTCACCGACCACGCGACCTTCGCCGACCCGTGGCAGTACGCGACCGGCGTCCGCGATGTCCTGGTGGCGGGGGAGTGCGTGCTGCGCGACGGTGAGGCGACGGGAGCGAGGCCGGGACGGACGCTGCGCAGGGTCGCCGCACCCGAGTGAGGCGTCCGGTGACTCGTCAGCCGTGCAGCGCCCGGTACGCCGCGATCGCCCCGGCCACGTCGCCGTCCAGGCCGGGGCGGCACAGCAGGAGGTTGGACACGCCGAGGGTGGCGACACCGCCGTTGTTCAAGAGGTGACCGGCTCTTTCCTCGATGTCGGTGTTGGGGTGTTCGAGGCCCTCGACGAAGCGTAAGTGGTGGTGCTGCGCGTGAAGTGCCGGGCCATGCAGGCCGGTTGAGGGTGCGCGGGGTTTCTTGAGGTGTGTCGGTGGGGGCTCCGCCGGGACCGTCCGCAGGAGTCCGTCTCAGGGACGGGTGTCAACGGGTGTCGGTACTGAGGGGCTCATGCGCGGCTCGGCGACCCCCGGTCGACCGGAACATTAATCTGTGATCACAGATCACACAAGGGTTTCCGTCGGCGGGCTCGCCGCGTAGAGTTCCGCCGTCGTCCAGGGACGGGTGTCACCGAGCCACTGGAGACCGCACATGGAAATGCTGACCACGATCAGCGGGTGGATCTGGAATCCACTGGCCTATGTCGCCCTGGGAATCGGCGTGCTGTTCACGCTGCTCACCAAGGGCGTCCAGTTCCGCCGCTTCCCCGACATGCTCCGGCACCTGCGATCCGGCGAGGCGGGCGAGGGCGGCCTGTCCTCGCTGCAGACGCTCGCGCTGTCCCTGTCCAGCCGGATCGGCGTCGGGAGCATCGCGGGCGTCGCCACCGCCGTCGCCGCCGGCGGCCCCGGCGCCCTCGTATGGATGGTGATCACCGCGCTGCTCGGTGCCACCTGCGCGTACGCCGAGTCCGTCCTGGCCCAGGTCTACAAGCGCCGCGAGCACGGCGAGGACCGCGGTGGCATGCCGTACTACATCAAGTACGGACTCAAGGCCCCCTGGCTCGCCACGGTCGTCGCCGTGGCGACCCTGATCGGGTACGGCTTCGTCTTCCCCGGCGTCCAGGCCAACAACATCGCCTCCAGCGCCAAGCTGGCCTTCGGCGTCGACGGCCCGGTGGTGGGCGTGATCCTCGCCGTCGTCCTCGGCTTCGTCGTCCTGGGCGGCACGCGCCGCATCGTGAAGGTCGTCGAACGGATCGTCCCGTTCCTCGCGGTGGGCTACGTCCTCAGCGCACTCGTGATCATCGCCCTGAACATCACGAAGGTGCCGCACGCGGTGGTGCTCATCGTCTCCAGCGCCGTGGGTAAGGACCAGGTGTTCGGCGGCATCGTCGGCTACGCGGTGGCCTGGGGCGTGCGCCGGGCCGTGTTCGCCTCGGCGACCGGCCTCGGCGAGGGCACCTTCGCGGCCGCCGCGGCCACCACCACGCACCCCGGCAAGCAGGGCATCATCCAGGCCTTCAGCATCTACATCGACATCCTGCTGATCTGTACGGCGAGCGGGCTGCTCCTCGTCGTCACCGGCGCGTACAACGTGACCGACCCGGCGGGCGGATTCCTCGTCGAGAACGTCCCCGGCGCCGTCGCGGGCCCCAACTTCATGCAGGAGGCCATCGACACCAGCCTGCCGGGATGGGGCGCGGTCTTCGTGGCGATCGCGGTCGCCCTGTTCGCGTTCACCTCGATGGTGTTCTTCTTCTACGTCGCCCAGACCAACCTCGTCTTCCTGCTCGGCGACCGCCGGAGCAAGGCGCTGGACGCGCTGGTCAAGGTCGGCACCGTGGCCATCGCGTTCATCGGCACCGCGGTCACGGCCGACGCCATGTGGGCGGCCGGTGACATCGGCTACGGCATCCTCGGCTGGCTCAACATGGGGTGCGTACTCCTGCTGACTCCCGTCGTACGCAAGGTGATCCGCGATTACGACCGGCAGCGCGCGGACGGCCTCGACCCGCACTTCGATCCGGGTCCGCTCGGCATCGAGGGGGCCGAATACTGGCAGACGCAGAAGGAGACCGCGAAAGAACCGGAGAACGTCTGAAGCGGGCTCCGGGGGGAGGGGGCTTGGGTGCGGCGCAGGCCTGTGCTTCAGGCGCGCGCCACCCAATGTCCCCCGAGTCGTGCCTACTTGTCCGTCTTCTGCTCCCTGAGCTGCGCCTTGATCCGGTCTATGGCACTCGCCAGGGACTCGCGCGTGACGGCGGCCGCCGCCTCGGCATCACCCGACTCGACGGTGTCCACCAGGCGTTCCTGGTGGCGCCAGAGCGCGTCGTCCTCCGGCTTGTTGAGGGCCGAGCGGGCGCCCACGGTCTTGTAGGCCCGGCACTGCGCCCACAGTGAGCGCACCGTGTCGACCAGGACCGGGTTCCCCGACGCCTCGTACAGGATGCCGAGCACGGTCTCGTCGCGGTCGAGGTAATCCATCACCCCGCCGTCCGCGATGGCCTGCCGCATGCTCAGCAGGCCCTCGCGCATCGCGGCGACGCCCGCCTTGTCGATGTGCCGGGCGCCGAGCCGCGTGGCCTCGACCTCCAGCAGGAGCCGTACGTCGTAGGCGTGCACCAGCTCGGCGAGGTCCAGGCCCTTCACCACGGAACCCCGGTGCGGGGCACGCTCGGCGAAGCCGGCCTCCTCCAGGCGGCGGATCGCCTCGCGTACGGGCATCTCGCTCGTGCCCACCAGTGCCGCGAGGTCGCGGATCCGCAACCGGTAACCGACCGGGAACTCTCCGCTCATGATCGACTCGTGCAGCACCGCGTAGACGCGGTCGGCCATCGAGGCGGCCGGTTCCAGGCGTTTCGAGGTATCCACGTGCGCATCCTAAGCAGCCGGCCGGCGGGCCATCCGGGGGTTGCCCGGCTTGGGCGGACCCCTCGAAGGCCGCTGTTCGAGGGCCGCGGTGTGATTTTTGATCAAACTCTAGTAGCGCGGGTGCGACCTCTCGTGCGGCACCCCCGTTGATGCGACCGCGACGCGCGAAATCCGTCACGCGAAACCCATTGTGTGATCTGTGATCACATCCTAGTGTTGCCGCCAGATCGCCACGCGGCCCCTCCGTTCGCGTGCGTCCCCATCGGCATTCCCAACCCATCCGGCAGCCGCTTCGGCCTGCCGTAGAGCAGGGGGCACTCCCATGAAAGACGTCGTCATCGTCGGCGGTGGCATCGCCGGGCTCTCCGCCGCCTGGCGGCTGCGCCACCTCGACACGCTGGTCCTCGAATCGGACCACCGCGTCGGCGGCCGCATCCGCTCCGAGAAGCGCGGTCGCTACTTCCTGAACTGGGGAGGCCACGTCTATGCGGGCGGCGACTCTGCCACCTCGTGGCTGCTCGACAGCACCGGCGTCGACGCCGTCCCCGTCCCCGGCTCGCTGTCCGGCCTGCACATGAACGGCAAGCTGCTGCTCAAGGGCCGGGTGGAGACGTACCCCTTCCGCATCCCGATGTCGCTGTCCGCCCGAATCGGCATGCTCACCACCGGCGCCAAGGTCTTCACGCGCGTCGGCAAGTACGCCCGGATCGTCGGCCGACGCAAGGGCGAGAGCGAGGCCCAACGCCAGCAGCGGGTCTACGACTTCATGAACGACATCAGCTTCAAGGAGTTCATCGGCGACATCCCCGCCGACGCGCAGGCTCTCTTCGAGCCGACCGTCACCCGCTCCGCCGGTGACATCGACCAGATCTCGGCCGGGGCCGGGGTCGGCTACTTCAGCCTCGTGTGGAACATCGGCGCCGGACTGTCCAACTCCATCGTCGGCGGCCCGTCCACCCTCACCGAGACCATCGCCGCGGCGCTCGGCGAGCGCGTGCAGCTCGGCGCGGCCGTGCACGAAGTGGTGCAGAAGAAGGACTCCGTCGTCGTCCGCTACGAGAGGGACGGCCTCGAGTTCGAGGTCGAGGCACGCACCGCCGTGCTCGCCACCCCGGCCCCCGTCACCCACCGCATCGCCCCGGACCTCGACACGGACCTGCGCGACGCCCTCTCGCGGATCCAGTACGGGCCGTACGTCAGCGCCGCGTTCCTCACGAACGAGACCGGACCGCGTGCCTGGGACAACGCCTACGGCATCGCGACACCCAAGCGGTCCTTCAACGTCGTGCTCAACATGTCCAACATCCAGCACGGCTACAGCCGCGAGCGGCACCCCGGCTCCTCGCTCATGACGTTCTCGCCGGGCACCCTCGCCCGGGGGCTCATGGACCAGGACGACGAGGGCATCCGGAACACGTACCTCGAAGACCTCGACCAGGTGCTGCCGGGTGTCGCGTCGGACGTCACCGAGTCGCACGTCTGGCGGCTCCCGCTGGGTGCCCCCTACTGCTTCCCCGGCCGCGGCAGGCTCCAGCCCGTCCTCACCCGCCGCACCGGCCGTGTCTTCCTCGCCGGCGACTACCTGGGCTCGCTCTACACCGAGACCGCCATCCAGTCCGGCCTCAACGCCGCCACCGACGCACGCGGACTGCTCGCCACCGACCGGCAGACCGCCCGCGCGCACCTCGTCACCGCTTCCTGAACGCCGCACACCCCGACCAGCCAGGAGAACGAGCCACCATGACCATGCCTCTGCACAACGGCATCCTGACCGCCCTCGCCACCCCGTACGACGAGGCAGGTGACATCGACGAGAAGCTGCTCCGCGTCATCGTCGACCGCTCGATCGACGGTGGTGTGTCCGGTGTCGTCGCGGGCGGCTCCACCGGAGAGTTCGCCACCATGACCGGCGACGAGCGCCGCCTGCTCGTCGAGACCGTCGTCGACCAGGCCGCGGGCCGCGTGCCCGTCATCGCCCAGACCGGCGCCGTCGCCACCCGCGAGGCCGTCGCGCTCACGCGGCACGCCGAGCAGACGGGCGCCGACGTGGTGATGGTCGTCGCTCCTTACTACGAGACGCTCACGATGGACGAGACACTGCGCTACCTGCGCACCGTCGCCGACTCCGTCTCCATCCCGGTCATGCTCTACAACATCCCGGACGCGACCGGCGTGAACCTCGACCCCGACACCGTCGGCGCGCTCGCCCGCGAGGTGGAGAACGTCAAGTACATCAAGGACACCAGCGCCGACATGGCCCAGGCCGGCCAGCTCATCCACCGCCACGGTGACGTCATCGACACCTTCCTCGGCTGGGACAGCCTGCTGCTCGCCTCGGTCGCCGAGGGCGCCGCCGGTGTCATGGCGGGCTCCGCCAACGTGATGGCCGCCGACCTCGTCGCCGTCCACCAGGCGCTCACCGCGGGCGACTTGGAGCTCGCCCGCACCCGCTGGAACCGCATCTTCCCGCTCATGGACACCCTCATGACCGGCGGCCCGTTCATCCAGGGTGTGCGCGCCGCGATGGAGGAGATCGGCCTGCCCGTCGGCGCCCCGCGCGAGCCGCTGCTGCCGGTCGAGGACGCCCACCGCGAGCGCATCCGCGCCGCGCTCGCCGACCTGCCGCACCTGACCGTCTGAGACAGACCGCGACCCGAGGGAGCCACGACATGACGTTCACCGTCCACCGCCCCGCAGCCGGCACCGCACCCCTGATCGGCGCGGACGAACTGCCCCCGCTCGGCCACTTCATCGACGGCACGTTCGTCGAGAGCGGCCCCGAGGCGACCGACGTCCTCGACCCGGCCACCGAGGAGCTGCTCGCCCGCGTCCCGCTCGGCACCGTCGAGGAAACCGACCGGGCCGTGACCGCAGCCCGCGCCGCCCACCCGGCCTGGGCCGCCATCACCCCCAAGGAGCGGGCCGGCCTCCTCCTGGCGATCGCCGACCGGGTCGAGGCCAACGCCGACCTCCTCGTACGCCTGGAATCCGCCGACACCGGCAAGCCGTTCGCGGTCTCCCGCGACGACATCGGAATGACCGCCGACGGCTTCCGCTTCATGGCGGGCGCCCTGCGCACCACCGGGAGCAGCCTGGCGCCCGGCGAGTACGTCGCCGACCACACCTCGCTGATGCTGCGCGAACCGCTCGGTGTCATCGGCGCGGTGACTCCGTGGAACTACCCGCTCCTGATGGGCGCCTGGAAGATCGCGCCGATCCTGGCGGCCGGGAACTGCCTGGTCCTCAAGCCCTCCGAGCAGACCCCGCTGTCCACGCTGAAGTTCGCCGAGCTGGTCGCCGACCTGCTGCCGGCCGGTGTCCTCAACGTCGTCACGGGCCGTGGCCCGGTCGTCGGCGACCGGCTCGCGCGCCACCCCGACATCGCGATGATCGCGCTGACCGGTTCGACCGGCAGCGGGCAGGCCGTCGCCCGAGCTGCCGCCGACACGGTGAAGCGCGCCCACCTCGAACTGGGCGGCAAGGCCCCGTTCGTCGTCTTCGAGGACGCCGACGTCAAGGCGGCCGCGGAATGCCTGCGCACGGCCGGGTTCTGGAACTCCGGACAGGAGTGCGGCGCCGCCTGCCGGGTCCTCGTCCACGCCTCCGTGGCCGAGGAGTTCACCGCGCACCTCGTGCGCGAGATCGAGCAGATCACGGTCGGCGACCCGCGCGCGGACGAGGCGATCGAGCTCGGCCCGCTGGTCTCCAGGCCGCACTACGACCGGGTGCGCGGCTACATCGGCCGAGCCGTCGCCCGCGGCGCGCGTGCGGTGGTCGGGGGCACAGCCCTTGAGGAGGACGAGCCGGGCTACTTCGTCGCCCCGACCGTCCTGGTCGACGTCGCCGAGGGCGCCGAGATCACCCGCGAGGAGGTCTTCGGCCCCGTCGTCAGCATCGAGACCTTCACCGACGAGGAGGAGGCCGTCCGCCGCGCCAACGACAACCACGTCGGCCTCGGCGCCTCCGTGTGGACCGAGAGCGCGCGCCGCAGCCACGCCGTCGCCGCCCGCATCGACGCCGGCACGGTCTGGGTCAACTCCCACCTGGTGCTCGCCAACGAGCTCCCGTGGGGCGGCTTCAAGGGCTCCGGCTACGGCCGCGACCTCTCCGTGTACGCCCTGGAGGACTACTCGCGCACCAAGCACGTCATGCACCACCACGGGCGCTGAGGCCCACGATGACGGCCCACGCCGTCGCCGTGCGGTGTGTGTCACCCCCGCTACGAGGTGTCACCACGCCCACTGATTGAATGGCTCATGTCATTGAAGGAAACCCCGCTCGCACGGGGACCAACGGGGAACTACGGGGAATCATGAAGAACACGCACGTCCTGTCCGTCCGCCGCGCCGCCACCGGGGTCGTCTGCGCCGCCGCCCTGCTGTCGCTGACCGCCTGCAACAGCGGTTCGGACAAGGCCGACGACAGCAAGTCGTCGACGGCCGCCGCCGACAAGCCGGCACAGGAGGACGCCAAGCCGAACGGCGCCGAGAAGCTCTCCGCCGTCGAACTGCGCACCAAGGGCACCGAGACGAAGGCCGCGGCGGGTTCGGTCCGCGAGGTCATGTCGCGCTCCGACGCCTCGTCCGACCTCCGCCTCTCCGCCACGGAGTGCACCGGCACGGTCGACCTCAAGGACATGGGCTCGTTCGAGGTCATCCGCAAGGGCGACGACGTCTGGGGCAAGATCGACTCCACGTTCTCCACCTGGGCCAAGAAGAACGGCGCCGGCACCATCAAGGCCGACCAGTGGATGCACGGCTCGCCGACCGCCAAGCTCACGAAGGTGTTCGCGAGCTACTGCCACGGCGAGCAGTTCGGCAAGCCGGAGAAGAACTCCCTCAAGCTCACGAAGGGCTCCGACACCAAGATCGCGGGTCAGCCCGCCGCCACGGTCGTCGCCAAGGGCTCGGACCCGAACAAGCAGGCCACGTTCAGCGTCGCCACCACGGGCAAGCCCTACCTGCTCCAGCAGAAGAGCCCGTACAGCAACGGCACCGGCACGCAGACCATCACGTGGTCCGAGTTCGGCACGACCGTGGGCGCGAAGGCCCCGACCGGCAAGATCGTGGACGCGCCGAACATCTGAGTCCCGGCTGCACCTAGGGCACGGCGTTCCGCGTGAGTCAGCGCGGCTCGCCGCGCAGCGGGCGTCCGGGAAGCGCATCGGTCCGCAGCGCGCCGTCCGAGACGACCGGCACCCCCGCCACGTACAGATGCCGCACACCCCGAGAGGGGCGTGTGGGATCCGCGTAGGTGGCGGTGTCGGTCACCGCGGCCGGATCCAGGACCACGAGGTCGGCGTCGGCACCGACACCCAGGCGGCCCTTGCCGCGGGCTGCGGGCGCCATGTCGTCGAGGATGCGCGCCGGCAGGAACGAACAGCGGCGGAAGGCCTCCAGCCAGGTCCAGGCACCGCTTTCCCGCACCATCAGGCGCAGCGTCTTGGCGAACGTCCCGGCGGTACGCGGGTGGGTGGTGCCGCCTGCCGGCAGGGGCCACCGAGTGGTGTCGTGGCTGCCGTCCGGCCAGAAGACCGGCATCGCGTCACTGGCGACCACGGCGTCGGGGAAGGCGAGCGCCTGCCGCAACAGCCCCAGGTCGCGCGGGTTCTCCTCGTCGAGGAACTCCAGGAGACAGGGCGCGCCGGGATCCCGGTCCCGCAACTGCTCGAGCCTGGCCGCGTCCGCGATCCGCTCCCCGGTCTCCACCATGATGACGCTGCTGGGACCCAGCCCCTTCAGCCGCAGCCGCTCGGGGGCGATGAAGGCCGCGCCCACGGCCGTGCTGCCCGCCCCGTACGGATAGGCCTCCACCGTCACGCGAGACCCCGCCTGCCGTGACTCCTCAAGGGTGTTGAGGACCCGGTCGACGTGCTGCCCCGAGGTGCTGTTGACGTGGCAGTGGTGCATCGCCGCACCGGTCTCGGCCGCCGCGGTCGCGATCTCGGTGGAGCCGTCGACGGGGATGTCCGGATCCATTTCGACCAGTTCCCGTACGTGCGTGAACGTGGGCACGCCCGCCTTCGCGGCGAGCCGGGCGACGGCCAGGAATTCGGCGGGGTCGGTGGTGGGTGCGTAGCCCATCAGGACACCGATCCCGAGTGCGCCCGCGGCCAGTTCGTCCTCCAGCAGGGACAGCCAGGCCCCCAACTCGCGCGGGGACGAGGAGCGTTGCCAGCGCGGGTTGCCCAGTACGGCCAGGCTCGACGTGATCAGGGCATCGGGGGAGATGTCGGCGAGGACCTGTGCCCGCGCGCCGCCCCACGAGGCGGAGAAGCCGAAGTGGAGCGGTCGGCCCGCGGCCGCGGCCTCGGCGTAGGCCCGCTCGACCGGCATCAGCCCGGCCTCCAGGTCGAGCGCCGTGGTCACACCGTCCATCGCCTGCAACCGGTGCCCGGCGATGGAGTGGACGTGGCTGTGCAGGTCCACGAAGCCGGGGCCCACGACGAGTACGGTGACATCGACCGGCTCCGCGTCCGGCGGCGGTGTGATGCCGGGGCCGAGGGCCGCCACCTTCCCGTCCGCCACGAGCACGTCGGCCGTCCCGTCGAACCCGCTGTCCGGATCGATGACGCGACCGCCCCGCAACAGTGTCTGCATGCTCTGCTCCTTCTGCCTGCGTACTCGCCACTCGTCTTCTGTTGAACGTCTACCGGTCCCTGACCCTAGAAGAGTTGCCACACCTGGGTAACAAGCGGCGGTCGGGACGCGATGCGCCGCGTGCGACGCGCCTAGGATGAGGACCGTACGGTCAACACGACGTGACGGTGTCGGACGGACATGACAACGGGGAGACAATGACCAGCCCGACGCAGGCCCCAGAACAGACCAGGACCTATGAGCCCCACCCCTATATAGGTGGGCGCAACGCCGCGCTGCGCGCGCTCGCCGCGTGGCGGATGGAGTGGCCAGGCGCCCCTCGGGTCGTCATCCTGACCGGAAGCCCGGGCACCGGCTGCTCGCGGCTGCTCACGGGGTTCCTGATGCTCTGCGACCCGGAGTACCGCGCAGGACTCGACCTCGACGCGTTCGATCCGGCGACCGTGCCCCCGGACCTGCCCGCGCCCGCGGTGCCGACCGTCGCCGGGCTGACGGCGGCGCAGACCCTGTGGCTGCTCGCCGACCACTACGGCTTGGCCGCGACCCGCACCGCTGACATCTTCCCCGAATTGGGCCAACGTGCCGCGTCCGGGCGGCCGGTGACCATCGTGGTGCCGGACGTCGATCGGGCCGGCCCCGTGCGGGGGACGGGTGAGCCCGCGCGCCTGGTGCGGGACGTGCTCAAGCCCCTCGCCGCCGTCGAGCCCGTACGTCTTCTCGCCGAGGTGCCACGGGAGTTCGCCGCCGAGCTCGCCGAGGGCCTGCCGCCCGGCGCGGCCCGGATCATCGACCTCGACGCCCCCGAGTGGGCCGACCCCGAAGGGCTCGTGCTTCAGGCCGAGGCCCTGCTCAACCCCCAATTCGGCGCTCCGGAGCTGCCGTTCACGACCGACTCCGACGCACGGCGCGCGCTCGCCGAGGCAATCGCCCGGCAGGCCGGAGACGGCGCGGGCAGCCGACTGACCGTGCACCTCGCCGTAGAGTCGATCCTGATGCACCCGGAGGGGTTCGATCCGGCGGCCGATGCCGGTCAACTGCCCAGCAGCGTGGGCGAAGTGCTCGACCTGCACGCCCAGCGGCTCGGCGCCCACCCCCGCACCCTGCGGCAGATCCTCGCTCCTCTCGCCCTCGCCGAGGGCGACGGCCTGCCCGTGCACCTGCTGACCCCGCTCGCCTCCGCCGTCGCCGAGCGGGACATGAGCGAGGACATGGCGCACGGCATGCGCCTCGCCGCCCCCTTCATCCGCCCCGTCGAGCGGGACGGCGAAGACATACCCGAGAACGAGCGGACACTCGTGGGACTGCAGCACCCGGGCATCGGCGAGGCCGTCCGGGCAGGCATCGCCGATGTGCCGGGCGCCCAGGCACGTATCGCCATGGAATTGCTGCAGGCCGTCCCGGATCAGGACTGGGGGAAGGCGGGGGAGTACGTCCGCGACCGCATCGCGGGACACACCCTGCAGGCAGGGCTGCTGCCCCGGCTCCTCACCGACCCCAACCTGTTCGCCCACGCCGATCCGGTGTTGTTGCGCGCCGCGGTGGAGGCCCTGCCCTACGAGCAGTTGGACGCACCGGCGCGCACGTACCTGCGGACGGCCCCGCTGCTCACCCGCACGCAGGCGCCCGCCGTCCACCGGGCGGCGTTCCTGGACACCGCCTTCGTCGAGGACGGGCTGCCGGAGTACGCGGCGGTGCTGCGCCGCTCGGTGCCGGAGCTTCCCTGGCACACGCTGTGGAGCGTGCCGGTGGCCGGGGCCGAGGGTGTGACCGTCGGGAAGCTGTCCCCGTCCGGGGCCGTAGCCCCGTCGGACAGTGGCGAGGAGGCGTCGCTCACGGTCGCCGTGAGCATGGTGCCCCAAGGCACGCCGGGCTCACGCTCGTTGACGTCAGACGATCCCAAGGCGCCGGCCGTGCTGGTGCAGGACCTCGCCACCGGCTCCGTCGTCGATGCCGACCCGGCCCGGATCCAGCGCCCCTCGGAGGACGAGCGCGCCGCGACGCCGCTCGGGTTCAGCCGCGGCGCCGACTACGTACGCGTCTGGAGGCGCGGCGAGCGGAAGGGCGACGAGAAGATCGTCACGGCTCTGGTCTCCGCCACCCCCGTCACGGGAGCCGACCTCTCCGCCGACGGCGTCCTCCTCCTCGCCACGCAGAGCGGTGTGAAGGCGCTGCGGATCCGCCCGGTGCAGCCCGACAGGCCCGAGGTACCCGATCCGCGGGCAGCCGAGCCGGATCCCGCACGGGCCGCCGCCCCCGATGCCCACCCGGCCGCCTGACACCCGCCCGGCGCAGAACGTTAGCCTTACGGGCCCGAAGCCGCCCCCGGCCCCGTCCGCCCGAAGACTCGAAGGAGTTCCCGTGATCAGCCAGGAGCAGGCGCTCGCGACCGCCGAAGGGTGGCTCAACCCCGAGGGACAGCCGCGCCGTGAGGTGCGTGTCCAGGAGTTCGACCTGGGCTGGGTGGTGTGGGCCGCGGCCCCGCCGCTCGAGCGCGACCCGGTCACGGGCAAGCGCCGGCCACCGGCCACGATCGGCCACTCCTGCGGCGTGGTCGACCGCCGCACCGGCGAGCTGAGCACCTGGCCGTCCGTGCCGGTCGAGGAAGTCGTACGGATGTACCAGCAGAAGCACGGTGGCGGCCAGGAGACAACGGAGCCGCCCGCGCAGCAGCCGGTCACCGGCCCCGGCAACACGACGGTCCTCACCTACGTCGACCCGGCCACCGGCGAGGAGACGAGCCTCGTCCAGAACTCCGCCCCCGGTGAGCCGCCCTCCGAGTACCGGGCCGTGATGGAGATGGACCGGCTCGGCGTCCCCGCGGAGAACGTGGTCGCGGTCCACACCGACCTCAGCTCCAGCCGGCTCCCCGGTGGGTACCCGGGCCTGTTGATCGCCCGTTGCTACCCCCACGCGAAGATCTCCTGCACGCACGAGTACGGGCTGCGGGGCGAGGAGCGCGCCGAGGGGGTCGCCGGGCTGATCGAGCACGTCGAGCAGATGCACCGGATCGCCGGACAGCAGCCGCCGCCCCGCCCGCACCGGGCGCCGGTGCCGACGGACGTCGAGCCGGCCGAGCCGCTGCGCGACGTCGCCCTCGGCCGCGAGCTGACGGAAGCCTTCGGCGCCGAGGACGTACGGCGTTACGACGCCGACGACGTGGCGGGCGCCCCGCTCCCCGAGGCCACCAAGGCCACGCTGACCTGGGCCGGGCTTCCGGCCGACATGCCGCTCTTCTTCACGGCCGAAAAGCCGGATGCGGGGCTTCCGGGCGGACTGTTCGGCAACGCCGCCGCGCATCTGCGCGCGGTCGGCTCCCGGGCCGGCGCCGACGCCCTCGCGTTCCTGGAGGGCCACGTCAGGATCGGCACCGACGGGGGAAGCCTGATCACCGTCCAGTGCACGGGATCCGACCTGGAGGGCGAGCCGGTCGGCCAGGTCTGGGCCGTGACCTCCGAAAACGGTGCGGGCCGCCGCGTCAACGCCTCGGTGTCCGCCTTCGTCCGCTCCCTCGCGCTCCTGTACACCACGCGCGAGGAGATGATCGCGCTCGACCCGGTCATGGCGGGCAGCGCCGTCGCCGACCTCCAGGAGCAGCTCGTCGCCATCGACGCGTCGGCCCTGGACGACCCGCGGAACTGGTGGTCGGTGATCGTCGAGCAGATGTGGCACGGCCTGTTCTGATCCATCCGAAGGACGAGAAGTGAGCGGTCCCGACACGATCGGTCTCTGGCACGGGATTCAGCGAAGCACCGGGAAGGCGGACTTCGCGGTGATGGACATCTACAGGAAGCCCGACGCCACGCCCACGGTTCGCCTGTCCACGTCTACGTCCGCTTCCGCTTCCGCCTCCGCCTCCGCCTCCGAAGAACAGGATCACTTCCTCCACGTCGGTGACACCTTTCCCGTGGGTGACGAGACATGGCGGCTCGCCGAACTGACGGGCTGGCCGAGCGAGGACGACTGGGTCGTGGTGCTGCGCCGGGTCTCAGGGACTCCGACTTGAATGCACGTACGCGTAGAGGATCCCGTCCAGGACGAGGAGGGAGTACCGGAGCATGATCGGGCGCTGTGAAGTGAACGGCTACACAGCCGAGTTGGACGACGATTTCCGGGTCGTCTACCGCAATCCACGCGGGAGGCAGCTTCAGCAGGTACCCGACTGGCTCGCGGACAGCCACGGCGTACGTCGGCTGTACCGGCTGCGACGGGCGCTGAAGGGACACCGTACGCGGGCGAGCGCACAGGCCGAGGCCTGGGCCGCCGCGGGCACCCGCGTGCCCGCGGCTCTTGCCGAGTCCGACGCCGTGTGGCGCGAGGCGCTCGACGACGCCGGTGTCGAGGTGATGCCGGCCTCGCCCGCACCGGAAGCCGAAGCGGAAGCCGGAACGACGACGCTGGTCGCGCGGACGTACGCCCACCCCGAGGGCCCCACCATGACGCTCCTCATGAAGGCCGCCCCCTTCGCACGCCACTGGGACGCGCTGCTGGCGTCGAAGGAGGAATGGGAGCTGACGGACACGTTCGCGACCGGCATCCGGACTCCGGGGGACACGGAGGAGGGCGAACCACCGTTTCCTGAGCGGCTGATGGCGGCGCACCCCGGCCGGGAACAGGAGGCCCTGGAAGCGGCCTACGCGTTCGGCTGGAGCCTCTGGGGCGGCCCGGGTCTGTACAAGCCCGTCCTGGACGACCGCTTGGAGGACTTGGCCACGACCGCCCCCGGCTTTCTCCCCGCCGTCCTCGACGAACTCGCCGACATGTGCGTGCAGGAGGGCGGAAAGCACAAGGAGTACGCCACCGGGTACTTCATGCGCGCCAGGAACGCCGAACGCGAGCACCACACCAAACTCGACGAGCGATGGCTCGACGCCCGATACGCCACCTTCGCGGACCATGGAGCGCTGGCCAGCGGGGCGGTACGCGCGCGTGCCAAGGAGCTCGCCCCCAAGGGCGCGGTGGTCTCACCGGAACGGCTGCGGCGTTTCCGTGACGTACTGGTGCGACGCGTCCACACACCCCGGGACCTGTATCCGGGCATGGCCGCGGACCTGCGCAAGGTGGCCCGCGCGGCGAAGGCGAATCCCGAGTCCGAAGTGGCCGCTCTGCTCGAGGACATCGTGCCGAAGATCGGGCTGTGCGCGGGCGACGTGAACAAGTTCTGGGCCGACGCACTGAAGGGCAAGGCCCTGGAGCTGCTGGTCGAGCGACGTCCGGAGACGGTGCACGACGTACTTCGGCTGGTCCCCGGTGACGCGAGCAGCGCGGAGGAGTGGCAGTCGCTGCTCCGGCGCAGCGGTGCCCTGGCTCTGCTCACGGGCGAGAGCGCGGGGCTTCCCGCCGGCGAGGCCGCCAGCCTGCTGCACGGCTGGCTGGCGAGCGAACCGCTCGGGCAGGCGCGCGCTGAAGAGCTGTACGACGTGGCGGTGAGCCTCGCCCCGCGCCTGGCGGCCGACGCGGTTCCGGTGCGCCTGCCCTACCGTGATCCGGCGCCCGGCTGGTGGGCCCCGCTGCCGCTCGACCTGGCGGACGAACTCCTCGAACACGGCGTTCCGTTGGAAGACCCGCCACCGAAACTGGGCAGCCCCGGCGCCGGCCACATGCTCGTCCACCGGCGCCCGCACCTGACCCACCTGCTCGCCGACCCGCGTTTCGCCCGCGAGCTGCGCGCCGCGCTCGACAGCGAGCTGGAAGGGGTGGCGCTCCGGGACGGAGGAGTCCCGTACCGCCACCACTACCGCCCCCACCAGGCCGTGGAACAGGGCAGCTGGCGATACACCCCTGGCGTCTGCCGCACCACAGTGGGCCGCGAAGTACTGAACACCTGTTTGGACCGCCAACGCGAACGCCTGCGCACAGACCTCGACCTGAACGGCCTTGTCCGCGTGATCGCCCCCTTCGTACACATCGGCGCCGCCGCCGACGAACTACTGAAGAACGAGACGGCGGCGAGGGAGTTCGCGTCCGTGGACGTGGTGGCGCTGGTCCTGGCCGACCTCCCGATTCAGGCCGGCCGCCCGGCGGTCGAAGCCTTGATGGCCTCGATGCGCCCCGCGAACCTGATCCGCTGGCCCACACCAACCCTGCGCGCCCGCTTCGACGGCACCTTGCCCGGCTTGTCCGACGCACAGCTCGAACAGGCGTGGGAGGCAGTGCAGACGGGGGTCAACTGCCAGGAGGGCCTGAGGCGCCTGGTCGGCCGCCTCTCGGAATGACCGAACGAGTCGGGCGGGAACTGGTGGGAGACCGGGAGCGCCTGCGCCGAGGCAGTGCTTTCATGTCGTATTGTCGTAGACGTACCCCCATGCGGGCTGCTCACCGCCCGTCTCGTCGATCTCGGCCAGCGCGTCCAGGGACCAGTAGGTGATGTGGCTGCGTTCGGAACTCATCGCGGGCGCGAGGTCCCGCGAACGCAGCCCGGTGACGAAGAGCGCGACCATGGTGAGGAAGCGCTCCAGGTCGCAAGCGGCGGGAAGGGCGGCCAGGTCCTCCTCGCCGGGGCCGGTCGGGACGCGCAGGACGTGGCCGGTGGGTCCGTCGATGACGAGTGCGCCGCCCATCCACTTGCCGATCTGGAAGAACGGGCCGCGTTCCGTGGCGGGCTCGACATCGTCCGGCCAGTCCACCTCGTCGAACAGCTCAATCTCCCCGTCCCCGTACGGCAGGAGCACCATGGCTCCCTCCGTCATGTCCGGCAGCCCGAACTCGGTGAGCAGCTCGCGCGTCGGGCGATGTGTCAACCCATCGGGAAGTTCCTGGGGTTCGGCCCAGAAGATGGCGTCCTCGCCGAACAGCGTGATGAGGTCCCGGTGGCTCGGGGGAGCGGCGTCAACGGGCCTGCTCGGCTGCGCGCCCGCGTAATCCCGGGACAGGTGGTTCCTCAGAGCGCCGAAGGTCTCCGAGGGGTCCACGCCGTCCGCCGACTGGATGGCGATCAGCCCCGACTCGCCCGCGAACATCACGGCGTCCCCCACCCGCAGTGGCGCGCAGGGCAGTGCGAAACGCCGTGCGCTGCGCTGCTGCGACGACGAGACGAAGAGGTCGGCGAGGCGCGTGAGGGGCTCGGCAGGCTCGACGTCCGGTGCGCCCGACGCCTCCGGTGGCATCGCCGCCGGAGGCAGCGCCAGATCCGAGCGGTGCTCCTCCAGGGCGTTGTTCCGCTCCCAGGGGCCTGCGAGCAGCTCACCCGTCTCCGCGTCCCGGACGGTGACATACGGCTCCGGCATCCCGTCGACCATCCGCGAGTGCAACCCTGCGACGGCGGGCCGTTTCTGCCAACGGACCTCCGCCAGTCTGGAGAACTCGCCCGCCGTGAGGAAACGTGCGTGACAGCCGCCTGGCGGCCGCCAGCGGGTCCACTGCGCGTGCCAGGGAAGCGAGACACCGGACGAGGCCACGGACCGCGCGTACTCGAAGTCGTCGCGCGACCAGGCCATCAAGTGCAGCCAGGAAGCCCACTCGCGCTGCTGTGCCGGCACAACGCCCCATCCCCACAGATGAAATGCGTCGGCGGCGGGACTGTTGCCGGGGATGATGATGCTGTGGCTGCGCGCCGAGTCCATGAGTGCGGTCTGCGGCAGGTTGGCCACCGTACGACCGTCACGCAGAAGTTCTTCGTACGACCCGGCCTGCACGGCGTGAATGGCGAGCCCGGCGGCGGCGTAGAGCCCGACGGCTCCTGACCGGGCCCATCCCTCGGGATGGCGGAATTCGGCGGACGTACGCAGCAGCCAGTCGACCACGTGCCGATTGACGTGCTCGACGTGCTCGGGAGCGACCTCGCGTCGCAGGGCTTCGGCCACGCCCTCCTCGACGAAGGAGACTCCGAGCGGGCCCGTCAGGAGAACGTCCGCCTGCTGCCGGGCGAGAGCGGTGAGTTCGTCCGCAGTCATGGTCTCGCCGGTCAGGGCGAGGACGAGCTCAGCCCACACGGGAACGGGCACCGTGCGAGGCTCCGCCAGGGCGAGAGCGCGCACGGCGGTCGGCACATCGGGAGCCGGCGCGGCAGCAGTCGGCTCGGCAAGATGGAAGAGATTCCCGGGCTGCAGTCCCCGCGGCAGGAGTCCGGCATCGGCATCGGTCAGCACGGCCAGCTTGCCGTGTGCCAGCATGCCGACGGTGCTGCGGATCAGCCGCTCCGGCTCGTACGACCGCCGAGTGCCCCCGGCACGGCGGATGTTGACGAGCACCAGCAGACGCTCTTCGCCCATCGTGCCGAGTGTGGTCGACCAGAACCCCCGCTCGCCGGGAGACAGGTCGATTCCCAGGGTGGTCAGGGCCTTGTGCATCACTTGTTCGGCGTCGAGCCCGGCGACGTCGACCAGCACACTCCCCGGCACGTCTTCGTGCACCCGCCGCAGGACGTCCCCGGCATCGACACCGTCCGGAGCCACGACATGGCCAACCGTGCCGCCCCGCCCACCGGCACGCCACCATGCGTCCACGCGGTCGTGCAATTCTCCTGCGGACATGCCCCCGGATGGCACAGTCATGTTGCCTTTCGTCGCTGCTGGTTCCGAACTCCATCACGGTAGTGGGACGACGTCGCCGCCGTGTCCCAAGCCCCCCGGCCGCCCTGCTGGCGTTCCGTGTGCCTATTGCGCGCCGAGTGCGTCCTGGACGGATGACCGCACTCGGTCGTCGCCGTTCATCGCCAGGTATTCAGCGAAAGCGTGTGCTTCCGGGGTATGCGAACGCTGGACGATGGACACCGCGTGCAGGAGGGCACGGGTATTTGCGGCCTGTGCAAGTACATCCGTGGCCAGCGTGACCGCACTGGCTGCGTCCACAGGCGACAGGGCGGCGGCCAGGTCCACAAGTTGAGTGGCCAGGTCGAACTTCAAGGGCTTTCGCGCTGCGAGGGCCGCCGTTCCGCGCGCTACTACGGTACGAATCGGTGAAAGCAGGGATGCAGCCGTGGGGGTATCCAGTCCATCGCCGAGCTTCTCGTCGAAGTACTCACTGTCGGCGATGCCGATCAAACTCTTGAAGCCCTCGGTGCGTTGGTCCCAGGTGTCCTTCTCGCGAGCGAGGACATCACTGTCTCCCACAGCCAGAGCCAGCTGGGCGAAGGTGTTGTCCACCGAGAACTTGCGGTCTACGAGAAGGTCGTACCAAGGCGCCTGCTTGGGATCCCGGGCGGCTTCGATCACGGCCGCATAACCGGCCGGCTCGGCCCAGGTGGTCAGGGCGACGCAGGACAGGAAACGCTCGCGGTCGGGGGCCGTCGGATCCTGGAGGAGGGCGGTGAGCCCGGGCACGCGTTCACGGTGGCGGGGATCGTCGAGGGCTTCGTAGACGACGTCCTCGAGATCGTTGGTGGGCCGACCCTCGAAGTCCGTGCCCAGCAGCGCCTCGAACCGGTTTGCTCCCGATTCGTTCACGAAGTCAGCCACCGAGCGGCCCCTCAATGTAATCGTGCGGAACGACGCCCTTGATAAGCCATTCTTCGTCGCGTCGCGTGTTCATCATGTCGATCATACGTTGCGCAATCCTCTTGGCCTTTGCGTTGCTGAGGCCCTGTGCCCGAGCCAATTCCTGAGCCTGTGACTTGCTGGTACCAGTCGGTACCGTCAGGTCCACAGGCCTGCCGGCGATCCTGTCTGCGTTCTCCTGGATGATGCTCTGAACCCTGTCGGGGGAGTAGACCTCGACGTCCTGGACCCTGCCGGCGGCAATGTCCTGTTCCAGCCGGTCCAGGTCGATGCGAATGCGATTCGATCCGAATGCCTTCGCGTTGGCACCTTCCGAACTCAAGGAGGTGAAAGGACTGTCCGACTTGGCCGGATCGCGGCCCACTATGTGATCGACCACGCTCGCAGTGCCGTGCGGGTTGGCGGGGACCAGGTCGCCTTCCGAGTTGATGTGCGACTTGCGCTGGCCTCGACTGTTCATCTCGGACTCGAAGTCGTCGTCTTGGCGCACGAGGCCGGGCCTCGGCTCACTATTGCCTTCGCCCGCGGCCGGCGCTTCGGATTCGGGCTGTTCGCCGTTGGAAGGTTCGGTGCTTCCGGCCGGGTCGGCCGGGGGCCTGCGGTCTGTGCCGGCCGGGTCTGATGGTGGTGTGCGGTGGTGAGCGTCGAGCTCGCTGGGGTTCGGCGGGCCCGACGGCGGTTCTTGGGTGGGTGGTGTCGTCTGGTCAGGAGACAGCGGTGGGGTCTGGTTCTGGTTGGTCAGAGCTTGGGCGAGGTCGCGGACGAAGTTCAGGTGCTGCTGGATCTCCTGGTCCATGAGTTGGCGATTGGGGGTTTTGTAGCCCTCCGTCGCCTTCTTGGCCTCGGCCTCGGTCATGCCCTGGTCTCGGAGGGCGGCGCGCTCCTGGTCGCGCAATTCCGTGCGCTGTGGGTCGACCCGGTACGTCGTGCTGTAGTACACGGGCACCTTGTTCATCGCGTCGGAATCGCGAATGGTCCGGGAGCAGTCTGCGTGCCCCGAGTTGTCCTTGCGCAACCCGCAGGGCTCCCGCTCGGTGTACAGGCCGGCGACCTTGTACGGGGGCCGCCCCTCGGCTTCCCTGCCCTTGTTGAGTTGCTCGATCGATTCCAGGATGTGACTTTCCGAGTGCCGTGGGCGCACGGCGTCCCCGGCGGCCGGGACCGAGGAGTCGATGATGTAGTGGCTTTCGCCATCCTCGCCGACGACCTCCACCACGGCGTAGTTCTTGTCGGAGAAGTCCGGGGAGTTGCGCTCCGTCGCGTCGAGCAGATCCCTGAGGTCCTGCGGGACGTTGTCCTTGGGGCGCGCGGTGGCCTCCCGTCGCGAGGAGGCCACGGACTCGTGATGGTCGTGCGCCGGGTCAATCCGCTGACGCTTCTTGGGTGGGGCGTCGGCGTACGGGTCGTTGTTGGGCGCGGGTTCCGGGCTTGCGCCCACCGCGTTGTTCGCGTGGAAGGAGTGGCTCATCCGGCCCAAGGTCGCGAGCGCGGCGTACCGGTCACCGTCGTTCATCTGCGACCATGCCGGGTCGAGATGACGACGCATATCGCTGTCCGTGAAGTTGGTCGCCGGCATCGAGACGTTGTCCCGGTGCGCCTGAAGCGCCTCCTTGTGCTCCTTCTTCGCCTCCGACAAGGCGTTCTTCGCGGCGTTCAGTCTCTGCTCGGCTGCCGGCCGCTCCGTCGGACCGGCCTTCTGCAGATCCCTCTTTGCGCTGGCGGTTTCCTTCTTCGCGTCGTCGAGCGCCTGCTTTGCGTCGCGGACCTGCCGCGCGGCCTCCGCATGTTGCTGCCGTCGGTCCTGGGACTCCTGCAACAGGTTGCCCAACGCAGAGGTGGGCGGGTCGCCCTGAGGCTGCGCCCAGGCGCGCATCTGCTGCTGGACCGGTGTCAGATCGATCCGTCGTACTTCGTGCTCCCGCCGGAGATCCTGCTGTGATTGATCAGGAGGGAGGTTCGCATGCTGTTGGTCCGGGGCTTCCGGGTCGGGCAGGCTCTGGTTTCGCTGCTCCCGAGTTGCTTCGGCTCCGTGCCGGCTGTCGGACGGGTCAGTGGTGCCGGCCGGCCCCTGCGGCAACGGGCGGTCGGTCGCGGCCGGGGTGGTCTGACCCTGGTTCTGCGTGGCCGGCTGGCTGGTGGGGTCGATGGGGCGGCGGTTGGCGTCCAGGGGGATGGCGAAGACGCCGTTGTTGCCGTTGTGGAGCGGGGTGGTGCTGCTCTGACCCGTCTGTGGGTCGGCGTAGACGATCTGGCCGTTGTGATTCACCACGTTCCAGGCGTGGGCACGGCCATCGGCGTTCTGGGTGATGATCACGGCCTGTGAGCCGTGGCCCTCGTTGAGGAGAGAGGTCTCCAGATTGTTGTACGCGTCTCTGCCGTCACCGAAGTCGCTGAACTCCGCGCCCAGGGTGTTCTCGATGCGGTCGCGGCCGCCCGGCTCGGGAGTGTCGGCGGGGGTGCCGTCCTCGTTCGGGCTGCGGCGGGCGGCGACCGTGGGGTTGCCCGCGTACGAATCGGCGAACGCCAGTGCTCCGTCCGGGCAGTTGACGTCGCGGCCGGAGTCGTCGGGGTTCTGGCCGCGGATGTCGTTGAGCCAGGAGCCGTCGCGCGGGTCGGGGGCCTGCTGGAACGATCCGTCCTCGTTTCGCGGGAAGTTCTCCTGCTGCGCACGGTGGTCGGCGTCGGTGGGGTCGTCGTAGCCGTCCGGCGGGCCGGAGGGGCGGGTGGCGGTGGACGGGAGAGGCGGATCCGTCGACTCCGATGCGTCATCGGTGTCGTTGGTGTCATCGGTGTCTTCGGGGTTCTGAGCGTTGTCGGCGTCGTCCGTGCTGGCAGTGTCGTTGGTGTCCCGGGCGGCGTCGGTGTCCTGAGAGTCCTGGGAGTTCTGGGAATCCCGCGAGGACTCGGAGTCCTGGTCGCCCTGTGCGTCCTGGTCCGTCTCGGGCTGCGGGGCGTCCTGGGCCGTGGTGGAGTCCGTGTCCGGGGAGGGCTCGGGTGACTGGTCCGGGGTGGACTCCGGAGTGGTGGTCGTGTCCGTCGAGGTGTCCGCGTTCTGCGGGGACGTCGTCTCCGGAGTCGTCGAGTCGTCGTTGTTGGAGGGTGTCTCGTCCGTGGACGGCTCCGTGGACGGTTCGGTCGACTCGGTGTCGGGCGTCGGCTCGTTCGTCGACGCGTCGGTGTCCGGAGTGGTCTCCGCGGACGGTTCAGGGGTCGACGGGGTCAGGAAGTACGGGGTGATCGGGTTCCGGTTGGCGTCCAGGGGGGTGTAGAAGACCTCTTGGGCGCCCAGGTGGATCGGGTTCTCGCTGACGAGGCCACTCTGCGGGTCGACGAACAGGACCTGACCGTTGTGGTTGACCGCGGCGAAGGCGTGGCCGCCACCGCCCGGCCAGTTGACGCCGATCACGGCCGCCGAGCCGTGCCCGGCCTGCGACAGCTCATGGGTTATTCGCGCGTAGGGACTGGGGTGGTCGTTGCCCGCGTACGTGCTGGGGGCGCCGGCCCAACGCGTCTGGTTGTCCAGTGCGTTGTGCTCCGGAGAGAAGCGGTTGAGGCTGCCGTCCGGGTTGGTGTCCAGGGTGCGCGGGGCGGACACCGTCGGGCGGCCGAACCACGTCTCGAGGAACGAGCGCGTGCAGTCGGCGCAGTTGTTGGACCGGCCGGGTACGCCCGGGCCGCCGTCGTTCTGGAGACCGGCCCAGTTCCCTTGCCGTGGGTCCGCGTACACCTGCGGGGTGCCGTCGGGGTTCCTCGGGTGGGCGTTCTCCAGGTCCTGCTGATGGGCGGGGTCGGGCGTGGACAGGCCCTCGTGCGGGATGTTCAGGTCGTTGCGGATGTCCGAGAGGTTGTCCGCCCCGGGCACGGGCGGAGGCGCTGTGGGGTGCTCGGGGGTGCTGTCGTCCGCGGGGGACTGGTTCTGGTCGGGCGTCTGGTTGTTGGCGTCCGGCTGCTGGGTGTTCGGCTGTTGCTGGTCCGGCTGGTGGTTGTCCGGCTGGTGGTTGTCCGGCTGTTGGTTGTCCGGTGCCGGCATGCCCTGGTCGTGCTGCGTGGGAGCGGGGGAGTGGGCCGGTGGCTGCTGGTCCGTCGGACGGTTCGCCGGCTGCTCGCCGCGGGGTGGTGTCGTGCGGCGGCCGGGCGTATCCGTACGAGGTGTGTCCGCGCGCGGCGTCGTGGTGGGACGGCTCGGTGTCTCGGTTCGTGGTGTCTCGCTGCGCGGCGGCGACGCGGGCCGGGACTGCTGGGTGTCGCGCGACGGCGTCGTGGGCCTGGCGGTCGGCTGTTCCGTACGCGGCGTCGTGGCGCTGGGCGTGCTGGACCGCGGGGTCGTTCCTGAGGTGCCGGCGGGCGGTGCCTGCGTCGGGATGGGGCCCGCCGTCGGCGGGGGCATGGCCCCGGTGGGTGCGGCCGAGGGTGTCGCGGACGACGGGGCCGCCTGCTGCGGGGTGCCGGCGTCACCGGCGTGGGCGGCTTGGGGCGGGGGCGTCGCCGTGGCGGCGTTGCCCATGAGGGTGATGTCCGGGTCGTCCGGGTCGTTCTGGTGCTGCGGGGGTGTGGACGGCGTCGATGCGTGGCCCTGGCCGGGGCTGGAGTGTCCGCCGGGGGCGTTGCCGGGCATGGCGCCGCTCGGCATGGAGCCGCGGCCGGCGCCCGGGCTCTGGTTGTCGTTGTTGCTGCCGTCGTGGCTGGTGCCGTCGCCGGCATCGCCCGGCGTGGGGCCCTGGGCCGGTGCGGGCATGGTGGTCACCGAGTCGCGGTCGACCTGGTGAGCGCCCGGCTCCGGGCCGGAGTTGTCCGGGGCCGGTGTCGGGGTCGGCGCGGGCTCGGGCGTGCGCTGGTCCGGGATCGACGCGCCCTGCTCCGGCGTGTTGCCGCTGATGCCCTCCGGGCGGCTCGGGGAGGCGCCGTCCGGCGTGGTGTCAGGCGTCGGGGAGCCGCCGACGTCAGGCGTACCCCCTGGCGCGTGGCTCGGCGGCGAGTCCGGTGTGCTGTCGGGTGTGCTGTCCGGACGGGCGTAGTCGGGGGTGGTGTCGGGGGCCGGTCCGCCCTGGATGTCCGGGTTCGCGGAGGACGGCGTGGACGGAGTCGACGGTGTGGAGGAGTCCGGCGACGAGTCCGGGGTGGACGGGTCGTTGCCCGGCGACTGACCGATGCTGTCCTGGTACGCCTGGGTGCCCACGTCGAACGGGCTGGGCGGGTCGGAGCCACGGCTCGGTGCGGGCGAGGACGACGAGGGGTCCGAGGAGCCCGGACCACCGGCGCTGTCCGGCCCGCTGGACGGCGTACTGGGTGTGGACGAGGGCGAACTTGAAGGCGACGGGCCGTCGGACGACGGGCCCGACGGGGAGCTGTCCGGGCCGCTCGACGGCGACGAGGCCGACGGGCCGCCGATGTCGGGTGCCCTGCGTCCGGAGTCGTTGCCGCCCGAACTCGGCGAGTTGCTGGGACTCTGGGACTCGCCCGATTGACCGCTCTCGCCCGAGGGCGAGTTGGACTGGCTCGGCGAATTGTTGGAACTGGGGGAGTTGTCCGAGCTAGGTGAATTGCTCGGGCTGGAGGGCGAGTTGTTGTTCGACGACGAGGACGAGTCGTTGGACTCCGACGAGCTGTCGCCGCCGTCGTGTCCACCGCCGGTCAGCCCGCCGCGGGCCGCATGCCCCGCACGGGACCCCGCGCCGTCACGCAGGGACTCGCCGAAGGTCGAACCGGAGTTCTTCAGGGCGTTCTTGCCCTCTTCGTAACCCGTCTTGGCGGTGCGCCCGAGGTCGTAGCCCGACTGCTTGCCGAAGTTCTGCTCGACGGTCTGGGAGACCACGTCGGAGACCATGGCTTCGAGAGCGGAGACAAAAGGTTCCTTGGCAGTCTCCAGGACTGCCTGGAGGATCTGTTGGGCTATCTCCTTGAGGAGCTTGCGCAGGATCATCCGCGTGGCGGCGGCAGCGCCCATCGCGCCGATCTCGGACAGGCCCAGCGTGAACGGGGCGGCTGCCTGCGCCGCGGCGATCTCGAGCGCCAGGATGACCAACTGGGCGATCACCGCGATCTTCATCCCGATGATGAGCATCGCCGCGGCGTCCATGCAGATGGCGATCAGCTCGGCGCCCTGGCGGGCGTCGTCGAAGTAGCCCGAACCGCCGGCGAACTTCTCCCAGGTCTTGGTGAAGCTGTCGATCGAGTCCCCGGCGTTCTCGCCCAGAACGTTGCCTGCGGCGGTCATGCCCTGGGACTGCAGGTCCGTCACGTCGGCGGCGAACTGGCGCCAGACGTTGGCGCACTCCATCATCTTGTCTTCGTCGCCTGTGGGCCATTCGAAGCCACACATCTCGAGAAGCCACTCAAGCCCGTTGGGCAGCATCAAAGCCACGACAAAGACCCCCGTTGTCGCCATGCAGTTTCGTGTTGTCCCCGGCCCTGTGGGCCGGGCGGCTCCGTCCGCCTCACCGCCGGCGGAAGAACCCCTGCTTTCTCTGCTGCTGCCGGAGACGCCCATGGACGCCTCGTGAGTGCTCAACCGGCTTGCGTCGGCGCAGAGCCATGCTCCTGCCAGAGCCTACCCAAAGGCCCTGGCGATCCCTCACATCCCCTGTGTCACAGTGCTGTTGCAGGCGCCCGCAGACGGTGCCCACTAAACGGCGCCCACGACCTAGCCGCCCGGCCGGGTCAGACTGCGGTAGAGCTCGATCGCCGAGTCCGGCGGGAAGTTGGGGACGTAGGTGACCGCCCCGTCCACCTTGGAGATCACCATGTGACTGCCTCCAGGGGGCGCCTGGACGCCGGGAGGCGGCGGGGGCATGACGGCGTGGACGAGGAAGCCGATGTCGAACTCCGCCACATGCAGCGGCGCCGGGTTTCCTTCCAGGTCCAGTACTTCGAACCGGGCCCGAGCGGCAGCCAAAGCCTCTTCGGCGGTGGTGGGGACCGGCTGTACCGGTGGGGGCGCGCCGGGTTGCGACACGAACTTTCTCCTATCGGTGAAGGGGTGGCTTCGGGACGAACATCACGTGTCCGTGCATTGCCTGCTTGTGGATCACGTGCTCGCGGACTTCAGGACCTGCACCTCGCCGCCGAACTGGTTCTCCGGCTTCTGCTCCTTGATCAGAGCCTCGGTGAAGTCCTCGTTCTCCTCGTGGTTCTTCGCCATCCGCTCCAGCGCCTTGCCGATTTCGTTCAGCTTGGTGGCGAGGTGATCCATCGAGTCCGTCATGCCGTCGCGCAGGCCCTCGTAGACCACGCCGAACTTCTCGCCCAGCTCGTCGTCGCCCCAGGGCGGGGTGCCCGCCTTGTCGCTGAAGGTGGTCAGACCCTTCCAGGCGTCCCCGGCGACGCTCGCGAACGTCGTCTCCTTCGGCGGTTCGCCTCCGCCTCCGCCGCCGTCACCTTGCGCCGCCAGACCGCTCCTCAGCCGCTGCGTCGCCTGGTAGAAATCCCTGCCGAGCTTCGAGAAGTTGCCCCCCTCGGTCCTCAGCGACTCCGGATTACTCCTGAACCCATCGCCCATGATTACGCCCCCGCTTCACCAACCGACGTCGTGGAACCGCCGGTTCACGACCGCTTCATGTCTGTCACAGCGTACCCAGAGTCACTGACAAGACCTCAACCCTTGGGTGTCACAGTGCTGTTCCGAGGAGGAGGGCCGGGCGGCTCAGTCCCGGTGGCCGCGGCCCCGCTTCTTCGACCCCGTGAACAGATCGGTCGAAGGACCGTCGCGCTCGTCGCGCTCCTTCTGCGCTTCCTCGTCCCGCTTGCGCTCCCACTGCTCGCGCTTCTCGCGCTCGGCCTCGCGGTCTTCCATGGTCTGCGACTCCGCGGCACGACGGATCTCGCTCATGCGGTCGCCCAGCGCGTCCATGTAGCGCTCGTCCTTGATGGCGTCGGTCATTCCCATGCGCCCCGACAGGATGCCCTTGGCCATCTCCTGGAGCGGGCCGTTGACGTTGGGGTTGTTGGCCAGCGTGCGCAGCGCCCTGTGGAGGCTGCGGGCCTGCTCGGAGTCGTGGGCGACGTCCATCAGCTCCGAGTCGTCGATCTCCCGATCGTTCTGACCCGATCCCGAACCCGATCCTGATCCCGGTCCGCTTCCCGGCCTGCTGTTCATGAGGACCCCCTTCGAGCCCAGAGGGCCCTTCACACACGCGGAACGCGGCCTGCGCATTCGCCTACAGCCTGTTGCAACTGTTGACGAGCTTATCCAGCGCACCGTTCGAACCGTCAACCCGACCGCGTCCGCTCACCGTTAGCCGGACGAACCGGCGGTCGCGGCGAGCCGACCGTCTCAGTCCGCCCGGCTCGGTAGCATGCGGAGCATGGCCATCAAGCTTGAGAACGTCGCCATCGCCGTTCGCGACCTCGAAGCAACGATCTCCTTCTTCACCGACCTCGGCCTCACGGTCATCGGCCGAGACACGGTCAGTGGCGAGTGGACCGACACCGCCGTGGGCCTTGACGGCAATCACGCCAAGATCGCGATGCTCCAGACGCCGGACGGTCACGGTCGCCTCGAACTCTTCGAGTACATCCACCCCGAGGCGATCGAGACGGAGCCCACGCGCCCCAACGAGATCGGCATGCACCGCGTGGCCTTCTCCGTCGACAACATCGACGAAGCCCTTGAGACGGCCGCCAAGCACGGGTGCCGTCCGCTGCGCGGGGTGGCGACCTATGAGGACATCTACAAGCTCACGTACGTACGCGGTCCCAGCGGCATCATCGTGATGCTCGCCGAGGAGCTGAAGAAGGGCTGACGCGTCTCCCTGAGCCCGCGTGCTCGGGAGGCCACTGACATGTCCGACGCAGTACTGATCCTCGCGCTCATCGCCTTCGCGGTCCTCACCCTCATCGGGCTGCCCTTCCTCTTCCGCCACGTTCATGTCGGCTCGGCCACCGGGCGGCAAGGGCGACAGCAGGAGATCCTGCGATCCCTCGACGGGAGGCCGGAGGCCAAGGTCCTGGCCTCCGGTACCGGCTGGTCCATGGACCAGACGCTGTGGGTCGCCCACCAGCACGGGTACGAGCTTTCGCACATCGAGGGCTACGGCGCACATCCCAGGTATCTGGTGCTGCGCTCCACGCGTGTGTTCACACCCTTCCCGTCTCCGCCGCCTCCGCCGCAGGGGACGTTCCCACCACCTCCGGGTTCGCCCGAACTGCGCCCCGCGTCCGAGGAAATGAGGAAGGCGGGCAATCCTGGAGCAGCCATTGCCCTGGTCTTCGTACTCGGCCTGCCGGGCGCCGGCGCGGTGGTGAAGGCCGTCATCGCCGCCCGACACGGGGAACCCTTCGCCGTGCGGGCCGCGATCGGCGTCGTGCTGCTGGCCGCGGCGGCAGCCTGCTTCGTGTGGGGCCGCCGCGCGGCACGGCGCAACGCTTCCAGGAGCATGGGGTAGACGTCACTTTCCATGCTCCGCCGGGCCGCTCTTACTTGGTCGTGTGTGTCGGGTAGACCTCGACGTCGGTGTAGGCGCCCTTGATCTGGCCGGCGCCCGCGGGCCACTTCAGGCTCACCGTGTGCGTCTCGTTCGGGGGCGTGACCAGGATGTTGGTCGGGGAGGAGAGGCTGTTGCCGGTGGTGTCGATGTCGTAGGCAAGGTTGAAGACGGCGGCGTCGCCGGGCTTCAGGGTGGTGACACGCGGCTGGGCGTGGCCGCGCTCGATGGGGTTCGAGGTGTGGTCGGCGTCCTTGATGTCGACGCCCGCGAAGCCCGTCGCCGAGCAGGTCGTCGAACCCCGGTTGACCATCGTGATGTTGATGCGGCCGGAGTTCGCGTCGGGCGCGGCGTCCGTGGCGTCGATGGCCAGGTCCTCGGTCTTGCAGAACGTCACCTTGGCACCGGTCGTCGTCGCGCCGTTCGTGCCTGCCTCGGCCTTGGTGTCCTGGCTGCCGGACTCCGACTTCGTGTCACCGGCCTCCGTGCCGCCGGAGTTCGAGTCACTCCCCGCCTGCGAGCCGTTGTCCGAGGAGGAAGAGGTGGAGGACGAGTTCTTGGCGGAGGAGTCCGTGCTCGTGCCGGTGTCGTCGCCACCACCGCAGGCGGTGAGCGAGAGGGTGGCGGCGACGCTGATGGCGGCGAGAGCGGCGGTGCGGGTGTACTTCACGGTGTTCCCCCTGGAGGTGCTTGGTGTGTGCGGTCTGAAGTATTTGTATCTCGCACCGAGTCACAGGCGTTCCTCCGTGACGTCCTCGTTCTGTCACAGGCCCCGTGGCCGTTCCGCGTCGCCGTTCAGAAGATTTTCGTGACGTCGCGGCAACCTGACGGGGGTCCGCGCGTCGTGTGGGGGTGAAGGGTGCCGTCCGGTGCTCTTGCCCCGACCGTGGAGTACGACCGTGAACCACCGTGTTTCTCTTGCCGCCGCCCGCAGTGCCGTCGTCGCCACCGGGCTGCTGGCCGCCCTGGCCGCCGTGCCCGTCGCCCATGCCGAGCCGTCGGAGTCGTCGGTGAACCCGGCGCGTCCCGCGGCCGCTGCCGACGTCGAGACGCCCAGCGCGGCGCCCGCGGCACCCGGCACGAGCGTCCCGAAGCCGGCCACCAGCACCCCGCCGTCCGCCGAGCCGACCGCCGCGCCCGCCAAGCCGGGCGACGGTGCCACGGAGGCGCCGAGCGCTGCCCCCACCGAGGCCCCGAGCGCCGCTCCCGCCGAGCCCGGCACCCCCGCGCCCGCCCCCGCCGACGACGAGCTCGCCCATACTGGTTCGTCGAACACGACCAACACCGTCATGGCCGCCGGGGCCGTCGTACTCGTCGCCGGTGGTGCGGGGGCCGTCCTCGCCGCACGCCGCCGCTCGCACCGCTGACGCAGCCCAGCAGAGGAACCCTGTGCACTTCCCCGCAGCCCACGAACTCGCTCCGCCTCCACGGCCGTTCATACTCCCGCACGGCCGGGCCAGACCGGCGTGGCGGGATCTGCTGCGCGGGCTGCTGAGACGGGACCGTTCCACTCTCGAAGCGGCTCCCGGCCCGGCCACCGACAGGCCGGGCCGGGCCCCGCTCGCGTCCATGGACGCGAGCGGCGGTCCGTACGGTGTCACGTCCCCGCACCTCGACCGGCCACCCACGATCAGCGAGCTTTACCACGCGCACCGGCTGCGCATGGTCCGGCTCGCGGTGCTGCTCGTGGACGATCCGGCCACCGCAGAGGACGTCGTGCAGGACGCGTTCACCGCCCTCTACCGGCGCCACGGCGAACACATCAAGGAAGTGGACAACGCCCTCGGCTACCTGCGCACCTCGGTCGTCAACACCGCACGCTCAGTGCTGCGCCGACGCCGTACGGCCCGCGCCTGGACCCCGCCACCGGCCGGCGAAGCCCCGTCCGCGGAGGACTCCGTCGTCCTCGACGAGGCACACCGCGAAGTCCTCGCCGCGCTCGGCCGTCTCACGCCGCGCCGCCGCGAAGTCCTCGTACTGCGCTACTGGGCCGAACTCAGCGAAGCCGAGATAGCCGACACCCTCGGCATCAGCAAAGGCGCGGTGAAGTCGAACGCCAGCCGCGCCCTCGACGCCCTCGAAAAGATCCTGGAGGGCCGGATATGACGCCCCGAACGCCCGGACCGCCCCGGATCGACCCGGCCGACCAACCCGAACACCCCACGGAGCGGCGCCTGCGCGAGGCACTCGCCGCACGCGCCGACAGCATCACCGTACGGACCCTGCGCCCGGCCCGGCCGCCCGGACCACACCTGCGCCGACTGCCCGCCCTCCGCCGCATCAGGGCCCGGTACGCCCTGCCGCTCGCCGGTCTCGCCACGGCGGCAGCCGTTGCCGTCGGCTACATGGCCCTGGGCCCGGATCCGGCCCCCGATCGCGCCCCGGTACCGCCCGCCGCGCCGTCGTCCTCGACGGCACCACCCGACCAGCGTCCGACGCCGAGCCCGTCGCGGTCGAGCCCGTTCAGCCCGGTGCCGCCGACACCGTCGAGCTCGGCGGTCCCGGACTCGGCGGAGCCGCCCGGGTCGTCCCCGCCCGGGGCGTCGTCCCCGTCCGCGCCGAATACGCAGCGTCCTAAGGAGCGGCCGACCCCACGCGATTGAGCCGGGGCGGGTGGCGGG
>NZ_JBUEGE010000022.1:0-143751 GCF_054963755.1 Streptomyces sp. EDA2-14
CCAGCAGCCGTACAACCCGGACGAGGTGCGCGAAGCGCTGCAGATCGGCCCGGACACCCCGATCATCACCACCGACGCCCGCCACCGCGCGGACGCCAAGTCGACGCTGATCACTTTGGTGGAGCACGCCCTGATGGCGCGGCTGCGGTAGATACTGCTGTCAGCTCTGTGACCGTCGGTGGCCTCCGGGCCCCGGCGGTCTTCTGCATCTCAAAGGGGGAGATCTGCGTGAGTGCGGAGTTGACGGCGTTACGGCTGGGACAGACGGTCGCGAAGTCGGCGGTGCAGTTGTGGCTGAGCGGGAAGCGGCGCGAGCAGGAGCGTTCGCTCTCGATGTCGGAGCTGGTCCGGCTCAAGGTGCCGGGCCTGCGCTTGCAGCGGAGCGTGGAGCGGCAGTTCGAGACGATCGCGGACGCGGTGGCCGCGCGCATGGAGCCGTTTCTGGCACGGGAGTTCGCCGGCCTGGACGAGTCGGGCCGACAGGCCGCTGTCGACGGCGTGGGCGACACGTTCGCGAAGGCGGATCTCTCCGACGAGGCCGTGCTCGCTGCGGACGTGAACGCCGCGGAGCTGGTGCGGCGCATCACCCGCTCGGTACCGCCGCCGCTCGGGCTGAGCGAGGCGGAGAGGCGGTTCTACGAGCTGCTGTTCGCCGAGTGCTGCGAGTACTACGTGAGCGTGGTGCGGAGCCTGCCGGTGTTCGAGGAACGAGTGGCGGGCGAACTCCTCGCGCGGACCACGTCGCTGGGCGCGGAGGTCGCACGGGTCCTGGAACGCCTCCCGGACCGCTCGCTGTTCGCCCCGGACGGGACAGATCAGGACGCGGGGTTCCGGCGGCTCTACATGGAGCTGGTGAGCGAGACGCTCGACGAGGTGGAGCTGTTCCGGCGGACGTCGGACCGTGGCGCCTCGACACCGGCGCGCCTTTCGGTGGCGTATGTGAGCTTGCGAGCGACGGGCGGAGACGGAAGGGCCCGGTCGGCGCGGCGCCTGCCGCTGCTGCGGCCTGGGATGAGCGACTGGGAAGAGCACGAGAGCCAGGCGTCGGGGATGCGGGCGGAGGCGGCGCTGGGCGGCGCCTCCCGGGTCCTGATGCGCGGGGAGGCGGGCTCCGGCAAGACGACGCTGCTGCGCTGGCTGGCGGTGACGGCGTCGCGGGGCGCTTTTGAGGGCGAACTGGCTGGGTGGAACGGTCTGATACCGGTCTTCGTGAAGCTGCGCGAGTACAGCGGCCGGGACCTGCCGGCGCCGGAGGCGATGCTGGACGGCGTGGCGCGCACCGTGACCGGGGTGATGCCGAAGGGATGGGTCCAGAGGCAACTGGCCGACGGCAACGTGCTACTGCTGATCGACGGCGTGGACGAGCTACTCGACAAGGAGCGGCGCGGGGTACGGGAGTGGCTGCGCAAGCTGCTCCGAGCTTACGGGGAGGTGCGGGTGGTCGTGACGTCGCGGCCCGCGGCAGCGGGGGCGGACTGGCTGCGGCACGACGAGTTCACGGCGCTATTGATCGACCGGATGACACCGCCCGACCTCACCGCGTTCGTCCGGCAGTGGCATCTGGCGGTACGGGAGCTGGCCGACGAACTCCCCTGTGCGGTTGACGAGCTGCCCCACTACGAGCGGTCGCTGCTGGCGAGCCTCAAGGACCGGGCGCACCTCCAGTCCCTCGCGGGCACCCCGCTCCTCGCGTCGATGCTGTGCGCGATGCACCTCAATCGGGGCAGCCAACTCCCCCGCGACCGCATGGAGCTGTACCGCAACGCACTGCACACCCTGGTGCACGACCGGGACGCCGACCGGAACGTACCGAGCGCGGCAGAAAGCCCGCTGAGCCTCGGCGACAAGCTGGTGCTCCTGCGGGATCTGGCGTGGCGGCTGTCCGACAACAACCGTACGGAGATCGGGGTCGAGCAAGCGGCCCGGCATGTGTCGGCACGCCTTGCGGCGATGCGACATCTGGACGAAACGGACGGTGGAGCGGTCCTGGAGCTGTTGCGCGGGCGATCCGGGATGCTGCGGTCACCGGCGGAGGGCCGCCTGGACTTCGTCCACCGTACGTTCCAGGAGTATCTGGCCGCTGAGGAGGCGACGCAGGAGGACCGGATCGGGAACCTGGTCGAGCGCGCCCACCTCGACCTGTGGCGGGAGACGATCGTGATGGCCGCGGGCCACGCAAACTCGCCGCAGCGGGAGGAGTTGCTCGCCGGGATCCTCGACCGCGCGTCGGCCGAGCCCCGCCACGCGCGCACGCTGCGGCTGTTGGCGGCGTCCTGCCAGGAGACGATGCCGACGGTCTCCGACGGGCTGGCACGGCGACTGGACGAAGCAGTTTGGGCTCTGCTTCCGGCCCGGCGGCAGACGGACCCTCCGGCATTGGCGGCCGTGGGCCCGAGCCTGTTGCGCTGGCTGCCCCGGTCGTTGAACGAGCTAACGACCAAGGCCGCGGAACAGACAGTACGAACTGTGGCGTTGATCGGAGGAAGCGGGGCGCTGGACCTATTGTCGCAGTACACCGACGAGACGCGTCCCGAAGTCGTGGACGAGCTCGTCCAGGCGTGGGGGTACTTCGATGCCGAGGCGTACGTCACCGAGGTGCTGGAGCGCCTCAGCCTACGGGCCCAAGCAGTGGAACTGACCCACGCGGCACAGGCTCCACAGCTCGGTCGCCTCTCCGGTCTGAGCCACGTGACTGCGAGCTACGCCGTCCAGGACTTGAGCCCCTTCGTCGAATACGTCTCTCTACAGTCGCTGATGCTGGCGTCTGTACGCGTAGACGCCGACCTGACGGTGCTGAGGCGGTGCCGGATACTGAGAGTCTGCCTTCTCTGGAGCGTAAGTACCGAGTCATGGAGTCCCGATCTCGACGCCATCGGCGAGCTCCGGACTCTGAGGTCTCTGTCACTCGGGACGCTCACATCAGACACTGACCTGTCCCCACTGACTGGGCTCTCCAACATGGAGTCGCTGACCCTGTCGGGCGACGGACCGAACGCGCCGTGCTCCGGCTTCCACGATCTAAGTCACATGACCGGACTGCAGAAGCTGAGCCTGTTCGGGTACGACGTACGGGACTGGCTCTTGTCCCTGACAGCACCGCCACCCGCCCTGCGGCGTCTGGACCTGCTGGACTGCATCCTGCCCTCGGACACGGACCTCTTGCTGCGACTCCCACTCGCAACGTTGTCGGTTCACTCCTGCCACACCCCGGACGGCGAACCCGTCATGGCCCTCCACCTCGACGGCGTCGACGTCACCGTCGCCTGACCAGCACTACGGCCCCGTTCTCCCCTAGGGGAGAACGGGGCCGTACCAAAAACTTCGCTGCGCGCGGAGCGCTTCAGCGCCAGCTGTGCGGGGCGCGGAAGCCGGGCTCGCGCTCCAGGCGGCGCCACCCCGCCCGGTTGTGCCGGACGGCGTGCGCCGGGGCCTCGGGAGTGGCGGCGGCGCGGGCCAGCAGGATCGCGGTGATGGCCGCGACCTCCTCCGGCTCGGCGTGGCCCTTCTCGACGCGGATGTCAGGCATGGACATGGGGCAGGTCTCCTACGACTAGTGCCGGTTACTGCGGCGGGTTGCCGTGCTTGCGGGACGGCAGGTCGGCGTGCTTGGTGCGCAGCATCGCCAGGGACTTGATCAGCACCTCGCGCGTCTCGGCGGGGTCGATCACGTCGTCGACCAGGCCGCGCTCCGCCGCGTAGTACGGGTGCATCAGCTCGGCCTTGTACTCCTTGACCATCTTCTGGCGCATGGCCTCGGGGTCCTCGGCCTCGGCGATCTGCCGGCGGAAGATCACGTTGGCCGCGCCCTCGGCGCCCATCACCGCGATCTCGTTGGTCGGCCAGGCATACGTGAGGTCGGCACCGATGGACTGGGAGTCCATGACGATGTACGCGCCTCCGTATGCCTTGCGCAGGATCAGCGAGATCCGCGGCACGGTGGCGTTGCAGTACGCGTACAGCAGCTTGGCGCCGTGCCGGATGATGCCGCCGTGCTCCTGGTCGACGCCGGGCAGGAAGCCGGGGACGTCGAGCAGGGTCACGATGGGGATATTAAAAGCATCGCACATCTGGACGAACCGGGCGGCCTTCTCCGAGGCCTCGATGTCCAGGACGCCCGCGAGGGCCTGCGGCTGGTTGGCGACGATGCCGACGACCTGGCCGTCCAGGCGGGCCAGGGCGCAGATGATGTTGCGCGCCCAGCGCTCGTGGACCTCGAGGTAGTCGCCGTCGTCGACGAGCTCCTCGATGACCTTGGTCATGTCGTACGGACGGTTGCCGTCCGCCGGGACCAGGTCGAGCAGGACGTCGCCGCGACGCTCCGCCGGGTCGTCGGACTCGACGGTCGGCGGGTTCTCCCGGTTGTTCTGCGGGAGCAGCGAGAGCAGGTAGCGGACCTCGGCGAGGCAGGTCTCCTCGTCGTCGTACGCGAAGTGCGAGACGCCGGAGGTCTCGGCGTGCACGTCGGCGCCGCCCAGGCCGTTCTGCGTGATCTCCTCGCCCGTCACGGCCTTGACCACGTCCGGGCCGGTGATGAACATCTGCGAGGTGTCGCGGACCATGAACACGAAGTCGGTGAGGGCGGGGCTGTAGGCCGCGCCGCCCGCGCACGGGCCGAGCATCACGCTGATCTGCGGGATGACGCCGGACGCCTTCGTGTTGCGCTGGAAGATGCCGCCGTAGCCGGCGAGCGCGGAGACACCCTCCTGGATACGGGCACCGGCGCCGTCGTTCAGCGAGACCAGCGGGGCACCGGCCGCGATGGCCATGTCCATGATCTTGTGGATCTTCGTGGCGTGGGCCTCGCCCAGGGCGCCGCCGAAGATCCGGAAGTCGTGCGCGTAGACGAAGACCGTGCGGCCCTCGACCGTGCCCCAGCCGGTGATGACACCGTCGGTGTGCGGCTTCTTGGCCTCCAGGCCGAAGCCGGTCGCCCGGTGCCGGCGGAGCTGCTCGACCTCGTTGAACGAACCCTCGTCGAGGAGCAGCGCGATGCGCTCGCGCGCCGTCAGCTTGCCCTTCGCGTGCTGGGCCTCGGTCGCCTTCTCGCTCGGTCCCCGCACGGCCTGCTCACGAATCGCGTGCAGCTCGGCCACGCGTCCACGGGCGTCGGTGGGCTCATCCCCCGGGTTCGAGGCGCTGTCGTCCAAAACGGTCATGTAGTGACCTTACGAAGTGCACACGGGAAAACGGTCCGTCGACTCCGTACAGTCTCCGGCCCGTTTTCCTGGTAGCCCTGAACAGAACCCCGCCCACGCAGGCCCGAAGTGACTGCTCAAGGCGGGTCCGCCTTGTAGACGTCGTACAAAGCCGCGGTCTGAGACCCGCCTCACACCGCACCGCGACACCCCGCCCACGCACGCCCGAAAGGGCGACCCCGACCATATCGGGCTGTAATCGAAGAGACACGCTGCGATTGATGTTGAACATTGAACATCATCGCGCTACAGTCGGAGCCAGTTGATTGTTCAAGCTTCAACTTCACCGCAGTACTCCACCTGGCACCCCCCGTGCCGCCCGTCCCCAAGGAGCACGTCATGGGCATCTTCGGCCGCAAGAACGAGTCCACCGCCACCCCCGCCGCTGCCGCCGCGCCGGCCAACCCGGACCTCGCCTCCGTCACCGGCGAGTACACCGTCGACCCCGCTCACACCACGCTCGGCTTCGTCGCCCGGCACGCCATGGTGACCAACGTGAAGGGCAGCTTCAGCGAGTTCACCGGCTCGCTGCACCTGGACGGCTCGGACCCCGCGAAGTCCACCGCCTCCTTCGACGTGAAGATGGACAGCATCGACACCGGCAACGCCGACCGCGACGGCCACCTGAAGAGCGCCGACTTCTTCAAGATCGACGAGTTCCCGACGATGACCTTCCGGTCGACCTCCGCCGAGTCCCTGGGCGGCGACGACTACCGCATCACGGGCGACCTGACGATCCTCGGCACCACCAAGCCGCTCAGCATCGACCTGGAGTTCAACGGCGTCGCGAAGGACCCGTTCGGCAACGAGCGCGTCGGCTTCGAGGGCAAGACCGAGATCCTCCGCTCCGAGTGGGGCCTGACGTGGAACGCCGCGCTGGAGACCGGTGGCGTCCTCATCTCCGACAAGATCAAGCTGAACTTCGACATCTCGGCCATCAAGGAGGCCTGAGGTTCAGCCACGGGAATTGGCGGTCACGAGTTGCGTGGCCGCCAATTCGGCATAGAGGGCATCCCGTTCGAGCAGCTCGACGTGGGTGCCCTGCGCGCGTACGCGACCGCGCTCCAGGACCACGATCGTGTCCGCGTCGACGACGGTCGACAGCCGGTGCGCGATCACCAGGACCGTGGTGTGCGCGGTCAGCTCGCGGACGACCTCGCGCAGCTGCTGTTCGTTGACCGCGTCGAGGTGGGACGTCACCTCGTCGAGCAGCAGGAGCCGGGGCTTTCGGAGCAGGGCCCGCGCGATGGCCACCCGCTGCCGCTCGCCGCCCGAGAGCAGTACGCCGCGGTGTCCGACCGGGGTGTCGAGCCCGTCGGGCAGCCGCCGCACGAGTTCGTCGAGCCGGGTACGGGCGAGGGCCTCGCGCACCTCGTCGTCGCTCGCGTCGGGCGCCGCGTACCGCAGGTTCTCGCCCAGGGTCCCGGCCAGGACGGGTGCGTCCTGTTCCACGTAGCCGAGGGCGGCGCGCAGTGCGGTGAGCGGCCAGTCGCGCAGATCGCGGCCGTCGACCGCGACGAGCCCGCGGTCGTGGTCGTAGAAGCGCTCCAGGAGCGCGAACACCGTGGACTTGCCCGCGCCCGAGGGGCCGACGAGGGCGGTGAGGCCGTTCGGCGGGGCGGCGAAGGTGACGCCGTCGTGGGCCGGTGGCCGGGCGTCGTCGGTGGCGTAGCGGAAGACGACATCGGTGAAGGTGACGCCGAGCCCGCCGCACTCCGGCCCGGTTGAGGCATGCGTCGGTCGGGTGTCCTCCCCCGGCAGGTCCTCGATCTCCGCGAGGCGGCCGACCGCCGCCATCCCGCTGTTCAGGCCGATCCAGCCCTCCGTCAGCTGCCCCAGCGGGCCGACCAGGCAGAACAGGTACAGCAGGAACGCGATCAGCGACGCGACGTCGAGGGCGCCCGACGCGACCCGCGCGCCGCCCACGCCGAGCACGCACAGGAACGCGAGCTGCACGGACGCGCTCGTCGCGACGTCGGAGACGGACGTCCAGCGGGCGACGGCGAGGCCCTTGTCGCGGGCACGGCGGGCGGCCGTGGTGACGGCGGCCCGCTCGCGGTCCTCCGCCCCGTTCGCCTTGACCGTTCGGAAGGACTGCAGGGCCCGGTCGAGCCGCGAGCCCATGTCACCGACGGCCGCCTGCGCCTCCGTCTGGGCGCGGCGGATGCGCGGCATGAGCAGGGCGAGCGCGGCGGCGACCACGGCGAGGGCGAGGACCGTCACGGCCAGCAGCACCGCGTCCAACCACCCCATCAGGGCGACGGTCCCGACCAGGGTGAGGGCGCCGCTCACGGATTCCACGAGGCTGCGGGAGAGCACCGTACGCAGGAGAGTCGTGTCGCTGGTCGCCCGCGTCAGCAGGTCGCCGGGGCTCAGCAGGTCGACGGACGCGACGTCGAGGCGGAGCATGCGGGCGACGAGCCGTTCGCGGGCGCCGAGGACGACGGCCTCGCCGGTGCGGGACATGAGGTAGCTGCCGGTCGCGGTGAGGGCGGCGCCCGCGAGGACGGCGAGGGTGAGCAGGAGCAGCGCCGGGGCGGGCGAGCGGTGCTCGGCGAAGGCCTGCACCGCGTACTTCGCCATGACCGGCAGGGCCAGGGCGGCGCAGGCCCCGGCGACCGTGAGCACCCCGCCGAGGACGAGGGGCCGGGCGTGCGGGCGGGCGTGGCCGAGGAGGCGGGCGAGGCCCGAACCCGGGGCGGCGCGGTCAGGGGGCATCGGTGCCGACCCGGTGCCGCTCGCCCGGCGCCACCGTCCTGCCCGGCGCCACCGTCAGCAGCGGCCGGTACTCCTCCCGGCTCGCCCGCTCCCCCACCATCCGCCCCTGCGCCGTCACCCACGCGTGCGGGGCGAACGGGGGCGCCGCGCGGACGCCCGCGTGCCAGGTGGGCCAGGTGCCGGACAGGCGGCACAGGAGCGCGACGGCGAGCGAGCGCGGGAGGCAGCCGTACCAGCCGGCGCAGCGGCGGCTCGTGGCGACGACCGACTCGTGCGCCGTGAGCGCGTCCTCGTACGGGGCCGGGCGGGCGCCGCGCGACAGGACGGTGAGCAGGCGGCGCAGACGGTCCGGGCGCAGGCGCGCCAGGGGAAGCGCGAGCGCGACCGCGACGCGCACGCGCAGCCCCCGGCCCCCGCGGCCCGGCATCGTCATCTCCGTGCTCACGGCGTGGCCAGCTTCGCGGCGACGAGTTGGCGGGTGAGTTCGGCGACGTCGGCCTCGGCCTGTGCGCGGTCCACCTCGAAGGAGGCGACGAGCCGGTCGACGGCGGTCCGCGGGCCGTGGCCCTGCGCGACGGCGATGGCGACGACGGTCGCGGACTCGTTCAACTGCCAGTACGTCCCGGTCCGCTGGTCGAGGAGTACGCCGCCGTAGTCCGTCGTCGTGACCGCTGTGCCGTCGTTGAGCTTCACCGGGTGAGTACCTCTCTGATCGAGGGATGCGTGGCGCGCAGCCACATTTCGCAGGCGACCGCCGAGTCGATGGAGTGGCGGGTGTGCAGGGGCGAGTACGGGTCGGCGGCCAGGGCGTCGAGGGCGCGCGCGTCGACCAGGCCGAGCTCGGCGAGCCGGGAGCCGCGCCACAGCTCCCGGATGTCGTCGGCGTGGCGGGCCAGGCCCCACGCGCTGTCGCCGTTCATGTGGTCCTTGGTGGTGCGGGCGAGCAGCGGTGCGGGCACGACGCCGCGCACGGCCTCGGCGAGCAGCGGTTTGTAGCGCGCCGGGTCGAGGCGGTCGGCGAGCCGCGCGGCGAGGGTCGCCTCGACGACGTGGTCGGCGTACATCGGCGCGGCGACCGGCAGGCCGAGGGCGAGCCCGTACTCCTCCATGGCCTGGAAGTGGCGGGCGCCGATGCGGATGGTGTCGAGGTCGAGGTGGCGGCCGGGGCGCGGCGCGAGGGGTGCGGCGTGCGCGGCGGCCGCGCGGCAGGCGTCGCGGAGCAGGGCGCGCGCGTCGGGCGTCAGCCAGGGCGGCAGGGTCTGCCGGACTCCCCAGGAGAGCTGGGGCGTGCGGGCGGTGGGCGGCGCGTCCTCGGTCACGGCGTCCGCGAGCCAGGCGCCGAAGGGCGGGCGGGTGAGCAGGGCGCGGGCGGTCGCCGCCAGGGGCCAGCCGAGCTGGTGCCGCACGGCGCCGATCCGGTTCAGGGCGGCGCGCGGCCGCCGGGGGAACAGGTCGGCCGCGACGGCCGGGAGCGCCATGAACAACTCGTCGCCGCCGTACCCGGTGAGGTGGCATTCGGCGCCGGTGGCCGCGGCGCGGGCGAGGAGCAGGCGGGCGCGGGCCCGGGCGGGCGCGACGGGCAGCGGCTCGTCGGTGGGGGCGTCGCCGGGGGCGGGCGGGTCGCCGACTCCCGCGTAGAACAGGGGCACTTGGGAGGCGGGGACGATCTCGTGGGTCGCTTCGGGGGCGAGGGCGGCGGCGCGGCGGGCCCAGGTCTCGTCCTCCGCGTGCGATTCACGGGAGGCCACGGTGAGCAGCGCGAGCCGTTCGGGCTCCGCGCGCCGGGCGAGGAAGGCGAGGGAGGTGGAGTCGAGGCCGCCGGAGAGTTCGCAGCTGACGCGGGTGCGGCCGGCGAGGTGGGCGCGCACGGAGCGGTCGAGCGCGTCGTGCAGGCGCGACGCCGCGTCGGCGAGCGGGAGTTCGGCCTCCGGGGCGTGCCACCAGGAGCGGGTGCCGCGGTGTGTGCCGTCGGTGCCCAGGACGAGCGCGGACGCCGGGTCGACCTCGGTGACGCCGCGCCAGACGGGCCGGGCGCCGAGCGGGTGCGGCACGAAGTCGAGCAGGCGGAGGGCGAGCGCGGCCTCGTCGAGGTCGGCGCCGGTGAGCGCGGCGAGGACGGCGGGCCGGTCGGAGGCGAGGCAGGGGCCCTGGCCGGTGGTGGCGTACACGCGGCGCAGGCCGGAGGCGGTGCCGCGCACCCACAGCTCGTCCCCCTTGCGGGAGACGACGTGGTGGACGCCGGGCAGGCGGCGGGCGAGGCGGGCGTGGAGTGCGGCGTTGTCGCGGGCCGCGCGCAGGTCGGCGTCGAGGCCGTCGACCGCGCCCGGGCCAATGACGACGACGGCGTCCGCGCCGCACACGGCACCGCTCACGCGGCGCAGCGGGGCGCGGACGACCAGCCACGGCCGACCGGAGGGGTACCGGAACACCCGGGCCCCGTCGAGGCGCCGCGCCGAGCGCTCTCCCGCCGGGGTGTCCGGCAGGACGACGAAGAAGTCACGGGTGTGGGGCATCTGTGCTCCTGGCTGTTCCGGGGGCTCCTTGGTCGGCGTCGCACGTCCGATCAGGTGAAGCGGCGGACGATCCACTCCTTGTAGGCGCCGTAGAAGTAGCCGGCCGTCGTCTTGGTGAAGTCGCCCTGCTGGAACATCGCCGGCTTTGCGTAGGCCTTGCGTCTGGCGCCTTCCTGCGGTTGCGACTGCGACTGCTGCGTCATGACCTCTCCACCTCATCTGTGCGGGACGGATGTGATTGGTGTGCACAGAGTGAACACCGGGGTCATCATGACGCGTTCGCATGTGGACACGCGCGCTAATTCTCGCCAATCAATTGCCCCAGAACCGAAGGCAGTTGGCCGGAATGTGGAATGCTGCCGCCACCGGCACTGCCTTCAGGAGAGCGATGAGCATGGCGCCCGCAACCGAGCGAAGTGCCGACGCCGAGGGCGTCAGAGCGGAGATCCTCGACGAGGGCGCCGGGTCGACGCCGTACGTGCTGCGCGCGACCCGCGTCACGGGGATGCTGCGGCTGGACGGCGCGGAGGTCCGGCGGGCCGTGCGCTTCGAGGCGTGCCGGTTCGACGAGGCCGTGAGCCTCGAAGGGGCGAACACGCTCGGCGTCACGCTCACCGAGTGCGTACTGCCGGGGCTGCGGGCGTCGACGGCCCGCATCGGCGGCCGGGTCGACCTGCGCGGATCGACGATCGGCGAACGCGACGGCGCGGAGAGCGCCGTCGACCTCGTGCACGCCGACGTCACGGGCGGCATCCGGCTCGACGGGGCACATCTGGTGGCGCCGGGCCGGGTGGCTCTGGAGGGCGGCGGCGCCCTCGTGCGCGGCGGCGTGTTCTGCGAGAACGGGTTCGTCGCGGAGGGCGAGGTCGCCTTCCCCGGCGCCGAACTGCCGGGCGGCCTGTGGATGCGCGGGGCGCGGATACGGGTCGGGGCGGCGGACGCGTACGCGTTCCAGTGCGACGGCCTCAGCGCCTCGAACATCCGGTGCCAGGGCCTGCGGACCGACGGCCGGGCCCGGCTGCGCGGGGCGAGGGTGACGGACCTGGTCTCCTTCCAGGACGCCGAACTCGGCGGCTCCGGCTCGTCGTTGATGTGCGTGGGCCTGCGCGCCGAGGCCATCGACCTCGCCTTCGCCCGCAGACCCGCGGGCGGCGTGAACCTGCGCAACGCGTACGTGGCCAGGCTCCAGGACGATCCCCGGACCTGGCCCACGACGCTGGGCCTCGACGGACTGACGTACGACTGGCTGGGCGAGGTCGCGCCGACCCGCCGCGAGGACGTCACGCACCGCCTCGCCTGGCTGCGCCGCCAGCCCGTCTACGCGCCGCAGCCCTACGAGCAACTCGCCGCGCACTACCGGCGTTCGGGCCACGAGGACGAGGCGCGCCGGGTCCTCCTCGTACGGGAGCGCATTCGGCGCGGGACGCTCGGCCCGGCCGGGAAGGCGTGGGGCCGGCTGCTCGACGCGACCGTCGGGTACGGCTACCGGCCGTGGATCGCCGGGATCTGGCTGGCGGCGCTCACCCTGCTCGGCTCGCTCGTCTTCCACGCGCACACGCCGGTGCCGAACAAGCCGGGCGAGGGCGCGCCCTTCAACCCGGTCGCGTACACGCTCGATCTGCTGATCCCGGTCGGTGGGCTCGGTCAGCGGGAGGGCTGGCACTGGACCGAATCGGGCGTCCAGGGGCTGTCGTACACGCTGATCGCGGTCGGCTGGGTGCTGACGACGACGCTGCTGGCCGGGGTGACACGGACCCTCAGCCGGAACTGAGCCCGCGTGACGCGCACCACATCGCGGTGGCGCCGTGTCACATCCCGTCCACCCCGATCCGTCTCCTCCGTGAGCAGCTCACGGGAGGAACCGGATGTCCGCACCCACCGAACGCCACGCGCCCGCCCCCGCCAAAGGAGAACGCCTCGCCGACTGGACCGACGGGCGGCTCGGCATCTACGGTCTCGGCCGCACCTATCTGCGCAAGGTGTTTCCCGACCACTGGTCGTTCATGCTGGGCGAGATCTGCCTCTACACCTTCCTCATCCTGATCCTCACCGGCGTCTACCTCACCCTCTTCTTCCATCCGTCGATGAACGAGGTGACGTACAACGGCAGTTACGTGCCCCTGAAGGGCATCCGGATGTCGGAGGCGTACTCCTCCACGCTCGACATCAGCTTCGACGTGCGCGGCGGGCTGCTCATCCGGCAGATCCACCACTGGTCGGCGCTGATCTTCGTCGCGGCGATGTTCGTGCACATGATGCGGCACTTCTTCACCGGCTCGTTCCGCAAACCGCGCGAGCTGAACTGGCTGTTCGGCTGGCTGCTGCTGTTCCTCGCGCTCTTCGAGGGGCTGCTCGGCTACTCGCTCCCCGACGATCTGCTCTCCGGCGCGGGCATGCGGCTGATCGAGGGCATGACGCTCGCCGTCCCGGTCGTCGGCACGTACCTGTCGTTCTTCCTCTTCGGCGGCGAGTTCCCCGGCGACGACATCGTGGCCCGCTTCTACTCGATCCACGTCCTGCTGCTGCCCGGCATCATGGCGGCGCTCGTCGTCCTCCACCTGATCCTGGTCTTCCACCACAAGCACACCCAGTATCCGGGGGCCGGAAAGACCGAACGCACCGTCGTGGGCGAACCGTTCTTCCCGAACTACGTCGCCAAGGCGGGCGGCTTCTTCTTCCTGGTGTTCGGCGTGGTGGCGCTCGTCTCGGCGGTCGCGTCCGTCAACCCGGTCTGGGTGTACGGCCCCTACCGCCCGGACCACGTCTCCACCGGGGCCCAGCCGGACTGGTACCTGGGGTTCGCGGAGGGGCTCGTGCGCGTGATGCCCGGCTGGGAGATCGTGGTGGGCGGGCACACCCTCGCACTCGGCATCCTCGTCCCGTTCCTCGCGTTCCCGCTGTGGCTGGTGCTGATCGGGGTGTACCCGTTCGTGGAGGCCTGGGTCACCGGGGACAAGCGGGAGCACCATGTGCTCGACCGGCCCAGGAACCGGCCGGTGCGCACGGCCCTCGGGGTGGCCTGGCTGACCGGCTTCCTCGTCGCGCTGGCGGCCGGCGGCAACGACCTGTGGGCCACCCACTTCCACCTCTCCGTGAACGCCATCACCTGGTTCGCGCGGGTGGCACTGTTCGCCGGGCCCGTCCTCGCGTTCGTCGTCACCAAGCGGGTGTGCCTGGGGCTCCAGCGGCGCGACCAGGAGAAGGTCCTGCACGGACGGGAGACGGGACGCGTCCTGCGCCTGCCGCACGGCGAGTACGTCGAGGTCCACGAACCCCTGGGGCGGGCCGAGGCGTACCGCCTCACCCAGCACGAACGGCCCGCCGCCCTGGAACCCCTGCCGACCGAGGACGAGCACGGCGTACGCCGCCGGGTGCGGGCCACGCGGCGGCTGCGGGTGGGCCTGTCGCGGTGGATGTACGGAGAGCGCGAGAGCGAGCGGCGCGCCGTTCGCTAGAACCCGCCGCCGAAGTCGCCGCCGCCGCTGTTGAAGTCCCCGCCGCCGCCACCGTCGCCGAAGCCTCCGCCGAAGTCCCCGGGGTCGAAGTCGGAGCCCGACATGTCACCGCCGTCGAAGCCGCCGCCGAAGTCGCCGCCGCCGTAGTCGGCCGCGTAGGCGGGGCTCGACAGCATGGAGCCGAGCACCGTGCCGACCAGCAGCCCCGGCAGCATGCCGCCGCCGAAGTAACCGCCGGCCCACGGGCCGTACGCGGGTCCCGCGTCGTAGTACGGGCGGCGCTCCCCCGCCCCCGCGTCGACCGTGCGCACCTGCGGGTCCTCGCCGTCCCGCAGCCGCGTCGCGTCCGCCGCGCAGACGGGGACCTCGCGGGAGGTGCCGCCGGGCGGCGTCCACCGGGCGTCCTCGACGGACGGGCCGTGGCGCGGGTCGAAGAAGCAGGGCGCCCTGCGCTCGGGCAGCGGGCGGCCCTCGCGGCGCGCGGCGAGCTGCGCGAGGGAGAACCGGCCGTCCTCCAGGGCCTGCGTCACGCCGCGCACGTCGTCCGGGCGCTGCGCGTCGTTCATGTACTGCTTGGCCTTCTCGTACGCGTCCAGCGCCCGCTCGAAGTCCGCGCGCATCGCGTCGTCGGCCCCGGCCTCGGCCGGGTGGAAGTCGAGCCGGTCCAGCTCCTCGCCGAACGCCGTGATGTCCTCGTCCACCACGACCCGCAGCTTTTCGAGGGCCTCGCGCTGCTCTTCCTCGCGCTTGCGCCGGTTTCGCCTGTTCAGGGCGTACACGCCCGCGCCGCCGGCCACGACGACCGCGCCGACACCGATCAGGGTCCCGGCCGAGGAGCCCCCGTCATCGCCGCCGCCCCAGGACGAGGGCGCCGAGCCCTTCGCCGTACGGACGGACGTGCTGACGAAATCGTCGAGCTGGCTCTTGGCGGACTGGCCCTGCACGCTGTCCACCGCGTTCTTGACGGCCTGCGCCGACATCACCTGGTGGTCCGCCCTCGCGTCGAACTGCGCGCCGAGGCGGATCCCGTAGACGCCGACGATCCCGGTCTTCGCGCGGAGATTGTTGAACAGCTTCTGCGTCGGGAAGTCGGCGGGCAGCACCGCCACCATCACCGGCTTGTCCGCGTCCTCGATCTTGTTCTCGAGCGCGTCGACGTCGTCGGAGGTCAGCCCGTCGGACGCGCCGGGCGCCACGTAGACGGGACTCTTCTCCAGCGCGTCGGCCACGGTGGACACGTCCGTCGCGGCCGACGCGGGTGGCGCCACCGCGAGGGTGGCGCCCAGGACGAGGAGCGGGGCGGCGACGGCAGCGAGCAAGGGCCTCATACACCGACGCTAACCCAGCGGAGCGTGAATGGACCTACTCGACCGGCTCCACGCCCGCCCGCAGCAGCCCGTACGTGTACGCGTCCTCAAGGGCGCCCCACGACGCCGCGATGACGTTCTCCGCGACGCCCACCGTGGACCACTCGCCGGTGCCGTCGCTCGTGGAGATCAGGACGCGGGTCGTGGAGGACGTGCCGTGCTTGCCCTCCAGGATGCGGACCTTGTAGTCCACAAGCTCCAGCTTCGCGAGCTGCGGGTAGATCCGCTCCAGGCCGACGCGCAGCGCGCGGTCGAGGGCGTTGACCGGGCCGTTGCCCTCCGCGGTGGCGACGATGCGCTCGCCCTTGGCCCACAGCTTCACGGTGGCCTCGTTGGCGTGGCTGCCGTCGGGGCGGTCCTCGACGATCGCGCGCCAGGACTCGACGCGGAAGTACTCGCGCTCCCTGCCCTCGACCTCGGCGCGCATCAGCAGCTCGAACGAGGCGTCCGCGGCCTCGTACGTGTAGCCCTGGAGCTCGCGCTCCTTGACCCGCTCGACGACGCGGCCGACCAGCTCGCGGTCGCCGCCGAGGTCGACGCCCAGCTCCTTGCCCTTGAGCTCGATGGAGGCGCGGCCCGCCATGTCGGAGACCAGCATCCGGATGTGGTTGCCGACGAGGTCCGGGTCGATGTGCTGGTACAGGTCCGGGTCGACCTTGATCGCGGAGGCGTGCAGGCCCGCCTTGTGCGCGAACGCCGAGACACCCACGTACGGCTGGTGCGTGGACGGGGTCAGGTTCACGACCTCGGCGATGGCGTGCGAGATGCGGGTCATCTCGCGCAGAGCGCCCTCGGGAAGAACCTTTTTCCCGTACTTGAGCTCCAGGGCGGCGACGACCGGGAAGAGGTTGGAGTTGCCGACGCGCTCGCCGTAGCCGTTCGCCGTGCACTGGACGTGGGTCGCGCCCGCGTCCACGGCGGCGAGGGTGTTGGCGACGGCGCAGCCCGTGTCGTCCTGGGCGTGGATGCCGAGCCGGGCGCCGGTGTCGGCGAGGACGGTGGAGACGACCGCCTGGACCTGGGCGGGCAGGAAACCGCCGTTGGTGTCGCACAGGACGACGACGGAGGCGCCGGCCTCGTGCGCGGCGCGGACGACGGACTTCGCGTACTCGGCGTTGGCGCGGTAGCCGTCGAAGAAGTGCTCGCAGTCGACGAAGACCCGGCGGCCCTGGGCGACGAGGTACGAGACCGTGTCGCGGACCATCTCCAGGTTCTCGTCGAGGGTCGTGCGCAGGGCCAGCTCGACGTGCCGGTCGTGCGATTTGGCGACCAGCGTGACCACCGGGGCGCCGGAGTCGAGAAGGGCCTTGACCTGCGGGTCCTCGCTGGCCTTGGCGTTGGCCCTGCGGGTGGCGCCGAAGGCGACGAGCTGCGCGTGCTTGAAGTCGATCTCGTCCTGCGCGCGGGCGAAGAACTCGGTGTCGCGGGGGTTGGCGCCCGGCCAGCCGCCCTCGATGAAGCCCACGCCGAAGTCGTCCAGGTGCCGGGCAATGGTCAGCTTGTCCGCGACGGTGAGGTTGATGCCCTCGCGCTGCGCGCCGTCGCGCAGCGTGGTGTCGAAGACGTGGAAGGAATCGTCGAGTTCACCGGTCTGTGCACTGGGACGTTCACTGAGGCTGCTGCTCATGCTGATCTGGCTCCTGATGGGGATTCTCGGTCTACCGGAATGACCGGCTCCACCGTCCATCTATGATCCCTCGCGCTCTCCGCCTGGCTGTGGGTGGGCCAGAAACCGAAAAAACCCCTCGCGGGTGCGAGAGGTCTGCGCGCGGGTCGAGGACGACGGTGTCCACCTGTACCGGGTCGTACGAGGCGGTCACTGCGGACCGGCGCGCCTGCTGCCAATAATCGTGGCGAACGAGAGCACGGCCTGAGTGTGCCACAGCCCGGCCGGGGGCCGGGCCGTGGTCTCACGATGCGGTCAGGCGACCTGCTTCGCCTGCTCGCTGCCGGTGGGGTCCGCCGTCTTGACCTTGTTCAGGTCGATGTCGCGGGTCTCGCGCATCGTCAGGTAGACGATCAGCGAGACGGCCGCGCAGCCGGCGACGTACCAGTAGAAGCCGGACTCGACGCCGATGTCCTTGAACCAGAGCGCCACGTATTCGGCGGTGCCGCCGAACAGGGCGTTGGCGATGGCGTACGGGAGGGCGACGCCGAGGGCGCGGATGCCCGTCGGGAAGAGTTCCGCCTTCACGCACGCGTTGATGGACGTGTAGCCGGTGACGATGACGAGGGCGAGCAGCGACAGGCCGAGGGCCGGCCAGAACGAGCCCGCGTGCTGGAGCAGCGTCATGATCGGCACCGTCAGGAAGGTGGAGCCGACGGCGAAGGTGATCAGGAGCGGGCGGCGGCCGATCCGGTCGGAGAGCGCGCCGGCCAGCGGCTGAAGGCAGGCGAAGACGACGAGCGCGCAGAACGAGACGAGCGTCGCCGTCTCCTTGCTCAACCCGGCGGAGTTCGACAGGTACTTGGTCAGGTACGTCGTGTACGTGTAGTAGGCGACGGTGCCGCCCATGGTCAGCGCGATGACGAGGAACGCCTCGCGCTTGTGCGCCCACAGCGCCTTGAGGGTGCCCTTGTCGTCGCCGCCCACGGTGGCGTCGGCGTCGGCCGACTCCTCGTAGACCTCGGTCTCCAGCATGTTGCGGCGCAGGTAGAAGATGATCGCCGCGCCGAGGGCTCCGATGATGAACGGGATGCGCCAGCCCCAGCTGTGCAGGGCGTCGTCGGACATCGTGCGCTGGAGCAGGATCTGCAGGCCGAGGCCGACGATCTGACCCGCCGTCATCGACACGTACTGGAAGCTGGACGCGAAGCCGCGCTTCTCCGGGGAGGAGGCCTCGGTGAGGTACGTGGCGCTGGCCGCGTACTCGCCGCCGACCGAGAGGCCCTGGAGCAGCCGGGCGATCAGCAGCACCGCGGCGCCGCCGTAGCCGGCCACCGAGTAGGTCGGCGCGACGGCGATGAGGACCGCAGACGCCGACATCAGGGTGACCGTGAGCGTCAGCGCAGCCTTGCGGCCCTTGCGGTCACCGACCCGGCCGAGCAGCCAGCCGCCCACGGGGCGCATGAAGAAGCCGACGGCGAAGATGCCGGCGGTGTTCATCAGCTGGGCGGTCGGGTTGCCGCTGGGGAAGAAGGATCCCGCGAAGTATGTCGCGAAGCTCGCGTACACGAACCAGTCGAACCACTCGACCATGTTCCCGGCCGAACCGACCAGGACCTTCTTCCATTGTTCTCGTTCCATAGGCGGCAGGTTGCTGGACCGGTCTCACCCAGAGCAAGGGTGTACTGGGCAACGATCGCGCCTACTTGCGTTCATACTGTTCACGGGCGAGTTCGGCGAACGTCGCGAGCCAGTGGTCGGTCGTGAAGTCGCCGCTCTCGACGGCCGGGAGGCCCGCGTCGAGGTGCTCCTGAGCGGCCTTCGTGAGCCGCTCGCGCACGGCTCCCGGGGGCAGCGCGTCCGCGATCGCGCGCAGGGCCGCGGCGCGGGAGAGCGCGAGGCCGAGCAGGTGGCCGATGTGCGGGTCGGCGTGGTCGGAGACGACCGGTACGTCGAGCAGGGCGCAGGCCTCACCGGTGGCGAGGGCCGGGAGGAAGCGGTCCAGCCATGTGGCGAATTCGTCGGCGTTGTCGAATACGCGGCGCATCGCGTCCGCCTCCGACAGGGCCGGGGACAGGAAGTCCTGGCCCGACGGCTCCCAGTGGGCGGGCGCGTCGTGGTCGTCCGCGAACCAGGTGCGCAGACGCTCGCGTACGGCGTCGAGCGTGCGGGCCTGCAGTCCGGCCCGCTCCCCCGTGTCGAGGATCAGGCCGAGCGCGAAGGCGCTGTTGGCGTGGATGCCGTGGCGTACGGGATACGTGGCCTTCGGGAGCCACTCCGTCAGGAGGCGGTCGACCGCCTCCACGGCGGGCGGGAAGGCGTCTGCCCAGCGCGTGCCCCGGCACTGCGCCGCGAGCGCGACGAGCCAGGCCCAGCCGTAGGGACGCTCGAAGCCCGGCCGGGCGAGGAGGTACTCGGCCTCGGTGGCGAGGTTCTCGCGGGTGAGGTGGCGGTCCAGTACGTCGGCGTGGGCCTCGGGGCGGGTCCGGAGCAGCAGCCAGTGCATGTGGACGGCGCTGTGCCAGTCGTAGGCGCCGTAGAAGGCGGGATGCAGCTCGGAGGGGCGGGGGCGGTCGTCCGGGGAGGTGGTGAGGTGGGCCGTGAAGTTCGGGTATTCACGGGTGACGTTGGCTGCCGCCAGCTGGGCGGTTTCCTCCGGGGTGAGCATGTCGTGTTCCTTCGGTGGGGCGGAGGTCGGTGACTAGTGGGTGGCGCCCTCGGTGACGCGCAGGTCCTCGCCGGTCGACGCCGCGGTGAGCAGCATCGCCCGGAGGCCGTGCGCGACCGTCGCCACCGGGAGCGACGCGGCGGAGCCGTCCGTCACCTGTTCCGGGGTCCAGGGCACATGTACGAAGCCGCCCCGGACGTCCGGGAGTTCGGTGGCCAAGAGGTGGGCGAGGCCGTACGCCACGTGGTTGCACACGAAGGTTCCGGCCGTGTTGGAGAGCGCCGCCGGGACCCCGGCCTCCCGCATCGCCGCCACGCACGCCTTCACCGGCAGCGTCGAGAAGTACGCCGCGGGCCCGTCCGGCACCACCGGTACGTCGACGGGCTGGGCCCCGGCGTTGTCGGGGATCCGGGCGTCGTCGACGTTGATCGCCACCCGTTCCACGGTGACGCCCGCCCGGCCGCCCGCCTGGCCGAGGCTGACGACGAGGTCGGGCCGGGCCTCGGTCACGGCGGACCGCAGCGCCGTCAGCGCGTCGCCGAAGACGCACGGCAGCTGGACCGCCGTGACGGCGAGGCCGTCCGGGGGCGCGGCGGCGACGGCCTGCGCCGCCTGCCACGACGGGTTCACGGACTCGCCGCCGAACGGTTCGAATCCGGTGAGCAGAACACGGGTGGTCGACCCGGACATCCAGACCTCCTAGAAGGCGAAGAGCGCCATGATCACGGTGCAGCAGCCGAGCAGCGCGAACCCCGTCGGCAGCTGGGCCTTGATCGGCCCGTACTGGTCCTTCAGTTCGAGGAGCGTCGCCGGGACGATGTTGAAGTTGGCGGCCATGGGCGTGACGAGGGTGCCGCTGAAGCCGGCGAGCATGCCGATCGCGAGGATCGCTACCTCGTTGCCGTGCATCTGCTGGATGAGCACGGGCCAGCCGATCGCCGCGGTCATGACGGGGAACGCGGCGAAGGCGTTGCCCATGATCACGGTGAACAGGAACATGCCGACGCAGTACGCGATCACGGCGAAGTACTTGGAGTTGTCCGGCAGCACCCCGTTCACGATCTTGCCCACCTGGGTGCCGACCCCGGCGACCGCGAAGATCGAGCCGAGGACGGAGAGGAGCTGGGGCAGCATCAGCGCCGAACCCATCGCCTCCAGCATCGAACGCCCCGCGTGGATCGGCGTCGACACCTTCCGCTCGCCGGTGACCAGCATCCCGACGACGAGCGCCACGACGCAGCCGAGGCCGAGCCCGAGGAGCGTGGCCTGGCCGGTCTCGAACAGGCCGGACTCGTCGAGGAAGGAGGCGCAGACGATGGCGACCAGCGGGATGGTGAGCGCCGGTATGAAGAGCTTGTTGCCGAGCCGCGACGCGGATTCCTCGCGCTGCTCCTGCGTGGTCGTGACCGGTACGCCCTTGCCGATGAGGTTGAACCCGGCGAGCACGATGAGCGCGAGGACGGCGACGCCGAGCGGTTCGGCGGGCAGCGCCTTCGAGCCGCCCGCGACCCCGGTGCCGTAGGGGAAGGTCAGTCCGAGCAGTCCCCAGAAGGCCGCCGATGTCCAGCGCTTGGGGTTGCTGCGGTCCATCGCCATCTGCACGGCCATGACGACGAAGACGAACCCGATCAGCCAGTAGAGCCATTCGACCTTGATCACTTCGAGGGCTCCTTCGGCAGCGGAATGTCGTGTTCGGCGACGGCGAGCGCCATCTCGCGCTCCAGCTGCCGGTCGAGGAGGAGCAGCCGGGCGCCGTGGATGACGAAGGCGCACACGGCGAGCGGGATCGCCCAGAGCGCGAGCTGGGTGGGTTCGAGATGCTCGTGGTACGTCGAGTTCACGAAGCCGGTGATCAGCAGGATCGAGCCGATCGCGATGAAGCAGTCCTCGCCGAAGAAGACGCCGACGGTGTCGGCGGACGCCGAGTAGGAGCGCACCTTCTCCCGGAGCTTGTCCGGCAGTACGGCCCCCGCCTTCCGCTCCGCGGCGGCCTCGGCCATCGGCGCGACGAGCGGGCGCACCGCCTGGGCGGGGCCGCCGAGGTTGTTCAGGCCGAAGGCGGCGGTGACCTGGCGGACCAGGAGGTACGCGGTGAGGAAGCGGCCCGCGCTGAGCTTGCCGAGTTTCCCGATCAGGGTGCGGGCCTGCTCGCGCAGGCCGTACCGCTCCAGGAGGCCGATCACCGGCAGCACGATGGCGAAGACGGTGACGGAGCGGCTGTCGGCGAAGGAGGTGCCGAAGGCGGCGAGGATCTCCATCGGATTCATCTTGCCGAGCAGCCCGGTGACGATGCCGGCGACACCGACCACCAGAACGGGATTGCGGCGCGTGACGAATCCGAGGATCACCACGAGCACGCCGAGCAGAACGATCATGCTGCGGCCTTTTCGATGAGGGACGCACTTATGGATGAGGGATGCAGGGACTTTAGGGGATCGTTCAACGATCTAACAAGGGGTTCCGGAATTCGGACGTCCGGGAGGACCGGAAGATTCTCACCCTTGTCGGATCGTTGAACAATCCTCTACGTTGAGCCGGTGATCCAGGACGTCATCGACCTCAATGCCGACCTCGGCGAGGGCTTCGGCCGGTGGACCCTCACCGACGACGAGGCTCTGCTCTCCGTGGTGACCAGTGCCAACGTCGCCTGCGGCTTCCACGCCGGCGACCCCTCCGTGATGCGCCGGGTCTGCGACCTGGCCGCCGAGCGCGGCGTACGGATCGGGGCGCAGGTCTCGTACCGGGACCTCGCCGGATTCGGCCGCCGCGCCATGGACGTCCCGCCGGACGAGCTGGCGGCCGAGGTGGCCTACCAGATCGGGGCGTTGCGGGTGTTCGCCGAGGCGGCCGGGGCCCATGTGTCCTACGTGAAGCCGCACGGCGCGCTCTACAACCGGACCGTACGCGACGAGGAGCAGGCCCGTGCCGTCGTCGAGGGCGTACGGCTCGCGGGCGGCGCGCTGCCCGTGCTGGGACTCCCCGGATCGCAACTGCTGCGTGCGGCCGACGACTTGGGGCTCGCCCCGGTGCGCGAGGCCTTCGCCGACCGCGCCTACACCCCCGAGGGCACCCTCGTGCCGCGCCGCGAGCCGAACGCCGTCGTCGAGGACGCGGACGCCGTGGTGCGCCGGTCCGTCGGTTTCGCGGTGGACGGCGGCGTCGAGGCGGTCGACGGCTCCCATGTCGCCGTCGCCGCACGGTCGTTGTGCGTGCACGGCGACACCCCTGGCGCGGCGGCGATCGCCGCTCGCGTGCGGGTGGCGCTCGAAGGCGCCGGGGTGAAGGTCGGGGCGTTCACGTGAGCGTGGACACGGACACCGGCATGCGCGTACGGGCCGCCGGGCGGCATGCGCTTCTCGTCGAGTTCGCCGACGCCGAGCACGCGGGCGCGTTCCACGCGGAGTTGCTGCGCAGGCGGGGTGCCGGAGCGCTGCCGCCGGTGCGGGAGATCGTGCCGGGCGCGCGGACCGTGCTGCTCGACGGCGTGGCCGAGCCGGAGGCGCTCGCGCGCGGGCTCGGCGAGTGGGATGTGACGTCGGGCGTCGCCGCGGACGGCGACGTGGTGACCATTCCCGTCGTGTACGACGGGCCCGATCTGGCCGAGGTCGCCGAGCTGTGGGGCGTCTCCGAGGAGGAAGTGGCCGCGCGGCACGCCTCGTTCACGTATCGCGTGGCGTTCTGCGGGTTCGCGCCGGGGTTCGGGTATCTGACCGGGCTGCCGGAGGAGTTGCACGTGCCGCGGCGGGCGACGCCGCGTACGCGGGTCCCCGCGGGGTCGGTCGCCCTCGCCGGGCCGTACTCGGCGGTGTATCCGCGGGCTACGCCGGGTGGGTGGCAGTTGATCGGAACGATGCCCGATCCCGGGGTTCTGTGGGATGTGTCGCGGTCGTCCGCGGCGCTTTTGGCTCCCGGTGTTCGGGTTCGTTTCGCCGCGGCGGGGGTGACGTCGCGGGGCGCTGCCCCGGACCCCGCTGCTCAATCGCCGCAGGGGCTTGATGCGGGGCTTGGCCGATGACCGTGAAGATCACCGTCACCCGTGCCGGAGCGCTCACCACCGTGCAGGATCTCGGTCGGCTCGGGTATGCGCACCTGGGGGTTCCCCGGTCCGGGGCGCTTGACGCCGTTGCGCTGCGGATGGCCAATCGGCTTCTCGGGAATCCCGAGGATGCCGCCGTCCTCGAAACCACCCTCACCGGGTGTGCGTTGCGGCCCGATCGCGCTACCAGTTTCGTCGTGGGTGGGGCTCCCTGCCCGGTCACCGTCGACGGTGTGCCCGTGGCCTGGGGTGGCCCCGTGCACGTACCCGCCGGGGCCGTTCTTGACGTGGGGGCGGCCGGTGCGGGAGTGCGGTCGTACGTCGCCGTGGCCGGAGGGTTCGCCGTCGAGGCGGTGCTCGGGAGCCGTGCCACCGATCTGCTCTCGGGGCTCGGGCCCGCGCCGTTGAGCGCCGGGGACGTGCTGCCCGTCGGAGAGGCGCCCGCCACGCGGCCCGCTCTGCCGGTGGCGGCGCCGTGGCCCGCTCCCCCGGCCGAACTGGTCCTGCCGGTGCGGTTCGGGCCGCGCGCGGACTGGTTCACCGAGCGGGCGCGGCGGACGTTCGTCACCGCCACGTACACCGTCTCGGGCAACAGCAACCGGATCGGGCTGCGGACCGAAGGGCCCGCCCTGGAGCGGGAGTCGGACGGCGAGCTGCCCAGCGAGGGCATGGTGCTCGGCGCGGTGCAGGTGCCGCCGGACGGGCGGCCCGTGGTGTTCCTGCACGACCATCCGACGACCGGCGGCTATCCGGTGATCGCCGTGGTGGACGAGGACGCGCTCTGCGCGGCGGCCCAGGCGGCGCCGGGCACACCGCTGCGGTTCACCCTCTAGGTTCCAGGCCTTCGTCCAGGAACTCCCGTACGTGGCCCATGACCTGGTCGCGGTCCGCGCGCACGCCGATCGCCACCGCGATGGAGAAGCCGTCGAGCAGCGCCCGCAGCCGGGTCGCGAAGCGGTCCGGGTCGAGCGGGCGGAACTCGTCGTGCGAGATGCCCTCGGCGAGCAGCGCCACGAGGTCGCGGTGCCAGGCCCCCTCGATGGCTGCCTGGCGCGCGCGCCAGTCGGCGTCGGCGCCGCGCGAGCGGTTGAACACCTCCAGCCACAGCGTCCAGTGCGGGTCGCCCGGCGCGTCCGGCACGTACAGGTCGACGTAGGCGTCGAGGCGCTCGCGCGCCCCTGCCTCGCGGACCAGCAGTTCCCTGCGGCGCGCGCCCAGTCGGCCCTCGCTCCACTCCAGCGTGCGCAGCAGCAGTTCGTCCTTGCTGCCGAAGTGGTAGGCGAGGTGCCCGCTGCTCATGCTGACCTCGCGGCCGAGCGCGGCCAGGGTCAGCCGTTCGAGGCCGTGCTCGGCGATCATCGCCATGGTCGCGGCGAGCACGTCCTCGCGCGGCGGCGCCGGGGTGCGCCGGCGCTGCGTCCCGGTCACCGCTCAGGCCCCCGCGCGCGGCTGCTGCTGGGTGATGCAGTGGATGCCGCCGCCCGCCGCGAAGATCGTGCGGGCGTCGACGAGGGTGACCTTCCGGGACGGGAAGAGCCTGCGGAAGATCGCCGCGGCCTTCTCGTCGTTCGGGTCGTCGAATCCGCACAGGACCACGCCGTCGTTGCAGAGGTAGTGGTTGATGTACGAGTAGTCGACCCAGCCCCCGTCCTCGTCCTTGAGGACGGTCGGCGCGGGGACCTCGACGATCTCCAGGGGCCTGCCCTGCGCGTCCGTCCGGCCGGACAGTACGCCGATGATCTCGCGGCTGACCTCGAAGTCCGGGTGCGCCGGGTCCTGCTGGGAGTGGACGAGGACGACGCCGGGCGCCGCGAAGGCCGCCACGATGTCGACATGTCCACGCGTGCCGAACTCGCCGTAGTCCGCGGTGAGCCCGCGCGGCAGCCAGATCGCCTTGGTCGTGCCGAGCCGGGCGTGGATTTCGGCCTCGACGTCCTCCTTCGCACGGCCCCCGTTGCGGTCGGGGTCGAGCTGGACCGTCTCCGTCAGCAGCACCGTGCCCTCGCCGTCGACGTGGATGCCGCCGCCCTCGTTGACGAGCGCGGTGGAGTGCACCGGTGTGCCCGTGAGGTCGGCGACATGCCGGGCGATCTTGGAGTCGTGCTCCCAGCGGGCCCAGTCCTGGGCGCCCCAGCCGTTGAACGTCCAGTCCACGGCGGCCAGTTCACCGCTTTCGCGCGACTTCACGAACGTGGGGCCGATGTCGCGCATCCACGCGTCGTCCAGCTCACGTTCGGCCAGGTCCACGGACGGGTCGAGGAGCGCCTTCGCGGACTCCAGCTGCCCCGGTCCGACGACCATCGTCACCGGTTCGTGGCGGCGCACGGTGTTCGCGACGGACGCCCACGCGGCCCGCGCCCCGGCCAGTTCGGCCTCGTCGGAGAAGGTCGGGTTGGGGCCCGGCCACGCCATCCACGTGCGCTCGTGCGGGGCCCACTCGGGCGGCATCACATACGTCATGGTCTGATCCCTAGAGGAAGTAGAGGCGGTTGAGGGAGACGGACTCGGCAGGCTCGGAGCGCAGCGGATCGCCGTCGAGGGTGACGAGCCCCGTGCGCTGGTCGACGTCGACGGATCCCGTGCGGGAGTTGAGGCGCAGATCGGCCGGGCCGATGCCGCGGGTACCGCGCACGGCGACGCGGCGCCTGCGGGTGGGCATCGTGTCGTGGCCGTCGTCCACGGCGGCCTGCGCGACGAAGGCGACCGAGAGTTCGGCGGCCGTCGCGCCGTACGCCCCGAACTGCGGGCCGAGCACGAGGGGTTCGCAGGTGTCGGTGGCGGCGTTGGGGTCGCCCACCACCCCGTACGCGGGGAAGCCGGACTTCAGGACGAGCTGCGGCTTCGCGCCGAAGTACTCGGGGGACCACAGCACGATGTCGGCCATCTTGCCGGGCTCCAGGGAGCCGATCTCGTGCGAGAGGCCGTGCGCGACGGCCGGGTTGATGGTCAGCTTCGCCATGTAGCGCAGGACGCGCTCGTTGTCGTGGCCGACGCCGGGGTCGCCGAGCTCGCCCTTCATCTTCCCGGCCATGGCGAACGTACGGCGCACGGTCTCCCCCGCGCGTCCCATGCCCTGCGCGTCCGATGACGTGATGCCGATGGCGCCCAGGTCGTGCAGCACGTCCTCGGCGCCCATCGTCCCGGCGCGGATCCGGTCGCGGGCCATCGCGGCGTCGCCGGGCAGATCCGTCTTGAGGTCGTGGACGGAGACGATCATGCCGTAGTGCTCGGCGACCGCGTCCCGGCCGAACGGGAGGGTGGGGTTGGTGGACGAGCCGATGACGTTCGGGACGCCCGCCATCTTGAGGACGTTCGGTACGTGGCCGCCGCCGCAGCCCTCGATGTGGAAGGCGTGGATCGTGCGGCCTTCGAGGACCTTCAGGGTGTCCTCGACGGACAGGCACTCGTTCAGGCCGTCGCTGTGCAGGGCGACCTGCACGTCGTGCTCCTCGGCGACCCGCAGTGCGGTGTCGAGGGCGCGGGTGTGCGCGCCCATGTCCTCGTGCACCTTGAACCCGCAGGCGCCGCCCTCGGCGAGCGCCTCCACGAGCGGGGCGCCGTCGGAGGACGAACCGCGGCCCAGGAAGCCGATGTTGACCGGCCACGCGTCGAAGGCGGAGAAGGCGTGCTTGAGGGCCCACGGAGAGTTGACCCCGACGCCCCAGACCGGGCCGAACTCCTGGCCGATGATCGTCGTGACGCCGGAGGCGAGCGAGGCCTCCATGATGCGCGGCGACAGCAGGTGCACATGGGTGTCGACGGCTCCGGCGGTGGCGATCATGCCCTCGCCGGAGACGATCGTGGTGCCGGTGCCGACCACGACGTCGACGCCGTCCATCGTGTCCGGGTTGCCCGCCCGCCCGACGGAGTGGATACGGCCCTCGCGGATGCCGATGGACACCTTGCGGATGCCGAGCGCGGCGTCGATCACCACGACGTTGCTGATCACGATGTCGCAGGTGTCGCGGACGGCGGCGGCCTTCAGGTGCAGCCCGTCGCGCGCGGTCTTGCCGAATCCGGCGAGGAACTCGTCCCCGTAGGCCTGGGAGTCGGACTCGACCTTGATGGTGAGCCCCGAGTCCCCGAGCCGGACGCGGTCGCCCGCGCGGGGGCCGTGCGTGCCCGCGTACTCGTACGGGGTCAGTCGGCGGGCTTCGGCGGGGTGGCCTCCGGGGCGGCTCATCGCGCGCTCTCCTCTTCCGTCGTGTCCGGTACGCCGAGGTATCCGCAAGCGGCGGCGCGGCGCAGGGCTTCCTCGCGGGCTCCGGGCGCGTCCAGGGGCCCGTCGACGAGGCCGGCGAACCCGATGGCGATCCGGGCCCCGCCGATCGGCAGCAGGCCGACGTCCTGCGTCTCCCCCGGCCCGAACCGCACGGACGACCCCGCGGGCACCGCGAGCCGCATCCCGTACGCCTTGTCCCGTACGAAGTCCAGGCGCGGGTTGGCCTCGAAGAAGTGGAAGTGGGAGGTGACGGAGACGGGGACGGTCGCCGTGTTGGTGACGGTGAGCGTCAGCACGGGCCGCGGGTCCTCGTGATCGGGCCCCGGCAGCAGGGCGCCGGGGGCTTCGGCGCCCCGGGAGCCCTCCGCCGCGCCGATCGGGTCGCTCACGACCGCGAGCCGCGAACCGTCGTCGAAGACCGCCTCCACGTGCACCTCGGTCACCACGTCGGCGACGCCCGGCAGCACGTCGTCGGGCCCGAGCGCGGAGCGCGCCGCCTCGATCGCCTCGGCCAGCCGCTTCCCGTCGCGGGCCGCCTCGCAGACGGTGTCCGCGATGAGTGCGGTCGCCTCCGGCACGTTGAGCCGCAGTCCGCGGGCCTTGCGGGCCCGCGCGAGCTCGGCGGCGCCGAACAGCAGCAGCCGGTCGCGTTCCGTGGGGGTCAGTCTCACGCCGTCACGCCTCCTCGTCGTTCTTAGAACGCCACTCTAAACCGTATCGGACCGAGTGCCCGGCAGCCGGGTGGAAGTGAGGCGGACGGCATAGAGCGCGATTCCAAGGACAGGGCGGCCACCCGGGTGGGACCATGCGCGCATGACGGAGACCACGAGATCCCCGGCCCGGACGAAGGCGATCCGGGCGGCCAAGTACACCGGCGCCGCGCTCCTGCGCTGCGGACAGGTCCTGCTCATCGTTCTCGGCGCGCTGGGGCAGGCGACCAGGAAGGGCTCGGGCAGCCGGTCGAGCGGGTCCGACGACGGGGAGTGACCGGCCCCGGACATGCGTCGGCCCCCGCCCCGCGAGCGCGGGACGGGGGCCGGTCTTCGGACGCGTGAGGACGCGTGAGGACGCGTGAGGACGCGTGAGGACGCGTGAGGACGCGTGAGCCGGACTAGCCCAGCTCGTGCATCCAGCCGTGCTTGTCCTCGGCCTTGCCGCGCTGGATGTCCAGGAGCGCGTTGCGCAGCTTCATCGTGACCTCGCCGGCCTCGCCGCCGGACTGCTGCCACTCGGCGCCCGCACGCTTGACCGTGCCGACCGGCGTGATGACGGCGGCGGTGCCGCACGCGAAGACCTCGGTCAGCTCGCCCGACTCGGTGTCCGCCTGCCACTCGTCGATGGAGACGCGGCGCTCCTCCGACTCGTAGCCGAGGTCGCGGGCGACCTGGAGGAGCGAGTCACGGGTGACGCCCGCGAGCAGCGAGCCCGACAGGGTCGGCGTGACGATCTTGTTCCCGTAGACGAAGTACAGGTTCATGCCGCCCAGTTCCTCGACCCACTTGTGCTCGACGGCGTCGAGGTAGGCGACCTGGTCGCAGCCCTTCGCGGCGGCCTCGGCCTGCGCGAGCAGGGACGCCGCGTAGTTGCCGCCGGTCTTGGCGTCGCCGACGCCGCCGGGGACGGCGCGCACGCGGTCCTCGGAGAGCCAGATGGAGACGGGCTTCACGCCGCCGGAGAAGTACGCGCCGGCCGGCGAGGCGATGACGACGAAGAGGTACTCGTTGGCGGGCTTCACACCCAGGCCGACCTCGGTCGCGATCATGAACGGACGCAGGTAGAGGGAGTCCTCGCCGCCGTGCGCGGGCACCCACTCCTTGTCCTGCTGGACGAGCAGGTCACAGGCCTCGACGAAGGTCTCGACCGGCAGCTCCGGCATGCCGAGGCGCCAGGCGGAGTGCTGGAACCGCTTGCCGTTCATGTCCGGGCGGAAGGTGGCGACCGAGCCGTCGGGGCGGCGGTAGGCCTTCAGGCCCTCGAAGATCTCCTGCGCGTAGTGCAGGACGTTGGTCGCGGGGTCGAGGGAGAGCGGTCCGTAGGGCACGAGCTGCCCGTCGTGCCAGCCCCGGCCCTCGGTCCACTTGATCGTCACCATGTGGTCGGTGAAGTGGCGGCCGAATCCCGGGTTGGCCAGGATCTCCTCGCGCTCCGCGGCGGACAGCGGGGTGGAGGTGGGCTTGAGCTCGATCGTGGGCGTCGTCATGGTTGCGTGTCCTTCACCGTTGGTTGTGACGGACCGCGTTCACGCCTGCTCTCCCGGTACTAGGAAGTCCGAGCTTCGCCGTACATCGCGGCCCCACGTTCGATTATCGCGCGGGGCGGGGTGTGCTCGAAAACGGACCCTGAGGGGATACGGGTGCGTGAAGCGGCCCATGGGTTGATGGTCGCACCCAGGGGCCGCACGAGAACAGCCGCCGGGCGCGGTGTGCGACCCGGCGGCTGCTGCCGTAATGGTGAGCGCCGGGTCAGCCGGCTACTACTCGGGCGACGAGGGCGTCACCGATCTCGTCGGTGGAACGCACGGCGTCACCGCGCTCGCCGAGGTCCGCGGAAACCGCGGTCTCGATGCGCGCGGCCTCGGCCTCGAAGCCGAGGTGACGCAGGAGGAGGGCGACCGAGAGGATCGTGGCGCTCGGGTCGGCCTTGCCCTGGCCCGCGATGTCCGGGGCCGAGCCGTGCACGGGCTCGAACATGGACGGGAACTCACGGCTCGGGTTGATGTTCCCGGAGGCCGCGACGCCGATGCCGCCGGAGACGGCCGCGGCGAGGTCGGTGATGATGTCGCCGAAGAGGTTGTCGGTGACGATCACGTCGAAGCGCGCCGGGTCGGTGACGAGGTAGATCGTCGCGGCGTCGACGTGGATGTAGTCGGTGGTGACCTCGGGGAACTCCTTGGCCACCTTGTTGAATGTGTTCGTCCACAGGTGTCCCGCGAAGGTCAGCACGTTGTTCTTGTGGACCAGCGTGAGCTTCTTGCGGGGGCGGGCCTGCGCGCGGGCGAAGGCGTCACGGACCACGCGCTCCACACCGAAGGCGGTGTTGACGGAGACCTCGGTGGCGACCTCGTGCTCGGTGCCCTTGCGGATCGTGCCGCCGTTGCCCGTGTACGGGCCCTCGGTGCCCTCGCGGACCACGACGAAGTCGATCTCCGGCTCGCCCGCGAGCGGGGTCGAGACACCCGGAAGGAGCTTCGAAGGACGCAGGTTGACGTGGTGGTCGAACGCGAAGCGGAGCTTCAGCAGGAAGCCGCGCTCCAGGACGCCGGACGGCACCGACGGGTCGCCGATGGCGCCGAGCAGGATGGCGTCGTGCTTCTTGAGGGAGTCGAGGTCGGCGTCGGTGAGGGTCTCACCGGAGGCGTGGTAGCGCTTGGCACCGAAGTCGTACTCCTCGGTCTCCAGCTTCACATCCTGCGGAAGCACGGCGGAGAGGACCTTGAGACCCTGGGCCACGACCTCCTGGCCGATACCGTCACCGGGGATCACTGCGAGATTGATGCTGCGAGACATGTCAGCACCGTACCCCTCCGTCCCATGGGATGACACGACCCGTCCATCATCCGGACAGTCCTCAACGGGCGGGCGGGCCTGGTCTCCTGTCGGCCAGCAGTTGTTCACCCGTATGTCTGGCGGGAGTTGGAAGTTACTGGGAAGTTCTTCCTCATGAGCCCTGCCATGGACACTCCGAACGTCGGCATCCCCGAACATCTCGCCCGACGCCTGAGCATGCCCGAGCAACACGAGTACCTGCGGACGCGGTTCAGCAGGCGCCGCGCCCTGACGGGGGCCGCGGCCACGGTGGGCGGTGCCGCCCTGCTCGGCGGCGGCTCGGCGACGGGCGCGTACGCCGCGCCGCTGCTGCCGACGCGTGCCGCCGCCCGGGTGGACGGCGCCCTCGTCGCCCCCTTCGGCCGGCATCTCGCCTTCGGCGCCGATCCGAAGACGCAGATGCGGGTCTCGTGGCAGGTGCCGTTCGCGGTCGACAACCCGTATCTGCGGGTGGGTCTCAAGCCCTGGGAGCTGAGCCGGAAGATCCCGGCGGAGGTGCGCGCCCTGCACACGCCCTCGCTGTCGAAGAAGCTCCCGGAGGTCGAGCAGCTCTATCTGCACGCGGCGCTCGACAACCTCAAGCCCGGCACGACGTACTACTACGGCGTGGGCCACGACGGCTTCGACCCGGCCGACGCGGAGCGCCTGGGCACGCTCGGCACCTTCCGCACGGCGCCGGCCGCCCCGGAGACGTTCGTCTTCACGGCCTTCGGCGACCAGGGCGTCAGCTACGACGCGCTCGCCAACGACCAGGTGATCCTCGGCCAGAACCCGTCCTTCCACCTGCACGCGGGCGACATCTGCTACGCCGACAGCAGCGGCCACGGCAAGGAGTCGGACACATACGACGCGCGGGTGTGGGACCAGTTCCTCGCGCAGACGGAGTCGGTCGCCAAGTCGGTGCCGTGGATGGTGACGACCGGCAACCACGACATGGAGGCCTGGTACTCCCCCAACGGCTACGGCGGACAGAGCGCCCGCTGGTCGCTGCCCGACAACGGCCCGGACCCGAGGACGGCACCCGGCGTCTACTCCTTCACGTACGGGAGTGTGGGCGTGGTCGCCCTCGACGCGAACGACGTCTCGTTCGAGATTCCCGCCAACAAGGGCTATCTGGACGGGAAGCAGACCGCGTGGCTCGACAAGCGGCTCGGTGAGCTGCGGGCGCGGGACGACATCGAGTTCGTGGTCGTCTTCTTCCACCACTGCGCGTACTCGACGTCGACGCACGCCTCGGACGGCGGGGTGCGCGAGGCCTGGGTGCCGCTGTTCGCCAAGCACCAGGTGGACCTGGTGATCAACGGGCACAACCACGTGTACGAGCGCACGGACGCGATCAAGGGCACGGGGAACGGCGAGGTCGGCAAGCCGGTGCCGGTCGGCGCGTCGACCGATCCGACGCGCGACGGCATCGTGTACGTCACCGCGGGCGGCGCCGGCAAGGACCTCTACGGCTTCGGGCCGGGCGTCAAGGACAGCTACGAGGGCAACGTCGTCGACCGGGAGTCGATCGTCACCTTCCACTGGACGAGGTCACGCCTGCCCGACCCGGACACCGTGGAGTGGTCGCGGGTGCGGTACACCGGCTTCTCGTTCCTCGCGGTGGAGGTGACGAAGGGCCGGATGACGGTGTCGGCGCTGGCCGAGAGCGGCAAGCGCATCGACCACTTCGAAGTGAAGCGGGGGGCCTGAGGTCTCAGTGACCGGTCTCGCCGCCGTTGTCCCTGCGGTCCAGCGCGCGCTGCAGGGCGGCGGCCGCGATCTTGGCGGTCTGGCGGTCGGCTTCGCTCGACGGGGAGTGGTGTCGGACTCGGCGGCGGACGGGCGTCGCAGTGGCCATGAGGGATCGACTCCTTGAGATCCGTGGGACTCCTCGCGCCATGTGCGCAAGGGGATTTCGAGGCGCCGGAAGGGCGGGGAGCGAGGAGCCGCAGGGGTTGCCTGCCAGGTGCTCCGGCTCGCTGCCGCCATTCGCCGGATCGGGCGAGACGTTCGGCTTCTACAAAGCTAGGACAGGTCTCTGATTCTGTCTCCACAATTACTCGGACTTCCTACTATCTGAGACGGACACCACGTCACCGGCCCCACCAGCCTCTTGAACCACATCGGTCACAGGTATGGACGCCTCCGGTGGCGAGGATGCGACGGCCCATGGCGCGTCCGCCGCGCACGCCCCACGATGGGTGCCGAACCGGCCGGGCCGCGGTGGCCCGGCGGGCCCCGGGGAGGGAGTCCCACCATGCGCGTCATCAGCCAGCGCCGACTCGGCGGACCAGAGGTGCTCGAAGTGGTGGAGGTGGAACGGCCCGAACCGCGGGCGGGCGAGGTGCTCGTGCGGGTCCTGGCCGTGGGGGTGAACCCGGTGGACCGGATGGCCCGCACCGGCGCCACGCCGATCTTCGGCGATCCGCCGTTCACGCTCGGCTGGGACGTCTCGGGCGTCGTGGAGTCGGCGGGCCAGGAGGTCACCGAATTCCGGCCGGGCGACGAGGTGTTCGCGATGATCCGGGGCGGCGGCTACGCCGAGTACGTCCTGATCCGCACCGAGCACCTGGCGCCGAAGCCGGGCAACGTCGACCACGTGCACGCGGCGGCGGTCCCCTCGGCGGCGCTCACGTCCTGGCTCGCGCTCGTCGACACCGGGCAGATCGGTCCCGGCCGCCGGGTCCTGATCCATGCGGCGGCCGGCGGCGTCGGCCATGTCGCGGTCCAGATCGCCAAGGCCGAGGGCGCGTACGTCATCGCCACCGCACGCCCCGACAAGCACGACTTCCTGCGCGAACTCGGCGTCGACGAGCCCATCGACTACACGACCACGGACTTCGCCCACTCCCTGCGCGACGTGGACGTGGCCTTCGACCTGATCGGCGGCGACTACGGCCCCCGCACCCTGGTCACCCTGCGCCCCGGTGGGCTGCTCGCCTCGGCGGTGCTCTGGGACCCCGGCGTCACGCAGGAGGACGCCGAGGCCCGCGGCGTCCGCTTCGCCCCGATCTCGGTCCAGCCCTCGGGCCCCACCCTCCGCAAGGCCGCCGCCCTCCTGGCAGCGGGCCGCATCCGCCCCCACGTCTCAGCGGTCCTCCCCTTGGAGGAAGCCGGCAAGGCCCACGAACTGGGCTCCTCGGGCCACACCCAGGGCAAGATCGTCCTGACCGCCTAACTCCTGCCCCGACGGCCGTTCAAGCCCAGGCAATTCAAGCCCGGACAAATCAAGCCCGGGCAATTCAAGCCCCTGCGGCGATTGAGCAGCGGGGTCCGGGGCAGAGCCCCGCGACGTAGGCCGACCGACGCAGAACCGCCCCCGACCGAGGCGAAAACCTCGACCGGGGGCGGCACCGCTGCAGGGGCGTCAGCCCATGTGCGGGTACACGTAGTCCGTCGGCGGAACCAGCGTCTCCTTGATGGCGCGGGTCAGCGTCCACCGCTGCAGGTTCTGCGGCGCACCCGCCTTGTCACACGTACCGGAGGCACGCCCGCCACCGAACGGCTGCTGGCCGACGACCGCACCGGTCGACTTGTCGTTGATGTAGAAGTTGCCCGCGGCGTAGCGGAGCTTCTCCATCGTGTGGGCCGCGGCGGCACGGTCGTTCGCGACGACGGAGCCGGTCAGCGCGTAGTCGGAGGCCGACTCCATCTGCTCCAGCATGGCGTCGTACTGGTCGTCCTCGTAGACGTGGACGGCGAGGAACGGGCCGAAGTACTCGGTGGAGAAGACCTCGTTGGCCGGGTCCGAGCACTCGACGACGGTCGGGCGCACGAAGTAGCCGACGGAGTCGTCGTACGTGCCACCGGCGACGATCGTGCAGGACGCGTCGTCCTTCGCCCGGTCGATCGCGGCCTTGTTCTTGGCGAACGCGCGGTCGTCGATGAGGGCGCCGATGAAGTTCGACAGGTCGGTGACGTCACCCATCTTGATGCCGTCGACCTCGGCCGCGAACTCCTCCTTGAACCCGTCGTTCCAGATGGAAGCCGGGATGTAGGCGCGCGAGGTGGCGGAGCACTTCTGCCCCTGGAACTCGAAGGCACCACGGGTCAGCGCGGTCTTCAGGACGGCGCGGTCGGCGCTCGGGTGGGCGACGACGAAGTCCTTGCCGCCGGTCTCGCCGACGAGCCGCGGGTAGGTGCGGTACTTCTCGATGTTCGTGCCGACCGTCTTCCACAGGTGCTGGAAGGTCTTGGTCGAACCGGTGAAGTGGATACCGGCGAGGTCACGGTGGTTGAGCGCGACGTCCGAGACGGCCAGGCCGTCACCCGTCACCAGGTTGATGACGCCCTTCGGCAGTCCGGCCTCCTCCAGGAGCTGGAGCAGGAGCACGGCGGCGTGGGTCTGCGTCGGGGACGGCTTCCAGACCACCACGTTGCCCATGAGGGCCGGGGCGGTGGGCAGGTTGCCCGCGATGGCCGTGAAGTTGAACGGCGTGATCGCGTAGACGAAGCCCTCCAGCGGGCGGTGGTCCATGCGGTTCCACACGCCGGTGGAGTTCGCCGGCGGCTGCTCGGCGAGCAGGTTGCGGGCGTAGTGGACGTTGAAGCGCCAGAAGTCGATGAGCTCGCAGGGCGTGTCGATCTCGGCCTGCTGGGCGGTCTTCGACTGGCCGAGCATCGTCGAGGCGGCCATCGTCTCGCGCCACTTCGTGGACAGCAGCTCGGCGGCGCGCAGGATGATCGCGGCGCGGTCGTCGAAGGACGTGGCGCGCCAGGCCGGGGCGGCGGCCAGGGCGGCGTCGATCGCGTCCCGGGCGTCCTGCTCGGTGGCGTTGGCGTACGTACCGATGACGGCCTTGTGGTTGTGCGGCTGCACGACGTCGAAGCGCTCGCCGCCACCCATCCGACGCTCACCGCCGATGGTGCAGGGCAGCTCGATCGGGTTCTCGGCCAGCTCCTTGAGCTTGACCTCCAGGCGGGCGCGCTCCGGGGAACCGGGGGCGTAGCCGTGCACCGGCTCGTTGACCGGGGCGGGGACCTGGGTCACGGCGTCGAGGGTCATGGGTCCGTATCTCCTTCGGGGGGTCTGGGAGTTGGGGACGGAACGGGAAGCTTGGTGGGTCAGCCCTTGGTGAGGACCGAGCGGGCGAAGAAGAGGAGGTTGGCCGGCTTCTCCGCGAGGCGGCGCATGAAGTATCCGTACCAGTCGGTGCCGTACGCGGTGTAGACACGCATCCGGTGCCCCTCGGCGGCGAGCCGCAGCTGCTCGTCGCTGCGGATCCCGTACAGCATCTGGAACTCGTACTCGTCCAGCTTGCGCCCGGCCTGCCGGGCGAGCTCCTGCGCGATGGCGACGAGTCGCGGGTCGTGGGACCCGATCATCGGGTACCCGGCACCCTCCATGAGGATGCGCATGATCCGCACGTACGCCTTGTCGATCTCGGCCTTGTCCTGGTACGCGACCTCGGCGGGCTCCTTGTAGGCGCCCTTCACGATGCGGACGCGGCTGCCGGCGGCGGCCAGGCGGCGGGCGTCGTCCTCGGTGCGGAAGAGGTAGGCCTGGATGACGCAGCCGGTCTGCGGGAAGTCCTTCCGCAGCTCCTCGTGGATCGCGAACATCGAGTCGAGGGTGGTGTGGTCCTCGGCGTCGAGGGTGACGGTGGTGCCGATCTCGGCGGCGGCCTCGACGACGGGGCGGACATTGGCGAGGGCCAGCTCGTGGCCGCCGTCCAGCGCCTGTCCGAACATCGAGAGCTTCACGGACATCTCGGCCTTCGTGCCGAGGCCCAGCGCCTTGAGGCGCTCGATCAGCTGCAGGTAGGCGTCCCGCGCGAGGTGCGACTGCTCGACGGTGGTGATGTCCTCACCGACGACGTCGAGCGTGACCTCCAGGCCCTTGGCGGCGGCGTCCTCGATGATCGGCACGACCTGGTCGACCGACTCACCTGCGATGAAGCGGTCGACGACCTGCTTGGTGCCCGGCGCCGCCGACACGAAGTCGCGCATCTTGCCGCTGCGCGACGCGGCGAGGATCAAGGGAGCCAGCACGGGGCACCTCCACTGAGACAAGAGTTGAGATATGGGCTGTTCCACCGCAAAGCGGGAACAGCACGTGGAACCACCGTGAAATCTAAGGATCCCTCCGATCCTGTGCCATCGACACCTGTCACGCATCTGTGGCCGCCGCCTCAGACATCTGTATGAAGGGGCGCGTGTGGTGCGGGAGAATGGTGGGGTGAAAGGTGATTACCAGGAACTGGTCGACGAGATCTCGGCGCTGCTCGGTGCCCCGGCGACCCTGGAGAACCGGGACTTCCGACTCATCGCGTTCGGGGCGCAGGTCACCGACAGCGACACCGAGTTCGACGAGTCGGCGCTCGACCCGGTGCGCACGCGGTCGATCCTGACCCGCAGCTCGACGCCTGCCGTCCGGACCTGGTTCGAGGGCTTCGGCATCGCGAGCGCCAAGTCCCCGGTCCGGATCCCGGCGACCCCGGAGGCCGGCGTCTACCGCGGCCGTATCTGCCTGCCCGTACGCCATCACGGTTTCGTCCTCGGCTACGTATGGCTGCTCGACGACGAACCGGGTCCCACGGACGAGCAGCTCGATGCCGCGATGGAGGTGACGGGCCGGATCGGCGCGCAGCTCGCCGACGAGGCGCAGGCGGGCGCGGACCTGACCCGCGAGTTCCACTCCGTGCTCACGGCGGAGCGGGGCTGGCAGCGGGACATGGCGGTGGCGGCGCTGCGCACGGCGCTCGGCAGCCGGGCGCAGGGCCTGCACACGGTGGTGTGTGTCGCGCCGTGGCCCTCGGCCGACCCGGACGAGGCGCCGTCGGTGCGGACGATCCCGGCGGCGGACGCGCTGTGCACGGTGCCGTGGGGTGCGACGGGCCAGTGTCTCGCCCTGCTGGTGCGGCTGCGTTCGCGGGAGGCGCTCACGCCCGCGCTGACGGCGGCGGCGAAGCTGCGGGGGCGGGCGGGTTCCCCGGTGGCGGCGGGGGTCGGCGCCGCGCGCGACGACCTCGCCGAACTGGCCGCGGCCTGGCAGGAGGCGACGGCCGCGGCGCGCGCCGCGCTCGCCGACCCGGGCCTCGGCCCGGACGCACAGTGGTCCTCGATCGGCCCGTACCGGCTGCTGACGGCGCTGCCCGCGGAGGCCGCGCACGACCCTGCGGTGTCCCCGCTGCTGGCGCCCGCGCACCGCCAACTGGCGCGCACCGCCGAGGTGTTCCTCGACTGCGCGGGCCAGGCGGGCCGCACCGCGGCCGCCCTCGGCATCCACCGCCAGACGCTGTACTACCGCCTCTCCCGCGTCGAACAGCTCACCGGCCTCGACCTGGACGAGGGCGAGGACCGGCTGCTGCTGCACATGGGGCTGAAGGCGTCACGGCTGTGACGGGGGCTGCGCGGCGGTCATCAGCCGCCGCACCCCCTCGGTGAGCTCCTCGGCGCTCGGCGCGCTCTCGGGGTCGAGCATGTACTGGGCGATGACCCCGGTCATCAGCGTCATGTAGAACTTCCCGAGCGTGTCGACGCTCGGGTGGTCGGCGGGCGGTTCCTCGCCGCCCATGAACATGGGGATGACGCCGCGCCCGCCCTCGGTCTGGGCCTTCGCCACGATCTCCCGCACGCCGGGCAGCTTGTCCCCCATGACGACCAGCTCCATGCCCAGGTGCCACATGGAGCCGGGCTTGCCCATGCTCTCGATGACGTTGCCCCACACCTCCTGGAAGCGCTCCAGGGAGCCGGGCGGAGCCGAGAGGCCTCCCTGGTCGAAGACGTCGGCCGACTGCTCGACCAGCTCCAGATAGGCCTGCGCCAGCAACGCGTCCTTCGACCCGTAGTGGTAGCCGATCGACGCCAGGTTCGCCCCGGACTCCTTGACGATGTCGCGCGCGGTCGTGCGCACGAACCCCTTCTCCAGCAGGCAGCGCTTGGCGCCTTCGAGCAGATCCTCACGGTGTCCCATGCGCCCACCCTACCCAGACTTCAGACGACCGTCTTATACAAACGTTCTAGACAAGCGTCTAAGACGCTCGTACAGTCCCTTCCATGACGCAGACGACGCGCACGACTCCGTGGACGGCCTTCACCGTCCTGATGCTTCCGCTGCTCCTGGTCTCGATGGACGTCTCCGTGCTCTACTTCGCGGTCCCGGAGATCAGCCAGGAACTGCACACGACCGCCACCCAGCAGCTCTGGATCTTCGACATCTACGGATTCGTGCTGGCGGGCCTGCTGCTGACCATGGGCTCCCTCGGCGACCGGATCGGCCGCCGCAAGCTGCTCCTGTTCGGCGCCGCCGCCTTCGGCGCGGCCTCCGTCCTCGCGGCGTACGCGCCGAGCGCCGAGGCGCTGATCGCGGCCCGCGCGCTGCTCGGGGTCGGCGGGGCGACGCTGATGCCGTCCACCCTCGGCATCGTCCGCTCGCTGTTCACCGACGACGCCAAGCGCGCCAAGGCGATCGGCATCTGGTCGGGCGCGATGGCCGGCGGTGTCGCGCTCGGCTCGGTGATGTCGGGGCTCCTCCTGGAGCACTTCTGGTGGGGCTCGGTCTTCCTGGTGAACGTCCCGGCGATGCTGCTCCTGCTGGTGGTCGGCCCGCTCCTGCTGCCGGAGAGCCGCGACCCCAATCCCCCGGCCCGCTTCGACCTGTTGTCGGTGCCGCTGTCGATGGCGACCGTGCTGCCCGTCGTCTACGGCCTCAAGCAGATCGCCGCCGAGGGCTTCGAGGTGCGCTATCTGCTGGTCGTGGCCGCGGGCCTCGCCTTCGGCGCCCTGTTCGTCCGCCGCCAGCGCACGGTCCCGTACGCGATGCTCAGCCGCTCACTCTTCGCGCAGCGGCTCTACTCGGCCGGAGTCGCGCTCAACACCCTGGTGATGTTCGCGATGATGGGCTCGGCGTTCTTCACCACGCAGTACCTGCAGTCGGTCCTCGGCTACGAGCCGTTGAAGGCCGCCCTGTGGTCGCTGGCCCCGTCCCTGCTCATCGGCGGCGTCGCGCCCCTCGCGGCCTCGCTGGCCCAGCGGATCCAGAAGCGGTACGTGGTCGCCTCCGGGTTCCTCGTCTCGGCGGCCGGGTTCGGGCTGATGTCCCTGGCGGGGACGGACTCCCTGGTGCTCGTCCTCGCCGGGGCGGCGCTGATCGGCTGCGGCGTGGTCACCGTCTCCTCCGTCGTCAGCGATCTGGCGCTGAGCGCCGCCCCCGTGGACAAGGCCAGCACGGCGGGCTCGCTCCTGGAGACCGGGCAGGAGTTCGGCGGCGCGCTGGGGATGGCGGTCCTCGGCTCGGTCGGCACCGCGGTCTTCCAGGCGGGCCTGCCCGCGGGCGCACCCGAGACCCTCGGCGAGGCGATCACCGTCCCCGCTCTGGTCGACACCGCCCGCACCGCCTTCGTGGACGGCATGTCCTGGGCCTCGTACACCGCGATCTTCGTACTCCTCGTGGGCGCGCTGCTCGCCGTACGACTGCTGCGGACGCGGCGGGACGCGGCGGTGGCCGAATCCGCCGGGAAGACGGCCGGCTTGGAGCCGATCGCCTGATCCGGCCCGCACAGAAGGTCACGCAAAAGGTCACCCAAAAGGTCACGCAAAAGGTCACGCAAAAGGCGGCCGCCCCGTACGAAGTCGTACGGGGCGGCCGCCTTGAGCAGTGCCCGATTACTCGGAGAGGTTCACCGCACGCGCCGACGTCGCGCCGATCTCCGCCGCCAGCTCGTTCAGAACCGTCTGCGGCACCGTGTCGTCCACGGTCAGGACCGCGAGGGCCTCGCCGCCGACGTCCGCACGGGAGACCTGCATGCCCGCGATGTTGATGCCCGCCTCGCCGAGGACGCGGCCCACGGTGCCGACGACACCCGGACGGTCCTCGTAGCGCAGGACGGCCATGTGCTGGGCGAGCGCGAGGTCCACGTCGTACTCGCCGACCGCGACGATCTTCTGCAGATGCTTCGGGCCCGCGAGCGTGCCGGAGACCGAGACCTCCTGGCCGTCGCCGAGGGTGCCGCGCACCGTCACGACGTTGCGGTGCTCGTGCGACTCGGAGGACGTCGTGAGGCGGACCTCGACGCCGCGCTCCTGCGCGAACAGCGGGGCGTTGACGTAACTCACCGTCTCGTCGACGACGTCCTCGAACACGCCCTTGAGCGCGGAGAGTTCGAGCACCTTCACGTCGTGCTGGGTGATCTCGCCGTACACCTCGACGTCGAGGCGGACCGCGACCTCGCCCGCGAGGGCGGTGAAGATGCGGCCGAGGCGCTCGGCGAGCGGCAGGCCCGGCTTGACGTCCTCGGCGATCACGCCGCCCTGGACGTTGACCGCGTCCGGCACGAGCTCACCGGAGAGCGCGAGGCGCACCGACTTGGCGACGGCGACACCGGCCTTCTCCTGCGCCTCGTCCGTGGAGGCGCCGAGGTGCGGGGTGCAGACGACCTGGTCGAACTGGAACAGCGGGGAGTCCGTGCAGGGCTCCTTCGCGTACACGTCGAGGCCGGCGCCGGCGACGCGGCCTTCCTTGATCGCCGAGTACAGCGCCTCCTCGTCGACGATCCCGCCGCGCGCGGCGTTGACGATGCGCACGTTCGGCTTGACCTTGTGCAGCGCCTCGTCGCCGATCAGGCCCAGCGTCTCGGGGGTCTTGGGGAGGTGGACGGTGATGAAGTCCGAGACCTCGAGCAGCTCGTCGAGGGAGAGGACCTTCACGCCCATCTGCGCGGCGCGCGCGGGCTGCACGTACGGGTCGTACGCGACGACCTTCATGCCGAAGGCGCTCATGCGCTGCGCGACCAGCGCGCCGATGCGGCCGAGGCCGACGACGCCGAGGGTCTTCTCCGCGAGCTCGACACCCGTGTACTTGCTGCGCTTCCACTCGCCGCCCTTGAGGGCCTGCGAGCCCTGCGGGATGTTGCGCGCGGTGGCGATGAGCAGACCGCAGGCCAGCTCGGCGGCGGTCACGATGTTGGAGGTCGGGGCGTTCACGACCATCACGCCGGCCTTGGTGGCGGCGGACACGTCGACGTTGTCGAGGCCGACGCCGGCTCGTGCGACGACCTTCAGCTTCTTCGCGGCGGCGATCGCCTCGGCGTCGACCTTGGTGGCCGAGCGGATCAGGATCGCGTCGACGTCGGCGATGGCCGGGAGCAGCTCGCCCCGGTCCGCGCCGTTGCACTGGCGGATCTCGAAGTCCGGGCCCAGGGCGTCGACCGTCGCGGGCGACAGCTCCTCGGCGATGAGTACGACGGGTTTGCCGTTGGCAGCAGTGCTCACGTGAGTCCTCACAGGTCCAATGCGGACGGCCGTCCCGACGGCCGCAGGCGTGGAGGGAGCGGCGCCGGGGGTGGGCAGGCACATGTCCCGGTGTCGCTTGGCTTGCCGCGTGGAAGACGCACGACGCTGTGGGCCCAACGCGAATGTAGTCAGCAGTGTAGTGGCGCCGGGGAGGGCGTCTTGCGCCTCCCCGGAAGGATCACCCGTCCGAGGCTGGACGGAATGGACAACGGGCCGCGGCACCGGCCGCGACCCGTTGTCGGAAGGCTTACGCCTCCTCGTCGTTCACCCAGCTCATGAGCTTGCGCAGCTCCTTGCCCGTGGTGGCGAGCAGGCTGTCCTCGTCCTGCTTCTTGTACTCGTTGTACTTCTTCAGACCGCCGTGGTACTCGTCCATCCAGTTCTTGGCGAACGTGCCGTCCTGGATCTCGGCGAGGACCTGCTTCATCTCGGCCTTGGTGGCGTCCGTGATGATCCGCGGGCCGGTGACGTAGTCGCCCCACTCGGCGGTCTCGGAGACCGACCAGCGCATCTTCTCCAGGCCGCCCTCGTACATGAGGTCGACGATGAGCTTCAGCTCGTGCAGGCACTCGAAGTACGCGATCTCCGGCTGGTAGCCGGCCTCGGTCAGCGTCTCGAAGCCCGCCTTGACCAGCGCGGCGGTACCGCCGCAGAGCACGGCCTGCTCACCGAACAGGTCGGTCTCGGTCTCCTCGGTGAAGGTCGTCTTGATGACGCCGGCGCGGGTGCCGCCGATGCCCTTCGCGTAGGAGAGGGCCAGCTCGAAGCCCTTGCCGGAGGCGTCCTGCTCGACGGCCGCGATGCACGGAACGCCGCGGCCCTCCTCGTACTGACGGCGCACGAGGTGGCCCGGGCCCTTGGGGGCGACCATGCAGACGTCGACACCCTCCGGCGGCTTGATGAAGCCGTAGCGGATGTTGAGGCCGTGGCCGAAGAACAGCGCGTCGCCGTCCTTCAGGTTCGGGGCGATGGTCTCCTCGTAGACCTGGGCCTGGATCGGGTCCGGGACCAGGATCATGATGACGTCGGCCTCGGCCGCGGCCTCGGACGGGGTGACCACGCGCAGGCCCTGCTCCTCGGCCTTCGCCTTGGACTTGGAGCCCTCGTGCAGACCGACGCGCACGTCGACGCCCGAGTCGCGCAGCGAGAGCGCGTGGGCGTGGCCCTGGGAGCCGTAACCGATCACCGCGACCTTGCGGTTCTGGATGATGGACAGGTCGGCATCGTCGTCGTAGAACAGCTCGGCCACTGGGGTTCTCCTTGGTGTACTGGTGTTGCGTCCCACCGTACGGCGGGGTGCGGAAGGAAGGTTGAGGGGTCTCGGTATCCGAGAGGGGGGCGCGCGGGGGCGCCGCGTGGTTTACGCGGTGCGGTCGAGCGCCCGCAGGCTCCGGTCGGTGATGGAGCGCGAGCCGCGGCCGACGGCGATGGTGCCGGACTGGACGAGCTCCTTGATGCCGAAGGGTTCCAGCATCTTGAGCATCGCCTCGAGCTTGTCGCTGGAGCCGGTGGCCTCGATGGTGACGGCCTCCGGGGAGACGTCCACGGTCTTGGCGCGGAACAGCTGGACGATCTCGACGATCTGCGAGCGCGTCTCGTTGTCGGCGCGGACCTTGGCGAGCACGAGCTCGCGCTGGACGGCGGAGCCCGGCTCCAGTTCGACGATCTTCAGGACGTTGACCAGCTTGTTGAGCTGCTTCGTGACCTGTTCGAGCGGGAGCGACTCGACATTCACGACGATGGTGATGCGCGAGATGTCGGGGTGCTCGGTGACGCCGACGGCGAGCGAGTCGATGTTGAAGCCGCGGCGCGAGAAGAGGGCGGTGATCCGGGCCAGGACACCGGGCTTGTTCTCGACCAGGACGGAGAGCGTGTGCTTGGACATATCTCTTGGTCTCTCTCTACGTCTCGTCGTCGCTCAGTCGTCTTCGGAGTCGCCGAAGTCGGGGCGGACGTCCCGAGCGGCCATGATCTCGTCGTTGGAGGTGCCGGCGGCGACCATCGGCCACACCATGGCGTCCTCGTGGACGATGAAGTCGACCACGACCGGGCGGTCGTTGATCGAGTTCGCCTCCTCGATGCACTTGTCGAGGTCCTCGGGGCGCTCGCAGCGGATGGCGTAGCAGCCCATGGCCTCGCTCAGCTTCACGAAGTCCGGGACGCGCGTGCCCTTGTTGGGCGGGGTCTCGCCGTCGGGGCCCGCGTGCAGCACGGTGTTCGAGTAGCGCTGGTTGTAGAACAGCGTCTGCCACTGGCGGACCATCCCGAGGGCGCCGTTGTTGATGATGGCGACCTTGATCGGGATGTTGTTCAGGGCGCAGGTGGTCAGCTCCTGATTGGTCATCTGGAAGCAGCCGTCGCCGTCGATCGCCCAGACCGTCTTGTCCGGGGCCCCGGCCTGGGCACCCATCGCGGCGGGCACCGAGTAGCCCATGGTGCCGGCGCCGCCCGAGTTCAGCCAGGTCGCCGGCTTCTCGTACTGGATGTAGTGCGCGGCCCACATCTGGTGCTGGCCGACGCCCGCCGCGAAGATCGTGTTCTCGGGGGCGAGTTGGCCGATGCGCTCGATGACCTGCTGCGGGGAGAGCGAGCCGTCCTCGGGCTGGTCGTAGCCGAGCGGGTACGTCTCGCGCCAGCGGTTGAGGTCGGTCCACCAGGCGCTGTAGTCGCCGGCGTGACCGTCGCTGTGCTCCTTCTGGACCGCCTGGATCAGGTCGGCGATGACCTCGCGGGCGTCGCCGACGATCGGCACGTCGGCGGCGCGGTTCTTGCCGATCTCCGCCGGGTCGATGTCGGCGTGCACGATCTTCGCGAACGGCGCGAAGCTGTCCAGGTTGCCGGTGACGCGGTCGTCGAAGCGGGCTCCGAGGGCGACGATCAGGTCGGCCTTCTGCAGCGCGGTGACGGCGGTGACCGCACCGTGCATGCCCGGCATTCCCACGTGCAGCGGGTGGCTGTCGGGGAATGCGCCGAGCGCCATCAGGGTGGTGGTGACGGGCGCTCCGGTGAGCTCGGCGAGCATCTTCAGCTCGGCGGTGGCCTGCGCCTTGAGGACGCCGCCACCGACGTAGAGGACGGGCCGCTTCGCGTTCGTGATCAGCTTCGCGGCCTCGCGGATCTGCTTGGCGTGCGGCTTGGTCACCGGGCGGTAGCCGGGCAGGTCCTGCTGCGGCGGCCAGGTGAAGGTCGTCTGCGACTGCAGGATGTCCTTCGGGATGTCCACGAGGACCGGGCCCGGACGGCCGGTCGAGGCGATGTGGAACGCCTGGGCGATCGCCTGCGGGATCTCCTCGGCCTTGGTGACCAGGAAGCTGTGCTTGGTGATCGGCATGGTGATGCCGACGATGTCCGCCTCCTGGAAGGCGTCCGTGCCGATGGCCTTGGAGACGACCTGGCCGGTGATCGCGACGAGCGGCACCGAGTCCATCATCGCGTCGGCGATCGGCGTCACCAGGTTGGTCGCGCCGGGGCCCGAGGTGGCCATGCAGACACCGACCTTGCCGGTGGCCTGCGCGTAACCGGTGGCAGCGTGGCCGGCGCCCTGCTCGTGACGGACGAGCACGTGGCGCACCCGGCTCGAGTCCATCATCGGGTCGTACGCGGGAAGGATCGTGCCGCCGGGGATACCGAATACGGTGTCGACCCCGACCTCCTCAAGCGAGCGAATGAGGGACTTCGCACCCGTGACGTGCTCGACGGGGGCGGACTGCTGTCCTCCGGAACGGGGCCGCGGCTGCGGATGGCTGGCCCCGGTGGCCTGCTCGGTCATCGGCATTCTCTTCTCGATGCTGAGGGTTTTTGCGAGGGTTCTGCAGGGTCTTACGTGTGTGTCGGGCGGTTCGCGGCGGATCTGAACCGGCACCCGTGCAACAAAAAACCCCTCGTGCCGTGGGGCAAGCGAGGGGAGCGCGCCGGGTGCGGTCGCTGGATTTTCCGGGGCTTCACTTCAGCCCGGTGGTTCCAGCTTCAGCCGACGCGCTTTCCAAGTACGAGAATTCGGGTGCGCATGGCACTGACCCTCCCCCCGGCGCGTATGGCGTGTCAAGTGGGTGGGACGGGGGTCTCACTATGTGAGCGCAGTGCGGGGACGCCCGCGAACACCGGCTCGGCGGGGCCCGTGGGGACCGGGTACTCCCCCGAGGCGAGTGCGCGGCGCAGGCGGTACTCGTCGAGCGGCCCGGAGAACGCCATGCCCTGCCCGTGCGTGCACCCCATCGCGCGCAGCGCCGCGACCTGTTCGGGCAGGTCCACGCCGTCCGCCACGGAGCCGAGTCCGAGGTCGCCCGCGATCCGCAGCAGCCCACTGGTGATCTTGTGCAGGCGCGCGGACTCGACGACACCCTCGATCAGCGAGCGGTCGAGCTTCAGTACGTCGACGGGGAGCCGGCGCAGCGCCGTGATGGCCGCGTAGCCGCTGCCGAAGCCGTCCAGGGCGATCCGGACGCCGAGGCGGCGCAGGGCCGTCAGGCGCCGCTCCAGCTCGTCGAGCGGGACCCGTGGGTCGCTGTCCGCCAGTTCGATCACGAGGGCGCCCGACGGCAGCCCGTGCCGGGTGAGGAGCGCCTCTATCGAGCCGAGCGGCATGGACCGGTCGAGGAGTCTGCGCGCGCTCATGCGCACCGAGACGGGCGTCGCATGCCCGCTGTGCCCGCGCTCGGCGGCCTGCTCGACGGCCTCCTCCAGCATCCAGCGGCCCAGCTCGGCGGTGCGCTCGCCGTCGTCGGCCGCGCGCAGGAACTCGGCGGGCGTGAACAGGATGCCCTGCGCGCTGCGCCACCTCGCCTGCGCGGCGACCGCCGTGATCCGCCCGTCGTCGAGCGACACGATGGGCTGGTGGAGCAGGGCGAACTCGCCCTCGTTCAGCGCCGACCGGAGCCGCGTGGCCAGCTGCGCCTTGCGGACGACGTCGGCCTGCATCTGCGGCGCGTACAGCTCGACGCGGCCCTTGCCCGCCGCTTTCGCGCGGTACATCGCCAGGTCGGCATTGCGCAGCAGCTCGCCCGCCGTGATGTCCGGCTCGGCGAAGGCCACGCCGATGGAGGCGGCGACGCGCACTCCGTCGTGCCCGTCGATCGTGTAGGGCTGGGACAGGGTGATTCTGAGGCGGTCGGCCAGCTCGTAGATCTGCTGTTCCCTGGCCGTGTGGTCGCGTCCGCCGTCGCCGACGATCAGCGCCGCGAACTCGTCGCCGCCGAGCCGGGACGCGGTGTCCGAGGCGCGTACGGATTCGGCCAGCCGCTTGGCCGCCTGCACGAGCAGCTCGTCGCCCGCCTGGTGGCCGATCGTGTCGTTGACCTGCTTGAAGCCGTCGAGGTCGATGAAGAGCACGGCGGTGCCCAGGTCGCCGGCCCGGCGTCCGGCCAGGGCCTGTCCGACCCGCTTGGTGAACAGCGCCCTGTTGGGCAGGTCGGTCAGCGGGTCGTGCTCCGCGTTGTGCTGCAACTGGGCCTGGAGGCGCACCCGTTCGGTCACGTCTCTGCTGTTGAGGATCAGACCGCCGTGGTGGCGGTTGATCGTGGACTCCACGTTCAGCCAGGCGCCGGTGCCGGAGCGGAAGCGGCACTCGATGCGCGTAGTGGGTTCCTCGACCTGGCTCGCGGCGAGGAATCTGCGGACCTCGTGCATCACGCGCCCGAGGTCCTCGGGGTGGATGATCGAGGCGAGTTCGGAACCGACGAGGTCCTCCGCGTCGCGCCCGTAGACACCGGCGGCGGCCGGGCTGACGTATCTCAGTATCCCGTTCGGCGCGGCGATCATGATGACGTCGCTGGAGCCCTGGACCAGGGAGCGGAAGTGGTTCTCCTTCTGCGCCAGTTCCTGGGTGAGCGTGATGTTGTCGAGCAGCATGATGCCCTGGCGCATGACGAGCGCGAGGACGACCGTGCAGGCCGTGAAGAGCACGACGCGGTCGACCCGGTGCCCGTTCAGCACGTTGTACAGAATGCCCAGCGTGCAGACGGCTGCGGCCAGGTACGGGGCGAGCGCGGCGAGCGAGCCGGAGATCGGGCGGGTGTAGCTGACCTGATAGCGACTGCCGGGTCCGGGCGAGCGGTCGCTCTCCCGCACGCCGCGCCGCGCCCCCACCCACGGCGCGTACGCGAGCAGCAGCGACCCGGCGAACCAGCCGGCGTCGAGGATCTCGCCCGAGCGGTAACTGGCGTGCAGCAGCGGCGAGGTGAACAGGGCGTCGCACATCACGGTGAGGGCGAGCGCGCCGATCGCGGTGTTCACCGCCGTGCGGTTGCCGGGAGAGCGCCGGAAGTGCAGCGCGAGCACCATGCTGACCAGGGCGATGTCGAGCAGTGGATACGCGAGGGAGAGCGCGGTGCGGGTGACGCTCTGGCCTTCGAACTCGGCGGTGTGCGCGAGGGCGAGGCTCCAGGAGAGCGTGATCAGGGAGCCGGCGATGAGCCAGGCGTCGAGCGCGAGGCAGATCCAGCCGGCCTTGGTCATGGGTCGCCGGGCGAGCACGAGCAGGCCGATGATGGCGGGTGGCGCGAAGCAGAGGAAGAACAGGTCGGCGAGGCTCGGCGTCGGCACCGGCTCGCGCAGGACGACCTCGTACCAGCCCCACACCCCGTTGCCGAAGCTGGCCATGAGGGAGGAGAAGGCGAACAGGAGCCAGGCAGGTCGAAAGCGGCTGCGACTGCGGCGCGCGTACACGAAGTTCGACACTGCGGCGATCGCGGCCGCGACACTCAGGCCGAAGTCGCCCATGATCAGGGCGAGTCGGTCGGATCCCCAGCCGACCGCGGACCCCACCGCGAAGCCGGCGCACAGGAGGGCGAGGAGCAACTGGGCTCCGGAGCCGCCCCGCTGAGGCGCGCGGGCGGATGCCTGGCCACCGGAGTACATGGAGGCGCCCAGCGCTGTCGTCGGCGTGGGGTGCGCGGTCACCGGGCCGCCCCGGTCCGCCGGGTCGCCCCCGTGTCCGCCTTCCGCCGGCCCTCCTGCGGGGGCCTTCTGCGGCCGCCGCGCGGTCCTGATCGATGCGTATGTGTCCTGCGGCAGCCCGGACTTCGGCCGCGCATCGGCGCGTGGGTCACCGTACAAGACAGCCGTCGGCGGCCCCGCCGCGTCGGATCGTTCGCCCATAGGCCGTGCATCGCCCGTCGCCCCCCTCGCAGTCCGTCACTCGTCCCCGGCGCCACGTGCTGGCGCGGCGCTGCCCCAGTCGGGACGATACACCAGTCTCGTCACTCAGGGACATAGTTCCTCTACTCTCCGTGACGACCAGGCACGATGCGGACACGGGGCGGGCACGGGGTGCATCCGGACGGGCGCACAGAGTGCCCGACGAACCCCGGACGACCTCACGGGAGTTGCCCGTGGGGCCGGTCGTGGCGCGCGGCGCGGAGGGTTTCGCAGGGCCCGCGGGGACGGCCGGGGTCAGTCGACGGTGAGCACGACGTTCTCGAGCGGTTCCCCCGCCGCGAAGCGGGTGAGCTGAGCGGCGAGCAGACGCTTGGCCCGCGGCATGAAGGCGGATGTGGGGCCACCCACGTGCGGCGAGATGAGCACACCAGGAGCCTGCCACAACGGGTGCTCCCGAGGCAGGGGTTCGGGATCCGTGACGTCGAGGGCAGCGGTGATCCGGCCAGTCTCCAGTTCCGCGAGGAGGGCCTTGGTGTCGACGACCGGGCCGCGGCCGACGTTCACGAGCAGTGCGCCGTCCTTGAGGCGGGCGAGGAACTCGGCGTTCACGAGGCCGCGGGTGTCCTCGGTGAGCGGGGTCACCATGATGACGACATCGGCCTGCGGCAGCAGTTCCGGCAGCTCGGTGAGCGGGTGCACGGGCCCGCGCTCCGTTGTACGGGCGGAGCGCGCGACGCGTGTCACCCGCGCGACCTCGAACGGCGTGAGCCGGTCCTCCACCGCGGCGCCGATGGCCCCGTATCCCACGATCAGTACGTGCTTGTCGGCGAGCGCGGGCCGGAATCCGCCGCGCCACTCGCCCCGGTCCTGGCCGCGCACGAAGTCGGGGATGCCGCGCAGGGAGGCGAGGATCAGGGTGAGCGCGAGCTCGGCGGTGCTGGCGTCGTGCACCCCGCGGGCATTGCACAACTCGACGCCCGCGCGCAGGTACTTCAGACCGCTCTGTACGTGGTCGACGCCCGCGGAGAGCGTCTGCACGGCGCGTACGGACGTCATGCCGGGCATCGGGCGGACGCCGACATCCGGCGGCTTCATGTAGGGGACGACGTAGAACGCGCAGTCGGCGGGGTCCGCCGGGAAGTCGGGTTCACCGTTCCAGAAGCGGTAGTCGAGGCCCTGTGGAAGGCCCGGAATCTCGTCGGCGCGGAAGGGCAGCCACACATCACCAGTCATGGTCAGGAGGCTATGTCAGCCGAGTGAAGGTACAGAGGTTAGGTTGGGGACCTCAGGAGGGGCCAGGGAGGGTCACGGGCAGGTGGAGCAAGGTGGTGCGCGCAAGGCGATCGGCGCGGCGGGCCTAGAGGTGGGTGCCGTCGGGATCGGATGCATGCCGATGAGCTGGGCCTACACCGGCTCGCAACAGCGCGGCGAGGAGTCCCTGCGTGCCGTGCACACCGCCCTGGACCGCGGGTGCAGTCTGGTCGACACCGCGGACATGTACGGGCCCTTCACCAATGAGCTGCTGCTGGGCCGGGTGCTCAAGGAGCGGCGGGCCGACGCGTTCGTGTCGACGAAGGTGGGGCTGCTCGTCGGCGAGCAGCACATCGTCGCCAACGGCCGCCCCGGCTATGTGAAGCGGGCCTGCGACGCGTCGCTGCGGCGCCTGCAGACCGATGTCATCGACCTGTACCAGCTGCACCGCGCGGACCCCGAGGTGCCCGTCGAGGAGACGTGGGGCGCGATGGCGGAGCTGGTGACGGCGGGCAAGGTGCGCTCGCTGGGGTTCTGCGCGGTGGGCGCGCGGGCCTCGCGGCGCGGCGGCCGGGCCGAGCGGCATGCCGGAACGATCCGCCAGTTGGAGCGGGTGCAGCAGGTGTTCCCGGTGAGCGCGGTCATGGCCGAGCTGTCGGTGTGGTCTCCGGAGGCGCTCGGGGCGCTGCTGCCCTGGTGCGCGGCGCGTGGCATCGGGTTCCTCGGCGCGATGCCGCTCGGCAGCGGGTTCCTGACCGGCACGCTCACCACCGGCGGCGGCTTCGAACCGGACGACCTGCGCGCCCGGCACCCCCGCTTCACCGCCGAGATGATGGCGGCGAACCAGCCGATCGTGGCGGGTCTGCGCCGGATCGCCGGGCGCCACGGCGAGCAGGTGACACCGGCCCAGGTGGCGCTCGCCTGGGTGGCGGCGCAAGGTACTGGTGTGGTGCCGGTGCCGGGCACCAAGCAGGAGCGCTGGGTGCTGGAGAACGCGGCCTCCGCCGAACTGCGGCTCACCGCGGAGGACTTGGCGGAGATCGCGGCGCTTCCGGCGGCGCAGGGGTCCTGGGACTGAGCGGCCGGGTGGGCCCGTCCGGTCGGATCGACCCGAACGAGTGCGCCGGTCCGGGAACCTGAGCGGCGTGAACGGTGTTTCAAGAGGAGAGCGGTGTGTGAACGGCAGAGCTTCGTGTCGAAGGGATTCTGATCGTGCAACGTCCAGCTGTGCGGCCCGCGTTGGCCCTCGCCGCCTGTGCCGCGCTCCTGCTCACGGCGGGATGCTCGTCCGGTGACGACTCCCCGCCGGGCAGGGACGAGACGTCCGCGCCGAGCGCGAGCGGGTCGAAGGGCTCCTCGACCACCGCGGGGGACGTGCCCCCGGCGAAGGGTTCGGTGAGCGTCGAGCGGACCGTCACGGACGGCCTGAAGTCGCCGTGGGGGCTTGCCGAGCTGCCCGAGGGCGACCTGCTCGTCTCGTCCCGCGACGAGGGGACGATCACCCGGGTCGACACGAAGACGGGGAAGAAGACCGTGCTCGGCGAGGTGCCCGGCGTCGCGCCCGAGGGCGAGGGCGGGCTCCTGGGCCTCGCGCTCTCCCCCTCGTACGCCTCCGACCACATGGTCTACGCGTACTTCACGACGGAGTCGGACAACCGCATCGCGCGGATGATCTACGACGAGAAGAAGCCGTCCGGCGAGCAGCTGGGCGCTCCCGACACCGTGTTCCGGGGCATCCCCAAGGGCACGAACCACAACGGCGGGCGGATCGCGTTCGGCCCGGACAAGCTGCTGTACGTGGGCACCGGCGAGACGTACGACAAGCCGCTGGCGCAGGACAAGAAGTCGACGGGCGGCAAGATCCTGCGGCTGACCGCGGAGGGCGAGCCGGCGCCCGGCAATCCGTTCGGGGACTCCCCCGTGTACTCGTACGGGCACCGCAATGTGCAGGGTCTTGCCTGGGACGGGGACAAGCGGCTGTGGGCCTCGGAGTTCGGCCAGGACACCTGGGACGAGCTGAACCGGATCGTGGCGGGCGACAACTACGGCTGGCCCGACGCCGAGGGCGAGAGCGGCGACAAGAAGTACCACGACCCGATCGCCCAGTGGCACACGGCGGACGCCTCGCCCAGCGGGATCGCGTACGCGAAGGGCTCGATCTGGATGGCCGGGCTGCGCGGCGAGCGGCTCTGGCGGATTCCCCTGGACGGTACGAAGGCGGCCCATGAGCCGCAGGCGTTCCTGGAGGGGAAGTACGGGCGGCTGCGCACCGTGGTGGCGGCGGACGACGACAAGCTGTGGCTGATGACGAGCGAGACGGACACGCGCGGGACGCCGGAGAAGGGGGACGACCGGATCCTGGAGCTGAAGGTCAGCTGACCTCGTCGTCCGGCTCCGCCTGCGAGGTTTCCGCGTCCGCGGGCTGCGGCGGGCGGACGACGACCTTGCCCGACGTGAGGTCTATCGGGCCGCGGCCCGGATCCCCGTCGTTCATGTCGACGCGGGTCAGCTCCAGGCGCTTGCGCTCGTCGTTGGTGTGCTTGCGGCCGGGCGCGAACAGTTCCTCGAACATGTTGAACACGGCGCCTCCCAGTGGCGGGTCCGACCGGGCCCTCGCCCTCAGCGTACGGGAGCCCTCCCCGCCGGGAAGAGGTGCAGGCGGTGGGCCAGGGCCGCCGCCTCGCCGCGTCCGGCGACGCCCAGCTTCGCCAGGATGTTGGAGACGTGGACGCTGGCGGTCTTCGGCGAGATGAACAGCTCCTCGGCTATCTGCCGGTTGCTGCGCCCCGCCGCGACGAGGCGCAGCACGTCCCGCTCGCGACCGGTGAGGCCGAACTCCTCCGCGGGGTCGGCCGGGCCGCCCTGACGCGGCACCTCGTGGGCCGCCGGGTCATGGGTCAGGCTGATCCGCGCGCGCCGGGCCAGCAGGGCCACGGACTCGGCGAGCGGGCGCGCGCCCAGGTGCTCGGCGACGGCGTCGGTGAGCCTCAGCAGCTCGGTGGCGCGCTCCCGGTCGTCCGCCACGCCCCGCGCGACCAGGGACTCGGCGAGGCGGAGGCGGACGCGGGCCAGGTCGAAGGGGCGGTCGAGGGGTTCGAACGCGGTGACCACGGCGGACCAGTCGTCGGGGGTGTCGCGGCCCTCCGCGCGCAGGAGATCGGCGCGCACCCAGCGCTCGTGGGCCTGCCAGACGGGCACGGTGGCGGACTGGCGCTTCGCGGCGTCCCGGATCCGCTCGACCGCCTCGGCGCGCCCGGCCTCGGCGGCGGGCAGTCCGCGGGCGTCGGCCTCGGCGGCCGCCGCGGTGCTCAGCAGGGGCCACAGGTAGCGGTGCATGACCGGCGGCAGCCCGGTGGCGACGAGCGCGGCGAGCGTGGAGCGGGCGTCGGCGATGCGGCCCTGCGCGGCGGCGAGCGCGAGGGCGAGATGGGTGAGGGGCAGGGCGTACTGGGGCTGCGGGTCGTGGGTGCCGAAGTGTTCGTGGGCGGCCGCCAGGAGTTCGGCCGCTTCCTGGAGGGTGCCGCGGTGCAGGGCGACGGTCGCCAGGTGCGTGCTGCACGAACCGCGTGGCCGGCCGCTCAGGCCGAAGCGGCGGGTGCGGTCCGCGACGGCGACCGCTTCGTCCCAGCGGCCGAGGGAGATCATCGACTCGGCCAGATTGGCGCGGATCCAGCCCTTGCTGTCCCGCATGCCGTAGCGGCGGCACAGCTCGACGGCGTCCTCGCTGAGGCGCACGGACTCGGCCGAGCGGCCGACGCCCTCCAGGGCGGAGGGCAGGTTCGTGTGCGCCGCGGCGATGCGGGCGACGAGGCCCGGCTCGGTGGCGCGCTCGCGCACCTCGTACAGCTCGGAGAGCCCCTGCTCCACCTCGCCCGCGTCGACCAGGAGTGTGCCGAGCACCATGCGGCCGCGCAGTTCGGTGTCCTCGGCGCCGACCATGCGCGCGTACTCGGCGGCCCGCTCGGCGGCGGCCAGGGTCTCGGGGCCGGGGCTGCGCAGCATCCCCCAGGACGCCACGAACACCAGGACGTCGGCGTGCACCTCGGACGGGGGCAGGCCGCGGACCAGCTCCTGCGCGGTGGCGATCTCGTCCCAGCCGTCGCCGCGGCCGATGTTCGGCATGATGCGGGCGCGCTCGGTCCAGAACCAGGCCGCGCGCAGGGGGTCGGCTTCACCGCGCTCGGCGGCCTCCTCAAGGATGCGGGTGGCCCGCTTGCCGTATTTCAGGCCGGTCTCGCGCTCCCCGCTGACCCGTCCGGCGAAGGCGGCCTCGGCCAGCAGGTCGATGTAGCCGAGCCGGTCCTTCGCGGGGTCCCCGCCGTCGTCGCAGCCCGCCGGGTACGCCTCGGCGTAGTCCTGCCGGCGCAGCTGCTCGCGGACCTCCGCGGGTGCCGGGTCCCACAGCTCCATGGCCCGCTCCAGCAGGCGCAGTTGCTCGGAGAAGGCGTGCCGGCGGCGGGCCTGCACGGAGGCGTCGAGGACGGCGGGCAGGGCCTTGGCCGCGTCGTGGGCGGAGTACCAGTAGCTGGCGAGGCGCGTCACGCGCGCGTCGGCGGGCACGAGCGCCGGGTCGGCCTCCAGGGCCTCGGCGTAGCGGCGGTTGAGGCGGGAGCGCTCGCCGGGCAGCAGGTCGTCGCTGACGGCCTCGCGGACCAGGGAGTGGCGGAAGCGGTAGCCGTCGCCGTCCGGCGTGGCGAGCAGGATGTTCGCCCCGACGGCCGCGCGCAGGGCCTCGATCAGCTCGTCCTCGCCGAGTCCTGCGACGGCGGCGAGCAGCGGGTACTCGACCGTGGAGCCGCCCTCCGCGCAGATCCGGGCGACGCGCTGCGCGGACTCGGGCAGCGATTCGACGCGGACGAGGAGGACGTCGCGCAGCGAGTCGGTCAGGCCCGTGGCACAGCCCTCGGTGGCGGCCACGGCCAGTTCCTCGACGAAGAACGCGTTGCCCTCGGAGCGGCGGAAGATGTCGTCCACCACGGCGGGGTCGGGCTCCTCGGCGAGGATCCCGGCGACCTGGCGGGCCACCTCGTCGCGGCTGAGGCGGCCGAGGTCGACGCGGGTGACGGTGCGCAGTCGGTCGAGCTCGGCCAGCAGGGGGCGCAGCGGGTGGCGGCGGTGCACGTCGTCCGCGCGGTAGCTGGCGATGACGGCGAGGCGGCCGCTGCGCAGCGTACGGAAGAGGTAGGTGAGCAGGTGGCGGGTGGAGGCGTCCGCCCAGTGCAGGTCTTCGAGGATGACGACGACGGTGTGCGCGGCGGCGACGCGCTCCAGGAGGCGGACGGTGAGCTCGAAGAGGCGGGCCATGGCGCTCTCGTCGCCCCTCCCGCCGAAACCGCCGCCCTCGTGGTCGCTCAACTCGGGGAGCACACGCGCCAGTTCGCCCTCGCGGCCCGCTGCCGCCGCGTCCACCTCGTCGGGCAGCGCGCGGCGCAGGGCGCGCAGGGCGGTGGAGAACGGCGCGAACGGCAGTCCGTCGGCGCCGATCTCGACGCAGCCTCCGGTGACGACGACGGCGCCCCGCGCGCGGGCCAGGGCGCCGAACTCCTCGATGAGCCGCGTCTTGCCCACACCGGCCTCGCCGCCGAGCAGCAGCGCCTGCGGCTCGGCGGCCTCGGCCCGCTCAAGGGCCTTGTTCAGTACGCCCAGTTCATCGGCGCGACCGACGAACACCGGGCTGACGGACCTGGTCTCCACATCGCTGAGGATCGCACACGGGTCTGACAGCGGCGCCGCGATTTCCGCGCGGCCGGCCGGGGCGGGCGCGTTCACGCCGTGCGCGGGGCGCGGCGCCGGCGGTTCGGACCGGTACTCACCGGCCTCTCGGCGTCCTGGCTGTTTTCTTGGTGGCCCCGGCGCTCCGCACGGTGGGCCTTGGCCTCCTTGCGGGCGGAGCGTGCGAGGCGGAACCGTTCGGCTTCCTCGATGAGTTCGGCGGAGCGGATCCGGTGGAGTTCGTACTCGAACATGTCGTCCCCCTGGTGACGATCGCTGTGGCTTTCGCGGAGGCGGTCGCCGTTTCCGCGATGCCTCGACTCTCGTCTCCCAGGGGGGTGCGGCACATCGGGAGAGTGCCGCATGTTCGTGGGCCGCGCCTCCTTAGGCGCGGCCCACGGGGTGCCTTAGGCGGCCGGGCCGCCCGTGCGTAGGTGCCGCCTTCAGCTGCTGGTGCTGGGCATGCCGAGGATGAGGTCGGTGTACTTGGCGACGGCGAGCAGCAGCCCGATGACGCCGATGACGAGCCCCGCCCACGCGGTCGACTTGATCCACGGCGCCTGCGGCTTGCCCGGCGCGCCGAACGCGGGCCTGGCCAGGACGCCCGCCGCGACCACCAGGGCGACGAGCGAGAAGAGGCCGCCGACGAGGGCGGCGGAGTGCCAGGCGTTGCCGTACATCGCGGTGATCTGCTTGGCGATGCCCGCGCTCTGCGCGGTGTTGAGCTGGCCGATGAGCTGCTGGCGGGCCGAGGCGATGGTGCCGAGCCAGCCGCCGCTGAGGCCGACGATGCCGATGGCCACGGAGACGATCGCACCGGCGCCCTGGCCGACACCGGTCGGCTTGTCGGCCTCGGCCTTGGCGAGGGCCGCGAGCTCGGCCTCGGCGGCGGCTTCGGCGGCCTCGTCGTCCTGCGCGTCGTCGGTGGCCTTCCCGGTCGCCTCGGTGGCCGCGGCCTCCTTGCTCTCCTCGGTCGCCGCGGCCGTCTCGGTCGCCTTCGCGTCCTGGGCCTCCGTGCCCTCCTCCCGCGTCTCGGCGTCGCTCTGCGCTTCAGTCTTCGTAGTCATGCTGCGCACCGTACGGACGGAGTCTGAGAGGTGTCTTAACGTTTCCTGTGCCCGCTTCGTGCGCTACGCCACTCGGGCGCGAGCACGGCCCAAACCTCCATGTCATGGCGGGTGCCGGCCCAGGGAAAACTTTCCCGGTGCACTCCCTCTTTTGTGAATCCGAGGCGCCGGGCCACGTTGATGCTGGGGATGTTCCCGGCGGCGGCGACCCACTCCACCCGGTGGATTCCGCGCTCCTCGACGGCCCAGTCGACGAGGTGCCGCATCGCGCGCGTGACGAGGCCGCGCCCGGCGGCGGCCGGCTCCAGCCAGCAGCCGACCTCGCAGTTGCCGTTCGCCGCGTTGAGGTTCAGTGCCAGTACGCCGCCGACGAGCGTCCCGTCGAGCCAGATGCCGTGGTACGCGCGCGTGTCCGCGGCCCGGGCGTCGGCGAACTGCCGGAGCAGGTCCCTGGTGGAGTCGAGGTCGGTCGCCGTGGAGCCGAACGGGATGAACCGGCCGATGAACTCGCGCCCCCGGTCCATGTGGGCCAGGAACTCCTCGGCGTGCCAGGTCTCCAGGGGCCTCAGCTCGGCACTGTCGTCACCCAGCGGGATCGCGTACATCGGGGTCCTCGGTCTCCTTCGTGAGCAGGTCGCCCAGCGCGCCGCCGGTGGGCGTGCGCTGCACCGGGATCCTCGCACCCGCGGCGGCGCGGCACTCGGGGGGCTCGATGCTCAGGCGCGGCAGGCGCCGGTCGAGCCACTTGGGCAGCCACCAGTTGGCACCGCCGAGCATGTGCATCAGGGCGGGCACGAGGAGCGTACGGAGGATGAACGCGTCGACGGCGACGGCCACGGCGAGCGCGATGCCGAACATGGCGATCACCCGGTCCCCGCTGAGCACGAACGCAAGGAACACCGAAATCATGATCACGGCGGCCGAGTTGATCACGCGGCTGGTCTCGGCGAGCCCGACCCGGACGGCCCGCCGGTTGTCGCCGGTCTCCAGCCACTCCTCGTACATCCGGCTCACGAGGAACACCTGGTAGTCCATGGAGAGCCCGAAGAGGACCGACACCATGATCACGGGAAGGAAGGGTTCGATCGGTCCGGACGCCCCCAGGCCGAGGAGTTCGCTCCCCCAGCCCCACTGGAAGATCGCGACGACGACCCCGAAGGCGGCGCCGACGGCGGCCACGTTCATCGCGGCGGCCTTGAGCGGGATCCCGATGGACCGGAAGGCGAACAGCAGCAGGAGGCAGCCGAGCCCGATCACGACCCCCACGAACAGGGGCAGCTTGCCGACGATGACCTCCGCGAAGTCGTCGTAGCTCGCGGTGACGCCGCCGACCTGCACATCGAGCGCGCTGCCCTGTTCGGCGGCCGGCACGACGTCGGCGCGCAGCCGGTCGACGAGTTCACTGGTCCGCTCGGACTGCGGCGAGGACTTCGGTACGAGGGTGAGGTGGGCCGCACTGTCGTCGGAGTTATACGTAACACGCGAGACGGAGGCGACTCCGTCGGTGGTCCGCAGTTCGCTCGTCAGCTCCGCGAGCGCGGCCTTGTCCTTGGCGCCGTCGACCTTGGTGACGAGGGTCAGCGGCCCGTTCACACCGGGCCCGAAACCGTCGCCGAGCAGGTCGTACGCCTGCCGGGTGGTGCTGCTCGCCGGATTGTTGCCCTGGTCCGACGTGCCCAGGTGGAGGAAGAAGGTGGGCAGCGAGAGCACCGCGATCACGGCGACGGCCAGCGCGCCGAGCAGCTTCGGACGGCGCTCCACGAAGGCGGCCCAGCGGGCGGCGAGCCCGGTCGGCAGCACGGGCTGCGGACCGTGCTCGGCGAGCCGCCGCCGCTCGCGCCGCGACAGCGCGCGCGGCCCGATGTACGAGAGCAGGCCCGGCAGCAGCGTCACGGACGCGGCGACGGTGAGCAGCACGGTCACGGAGGCGGCGATGGCGACGCCGTTGAGGAAGCTGAGGCCCAGCATCAGCATGCCGAGCAGGGCGATGCACACGGTGGCCCCGGCGAACACGACGGCCCGCCCGGTGGTGGCGACGGCCCGCTCGGCGGCCTCGGCCACCGGAAGCCCCCGCTTCAGCCCTCTGCGGTGCCGGGTCACGATGAACAGCGCGTAGTCGATGCCCACCCCGAGCCCGACGAGCATGCCGAGCATCGGCGCGAAGTCCGCGACGGTCATGGCGTGCCCGAGCAGGACGATCCCCGCGTACGCGGTGCCGACGCTCACCAGGGCGGTGGCGATCGGGAGCGCGGCCGCGGCGAGCGAGCCGAAGGCGAGGAAGAGCACGACGGCCGCGACGACGACGCCGATGATCTCGGACGTGTGGGCCGACGTGGACTCGGTGAGCGCGACGGCGCTGCCGCCCAGCTCCACCTGGAGCCCGTCGGGCCCGTCGTCCTCGGCGGCCTGCGCGGTGTCGACGACGGCCTGCGCCTGCCCCTTGGGGATGTCGTCGGCCTGCTCGTGGAAGGTGACCGTGGCGTACGCGGTGTGCCCGTCGGCGCTGATCTGGCCGGTGCCCCCGGCCTCGTACGGCGAGGCGACGGACGCGACGCCGGGGAGGTCGGCGATCTCGCCGAGCGTGTTGCTCATCGCCTTCTCGACGTCGGCGGCGCGCACGGTGGAGTCCTCGATGTGCCAGACGACGGTGTCGCTGTCGCCGCCGAGCCCGGAGAAGTTCTCGTTCAGGAGCTGTGTCGCGTGGCCCGACTCCGTACCGGGCGCCTCGTAGTCGTTCGAGTACGAGGAGCCGGCGACGGCGGCGGCCGCGCTCGTGCCTCCGAGGGCGATCACCCACAGAAGTACGACCACGAGCCGGTGCCTGACACACCAGCGGGCAAGTGCGGCCACGGACGTACTCCCTGAGTCATTTCGTGGATCTTTGACCGGGAACATCCGCTTCGTGCGTGAACAGCCCGCAAAGAACACATGAGCAATGACGAGACACTCTTACAGCCGGAAGTGATCGTTTGTCGCTTTCGTGTCCTTACTCACAAGGAGAGCGCGGCCCACAACGCCACCGTCGACGCCGCGAGGGTCGCGGGGACGGTGAGCAGGCCGAGGCGGGTGAAGTCGCCCAGTTCCGGCTCCGTGCCGTGGTCGTGCACGATGCGGCGCCACAGGAGGGTCGCGAGAGAGCCGACGTACGTGAGGTTGGGACCGACGTTGACGCCGATCAGGGCGGCGAGCACCGGGCCCGCCCCCATCGGGGCGACGACCGGGAGCAGGGCGAGGATCGCCGGCAGGTTGTTGATGACGTTGGCGAGGAGCGCCGCGACCCCGGCGATCGCGAGCAGCGTGAGCAGGGACGAACCGTCCGGCAGGAAGCGGGCGACGGCGTCCCCGAGGCCGTTGTCGACCACGGCCCTGACCACGATGCCGAGCGCCAGGACGAAGACGCAGAACGGCAGGTTGGCCGCCTTGAGCAGCTGCACCGGGGTGGTGTGGCGGCGGGCGAGTGCCCTGGCGCCGAGCACGGCCGCCCCCGCGAAGGCCGCCCACAGCGGCTCGATCCCCGCGAAGGACGTGACCACGAATCCGGCGAGCGTGAGGGCGAGCACCGTGAGCGTGAACAGCGGGACGCCGGGCGGCTCTTCGGGGTCCGGATCGTGCGCGGGCGCGGCCAGATCCCGGGCGAAGTAGCGGCGGAACACCGCGTACTCGATGCCGATCGCCACCAGCCACGGGAGCGCCATGAGCCCGGCGAAGTGCGTGAACGTGAGCCCGCTCGCGGCGAAGGCCAGCAGGTTCGTCAGGTTCGACACGGGCAGCAGCAGGGAGGCCGAGTTGGCGAGGTGGGCGCTCGCGTAGACGTGCGGGCGCGGGCGTGCGCCGATCCGGGCCGCCGTCGCGAAGACGACCGGGGTGAGCAGGACGACGGTGGCGTCGAGGCTCAGTACGGCGGTGATCCCGGCGGCCACCGCGAAGACGCCGCCGAGCATGCGCTTGGGGCTGCCGTGGCAGGCGCGGGCGACCAGGTCACCGGCCGCCTTGAACAGACCTTCGTCGGCGCAGAGCTGGGCCAGGAGCAGAATCCCGGCGAGGAACCCGACGACCGGCAGCAGCTCCTGGGTCTCCGACCAGGCGTGGTCGGGCGACACGGCGCCGGTGAGGACGGCGATCCCCGCCGCGGGCACAGCGACAACCGCCTCCGGCCATCTACGGGGGCGTAGGACGGCGAAGACGAGTGTTACGGCGAGAAGGCCAACGGAGATGAGCACGATCAAGCCCCTGCGGCGATGAGGGAGCTGGGTACGGGGCAGATCCCCAATTCAAGCCCCTGCGGCGATTGAGCAGCGGGGTCCGGGGCAGAGCCCCGCGACGTGGACACGGAAAGGCGGCGGCGTACCGGTTGCCCGGTGCACCGCCGCCCCAGTCCGGTCAGCCGTCGGAGACGCCCAGCTTCTCCAGGATCAGTTCCTTGACGCGCGCCGCGTCGGCCTGCCCCCGGGTCGCCTTCATGACGGCGCCCACGAGCGCCCCCGCGGCAGCGGTCTTGCCGCCACGGATCTTGTCGGCGATCGCCGCGTTGCCCGCGATGGCCTCGTCGACGGCGGCGGTCAGCGCGCCCTCGTCCGAGACGACCTTCAGGCCGCGCTTCTCGACGACCTCGTCCGGCGTGCCCTCGCCCTTGAGGACGCCGTCGATGACCTGGCGGGCCAGCTTGTCGTTGAGGTCACCGGCGGCGACCAGCTCGGACACGCGGGCCACCTGCTCCGGCGTGATCGGCAGCGCGCCGAGCTCGACGCCCTGGTCGTTCGCGGAGCGGGCCAGCTCGCCCATCCACCACTTGCGGGCGGACGTCGAGTCGGAGCCGGCGTTGATCGTCGCGACGATCGGGCCGATGGCACCGGCGTTGCGGATCGACTGCATGTCGTGGGAGCTGATGCCCCACTCCTCGATCAGCCGGTTGCGCTGCGCGAGCGGCATCTCCGGGAGCTCGGCACGCAGCGCCTCGACCCACTCGCGGGACGGGGCGACGGGCACCAGGTCGGGCTCCGGGAAGTACCGGTAGTCCTCGGCGTTGTCCTTGATGCGGCCCGACGTGGTGGAGCCGTCCTCCTCGTGGAAGTGACGGGTCTCCTGCACGATCGATCCGCCGGAGGACAGCACCGCGGCGTGGCGCTGGATCTCGAAGCGGGCGGCGCGCTCGACGGAACGCAGCGAGTTCACGTTCTTCGTCTCGGAGCGCGTGCCGAACTCCTTCGTCCCGTGGGGACGCAGGGACAGGTTCACGTCGCAGCGCATCTGGCCCTTGTCCATCCGGGCCTCGGACACGTCCAGCGCCTTGATGACCTCGCGCAGCTCGGCGACGTACGCCTTCGCGACCTCGGGGGCCCGCTCGCCCGCACCCTCGATGGGCTTGGTGACGATCTCGATGAGCGGGATGCCCGCGCGGTTGTAGTCGAGCAGCGAGTGCGAAGCGCCCTGGATACGACCCGTGGCACCGCCGACGTGCGTCGACTTGCCGGTGTCCTCCTCCATGTGGGCGCGCTCGATCTCCACGCGGAAGACCTCGCCGTCCTCCAGCTGTACGTCGAGGTAGCCGTCGAAGGCGATCGGCTCGTCGTACTGGGAGGTCTGGAAGTTCTTCGGCATGTCCGGATAGAAGTAGTTCTTCCGGGCGAAGCGGCACCACTCGGCGATCGAGCAGTTGAGCGCGAGGCCGATCTTGATGGCCGACTCGACGCCGATCTCGTTCACGACCGGCAGCGCGCCGGGCAGACCGAGGCAGGTGGGGCAGGTCTGGCTGTTGGCGTCCTGCTTCAGCTCGGTGGAGCAGCCGCAGAACATCTTCGTCTTCGTGCCGAGCTCGACGTGGACCTCAAGGCCCATGACCGGGTCGTACGACGCGAGCGCGTCCTCGTACCCCATCAGCTCGGACGTGGTCGTGGCAGTCACGATTTCTGAAACTTCCCTCTCAGCCCAGCAGGACGTCGTCGTCGCCCAGGCGCTTGAGCTCCCGGTAGAGGATCGCCATACCGGTGACGATGGCAGCGGCGGACACGGCGGCGTCGATCAGCCGCAGGGTGTCGTTGTCGTTGCGGGCCATCTTCGCCTGCTTCGCGACGCTGATCGCGCCGAAAGCGGTACTGGCCAGCGATACGTAGACGCCGGTCTTGGACTTCTTGAAGTTCTTGGCCTTCTTTGCCATGGCACTCACAGCGACGGAGCCTCCTCAAGCAGCGGGTGTCCCCACTTTTCCACGAAAGCGGCCTCGACGGCCGAACCCACCTTGTACAGGCGGTCGTCCTTCATGGCGGGGGCGATGATCTGCAGGCCGACCGGCAGTCCGTCCTCGGGGGCCAGACCGCAGGGCAGCGACATGGCCGAGTTCCCAGCCAGGTTGGTCGGAATCGTGCAGAGGTCCGCGAGATACATCGCCATCGGGTCGTCGGCGCGCTCGCCGATCGGGAAGGCGGTGGTCGGCGTCGTCGGCGACACGATGACGTCGACCTGCTCGAACGCGGCCTCGAACTCCTGGGTGATCAGCGTGCGCACCTTCTGGGCGCTGCCGTAGTACGCGTCGTAGTAGCCGGAGCTCAGCGCGTACGTGCCCAGGATGATGCGGCGCTTGACCTCGTCGCCGAAGCCGGCTTCACGGGTCAGCGCGGTGACGTCCTCGGCGGAGTGCGAGCCGTCGTCACCGACGCGCAGGCCGTAGCGCATGGCGTCGAACCGGGCGAGGTTCGAGGAGCACTCGGACGGCGCGATCAGGTAGTACGCGGACAGGGCCAGGTCGAACGACGGGCAGTCCAGCTCGACGACCTCGGCGCCCAGCGACTTCAGCAGCTCGACCGACTCGTCGAAGCGCTGCACGACACCGGCCTGGTAGCCCTCGCCGCGGAACTGCTTGACGACGCCGACGCGCATGCCCTGCACGCTGCCGTTCTTCGCGGCCTCGACGACCGCGGGGACCGGGGCGTCGATGGACGTGGAGTCGAGCGGGTCGTGTCCTGCGATGGCCTCGTGCAGGAGCGCCGCGTCCAGGACCGTACGGGCGCAGGGGCCGCCCTGGTCGAGGGAGGACGAGAACGCGACCATGCCGTACCGCGAGACGCCGCCGTACGTCGGCTTGACGCCGACCGTGCCGGTGACGGCGGCGGGCTGGCGGATCGAGCCGCCGGTGTCCGTGCCGATGGCGAGCGGGGCCTCGTACGCGGCGAGGGAGGCGGAGGAACCGCCGCCGGAGCCGCCCGGGATGCGGGTGAGGTCCCACGGGTTGCCGGTCGGGCCGTACGCGCTGTTCTCCGTCGACGACCCCATGGCGAACTCGTCCATGTTGGTCTTGCCGAGGATGACGACGTCGGCGGCCTTCAGCTTCTTGACCAGCGTCGCGTCGTACGGCGGGATCCAGCCTTCGAGGATCTTCGAGCCGACCGTGGTCGGGATCCCCTCGGTGGTGAAGATGTCCTTCAGCGCGAGCGGGACGCCGGCCAGCGGGCCGAGCTTCTCGCCCTTGGCGCGCTTGGCGTCGACGGCGCGGGCCTGCGCGAGGGCGCCCTCGCGGTCGACGTGCAGGAAGGCGTTCACCTTCTCGTCGACGGCGCTGATGCGGGCCAGGTGGGCCTCGGTGACCTCGACGGCGGTCAGCTCGCCGGAAGCGATCTTCGCCGCGATCTCGGCGGCGGTGAGCTTGATGATGTCCGTCATGACTTCTTAGTCCTCCCCCAGGATCTGCGGCACCTTGAAACGCTGCTGCTCCTGGGCCGGGGCGCCGGAGAGCGCCTGCTCGGGGGTGAGCGACGGACGGACCTCGTCCTTGCGCATGACGTTCGTCAGCGGCAGCGGGTGCGAAGTCGGCGGTACGTCTTGGTCGGCGACGTCACTGACGCGGGCGACCGCGCCGATGATGTCGTCGAGCTGGCCTGCGAAGTGGTCGAGCTCTTCGGGCTTCAGCTCCAGACGCGCCAGCCGGGCGAGGTGGGCGACCTCCTCGCGCGTGATGCCAGGCATGCGGATCCTCACGGGGTGCGTGTTCTCGGTTTGGTCCCAATCCTATGGGGCGCGGAGGCATGCCACGGAACGGGTTTCCGGGGGCGCGTGAGACGGGCTCGGCGTACGCGGTTCCCCGCGCCCCTTTCAGGGGCGCGGGGAACTGCGCAACCTCAGCCACGGGGCAGGCCCGGCGTCAGGCGAGGGGCCCGTGCTCGTCTCCCTGGGCGGCCGGAAGCGCCGCAGGCAACCGCTGCCAGCCGCGGTCGCCCCGGGCGCGGAGCCACGCGGTCGTCTCGTCCGGCGGCATCGCGGCGGCGACGAGCCAGCCCTGCACCGCGTCGCAGCCCAGGTCGCGCAGCCGCTCCCACGTCTCGTCGTCCTCGACGCCCTCGGCGACGACCAGCAGGCCGAGCGAGTGCGCGAGGTCGACGGTGCAGCGGACGATCTCCGCGTCCTCGGTGTCCACGGCGAGCCGGGCCACGAACGAGCGGTCGATCTTCAGCTCGCTGACCGGGAGCCGCCGCAGGTGGACCAGCGACGAGTACCCGGTGCCGAAGTCGTCGAGCGACATCTTCACGCCGTGGCCGGTGAGCCCCGCCAGGGTGTCGGCGGCGCGCTGCGGATCCTCCAGGAGCACATGCTCCGTGATCTCCAGTTGCAGCGAACCCGCCGGGACGCCGTGCCGGGCGAGGCGCGCGGCGACCGCCCCCGCGAAACCGGGCGTGTGCACATCACGCGGCGACACGTTGACCGCGACCGGCACGTGCAGCCCCTGCGCACGCCAGCGGGCGACCTGTCCGAGCGCGGTCTCCAGGACGTACTCGGTCAGATGCGGCATGAGCCCGGACGACTCGGCGATGGCGATGAACTCGTCCGGCGGCACCTTCCCGCGCTCCGGGTGCACCCACCGCACGAGCGCCTCAAGACCCGCCACGTGCCCGTCGAACCGGACCTTCGGCTGGTAGTGCAGCTCGACCTCGCCCGCGTCGAGCGCGCGCCGCAGGTCGCCGAGGAGGCCGAGCCGGTCGGGCGTGTTGGAGTCCCGCTTCGACTCATAGACCTCCACGCCGGTGCGGTCCCGCTTGGCCTGGTACATCGCCACGTCGGCCCGGCGCAGCAGGCCCTCGGCGTCCAGCGCGTGGTCGGGGAAGACGGCGAGTCCCGCGCTCGCCTCCAGTACGAGCGTCAGCCCGTCCAGATCGAGCGGGGAGCCCAGGGTCGCCACGAGGTTGCGGGCCACGCGTGTCGCGGACGTCGTGGAGTCGGCGACGGGCAGCAGCACCGCGAACTCGTCGCCGCCGAGCCGCGCGACCTCCGCACCGCGCGGCAGAGCCGCTCTCAGCCGGTCTGCGATCTGCAGCAGGAGCCGGTCGCCTGCGAGGTGGCCGAGCGTGTCGTTCACCGACCGGAAGCGATCGAGGTCGATCAGCATCAGCGCGCTGCGCACCCCGATCCGCTCCGCGTCGTCGAGCGCGGACCAGGTCCGCTCCAGGAGCCACTGCCGGTTCGGCAGTCCCGTCAGCGGGTCGCGCAACTGCTCCTCGGCGCGGGCCCGCGCGATCCACAGCGTGGAGTCGAGCGCGATCAGCGGGATCGCGAACAGCGGCAGCAGCACCGGCAGGGCGATCGCGACGACGCAGACCAGCGGCGCGATCCCGAGCAGCGCGACCGCGACGAGGCCCTGCCGGACGAGGGCGGTACGGGCGACGGTGGGCAGCCCGGAGTGCGGCGGCGCGTGCACGTACCAGAGGAGGGCGCGCGTGATCAGCAGATAGGCGAGCGCCGCGAGGACGACCTCGGGCAGGGTGGACAGGCCCCAGCCCTCCGGCTTCCACGGCGCCTCGACGGACGGCACGCGGCCGAACGCGGCGAGGACGAGGGCGCCCGCCCCGATGCCGAGGATGTCGATCGCGCCGTGCAGCAGTCCCTGGCGCCCGCAGTGTCTGCGGGCGATGCCGACGAGGACGACGACGGTGAGGCTGACCATGCCCGCGGGCACCCAGCCGTACAGGAGCAGCACGGCGAGGGTGAGGGCCGCGCCGGATCCGGTGCCGCCCCACCAGCGGTCGCGGCCGAGCGCGACGAGGTGGCCGACGATGATCCCTGTCAGGATCGCGAGGCACCAGCCGACCGCGCCGGACGGGAAGAGCGCGTGCCCCTGCCCGACCGCACGGTAGAACCCGGCGCCGAGCACCACGGCGGCGAGCGCCACGACCACGCCGGGCAGCAGCGGCACGAGCGCGGCCCGGGACGTCTCCCCCTGCGCGGCGAGCTGATTGCGTGCGGGGGTCGCCACTCCGACCCGGCCGCCGGCGGGGGCGGTTCCGGGAAGCGGGGCGGGGCTCCTGCCCGCGGCACCGGTCCGGTAGGGGCCTCCGCCGGAGCGGCCGCCCACGGTCAGACCGTCGCGCAGGCGCTCACCGAGCGGCCGTCCGCCGCTCGGGCGGACGTCGACCACTCCGTCGCCGGTGGGGCGGGAGTTGGGAGAACGAGTGTCGGACGGGCGCACGACGGGCGCGTGGGCGGTGGGCGTTTCCTCGCCGGTGGGGCGGGAGTTGGGGCCGTGCTCGCCGGCCTCACGGTCGCCCGGTGCCCGGCCGCCCGACGGGTGGTCACCCTGCGCGCGGACGCCGGATATCCGGTCGCCGGGCCCGCCGTCGGTCTTCGGAGTGCGGGCCGGCAGTCCGCGCGTGGGACGCTCGTCGGCGCCTCGTGGGCGGGCCGGGGCGCGCTCCCCGGGGTGGGACTCGGCGCGGGCATGGGCCGAACCGCCGTTGTCCGCACCGTGCTTCGTCGGTTCCGCTTCGGCCCCCGGACCGTCAGGACGGGACGCCTCGACCGTCCGGCCGGCGCCGAGTCCGCTTCCGCGCCACCATTTGCGCCAGTTCACCACACCACCGCGCTCGTTCTCCCCGTGACCGCTGTCGCTGCCTTCGCCCCCGTCGCCTCGGTCGGGACGACTCGCCGGATCGCGCCGCGCACCTCGGCGTGGGCGCAGGCGTGAGTCCGGGGCGGCGCTCTCGGTCGGTTCCATTCCCGTCCCTCTCACTGCCGGCGGTGCCCACGTCCGCTGCCCGCTCTCCACGCTTCCGGTGAGCGAGGATTCGCCCCACCCGCAGCAGGACTCGGCAGGCGCACACCTCAACAGTAGGCCGCAGAAGGCTTCCACGGGCACCAGACGGACGCGCCCGGGCACGGTTGCCCGAATGACCCCGGCGTTCCGCGAGCGTCTGGTATGCGCCGTTCGAGTGACCTCCTACTGCTACTCGGCGGTCTCCTGCTCCGCGGGAAGCGCCACGTCGACGGCGGCCTCAGGGCCCTGCTCCAGGAGGACCGCGAACCCGTCCTCGTCCAGAACCGGAACCTTGACCTGCATGGCCTTGTCGTACTTGGAACCGGGGTTGTCCCCCACGACCACGAAGGACGTCTTCTTCGAAACGGAACCCGTGACCTTCGCGCCCCTGCTCTGCAGGGCCTCTTTTGCGCCATCCCGCGTGTAGTTCTGCAGCGTCCCGGTGACCACCACGGTGAGTCCTTCGAGGGGTCGGGGGCCTTCATCCTCTCCTGCCCCCTCTTCTTCCATTCTCACACCGGCGTCACGCCACTTCCGCAGAATCTCCCGATGCCAGTCCTCGGCGAACCACTGCTTCACGGAGGCGGCGATGATCCCGCCGACGCCGTCGGTGGCGGCGAGCTCCTCCTCGGTGGCCTGGTCGATGCGGTCGATGGAGCGGAACTCGCGGGCGAGCGCCTCCGCGGCGACCGGACCGACGTGACGGATCGACAGGCCGTTGATGATCCGGGCCAGCGGGCGGCTCTTGGCCGCCTCGATGTGCTCCAGCATCGACACGGCGTTCTTGCGCGGCTCGCCCGCCTTGGTGGCGAAGATGTCCGCGACCTTCTCCTCGCCCGTCTTCGGATCGCGCTTGGGCAGTCCGCTGTCCTGGTCGAGGACGTACGCCTTGATGGGCAGGAGCTGGTCCATCGTGAGGTCGAACAGGTCGCCCTCGTCCGTGAGCGGCGGCTGCTCGGGCTCCAGCGGTCCGGTGAGCGCGGCGGCGGCCACGTACCCGAAGTTCTCGATGTCCAGGCACTGGCGGCCGCCCAGGTAGAAGAGGCGCTCGCGCAACTGGGCCGGGCAGGTGCGGGCGTTGGGACACCGGAGGTCGATGTCGCCCTCCTTCATGGCCCGCAGCGGGGTGCCGCACTCGGGGCACTCGGCGGGCATCACGAACTCGTACTCGCTGCCGTCCCGCAGGTCGGCGACGGGGCCGAGGATCTCGGGGATGACGTCTCCGGCCTTGCGGATGACGACGGTGTCCCCGATGAACACGCCCTTCTTCTTGACGATCTCCTGGTTGTGCAGCGTCGCGAACTCGACCTCGGAGCCCGCCACGGTGACAGGCTCCACCTGCGCGTACGGAGTGACGCGGCCGGTGCGGCCCACACCCACCCGGATGTTGACCAGCTTGGTGTTGACCTCTTCGGGCGGGAACTTCCAGGCGATGGCCCAGCGCGGGGCACGCGCCGTGGAGCCGAGGCGGCCCTGGAGCGGGATCTCGTCGAGCTTGATGACGGCGCCGTCGATCTCGTGGTCCACGGAGTGACGGTTCTCCCCGTAGTACGCGATGAACTTCCGTACGCCTTCGAGGTCTTCGACCACCTTGCTGTACTTGGTGGTCGGCAGGCCCCACTCGCGCAGCAGGTCGTAGGCCTGCGAGAGGCGGTCGATGTCGAAGCCCTCGCGGGCGCCGATGCCGTGCACCACCATGTGCAGCGGGCGCGTCGCGGTGACGCGCGGGTCCTTCTGGCGCAGCGAACCCGCCGCCGCGTTGCGGGGGTTGGCGAAGGGCTTGTCGCCGGCCTCGACGAGCCGCGCGTTCAGCTCCTCGAACTTCTCCATCGGGAAGTACACCTCGCCGCGGATCTCGACGAGCGGCGGGATGTTGTCGCCCTTGAGGCGGTTCGGGATCTCGGTGATCGTGCGGACGTTGGGCGTGATGTCCTCGCCGACCCGGCCGTCCCCTCGGGTGGCCGCGCGCGTCAGCCGCCCGTCCTCATAGGTCAGGTTGACCGCGAGGCCGTCGATCTTCAGCTCGCACAGGAAGTGGTAGCCGGGCGCGCCGACGTCCTTGGCGACGCGGTCGGCCCAGGCCGCCAGCTCTTCGTCGTCGAAGGCGTTGTCCAGCGAGAGCATGCGCTCGCGGTGCTCCACGGACGTGAACACCGTCTCGTACTGCCCCGCGACCTTCTGGGTCGGCGAGTCGGGCGTGCGCAGCTCGGGGTGGGTCTCCTCCAGCGCCTCCAGGGAGCGCAGCAGCTTGTCGAACTCGGCGTCGGAGACGACCGGAGCGTCGTTCACGTAGTACCGGAAGCGGTGCTCCTCGATCTGCTCGGCCAGCTGGGCGTGCTCTTCCCGCGCCTTCGCGGGCACGGAACCCTCGCTCTGCAGTGCGTCAGCCACCGTCTCGTCCTCCCGTATGCCTTCGTCCACGGTCACTCAGGGTTGTCCGCGAGTGATCTCGCCGCCCGGACGCAGTGGGCTAGTGCCGCGCGGGCGTACGCGGGCGACGCACCCGCGAGTCCGCACGACGGCGTGAGCACCACCGAGTCCGCGAGCGAACCCGGATTCAGCCCCAGCCTGCGCCACAGCGTCCTGACACCCATGACGCTACCGGCAGGGTCTGACAATGGGCCGTCCACGCCCGGCACGACACCGGCGACGAGTCGCAGTCCGGCCTCGACCGACTCCCCCAGCACTTCGTCGTCACGCTCGGTGAGCAGCGAGAAGTCGAAGGAGACCGCGTCCGCGCCGGCCCGGCGCAGGAGGGCGAACGGCACGTCGGGGGCGCACGAGTGGACGAGTCGCGGGCCGTCGTCGAGCACGTCCATGACGTCCCGCAGCGCGCTCTCGACGATCTGGCGGTCGACGGCGCGGTGCGTGCGGTACTCGCTGGCGGTCTTGATCTGCCCGCGCAGCACGGCGATGAGCGAGGGCTCGTCGAGCTGGAGCGTCAGCCGGGCGCCCGGCACCCGGCGGCGCACGTCGGCGAGGTGCGCGCGCAGGCCCTCGGCGAGGGAGGCGGCGAGGTCGCGGCACGCGCCGAGGTCGGAGAGCGCGGCCTCCCCGTTCCGCAGCTCCAGTGCGGCGGCGAGGGTCCACGGACCGACGGCCTGCACCTTGAGCGGGCCCTCGTACCCCTGCGTGAACTCCTCGAGGGCGTCGAGGTCCTCGCCGAGCCAGGACCTGGCGCGCTTGGTGTCCCGGCCGGGCCGGTCGCCGATCCGCCAGCCGCTGGGCTCCACGCGCGCGTAGAGGTCGACCAGCAGCCCGGCCGTGCGGCCGATCATGTCGGCGCCGGGGCCGCGCGCGGGCAGCTCGGGGAGGAACGGCATCCCCTGCTCGGGGCCCTCGAAGCTGCCGGTCACGGTCTTGGCGGCCTCGCGGGCATCACCACCGGGCATCGAGCCGACGCCCGTGGCCGGCCCCCACCTGAAGTCGCTCTTTTCACTCACCAGGGAAGGGTACGTAACGCCGGCCGTCGGGCGGGCGGCGCGTCAGCGGCCGGGGCGCACCGTCAGGTCGTTGACCTCGGCGTCGCGCGGGAGGTCGATCGCCATGAGGATCGTCGTGGCGATGGACTCGGGGTCGATCCAGCGCTCCGGGTCGTACTCCTTGCCCTCCTGCTGGTGCACCTTGGCCTGCATGGCGCTCGCGGTGCGGCCCGGGTAGACGGACGTGACGCGCACGCCGTTGCCGTGCTCCTCCTCGCGCAGCGCGTCCGCGAGGCCCTTCAGGCCGTGCTTGGAGGCGCCGTACGCGGACCAGCCCGCGTGGGCGTTGAGTCCGGAGCCGGAGTTCACGAAGACCACGTGGCCCTGGGCGACGCGGAGTTGGGGCAGGAAGTGGCGGGTCAGCTCGGCCGGGGCGATGAGGTTGACGTTGAGCTGGTTGCGCCACGACTTCGGGGTCAGCTCCCCGACCTTGCCGAGGTCGACGACGCCGGCGATGTGCAGCAGCGAGTCGATCCGGTCGGGCAGCGTCTGGTGCGAGAAGGCCCAGGACAGCTTGTCCGGGTCCGCGAGGTCGCCGACGAGCGACTTGGCGCCGGGGAACTCGGCGGTGAGCTCCTTGGCGCGGCCCGCGTCGCGCGCGTGGAGGTAGATTTCGTCGCCGCGCTCGTGCAGACGGCGGGCGACGGCGGCGCCGATTCCGGAACCGGCGCCGGTGATCACATGTGTAGCCATGCCCGCCATGCTCGCACTACTCGACGCCCTGCGACTCCTCCAGGTAGGCCAGGGCGCCGACCGGCTCCTCGGCGAAGAACACGAGGTCAGTGAGGGGAATGGGCAGGAAGCCCTCGTCCTCCATGCGCCGGAACTGCTCCTTCAGGCCGTCGTAGAAGCCCTCGGAGTTCAGCAGCACGATCGGCTTGTCGGTCTTGCCGTGCTTCTTCAGCTCCAGGATCTCGGTGGCCTCGTCGAGCGTGCCGGTGCCACCCACCATGATCACGACCGCGTCGGCCTTCTCCAGGAGCAGCGCCTTGCGCTCGGCGAGGTCCTTGGCGATCACCATCTCGTCGGGCGCGGAGACGGCGCGCGCCTTGGCGGCGAGGAAGTCCACGGAGACACCGGTGAGCCGCCCGCCGGACTCCGCCACGCCGTCGGCGACGACCTTCATGAGACCGCTCTCGGAGCCGCCCCACACGAGCGTGTGGCCGCCCTTGCCGAGCAGTTCGGCGAATTGGCGGGCGGGGCGGGTGTAGCGCTCGTCGAGGTCGGCGGCGGAGAGGAAGACGCAGATGTTCATGCCCCCTACCGTACGGGCCGCCACTGACGGCGATCCGCGGCCGTCACCGGGAAGAACCCGCCCGCCGGATGCGCTGACACAGCTATGACTCAAGGACACACGATCACCGTCGAGCAGGGCTCGCAGCGCGTGCGGGTCGTCCACGAAGGGCAGGTGCTCGCCGAGAGCTCACGCCCTCTGGTCCTGAAGGAGACCGGCTGTCCGGTGCGGTACTACCTCCCGCCGGAGGACGTACGCACCGAGCTGCTTACGCCCTCGAACACAACTACGCACTGCCCCTTCAAGGGCGACGCCTCCTACTGGTCGCTGCCCGACGCGCCGGACCTTGTGTGGGCGTACCCGGAGCCGAAGGCCGAGGTGGCGGCCATCAAGGACCACCTGTGCTTCTACGAGACGCAGGTCGACGCCGCGTAACCACGCGCGCGTGGTCGAATGAGGAGGTACACGGCGCAAGGCGGAGGGTGAGGCCGACATGACTCACGAGGACGGGCAGCAGGACGTTCCGACGGGAGGGTTCGGCGCTCCTCCGCCGCCGTTCGCTCAGGCACCCCCGTCGCACCCGCCGGTGGCCCCGCCGCCGCCCGCCCATCCGCCGCAGTTCGCGCCCGCGCCGCCCCCGCCCGATCCCCCGGCGGGACCCGCCGGACCGGAGTTCGTGGCCGCCGACAAGCACAACGGCGTCGTGGTGGACGCGGACGGTCTGCACTTCGAGCAGGGGCCGCAAGCCATCGACCTGCCCTGGTCGCACGTCCGCACGGCGAACTTCCAGCCGATGCCGTCCGGGGTGTTCATCACTGCGGCGATGTCGGACGGCGCCGTGTACACCTGCCAGGTGCAGGCCCGGAAGAAGGCACAGGCCTCCGAGTGGTGCGGTCAGTTGGGCGCCGTGCTGCAGTACTACCTGCAGGGGCGCGCCCAGGGCCTGTCCTAGGCGAGCGCCGCGGCCCGCTCCGTGGTCGCGATGGTCGCCGAGCCCACCACGCGCGTGCCGTCGTACAGCACGATCGCCTGGCCGGGGGCGACGCCGCGGACGGCCTCCGTGAAGCGGACCCGCAGCTCGTCGTCGACCAGCTCCGCCGTCACCTCGGTCTCGCCGCCGTGCGCGCGCAGTTGGGCCGTGTACGTGCCGGGCCCCGTCGGGGCGGCGCCGCACCAGCGGGGCTTGACGGCGGTGAGGCCCAGGACGTCGAGGGCGGCCGCAGGGCCCACCGTCACGGTGTTGTCCACCGGGGAGATGTCCAGGACGTAGCGCGGCTTGCCGTCGGGCGCGGGGGTGCCGATGCGCAGGCCCTTGCGCTGGCCGATGGTGTAGCCGTAGGCGCCCTCGTGGGTGCCCAGCTTCGCGCCGGACTCGTCGACGATGTCGCCCTCCGCCTTGCCGAGGCGGCCCGCGAGGAAGCCTTGGGTGTCACCGTCGGCGATGAAGCAGATGTCGTGCGAGTCGGGCTTCTTGGCGACCGCGAGGTCGCGGCGCTCCGCCTCCGCGCGGATCTCGTCCTTGGTCGTCTCCGTGTCGCCGAGCGGGAACATCGCGTGGGCGAGCTGCCGGTCGTCCAGGACGCCCAGGACGTAGCTCTGGTCCTTGGCCATGTCGGCGGCGCGGTGCAGCTCGCGGTCGCCGTTCTCGTTGACGATCACCTGCGCGTAGTGGCCCGTGCAGACCGCGTCGAAGCCGAGGGCGAGTGCCTTGTCGAGCAGCGCGGCGAACTTGATCTTCTCGTTGCAGCGCAGGCAGGGGTTCGGCGTGCGGCCGGCCTCGTACTCCGCGACGAAGTCCTCCACCACGTCCTCGCGGAAGCGGTCGGCGAGGTCCCAGACGTAGAACGGGATGCCGATCACATCGGCGGCGCGGCGCGCGTCGCGGGAGTCCTCGATGGTGCAACAGCCGCGGGCGCCCGTGCGGAACGATTGGGGGTTCGCGGACAGGGCGAGGTGGACGCCTGTCACGTCGTGGCCCGCTTCCGCGGCGCGGGCGGCCGCGACGGCGGAGTCGACGCCGCCCGACATGGCGGCGAGGACGCGGAGGGGGCGGTCGGCGGGAAGCATCGAGGTCTGGGAAGTCATAGCCCTAACAGAGTACGGGCCCCGGGGAACCGAATTCCTCGGAGATGCGTTGTGGATCTCGTACGGGGAGTACCGGACGGGGGCCTCACGTGGGGAAGCAGGGAGCCGGGAAGGCGAAGGGCGGCGACGGAGACCGTCCCGTCAGCCGGCGGACGCTGATCGTCGGCGGGGCCGCGGCGGCCGTGGGCGTCGGGCTGCTCGCGCGCGGCGATCTCGCCCGCATGTGGTGGCACGTGCCGGGGGTCGACAAGCCGCGCAAGGCCGGCGAGGTGGACTTCAAGGGCGCGGAGTGGGTGGCCGCGGCGGCGGCGAACTGGCGGCGGGCGGACCGGCCCTCCGACTACTCGATCGACCGGGTGATCATCCACGTCACGCAGGGCAGCTACCAGGGCACGTTGAAGGTCTTCAAGGACCCGTGGCACGGGGCGGCGGCGCACTATGTGGTCCGGCAGGACGGGCACATCGCGCAGATGATCCGGGAGCTGGACGTCGCGTTCCACGCGGGGAACCGGGACTACAACGAGCGCAGTGTCGGCATCGAGCACGAGGGCTTCGTGGACCGGCCGGAGGACTTCACGGACGCGATGTACGAGGCGTCGGCGCGGCTCACCGCCCGGATATGCAGGCGCTACGACATGCCGGTCGACCGCGAGCACATCATCGGGCACGTCGAGGTGCCGGGCACCGACCACACCGATCCAGGCCCGCACTGGGACTGGGACCGGTACATACGCCTGGTGAAGGCGGCGTACAAGCGGGACGGCGCCACGAAGGCCTGAGCAAAGGCCTTCGAGGCGACTGGAGGGGCTGAAGGGGCCGGGAGCGACTAGCTGAGCCCCGCCGACCGCGCCCGCTCCACCACGGGACCGATCGCCGCCGCCACGGCCTCGATGTCCGCCTTGGTCGTCGTGTGGCCGAGGGAGAAGCGGAGCGTGCCGCGGGCCAGGTCCGGATCCGTGCCCGTGGCGAGCAGGACATGGCTGGGCTGGGCCACGCCCGCGGTGCAGGCCGAGCCAGTGGAGCACTCGATGCCCTGCGCGTCCAGGAGAAGGAGGAGCGAGTCGCCCTCGCAGCCGGGGAAGGTGAAGTGGGCGTTGGCGGGCAGTCGGCCACCGGGCGCCGGGTCGCCGCCGAGGATCGCCTCGGGGACCGCGGCCCGGACCGCGCCGACCAGGGCGTCGCGCAGCGCGCCGATCTCGCGGGCGAACCACTCGCGCTGTGCGGTCGCGGTCCGCCCTGCCGTGGCGAAGGCCGCGATCGCGGGGACGTCGAGCGTGCCGGAGCGGACGTGCCGCTCCTGCCCGCCGCCGTGCAGCACGGGCACCGGGGTGTACTCGCGGCCGAGGAGGAGGGCGCCGATGCCGTAGGGGCCGCCGATCTTGTGGCCGGAGACGGTCATCGCGGCGAGCCCGGAGGCGGCGAAGTCGACCGGGATCTGGCCGTAGGCCTGCACCGCGTCGGCGTGCAGCGGGATGCCGAACTCCCCGGCCACATCGGCGAGTTCACGTACCGGCTGGACCGTGCCGATCTCGTTGTTGGCCCACATGACCGTGGCGAGCGCGACGTCGTCGGGGTTCCGCGCGATCGCCTCCCGCAGCGCCTCGGCGTGCACCCGGCCGTGGGAGTCGACCGGCAGGTACTCCACGACCGCGCCCTCGTGCTCGGCGAGCCAGTGCACGGCGTCGAGCACGGCGTGGTGCTCGACGGGGCTGGACAGGACCCGGGTGCGGGCCGGGTCGGCGGCGCGGCGCGCCCAGTACAGGCCCTTGACGGCGAGGTTGTCTGCCTCGGTGCCGCCGGAGGTGAAGACGACCTCACTGGGGCGGGCGCCGAGCGACTCGGCGAGGGCCTCGCGGGACTCCTCGACGGTGCGGCGGGCGCGGCGCCCCGCGGCGTGCAGGGACGAGGCGTTGCCGGTGGCGGCGAGCTGGGCGGTCATCACCTCGACCGCCTCCGGAAGCATCGGAGTGGTCGCGGCGTGGTCGAGGTATGCCATGGTGGGCTCGATTCTACGAGCCCGGCCGCGCGGGCCCGACGGTCAGCCCGCAATGCGCCGCAAGTCAGCCCGTGATGCTCCAGGACATCGTGCCGTCGGCGGCGATCAGAGTGGCGAGGACGACGAGGTCGGCGACGCCGAGACCGAGGCCGAGGAAGGCACGGCCGCGCCGCTCGGTGCCGCGCCACAGGGCGACGGACGCGAGGACGATCGCGACGGGGCCGAGGAAGACGTTCATGACGAGCAGCCCGACCAGGCCGAGGACGAACGAGGCGACGGCCATGCCGTCGGCGTCTCGCCGTCCGGTGGGGCGGGCCTTCGTCTGCGGCTCCTCGGTGCGAGGTTCCGCGGTGCGCGGTTCTGCGGTGAGTTGCACGGTGATACCCCCTGAGTGCGTGAACTGCTGACGGTTCAGTGCTGGTGCCGGCGGCGCGCGTGGCGCTCGCGAACGGCGAAGACGGCCAGCCAGGCACCGATGACGGCGGCCGCGACGAGCGTGATGGGCAGCGGGGCGTGGGCCACGGTGCCGAGCGCGAAGCCCAGCAGAAGAAGGGCCGCTACGAGGAACAGCATGAGTGCCTCTCGGAAAGTTGGGTTACAACTGTTCACTGACTACTGAGTCTAGCTCGCGACGCGGCTTCCCCATTACAGAGAACAGTTGTTAACTGGATGACATGAGTCACACGTGCGGCGTCCGTCAGGCGCGGAAACAGAAGACCCGACAGGCGCTCCTGGACGCGGCGTTGGAGCTGCTGGAGGACCAGAGCCTCAGCAGCCTGGGTCTGCGCGAGGTCACGCGCGCCGTCGGTGTGACCCCGACCGCGTTCTACCGGCACTTCGACAGCACGGCCGACCTGGGAGTCGCCCTGGTCGAGGAGGCGCTCGGCAGTCTGCACGCGGTGATACGCGACGCCCTGACGGCCACCTGGGACAGCGACGAGCGCATCACACGCACCATCGAGCTGATCGCCCGTCATGTGCACGCGTACCCCGCACACGTCCGCTTCATTGCGCGCGAGCGGCACGGCGGCGTGCAGCGGGTGCGGGAGGCGATCGGCGAGCAGCTCGGGCAGTTCGCCGACGAGGTGATGGAGGCGCTCCGGCACGACCCCGAGGCGGCGGGCTGGAGCCAAGAAGACCTGATGATGCTGGCGAATCTGTACGTCGATCACATGCTCGTGACGGCATCGGTGCTGCTCACGACACCCACCGAGGAGTTCGAGCGGGTGGCGGACCGGGCCGAGCGACAGCTGCGCCTGGTGAGCATCGGCCGAAAGCACTGGCCGGATGCGTCATGACCAACTAGCGTTACGGTCATGACAGCAGCCGATTGGAACCTCGACCGCAGCTTCTCCAGCTCGTCCGGTGAGATCCGCTGGACGGCACTCGGCCCGGCCGACGCGCCGCCCGTCGTCCTCGTCCACGGCACGCCGTTCTCCTCGTACGTCTGGCGTGCACCGGCCCGCGCACTGGCCCACCGACACCGCGTGTACGTATGGGACCTGCCGGGATACGGCGACTCCGAGACGCGCCCCGGCCAGGACCTCTCGCTCGACACCCAGGCCCGCGTCCTGACCGAACTCCTCGACCACTGGGGCCTCACCGGCGACGGGGCGGAGCACCTGCCCACCGTCGTGGGCCACGACTTCGGCGGCTGCATCGCGCTGCGCGCGCACCTGCTGCACGGCGCCGCGTACGCGCGGCTCGCCCTGGTCGACCCGGTGGCGATCCGGCCGTGGGGCTCCCCCACGTACCGGCTGCTCGCCGAACACGCCGACGTGTTCCGGAAGTTGCCGCCCGATCTGCACGAGGCGCTCGTGCACCGCTACATCAGCTCCGGCAGCCACCTCGGGCTGCACCCCGACACGCACACGCGCGTGGTCGCGCCCTGGCTGACCGAGGCCGGCAAGGAGTCGTTCTACGAGCAGATCGCGCAGAACCCCCTGTGGGCCGCCACCGACGACATCCAGGACCGCTACGGGGAGTTGGCGCTGCCCGTCCTGGTCTGCTGGGGCGCCGAGGACACCTGGATCCCCGTGGAGCGGGCGCACGAGCTGGCCAAGCTGATCCCCGGCGCCGAGCTGCGGATCATCGAGGGCGCCGGGCATCTCGTCCAGGAGGACGCCCCCGCGGAACTCGCCGCCGTACTGGACGAGTTCCTGCGGAAGTAGCGTCCGGCGCTCAGCCGAGCCGTACGCGAGCGAGCTGGCGCGACTGGGCCACCAGACGGTCCTTCGCGTCCCAGACCTCGGCGTCCTCCTCCAGGAAGCCGCCCGCCAGGTTCCGCGTCGTGATCGACACGCGGACCGGTCCCGGGGCCGGGCGGCAGCGCACGTGGACGGTCAGCTCGACCGTCGGCACCCAGCCCTTGAGGCCCATCTCGAAGGCGGTCGGCGGCAGCGCGTCCACCGCGAGCAGCAGCGACAGCGGGTCCATGTCGCGGCCGTCGGCGAGGCCGAACCAGGCACGCATCTCGCCCTTGCCGGACGGCGCGCCGAGCGCCCAGCCCAGCGTGGCCGGGTCGAGCTTCAGGTGCAGCCGGTCGGAGATCGCGGAGCTGCCGGGCACGGGCGGCGCGCCCTCGGGGGCGTCGCCCGCGCCGAAGCACTGGTCGATCGACGGCAGGGCGGGCGGCTCGGCGCTGGTGCGCACGTCGTCGGGGAGCGTGTCCAGATCGCCGTAACTGGCGATGACCCGGATCCGCTCGACCTCGCTGCCGTCCTCCGCGTACTGGAAGAGGGAGGCCTGGCCGGTGGAGAGGGTGCGGCCGGAGCGGGCCACGTCGGTCCTGATCACGGCGGGGCCCGGCGCGGACGCGGTCAGGTAGTGCGCCGAGACCGTGAACGGGTCGTCGTGCGGCAGGGCGTCCGAGAGGGCGCGGCCGAGCACGGCGAGGAGGTAGCCGCCGTTGAGGGCGTTGATGATCGTCCAGCCCGCGGAGAGGTCGATGTCGTAGACACCGGGCTCGTCCGCCCGCCGGGTGACGGCGGTGTCGCGGTCGAACTCGCTGTCGCCGATGGTCGCCGGGCGGCTCTGCGTGGATACTGCGTCTGCCATACCCGGAAACGTACAACAGGTAATTACTGAGCGGTAGCTTTTTCGGCGGCCCATGCGGGGCCTACGGTGTCTCCTCCGTCACTTCCACCCCGGCCGACCTGCGGTTCCAGGCGCGCGGCGCCCGCCAGTGGTAGCGCATCGCCAGCAGTCGCAGAACGAAGGCGGTGAGGACGGCGAGGGCGCTGGTGAAGCCGTCCAGGGCGTCGAGCTGGATGCACAGGACGACGATCCCGGCGCCGACCATGGCGGGCACCGCGTACAGATCGCGGTCCCAGCGCACCAGCGAGGGCACCTCGTTGGCGATGATGTCGCGCAGCACACCGCCGCCGACCGCCGTGGCGAGGCCGAGCGCGGCGGACGCGGTGAGCCCGAGCCCGTAGTCGTACGCCTTCGTCGTGCCGGTGACGCAGAACAGGCCGAGGCCCGCCGCGTCGAAGACGTTCACCGCCGTCTGGGTGCGTTCGACCTCCGGGTGCAGGAAGAAGACGAGCGCGGCGGCGATCAGCGGCGTGACGAAATAGCCGAGGTCGGTGAAGGCCGCCGGCGGCACGGCGCCGATGACCAGGTCGCGGAACACCCCTCCGCCCAGCGCGGTGACCTCGGCGAGCGCGGCGATCCCGAAGACGTCCCAGTTCTTGCGGACGGCCATCAGGGCACCGGAGATCGCGAAGACGAAGATCCCGATGAGATCGAGCCAATGCTGGACGGAGGGACTGAACAGTTCCTGGAGCACGCGACATTCTTACCTGCCGCGACCGCTCCGGGTCCTACAGGCCGGGCTTGCCCGTCGTGAACAGCCACGTGTCGAACAGATCGTCGAGCTGCTGACCCGAGACGCGTTCGGCGAGCGCGATGAAGTCGGCGGTCTCCGCGTCGCCGTAGCGGTGCAGCCTCGTCCACTGCGGCAGCAGCTTGAAGAACGCCTTGTCGCCGATCCGCTCCCGCAGCATCTGGAGCGTCATCGCGCCGCGCTGGTAGACGGCCGAGGCGAACATCGTGTCGCGTTGCGGGTCGCCGATCTTCACCTGCCAGAAGGAGGAGTTCGCGGGGCGGGAGTTGTAGCCCGCGAGGAAGGAGTCGTGGGCGGAGGCGCCGCCCTTGTGCTCCGTCCACAGCCACTGGGCGTACGTGGCGAAGCCCTCGTTGAGCCAGATGTTCTTCCACTGCTCGACCGAGACGGAGTCGCCGAACCACTGGTGGGCCAGCTCGTGCACGATCGTCGACTCGTTGCGCACGGCCGAGTAGATCGGCTTGGTCTGGGTCTCCAGGGAGAAACCGGCCTGCGGCATGTCGTCGACGATCGCGCCCGTCTCCTCGAAGGGGTACGGGCCGAAGACCTGCGACCAGTAGTCGGTGGCCTCGGCGGTCACCGCGTACACGTCGACGTTGTTGCTGTTGGCGAGGACCGGGTCGATGGCCACGTAGACAGGGATGCCGCCCGGTGTCCTGCCGGTCTTCACGTCGAACTTTCCGATGGTGGCGGTCGCGAGATAGGTCGCCATCGGCTTCGTCTCACGCCAGTGGTGGACGGTCTGCCTGCCCTTGTCGGTGTCGTACGTGTCGACGAGCCGGCCGTTCGACACGCCGGTCAGCCCCTTCGGCGCCTTGATCCTGATGTCGTACGTGGCCTTGTCGGACGGGTGGTCGCTGGACGGGAACCAGGTGGAGGCGGCGTTCGGCTCGCACGCGACGAAGACGCCGTCCTCCGTCTTCATCCAGCCGTAGTCGGAGCCGAAGACGATGGGGCCGCTGAGCGGCTCGGGGACGCCGCCGTACGTGACGGCGACCTCGAAGGTGTTGTCCTTGCGGATCGCGGCGCGCGGCGTGATGTGCAGCTCGTCGCCGCTGCGGCTGAACTCGGCGCGTCTGCCGTCCACTTCGACCTTGGTGACGGTCAGCTTCTGCAGGTCGAGGTCGAACGCGGAGAGGTTCTGGGTGGCGCGCGCGGTGAGGGTCGTACGACCGTCGAGGCGGTCGGTGTCCGGGTTGTAGGCGACGTCGAGGGTGTAGTGGCGGGCGTCGTAGCCGCCGTTGCCGAGCTGCGGGAAATACGGGTCGCCTACACCGTCGGAGCCGGGGGTGGGGGCAGGGCCGGCGGCGATCAGGCAGAAGGAGGCGGCGGCGACGGTGAGCGCGGCCAGACGTGCCGAACGGGAGAGTGCCATGGGGCGTCCCTTCGAGCGGGTTCCGGTGTAACGGACAGCGGAATGCTGCCGCTCGAAGGTCGACATGTACATGACCCCATCGGGCCATATGCGCCGAACCGGCGTTACGGCCTCGGGGCTCCGCCCCGTGCGGGGGCCAGGGCTCCCCGGCGGGGCTAGTCCGTCTTCTGGTGCTCCGACGGAGCCACCGTCTTCGGGACCGTGATCACGTCGATCGCCTCCTTCGCCGCCTGGAGGAGCGTGGTGTCCTCCGGAGCCTGGTCCGGGGCGTTCTCCGGGTGGTGGCAGGCGACCTGATGGGCCGTGGCGAGCGGGATCAGCGGCGGCTCCGTGGTCTTGCAGAGCTCCGTCGCCTTCCAGCACCGCGTGTGGAAGCGGCAGCCGGTGGGCGGGTCGATCGGCGAGGGGACGTCGCCGCGCAGCAGGATCCGCTCGCTCTTGGCGCCGCGCCGCTTGGGGTCGGGCACCGGGACGGCCGAGAGCAGCGCCTTGGTGTACGGGTGCATCGGTGTCGAGTACAGGTCGTCGCGGTCCGCCAACTCGACGATCTTGCCGAGGTACATGACCGCGATCCGGTCCGAGACGTGCCGGATGACCGAGAGGTCGTGCGCGATGATCACGTACGTGAGGCCCAGCTCGTCCTGGAGGTCGTCCAGGAGGTTCACCACCTGGGCCTGGATCGAGACGTCGAGCGCCGACACCGGCTCGTCCGCGACCACGAGCTTCGGCCGCAGGGCCAGCGCGCGGGCGATGCCGATGCGCTGGCGCTGACCGCCGGAGAACTCGTGCGGGTAGCGGTTGTAGTGCTCGGGGTTGAGGCCGACCTTCTCCAGGAGCTCCTGCACCGTCTTGCGCACGCCGCCCTCGGGCTTGACGCCCTGGAGCCGGAACGGGGCGCCGACGATCGCACCGATGTTGTGGCGCGGATTCAGCGAGGAGTACGGGTCCTGGAAGATCATCTGGACGTCGCGGCGCAGCGGACGCATGCCGCCGGTGCCCAGGTGCGTGATGTCCTGGCCCTCGAACTCGACGCGCCCGCCCGTGGGTTCGAGCAGCCGGGTGATGAGACGGCCCATCGTCGACTTGCCGCAGCCGGATTCGCCGACGACGCCGAGGGTCTCCCCCGCGCGGACGTCGAAGGAGAGCCCGTCGACCGCCTGCACGGCGGCGACCTGCCGCTTGAGCAGGCCCTTACGGATCGGGAAGTGCTTGACCAGGCCTTCGACCTTGAGCAGCGGCTCGCCGGCCGCGGCGTCCGGGGAGGTCGTCGCCTGCTGGGGGATCGTGGAGGGCGTCATCTGGTCTTCAGGTCCTTTGGCGTCCGTCACAGCTTCGGCGCAATCTCTTCGTTCCAGATCCGCTCGCGTTCCTCGGCCGACATGTGGCAGGCCGAGAAGTGGCCGGAGCCGACCTCCCGCAGTTCGGGGCGCTCGGTGCGCGTGATGTTGTCCTTGGGCACGTCCGCGTAGGGGCAGCGCGGGTTGAAGGCGCAGCCGCTCGGCAGGTTGATGAGGCTGGGCGGGGAGCCCTTGACCGGGGTGAGCCGCTCGGTCTGCTCCCGGTCGATGCGCGGCATCGAGCCCAACAGGCCCCAGGTGTAGGGGTGCTGGGGCGTGGTGAAGACCTGCTCGGCCGTGCCCCGCTCGACGCAGCGCCCGCCGTACATCACGAGCAGTTCGTCGGCCATCTCCGCGACGACACCGAGGTCGTGCGTGATCATGATGACGGCCGAGCCGAACTCCTTCTGCAGATCGCGGATCAGGTCGAGGATCTGCGCCTGCACCGTCACGTCGAGCGCGGTGGTCGGCTCGTCGGCGATCAGCAGCTCGGGGTTGTTGACGAGCGCCATCGCGATCATCGCGCGCTGGCGCATGCCGCCGGAGAACTCGTGCGGGTAGGAGTCCACCCGCTTGTCCGGCTGGGGGATGCCGACCCGGTCGAGCATCTCGACGGCCCGCTTGCGCGCGACCTTCTTGTCGACGTCGTGGTGGACCCGGTAGGCCTCCACGATCTGCTTGCCGATCGTGTAGTACGGGTGCAGGGCCGACAGCGGATCCTGGAAGATCATCGCCATCTCCCGGCCGCGCAGCCTGCGCACCTTGTCCGACGGCGAGGACAGCAACTCCTCCCCGTCGAGCCAGATCTCGCCGGAGACCTGCGCCCGGCGCTTGGAGTACTGGCCGGTCGTGTGCAGGCCCATGACGCCGAGGGAGGTCACGGACTTGCCGGAGCCGGACTCGCCCACGATGCCGAGGGTCCGGCCCTTCTCCAGCGAGAAGTTCAGGCCGTCGACGGACTTCACCAGGCCGTCGTCCGTGGGGAAGTGCACCTTGAGGTCACGGACCTCGAGGAAGGCGCGCGGCGGCGGGGAGTCGGCCGCGAAGGGCTCGCCCACGACCGTCCCGGTGTTGATCTGCTCGCTCATCCCAGCCTCACTCGGGGGTCGATCACGGCGTACATCAGGTCGACGACGAGGTTCGCGACGGCGATGGCCAGCGACATGATCAGGGTTACCCCCAGAATCACCGGCAGGTCCTTCGCCTCGACGGCGTTGACGGCTTCGAAGCCGACACCCTTCAGCCCGAAGGTCGACTCCGTCAGGATGGCACCGCCCATCAGCACGCCCAGGTCGAGACCGAAGACGGTGAGGATCGGGGTCATCGTGGAGCGCAGCGCGTGCCGGGTGATGACGGCCCGTTCACCGAGGCCCTTGGCGCGGGCGGTGCGGATGTAGTCCTCGCCCATGACCTCGAGCATGGTGGCCCGCGTGAGGCGGGCGTACATCGCCGCCTGCAGGAAGGCCAGGGCGATCCACGGCAGGATCAGCGTCTGGATCCAGGTCCCGATGGACTGGTCGCTCGACAGATTGTCGCTGATCTTGATGAGCCCCAGGCTGTGGACGAAGATGCCCATCATCACCATGCCGGTGAAGAAGATCGGCATGGAGACGCCGGAGAGCGCCGTGATCATCGCGGTGCGGTCCCAGACGGTGCCCCGCTTCAGCGCGGAGACGACACCCACGGCCACGCCGCCGACCAGCCACAGGACGCAGGCGCCCGCGGCGAGCGCCAGGGTCACCGGCAGGGCGTCGGTGATGGTGTTCCAGACCGGCTCCTCCGTACGGAAGGAGTAGCCGAGGCACGGCGCCGGGCAGTGGGTCACACTGCCGCCGGAGACGTAGTCCCGGCCCATCGGGATCGCCCTGACAAAGTCCCAGAACTGCACGAGGAGCGGGTCGCCGAGACCGAGCTTGGCGCGGATGCCCGCAAGCTGCTCCGGCGATGTGGCCTTGCCCGCGAAGAGTGTGGCGACGTCCTGCCCGGACCACTTCGGCAGCAGGAAGAAGATGGCGAACGTCGTCAGCAGGACGATCAGCACCATCACGATGACGGCGCTCAGGCGCCGGATGAGGTAAGCAAGCACTGTGCGCGGCCCCTGGGGGCGGCCGGCCCCCGGGTCACGGGGTCCGGCCGCCTGCCGGGACCATCACCTGCCCTTCGGACTGGTGGGTGTCGGCTGGGTTTTCAGCGAGTCGGTCGCTGCTACTTCGTCACGCCGAGCTTGGCGTAGTCGTAGCGGCCGCTCCAGGCAGGAGCCGAGTAGGCGTTCGTCAGTCGCGGACCGCGCCAGGTGATGTTGGCCTCGTAGATGAACGGCATCCAGTAGGCCTCGTCGAGGATCCGGTGACCCATGTCGGTGTAGATGCTCTTCGCCTCGGCCTTGTCGGTCGTCTTCAGCGCCTTGTCGAACATCTTGTCGATCTTCGGGTCGTTGATCTGCGACTCGTTGTAGTTGCCGGTCTTCTGGATGAAGCGGCTGTCCCACAGCGGCTGGCCGAAGCCCTGGCCGGTGTTGAAGTCCGGGCCCCAGCCGCTCATCGTCATGCCGTAGCCGCGCTCCTTGACCTTCTTCAGGTCGCCGGAGATGGAGGAGGCGTCGGCACCGGAGAAGGTGTCGATGGTCAGCTTGATGCCGACCTTGCCCAGCTGCTCCTGGAGCGCCTCGGCGGCGTCCTCCTCACCGGGCTGGTCGCTGCGCGCGGTCAGCACGGTCGAGAAGCCGCTCGGCTTGCCGCACTTCTTCAGCGCGTCCTTGGCCTTGGCCAGGTCCGGCTTGCCCTTGCGCTCCACCACGCCGTACGGGTCGTAGCTGTCGTCGTGGCCCGGAACCGCCTTCGGGAAGGGGTTGTTGGCGATCTTGCCGGCCGCGACCTCGCCACCGCGGGTCTGCTGCAGGCTCTTGAAGTCGGTGGCGTAGAAGACGGCCTTGCGGCAGTCGACGTTGTCCATCGGCTTGGTCGTGGTGACCAGGGCCACGTAACGGACGAACGGCGTCTGCATGTTGTCGACGTCGGCCTTGTGGTCCGTCACGGCGGTGGTCCGGCCGGACTGGGTCATGCCGGTGCCGTTGAGGTCGACGTCGTAACTGCCGGCCATCAGGTTCTTGTCGTTCTCTTCGAGGTTCTTGTTGATCGCGACCGTGATCTTGTCCGGCAGAGCGGGGTTGTTCGGGTCCGAGGCCTTCTTCCACGCCTTGTTGCGGACCAGCACGATCGACTTGTTCGCCTTGTGCGACTGGACCTTGTACGGACCGTTGGACAGCGGCTTGGTCGTGTACTTCTCCCTGGTGTCCGCCGACTGCTTCACGGCGGAGCCGGACGGCATGGCCAGCATCTGCTCGAAGTCGCTGTTGGGCTGCGGGAGATGGAAGACAATGGTGCTGTCGTCGGGCGTCTCGATGGCCTTGAGGCCGAGCTTGTCCTTGGACTTGTCCTTGTACGGGCCCTTGTACTCGCCCTTGGGGTCGAGCACCTGCTTGAGGTACACCGGGCCACCGGTGATGACGTCGTCGGCCCAGATGCGCTCGATGCCGTACTTGATGTCCTTGGAGGTCAGCTTCGAGCCGTCCTCCCAGGTGAGGCCATCACGCAGCTTGTACGTGTAGGTCTTGCCGTCGTCGCTGACCTTGGCCATGCCGGACGCCATGTCGGGGACCAGCGCGTTGCCCGCGGCGCCCGGCTTGGTGTCGTACGTCACCAGGGTGCGGTTGTAGAAACGCATGAAGTCCCACGCCATGCCGAAGTAGGCGCGCTGCGGGTCGAAGCTGTCCAGGTCCTGCTTGGCGACCATGCGGAGCGTGCCGCCCTGCTTGGTCGACTTGTTCGCGATCTTGCCGATGGCGGCGTTGTAGCCGACACCCTTCGAATCGTCGCTGCTGTCGTCGCCACCGCCGCAAGCGGTCATGGTGAGCGCCGACGCGGCCACGAGGGCAGCGGCCGCCGTCATCCGTCGACTCTGGAAACCTTTGGGCATTCTTCTCGCATCCTCTGGGATTCGCGGTCCACGGCCTTGCGGCCGCAGGGCCGTGGGGGACCTACAGGGAGTGCTCCTGACGGGACGGCAGGGGCAGTGGACGGGTGTCTAACGGGTGCCCTTGGGGTCGAGCGCGTCGCGCAGGCCGTCCCCGAAGAGGTTGAAGGCCAGCACGGTGATGAAAATCGCCACGCCAGGGAAGACCATGAACATCGGGTCGTGCTCATACGTGCCGAGCGCGTCCCGCAGCATGCCGCCCCACGAGGCGGTCGGCGGCCGGACACCGGCGCCGAGGAAGCTGAGCGCCGCCTCCGTGAGGATGTTGGTGGGGATCATCAGCGTGGTGTACACGGTGATGGGCGCCACCAGGTTCGGCAGCAGCTCGCGGAAGAGGATGTGCCGGGCTCCGCCGCCGAGGCTGCGCGCCGCCTCCACATACTCCCGCTCGCGCAGCGAGAGCGTCTGACCGCGCACGATCCGGCCGACGTACGGCCAGCCGAAGAAGCCGATCACCATGATCAGGATCATGATGCGCACGCCGCTGCCGGTCAGGCCGAGCAGGTCGTTGGGGAGGACGGAGACCAGGGAGATGATGAACAGGAGCTGCGGGAAGGAGAGCAGCACGTCCATCACGCGGCTGATCACGGCGTCCACCCAGCCGCCGAAGTAGCCGGCGATGATGCCGAAGAAGGTGCCGAGCACGACGGCGACGACCGCGGCGAGGAAGGCGACCAGCATCGAGACGCGGGTGCCGTAGACGATCCGGCTGAAGATGTCGCGGCCCTTGTTGGGCTCCACGCCGAAGAGGTGGTCGGCGCTGACGCCGCCCAGGGCGCCCTTGGGCAGGTTGGTCAGCTCGTCCAGCTTGTCCTGGTGGAACTCGTTCGGCGGGTGGCCGAGCAGGCTGACGATGAGCGGCGCGAAGACCGCGACCAGGACCAGGAGTACGACAACGATGCCACCGCCGAGGGCAACCTTGTCGCGCTTCAGCCGGTTCCAGGCGATCTGCTTGAGCGACCGCCCCTCGACCTTGCGGCCTCCGTCGACCTTGGCAGGCTCGACCGGTGCGCTCGGTTCCGCTTCCGCGCTCGTGTCGTGCAATGGTGCCGTCATCGTGGCAGGGACCCCTCTCAACCGGCGGTGACCGGCCCGCACTTGCCGCTGTGGCGGCGTGATTCAGTCCGTCGTACAGAGAGGCGATGCCCCCTTGGAGCGGGAGTCTTCAACCTGTGCGCGATCTGTTGCCAGACTTGGCGGCGAAAGGATGCCTAAACGTGATGCTTGCAGGGGTGTTCCGTTATCCGGACTGCCGTGAACGGGGGTCGGACGGTGGGCAGTTGGGGTGCAAGTGGGCGAACCCCACTCTTGACCGGGCAAGTTGGGGCGGAACCGGTCATGTTGCGGTCGGCGCCCGAAGGATTGTCCTCAAACGCCGGACGGGCTGGATACTTCCAGCCCGCCGGCGTTTGAGGACAATCTCTTTCAGTACGTCGCGCCGTACGGCGGCGGGTAGCCGTACCCCCCACCGGCGGGGGCCGGAGGCGCCGCGTGGGCCTCGCGGTCGTAGAACGGACGTGCTTGGCGCATCCACATGGCCACCGGGTCGTACTCGTCCGACATCGCGACCGTGGAGACCGGGAGGCCCTCGGGGACCGCGGGGATGGACTGCTGCATCATCGCGCGGACCGCGTCCACGGACGCCGGTGACGTGTCGTAGACGTCCAGGCCGATGGCCAGGTAGGGCGCGCCGAGCGTGGGCTGGACCCAGGCGCGGCGCAGGGAGCGGATCGCCGTCGTGCGGTGCGCGTTCTGCGTGAGGACCGCGTAGAACTGGGGGATCTCGATCGCCGGTTCCGACAGGCGCAGCGGGCCCGCCGGCTGGCGGTCCAGGCCGCCCGCGATACGGCGCAGATCCAGCCACGGGATGCCGACACCGCCGCCCGGCGCGTGCGGGTTCAGCCAGAGTCCGTAGTGGTCCGGGTAGAGCGTGCGCGCCGCGTCGACGCCGCTCACCACCTCGTACGCCCGCGACCAGCCGGAGGCGGAGAGCTCCTGGGCGGAGGTGACGCAGGGGGCGTACGAGAAACCGTCCACCTCCATGTTCCCGTACTGGGCGTCCGGGGAGCCGGCCTGGCCGTGCCAGAGCAGCATCCAGACCTGGCCGGCCGAGGGGTCGGCGAGGGCCTTGAGGAGCGCCTCGTACGCGTCGTAGCGTCCCGGCGTCACCTGGCGCAGCATGTGCTCGACCTGTCCGGCCGCGGCCGTGCCCGACGCACTCACCCGTAACCGCCCCTTCGGCTCTTCATATACGTCCGTGTTCCACACGTGGCCGGAAAGCGAAGCGCCGACCGGTCACGTCATGAAACCAGCTTAAGCGGCGATACTGACACCGACTTGACGGACGCCGTCACCCTTCTCGTACGTAGAACGGCCGTACGTGTGTACGCAGCCAGTCAGCGACGGGGTCCTGCGTCACGTCCAGGAACACGAGGTTGACGGCCCAGGGCACCGGCACACGGCCCAGTGCCCGCCCCAGCGCGTCCAGCGGAATGTCCCGCGCGGAGCCCGCCGCTCCGCCGCCCTGCGTCAGTTCCACGCCTATGAACAGGGACGGCTCCGTGTTCTCGACGGTCGCCAGGCAGCGGCGCGCGCTCGTCACCGTGCCGAGCGCGTCGAACTCCTCGCGCACCGCGGCCAGGAAGTCCACCGGGTCGACCTGCCAGTCCGGCTCGGACAGCACCACGCGGCCACCCGTCGTCGGCCCGTCCAGCGGCGTACGGCCGCTGCGCGCCAGCTCCGCCACCGCGGGCGGGGGCAGCGGGACACCGACCGTGCCGTCCGGGTTCACGGCGATGCCCACCTGCGGCGGCAGCCCGCGCGCGAACTCCACCGCCGGGGCCACGGTGCAGTCCATCCGGCCACCGGTGACCGCCATGAACTGCTGCTCGGAGCTGAACACCGGGACGTAGGCCTGCCCCTCGATCTCCAGGCTCGGCAGATCGAGGTCCCGACTCGCGTTCGAACCGCCCTTGGGCAGCGGGATCCATACGTGGCTGCGGCCGAGCGCCTCGACGATCCGGCCGCCCGCCGCGCTCCCCGCCTCCTGGCCGAGGGCCGCGGCGAGGACCTCCTCCAACTCGTTGGCGGGCCAGCCCTGCGTCGGGTGGGCGTACGCGCCCTCCTGCCCCTGGGCGTGACCGTGACCCGGCTCCGGGGTGCCTGGGAACTCCATGACTGCCATCAACCTCTGCTGTTCTGCCCGCTCCTGTGCGCGCGCCCGACCTTAGCGCGTTCACATAATCGGACACGCTGCGGTGCCGGTCACTCGCTGAACGTGATGCCGCCCAGCGCCTCCGTCGCCTCCCGGTCGAGGAGCACCGCCGACTCCATGCCGGCCGGCAACTCCCCCCGCTCCGTCGAGCTGACGAGTGCGCCCACCGCTCTGCGGTGCCGGGCGAACGCGTACCGGGACACTCCGCGACCGCGGTCCCGCTGCCCCGCGAGGGCCACGTCCTCCGGTACGTCGAGCAGCATCAGGTGGACGGCGACCCCGCGCCGCCGCGCCGTGCGGATCACCCAGCGGCGCACCCACGCCTGCGTACCGCAGTCGTGCACCACGACGCTCGTGCCGGAGCGCATCGCGCGCCGCAGGCCCACGTAGTGCGCGATGCGGACCAGCGGCCGGTACAGCGCGTACGGCAGGAAGGCCGGCATGCGGGCCGCCCAGCGCTCGCGGGTGTCCTGCGAATCGATCCGGATCTCCTTGACCGCCCGCCGCATCAGCGTCGACTTGCCGCTGCCCGGCAGGCCGGAGAGCACGACGAGATCGCCCGCCGCGAAGGCGAGCCGCCCCGGTGTGCGACCGCGACGGCCGCGCAGGTCCCGCACCGACCGCTGGCCGGGGATCCGCACCCCCGCCGCCACCGATGCCGAAGCCGAAACCGCGTAAGCCCCCGCCACTGCCTTGTGCACCGTGATCGTCCTCCCCGTTCCGGTCACGTCACCCCTGCCCCTCAAGTGTAAAGAGAAGGTAATGCCACTCAAGGGGTTTCCCCGTCGGACGGGCATGCAATGATGTGCCCGCAACTGCATACCGGCCGCTTGAATCCGCGCGGGAGAGTTCCGGGTACGACGAGTCCCCGGACGCCGAAGGAGCAAGTTCCTCCCTTGAATCTCTCAGGCCCCGTACCGCGCGGGCGAGGCAGATCTGAAAAGTGGGGCGCCTTTGTGACACGGCGCCCCCACCCAAGGTGCAAGCCCCTCGGGGCGAACCTCTCAGGTTCCGATGACAGATGGGGAGGACGTCTCGTACACGATCGAGACTCCGCCATCGCCGTCATGCCACCGGGAGCACACCAGCCATGACCCGCACCACCGCACTGGACGCCCTGCACCGTTCGCTGGGCGCGACCATGACCGACTTCGCCGGCTGGGACATGCCCCTGCGCTACGGCAGCGAGCGCGACGAGCACACCGCCGTACGCACCGCCGCCGGCCTCTTCGACCTCTCCCACATGGGCGAGATCACGGTGACCGGACCGCAGGCCGTCGACCTCCTCAACCACGCTCTGGTGGGCAACATCGGTTCCGTCGGTCCCGGCCGCGCCCGCTACACCATGATCTGCCGCGAGGACGGCGGGATCCTCGACGACCTGATCGTGTACCGGCTCGGCGAGACCGAGTACATGGTCGTGGCCAACGCGGGCAACGCCCAGATCGTGCTCGACGCCCTCACCGAGCGCGCCGCCGGATTCGACGCCGAGGTCCGCGACGACCGCGACGCGTACGCGCTGCTCGCCGTGCAGGGCCCGACCTCCGCGGCGATTCTGAAGTCCGTCACCGACGCGGACCTCGAAGGACTGAAGTACTACGCCGGACTGCCCGGCACCGTCGCCGGCGTGCAGGCGCTCATCGCGCGCACCGGCTACACCGGCGAGGACGGCTTCGAGCTGTTCGTCTCCCCCGCCGACGCCGAGAAGCTGTGGCAGGCGCTGACCGAGGCGGGCGCCGCGCACGGCCTCGTCCCCTGCGGCCTGTCCTGCCGGGACACGCTGCGCCTGGAGGCGGGCATGCCGCTGTACGGGCACGAGCTGACGACCGACCTGACGCCGTTCGACGCCGGTCTCGGCCGCGTCGTGAAGTTCGAGAAGACCTCCCACGGGGACGACTTCGTGGGCCACGACGCCCTGAAGGCCGCCGCCGCGAAGGCCGAGACCGCCCCGCCCCGCAAGCTCGTCGGCCTGATCGCCGAGGGCCGCCGGGTGCCGCGCGCCGGGATGGCGGTCGTCGTCGACGGCACGGTGATCGGCGAGGTCACCTCCGGCGCCCCGTCCCCGACGCTGGGCAAGCCGATCGCCATGGCGTACGTGGACGCCACGCACGCGGAGCCGGGCACGGCGGGCGTCGGGGTCGACATCCGCGGCAAGCACGAGCCGTACGAGGTCGTGGCCCTGCCGTTCTACAAGCGCCAGAAGTAATCCACCGCACAGCCCTCAGCAGCCCCGCCGTCACCGGCACCTTCCCGCGTACAGGAGAATTCGCATCATGAGCAACCCCCAGCACCTGCGCTACAGCAAGGAGCACGAGTGGCTGTCGGCCGTCGAGGACGGCGTGGCGACGGTCGGCATCACCGAGCACGCGGCCAACGCGCTCGGTGACATCGTGTTCGTCCAGCTTCCCGACGTCGGGGACACCGCCACCGCCGGCGAGACCTGCGGCGAGCTGGAGTCCACCAAGTCGGTCTCCGACCTGTACTCCCCCGTCTCCGGCGAGGTCACCGAGATCAACCAGGACGTCGTCGACGACCCGGCGCTGGTCAACTCGGCCCCGTTCGAGGGCGGCTGGCTGTTCAAGGTCCGCCTTGCCGAGGAGCCGAAGGACCTGCTCACCGCCGACGAGTACACCGAGTTCTCCGGGAGCTGACCCGCACCATGACCGAGAAGTCCGTTCTGAACGAGTCCCTGCACGAGCTCGACCCCGAGGTCGCCGTAGCGGTCGACGCCGAGCTGAAGCGCCAGCAGTCCACCCTCGAAATGATCGCGTCGGAGAACTTCGCTCCGGCCGCCGTCATGGAGGCCCAGGGCTCGGTGCTCACCAACAAGTACGCGGAGGGCTACCCCGGCCGCCGCTACTACGGCGGCTGCGAGCACGTCGACGTCACCGAGCAGATCGCCATCGACCGCGTGAAGGCCCTCTTCGGCGCCGAGTACGCGAACGTGCAGCCGCACTCGGGCGCCTCCGCCAACCAGGCCGCGCTCTTCGCCATCGCCAAGCCGGGCGACACCATCCTCGGCCTGGACCTGGCGCACGGCGGCCACCTCACGCACGGCATGCGCCTGAACTTCTCCGGCAAGCAGTTCAACGTGGTCCCGTACCACGTGGACGACGCCGGCCTGGTCGACATGGCCGAGGTCGAGCGCCTCGCCAAGGAGCACCGCCCCAAGGTGATCATCGCGGGCTGGTCCGCCTACCCGCGCCAGCTGGACTTCGCCGAGTTCCGTCGCATCGCCGACGAGGTCGAGGCGTACCTGTGGGTCGACATGGCGCACTTCGCGGGCCTCGTGGCCGCGGGCCTGCACCCCAACCCGGTCCCGTACGCCGACGTCGTCACCTCCACGACGCACAAGACGCTCGGCGGCCCGCGCGGCGGCATCATCCTCGCCCGCAACAAGGACTTCGCGAAGAAGCTGAACTCGGCCGTCTTCCCCGGCTTCCAGGGCGGACCGCTCGAGCACGTGATCGCGGCCAAGGCCGTCTCCTTCAAGGTCGCCGCCTCGGACGACTTCAAGGAGCGCCAGCAGCGCACGATCGAGGGCGCCCAGATCCTCGCCGAGCGCCTGACCACCCCGGAGTCGCGTGCGGCGGGCGTCAACGTCCTGTCCGGCGGCACCGACGTGCACCTGGTCCTCGTCGACCTGCGCGAGTCCGAGCTCGACGGCCAGCAGGCCGAGGACCGCCTCCACGAGGTCGGCATCACGGTCAACCGCAACGCGGTCCCGAACGACCCGCGCCCGCCGATGGTCACCTCCGGCCTGCGCATCGGCACCCCCGCCCTCGCCACCCGCGGCTTCCAGGCCGAGGACTTCCGCGAGGTCGCCGACGTCATCGCGCTGGCACTGCAGCCGTCGTACGACGCCGAGGCACTGAAGGCCCGGGTCACCGCTCTGGCCGACAAGCACCCGCTGTACCCCGGCCTGTAGTCATTCGGGCCGGATTACGTACCCTTTCGTACGTACGTCCTGTCGGGGCACCGCGCACACTGGAATCAGCACGCAACAGTGAGCACGGTGCCCCGGCTGCTTCCACCGCACTCCCGCTCGTCCGGCAGACAACGGCGTCTACCACCATCTTTGGAGTCCCACCGTGGCCATCTCGGTCTTCGACCTGTTCTCGATCGGCATCGGCCCGTCCAGCTCGCACACGGTCGGCCCGATGCGCGCGGCCCGCATGTTCGCGCGCCGCCTCAAGAACGAGGGCCTGCTGGCCCACACCACCTCGGTCCACGCCGAGCTGTACGGCTCCCTCGGCGCCACCGGACACGGACACGGCACGCCGAAGGCGGTGCTGCTCGGCCTCGAAGGCGACTCACCGCGCACCGTCGACGTGGAGAGCGCGGACCAGCGCGTCGAGGCGATCAGGGAAAAGGGCAGCCTCAACCTGCTCGGCGCCCACGAGATCCCGTTCTCCTACGACGACGATCTCGTCCTGCACCGCCGCAAGACCCTCCCGTACCACGCGAACGGCATGACGCTGTGGGCGTACGACGCCGACGGCAAGGAACTGCTCACCAAGACGTACTACTCGGTCGGCGGCGGCTTCGTCGTCGACGAGGCGGCGGTCGACGGCGAGAACCCGATCGTCCCCGACGACACCGTCCTCAAGTACCCCTTCCGCACCGGCGACGAGCTGCTCCGCCTCACACAGGAGACCGGCCTCTCCATCCCGGCCCTGATGCTGGAGAACGAGAAGGCCTGGCGCACCGAGGACGAGATCCGCGAGGGCCTCCTCGACATCTGGCGCGTCATGCAGTCCTGCGTCTCCCGCGGCATGTCCCACGAGGGCATCCTGCCCGGCGGCCTCAAGGTCCGGCGCCGCGCGGCGGGCTCGGCCCGCAAGCTGCGCGCCGAGGGCGACCCCGTGGCCCACGCCATGGAGTGGATCACCCTCTACGCGATGGCCGTGAACGAGGAGAACGCGGCCGGCGGCCGCGTGGTCACCGCTCCGACGAACGGCGCGGCCGGCATCATCCCCGCGGTCCTGCACTACTACGTGAACTTCGTGCCCGGCGCCGACGAGGACGGCGTCATCCGCCTCCTCCTCACGGCAGGCGCCATCGGCATGCTCTTCAAGGAGAACGCCTCCATCTCCGGCGCCGAGGTCGGCTGCCAGGGCGAGGTCGGCTCCGCCTGCTCGATGGCGGCGGGCGCCCTCGCCGAGGCGCTCGGCGGCTCCCCCGAGCAGGTCGAGAACGCAGCCGAGATCGGCATGGAGCACAACCTCGGCCTGACCTGCGACCCCGTCGGCGGCCTCGTCCAGATCCCCTGCATCGAGCGCAACGGCATGGCGGCGGTCAAGGCCGTCACGGCCGCCAAGATGGCCCTGCGCGGCGACGGCTCGCACAAGGTGTCCCTCGACAAGGTCATCAAGACGATGCGGGACACCGGCGCGGACATGAGCGTGAAGTACAAGGAGACCGCGCGGGGCGGTCTCGCCGTCAACATCATCGAGTGCTGAGCAGCCCTCCCGGTCGCTACAGCGTGGCGGTCGTCCCGGCGCCCGCCGCGCTCCCCGCGAGCCAGTCGTCCCAGCTCAGGTTGAAGGCCGCGTAGCCGTTGTCGGCGGGGGCCTTGGCGCGCGGCGAGCCGGTGATGGTGACCGGGTCCCCCTGCTTGACCTGGTCGTAGAACCACTTGGCGTCGGACATCGACAGGTGCACGCAGCCGTGCGAGCCGCGGGCGCTGCCACTGCCCGGGTTCGGGTCACCGGTCGAGTAGTGGACGTACGTACCGGACTGGGTGAGATGCACGTCCCAGGGCAGCGTCAGGTCGTAATAGTTGGGGCTTCCCTTGTCGCAGCTGATGCCGACGCTGCAGGAGGTCATGTGGACCTTCTTCTGCTTGTCGATGACGGCCATCGTGCCGTTCCACGTCGGGTACTCGGCGCTGCCCGCGTTGATCGACAGTGTGCGCACCGCCTGGCCGTTCTTCGTGACCTTCAGGGTGTGGCCGGGCACGGAGACCGCGGCCCGGACGTCGTCGCCGACCGTGAACGAGTGGGTGTACGTGCGCACGCCGTAGCGGCCGTTGCCGTTGCTGACGCCCTTCATGTCGGCGTCGACCTTCACCTTCGTACCGGAGGGCCAGTACGTCTTGGGGCGCCAGTCGGCACGCTTGTCGCCGAACCAGTGCCAGGCGCCCGCCACCGGCTGCGACGTGCTCACCTTCATGTGCTTCTCGACCGTGGCACGCGCCTTGGCCGCCACCGGGTTGGTGAAGACCACCGAGACCGGCATGGCGACACCGACCTTGGTCCCGGTCTGCGGAGTGATCGTCTCCAGGAGCATCGGCGGACCCTTGGGCTTCGTCGGCGACGGCGAGGCGCTCGCACTCGCCTTCCCCGACGCGTCCCCGCCCGCCTTGTCCGCGCCGCCACCGCCGCAGGCGCTCGCGCCCACCAGCACCGCGACCGTCACCAGCGCGACTCCTATGCCGCTGCTCCTGCGCCGTCCCACAACCTGCCCCACTCTCCGGGTCCGCCCCGCTCGCCCCGAACGGGGCTCAACTCCCTGTCAGACAGGAACAGGGGCACCGTCAGTTGCGTCTGCGCGGTAAAGCGCGTTCCAAGACTTGGGGCGAGCAGGAACCGGACAATTACACCTTTCCCCTCAAGGGTACGTGCTGTGGTCAGGCCTCCAGGCGGGTGCCGCGGCGCCAGACGGCACGGGTGTTGGTCGCCGTGGCCGCGCGCAGCGCCCGCTCGGGCGTGAGCCCGGCCGCCACCAGGTACTGCAGCTCGTGGTGCAGGCTCGCCCCGTGGGCCAGGCCCCCGAAGAACGTCTCGGGCATGGAGACGTCGGTGCCGGCCAGCACGTCGACGCCGGCGGCGTCCAGGGCGCGCACGGTGTCGTACACGTCGTCGAGCCTGCCCTGCGGGAAGCGGTTGTAGCTGGAGCGCAGGGTCCGGTCCCACGCGCTGTCGAGGCGTGCGGCGACCCGGGGGTCGTCGGCGAGCGCGCTGCCGGTGATGCCCGTCATCGAGGCATTGAGAGCGATGCAGGGAATGACGAACATGCCCGACGCCTTGATGAGGCCGATGATCTCGGCGGTGTGCGGCTGGTCCATGAACACGTGGGTGACGCCGTCGACACCGGCCTCCGCGGCCATCCTGGTGGCCTCCACGGTCAGCGCGTGGGCCACGGTGAGGGCGCCGTACTTCTTGGCTTCGGCCACGCCGGCATTCACGGTGGCCTGGTCGAGCGAGGGCAGCCCGGGGTGCCCCTCCACACTGCCGTCGTCGATCATGAACTTGATGAAGTCGGATCCCCGGGCGGGCATCAGCTCGCTCGGGTGACCGCCGGGCGGCGTGACGGCGAAGCCGGAGGAGCGCACGTCGGCCAGGGTGTCGTCGTCGGTGATGGGCCCGCGGTTCTCCCGCGTGTTCATCCCCTGCATCTCCAGCTCGGTCGTCACCCCGAACCGCAGGGCGAGCGCCAGGGAACCCGGGGCGGAGTGCACATGGGCGTCGACGAGTCCCGGCAGCAGTGTGGCGCCGCCGCCGTCGATGACCACGGTCCGCACGCCCACCGCCTTCTCTCCGTCGAAGACCTGCGCGTTGGTGATCGCGGTGAGCGTCATGGTGGGCCGCCTCGACCAGATCGGTCCGGCGCGGTCACGTCTGCGACGACGCGCACCGGCATCGAGCAAGGACCTCTCCCGCAACCTCGTGCTCAATGTGATCGCCGATGCCCCGGGCGAGACGACCGTCGGCGGCCTCGCCGCCGAGATGGGCGTCGCCCAGCCGGTGGCCAGCCGGACCGTCGCCACCTGCATCGAGGACGGGCTGCTGCGCCGGGCGGCGTCCCAGTCCGACGGACGCCGCACCGTGCTCGAACTCACCGAGCACGGCGAGGCCGAACGCAACCGCTTCGCCGTTGAACAGCGCAGAGCGTTCGAGGAGATCACCGCGGCCTGGTCACCGGAGGAACGGATCCAGTTCGCACGCCTCTTGACCCGCTACGGAACTGACGCCACAACGTGGTCCAGGAAACAGAACAGAATCCGCGACTGACCGAGCAACGCATTGACGGACCGGGGCGATTCTGGTCACTTCACGCGAGTTCCGCCCGTGCCCCCGATCAGGAAAGATAGAGGTGAGACCTCGTCGCCCCACCGACCGGGAGGCCCGCATGATCCGTGGCATCGACGTCAGTTCACACCAGTCCACGTTCGACACGGACGGCCTGTCGTTCGTCTTCATCAAGGCGACGGAGGGACGTTCGTACGTCAATCCACGCCTGGCCGCCCAGACGAAGCGGGCCCGTGACGCCCACTGCACCGTCGGCTTCTACCACTTCCTGTGGCCGGGGAACCTGAAGGCGCAGGCCGAGTACTTCGTCAGCAAGTCCCCGGAGAAGGTAGGGGACTTGCTCGCCGTGGACTGGGAGACGACCGGCGACGGCACGCACGCGAGCAACGCGGAGAAGGACAGCTTCATCCGCGAGGTGAAGAGACTCCGGCCGAACCACAAGGTCTTGCTCTACGCCAACCGGAATTTTTGGCTGAACATCGACACGACGTCCTACGCCGGCGACGGCCTCTGGATCGCCGACTACGTCAGCGCGGGCAAGCCCCGCATCCAGGCGGACTGGGCGATCCACCAGTACACCGACAGCCCACTCGACAAGAACGTCGCCGACTTCGAGAGCAAGGGCGCCCTGCACGAGTGGGCGGGCGGCGTCTGACGGACCTACTCGCCTGACCGCGCCGCCAGCTCCGCTCGAAGCCGATGGGCGGGCGGCTCGGTCAGGTAGGCGTTCAGCAGATCGAAGGTGCGCAGCTCACCCGGGAGCGCCTCGTACCAGGCAAGGCCGTACGCATTGCAGCTGGAGCACACGAGCGCGCGGACGCAAAGGCCGCAGCTGCGCCGACCAGGACAACACGCATGGTCGTGATCGAGGTGCATGGAGCGCTGGCCCACATCCGTCTTCCCGCACACGGCGCAGCCTCCCCCTTGGAACCGGAGAAGCCGTTCGACGAAGTCGCGCGTCACGTTGTAATGGCCGAGGCGAACGAGTTCGGCATTGCAGGGCCTGCAGTAAGGCCGTGGCCTGCCGGATGAATCCAGAGTCGAGTACTCGGACACAGGTTTGCGCTCCTGACACCCGAGGCAATCAATGACGCCGCTCTCAAGCATTACCTGATAGACGTCGCTTGCTCTCCGCTTCCTCAACGGCTTCAGCGGTTTGCCGTTGCTCCGCTGCTGATAGTGGGCAGCACACAGATCTTTGGCCGACACGGCCCTGCCGCACCCCTCGAACAGGCACAGGCGGATGCCCCCGCCCGCACCATCGCCGCGGATACACGTGCACTCATTCCCCCGCCGGCTCTGCTCGTAGTGACTGCGGCAGAGCCCCTTCGTCAACGGATAAAGGTCAGACGTCCTTCCACAGGACCACCCCTCGCCGCCGGCAGCACACGTCGCCAAACGACCTCACCCCTTACATCGGGACGGGAAAGCATCTCGTCCGATCAACGCGCGACCCGAACAAATGTCACGCGCTCGTACGGGGGCCCAACCGAGACCACCTCGCTACGACTTCAACAACTTTCCCTGAATCGCCACCAGTTCGTCGCGCGCCGCCCGCCCCGCCGCATCCGCATCCCCCACCGCCACCGCCTCCACCAGCACCGCGTGTGCCGCGTCACCGTGGTCCTGTTCCGCACCTCGTACGTCGACCAGGGCCAGGAGGCCGATCAGGGCCTGGCGCAGGGCCGGGGCGAATTCGGTGAACAGGTCGGTGAGGACCGGGTTGTGGGCGGCCGCGACGACCGTGGCGTGCAGGGCGATGTCGGCGTCCACGAAGGCGTCGCCGGGGCCGCCCACCGCCGCCCTGCGCGCTTCGAGCGCCGTGCGCATCGCCGCGACGTCCTCGTCCGTGCGGCGCTCCGCCGCGAGGCGGGCCGCCTGGATCTCCAGGAGCGTACGGACTTCGTAGACGTCGGCGACCGCCGCGCGACGCAGGCGGGTCGGCCAGTCCTCGACCGGGCGCAGCGCCGTCACGAAGACGCCCGCCCCCTGCTTGGGCCGCAACATCCCCTGGCCCGTGAGCGCGCGCAAGGCCTCGCGGACGGTGGAGCGGCCGACGCCGAGTTCCTTGGCGAGGGTGGTCTCTCCGGGCAGCCGGGCACCGACGGGCCACACTCCGTCGGCGATCTGCGTGCGCAGCCGTTCGGCGGCCTGTTCGACGAGGGGGCTGGGGCGGAGGGGACCGACGGCCGACACGGTGACGACTCCAACTTGCCTGAGGGGTACTTGTCTGAGGACCTGAGGTGTGGCTAGTGTACCGGCCATGTTCCGCGGACTCCTTCTTCTCGGCTGCCGCGGCGGGGCCTGACGCGACCGGCACCCCGCCGCGGGGTGCCGTGCTGCCGGTCGGCGTCATCGCCACGACCGCACCGAGGAAGGCCTCAGTCACCATGTACCGCTGGAATCCGCAGACCCCCGGCCCGATGCCGTACCACTGCTATCGGCCGCACCACGAGCGCGTCGACGTCCCGGCGATCGACCGGAGTTGGCCGTCACGGCAGATCACCGAGGCGCCGCTGTGGGTGCCCGTCGATCTGCGGGACGGCAATCAGGCGCTCGCCGAGCCGATGGACACCGCCCGCAAGCGCTGCTTCTTCGACCTGCTGGTGGGAATGGGGTTCAAGGAGATCGAGGTCGGCTATCCGTCGGCGAGCCGGACGGACTTCGACTTCGTACGACATCTGGCGGGGCAGGTCGCGGCGGGCGCCGTACCGGACGATGTCACGCCCGTCGTCTTCACTCCGGCCAAGCCGGAACTGATCGAGCGGACCTTCGACTCCGTCGAGGGGCTGCCGCGCGCCGTGGTGCATCTGTACATCCCCACCTCCCCCACCTGGCGCGGCGTCGTGCTCGGCATGACACGTGCCGAAATTCAACGCGCCGTCCGCGAGGCCGCCACGCACATGGCCCGGCTCGCCGACGCGCGGCCGGACGTGCACATCCGCTTCCAGTTCGCCCCGGAGACGTTCAACCTGACGGAGCCGGACTTCGCGCTGGAGGTGTGCAACGGGCTGACCGAGCTGTGGGACGCGAGCCCCGACCGTCCGGTCACCCACAATCTGCCAACGACCGTCGAGATCTCGACCCCGAACGTGTACGCCGACCAGATCGAGTACATGCACCGGCACCTGGCCCGCCGCGCGTCCGTGATCCTCTCCGTGCACCCGCACAACGACCGCGGCACCGGCGTCGCCTGCGCCGAGCTGGCCGTCCTGGCCGGCGCGCAACGCGTGGAGGGCTGTCTGTTCGGCAACGGCGAGCGGACCGGGAATGTCGATCTGGTGACGCTGGCGATGAACCTGTACGCGCAGGGCGTCGACCCGATGATCGATTTCTCGGACATCGACGCGGTGCGCGAGACGGTCGAGTTCTGCAATCGGCTGCCGGTGCACCCCCGGCACCCGTACGGCGGTGAACTCGTCTACACGGCTTTCTCGGGCACGCACCAGGACGCCATCGCCAAGGGTTTCGCGCACCGGGCCGCGCATCCGGACGAGCCGTGGGACGTGCCGTACCTGCCGATCGATCCGGCCGATGTGGGGCGCACGTACGAGGCCGTGATCCGTGTGAACTCGCAGTCGGGAAAGGGTGGGATGGCGTATCTGCTGAAGGAGCACCACGGTGTCGACCTGCCGCGTGCGCTGCGGCCGGAGTACGCGCGGATCGTGCAGAAGGCGACGGACGACAGCGGCCGGGAGGCGGAGCCGGACGAGCTGTACGCCCTGTTCCGCTCGGCGTATCTGGAGGTGACCGGGCCGGTGGCGCTGGCCGACGGCTGGTCGGTGCGGCAGGACGGCGCCGTGCACCACTTCATGTGCACGCTCGAAGTGGATGGCGAGGAAAGGGAGCTGGAGGGGAAGGGGAATGGTCCGCTGGCGGCCTTCGTGGACGCGCTCGCGGCGGCCGGCCGGGACATGGACGTCCTGGACTTCGGTCAGCACGCGCTGACGGCGGGGCGCGAGGCGGAGACCGTCGCTTTCACGCTCTGCCGGGTCGGCGGAGTGCCGGTGTGGGGTGCGGGCCGTGACACGTCGGTGCTGGCCGCTTCCGTACGGGCGGTGCTGTCGGCGGTGAACCGGGCCGCGGCATGAGACGCCGGTGGGGCGTACGCGTCGTGCGCACGCCCCACCGGTCCTCGGCCTACTGGCTCACTTGTTCAGGTTCGCCCAGAACTCGTCGAACGACAGCCGCTTGTCCCCGTTGGCGTCCTGCCCGGCGATGAGCACCTCGGCCACGGAGTCCGTGACGTTGAAGTCGCCCATCTGCGCCATGGCGCTCTTGTACTCGGCCGCCGTGATGAAGCCGTCGCCGTCCGCGTCGAACCGCTCGAACGCCTTGCGTGCTTCCTCTATGTCCGCCACCGGGTCACCCCTCGTTTTTCGCACTGCCGTGTTGACGGGGGTCAGATTACTCGGCGACCCGTGCGCGCAGTGCGGCGAGTACCCAGGCGAACTCCTCCTGGTGCGGGTGTGCGGGGGCACCGCCCTTGAGGACGGCGAGCAGTTCGCGGTAGCGGGCCACCTTGCTGTCCAGGGTGGCGAGCAGCCGGTCGAGGACGGCCGCGTGGTCGGCGTCGCCGAGCAGTTCGCCAAGGACGGTGTCGGCCTCGGGCGAGGCGGGGTCGATGCCCTCGCGCAGGGCGCCCTGCGCGCCGGTGAGCAGTGTGCTCAGGAACTCCATGGAGGCGCCCGCCGGATCCTGCCGGGTGCGGTCGGCCGCGTTGTACTCGGCGGCCTGGCGCATCCGGGCCCGGAAGCCCGGGTCCTCCAGGAGTTCGGCCAGCTCCACCCAGGCGTCGACCTGCTCGGGTGTCGGGTCGCCGGGCAGTCCGGCGCTCATCTGCCGCATCCGGTCCCGGATCGCGGGGTCGACGGTGTCGAGGCCGCGCAGCATCTCCTCGGCGAAGTCGTCCACGATCCGCTTGCGCTCGGTGGCGCTCAGCCGTGCCAGCTTGTTCATCAGGGCCATCTCCTCGGCGGTCGAATTCCGTTCGGCGACGGTCGACAGCACGGCCCGGTTGAGCCGCAGCACCTGCATCTGCGCGTCGAGCGCCGCCACGTGTGCGGCGGCGACGGACGCGATGTCCCGTTCCCCGGAGAGGATCTTCCGTACGTCGTCCAGGCCGAGGCCCAGCTCGCGCAGGGTGCGGATCAGTTCCAGGCGGGCCACGGACTCGGCGTCGTAGAGCCGGTAGCCGCCTTCGCTGCGGGTCACGGGGTGCAGGACGCCCTCGTCGGACCAGAACCGGATGGTGCGCACCGTGAGGCCGGTGCGGCGGGCCAGCTGTCCGATCGTGAGCAGCCGCGGGCCGTCGTCGATCATGTCGAGGAGTCTGGGCCTTCCAGTGGGTGGAGACTCAAGCCCAGCGTACGAGGACCGTGCCCGGGGAGGCGGTCAGCGGTCGGCGACGCGCATCTCGAACCAGGTCGTCTTGCCGCGCGGCAGCAGGTCGACGCCCCAGCGGTCGGAGAGCTTGTCGACGAGGAAGAGGCCGCGGCCGGAGATGTCGAGCTCCTGCACCGGCATCAGGCAGGGCAGTCCGCGGGAGGGGTCGCGCACCTCGATGCGGATCCAGCCGCGGCGGCGGAGCATGCGCAGGCCGAAGTGGCGGGCGCCGGTGTGCCGCACCGCGTTGCCGACGAGTTCGGAGACGAGCAGGACGGCGTCCTCGGTCATCTTCGGGGAGAGGCCCCAGTGGCGCAGGACGACGACCTGCGCGAGTCGCCGGGCGGTCGCGGCCGATTCGGGGCGCGACGGCAGCGATACCTCCGCCTCGGCCGGGTTTCCGAACAACTCCAGTGCCTTCAGGGCGTGTTCGTCCTCGACCGCGGGAGACCAGCGCGCCGCGGTCGCACCTGCGTGCCGCCGCGGTTGTTCCACACCCTCAAGCCCCGCCATGGCTCCATGATGAGGGCACAGAGCGCCTCGTGGGGTCGTTCCGACGGAATAAGCCCCCCGGAACGCTTCGTTCCGGGGGGCCGTTTGGGCATATGCCTTTGGCAGTAATGAGGCGTTTGCACCCACTCCGACCTGCGACAACTCCTCGCGAGCGGACCGCCGTTGATCATTCGTGGTCGACTTCTCTTAAGGTTCCCTTAAGGCTCGGATAATACGACTCGAACGAGGGACCTGATCAACTTCGCTTGTCCGGAGCGGACTTGACGGTCCGTCCGAGGGCTGCCGGGCAGGCGGTCAGGCGAACTTCGCCTTCCCCGGCCCCTCCTCCACGAAGCTGCGCATCCCGGTCTCCCGGTCCTCCGTGGCGAACAGTCCTGCGAACCAATTGCGCTCGATCGCCAGGCCGGTGTCGAGGTCCGTCTCCAGGCCCGTGTCGATCGACTCCTTCGCCGCCCGCAGCGCGATCGCGGGCCCCTTGGCGAGCTGTCCGGCCCAGGCGTTCGCGGCGTCGAAGACCTCGGCCGCCGGGACCACCCGGTCGACGAGACCGAGGGCGAGCGCCTCGTCGGCCCGCACCTGGCGGCCCGTGAAGATCAGGTCCTTGGCCTTGGACGGGCCGACGAGCCGGGACAGGCGCTGGGTGCCGCCCGCGCCGGGGATCAGGCCGAGCAGGATCTCCGGCTGCCCGAGCTTCGCGTTGTCCGCGGCGATCCGGAAGTCGGCGCACAGCGCCAGCTCGCAGCCACCGCCCAGCGCGTAGCCGGTGACGGCGGCGACGACCGGCTTGGGGATCCGGGCGACCGCGGTGAACGAGTCCTGCAGCCCGCGGGAGCGCGCGACCATGGCCGCGTGGTCCATCTCCCGCATCTCCTTGATGTCCGCGCCGGCCGCGAACACCTTCTCGCTGCCGCGGACCACCACGGCCCGGATGTCGTCCCGGGCCGTGGCCTCCGCCGCGAGCTCCTTGATGCGGTCCTGGACGGCGATGTCCAGGGCGTTCATCGGGGGGCGGTCCAGGCGGATGGTCCCGACGCCGTCTGCTACTTCAAGGTGAACGGTCATGCCCGCAGGTTAGTGGCCGTTCACCGGTCGCAGCGCGGTGCGGTTCGTCACTTCTTCCACTCCGCCCACGACATGTTCCACCCGCTCAGGCCGTTGCCCGGGTCCACCGTCTTGTCGTGGGTGTTCTTGACCACCACCACGTCGCCGGTCATCGAGTTGTCGAAGAACCAGGCCGCGGAGACCTTCTTGTCGTAGCCGCCGCGGACGTCTTGCAGACCGATGCAGCCGTGGCTGGAGTTGACGTTGCCGAAGGTGCCGCCGCCCCAGTAGTTGCCGTGGATGAAGGTGCCGGAGTCGGTCAGGCGCTGGGCGTGCGGGACGTCCTTGATGTCGTACTCGCCGCCGTAGCCGACCGTCTCGCCGTTCATCCGGGTCACGCGCAGGCGCTCGCTGATGACCATCGTGCCGTTCCAGGTCTCGTAGCCCGGCTTGCCCGTGGTGATCGGGATCTTCTTGACGGTCTCGCCGTCGCGCTTGACCGTCATCATGTGCGTCTTGGCGTCGACCGTGGAGATCTGGCTACGGCCGACGGTGAACTTCAGGGTCTTGGTCTGCTTGCCGTAGACGCCGGGCCGGCCCTCGACGCCGTCGAGGTTCATCTTGACGGTGACCTTGGTGCCCGTCGCCCAGTACTTCTCCGGGCGGAAGTCGATGCGGTCGTTGCCGAACCAGTGGCTCTCGACCGGGACGTTCGGCTCGGCCTTGACGGAGATCGCCTTCTCGACATCCTCGGGGTGCGTGATGCCGCGCGTGAAGCGGATCGAGAACGGCATGCCGACGCCGACCTTCGAGCCGTCCTCCGGCGTGAACGTACCGACGAAGGTGTTCTTCGGGGTGAGCGTGGTGAACGTGGAGTCCTTGGCGGACTCGCGGCCGTCCTTGTCCTTGGCGACCGCGTGCACCTTGTACTCGGTCGACGCGGCGAGGTGCTGCGCGGGCTTCCAGCTCGCGCCGCCGCCGGTGATCGAGCCCGGCACCTCGTTGCCCTTGGAATCGGCGACCTTCACCTCGGTCAACTTGCCCTTGTCGGCCGTGATTTCCAGGGTCCCGTTGGTCTTCACCCCGTCGGCGCCGTCCTTGGGCGCCACCTTCACCACGGCCTGCGACTTCTTGTTCGCCCCGTCGGACTTGTCGGATCCCTTGCCGTCGCCGCCGCCACCGCACGCGGTGGCCAAAAAGAGTGCCGCCCCCAGCAGAACCGCGGATATCGGTCGTCGCCCGTTCACGATGTATCTCCCCTCGCACGGCCTTGCCCCCAAGGCCCGTACTGACGCGCCTACGCGCACGCACTGCGAAAGATAACCACACGACCTGGGGAAACGGATCCCCAGGGATGTCACCGTTCCGTCCCAACAGCGGGCAGGATGCCCGACTTTCACCTAAGACGTAACTGCTCCCCCGGCCTTCCAGCGCGCCCAGGGCAGGTTCCAGCCACCGAGGCCGTTGTCCGGCGCCACCTTCTTGTCCGCGCTGTGCCTGACCTCCACCACGTCACCGATGAGCGTGCGGTCGAAGAAGCGTCCGGCCGGTGTCTGCGAGCCGCCGCCCTTGACGTCGCGCAGGCCCACGCAGCCGTGGCTGACGTTGCTGCTGCCGAAGACGCCGCCCGACCAGTAGTTGCCGTGCAGGAACGTGCCGGAGTCGGTGAGCCGGATGGCGTGCGGCACGTCGGGGATGTCGTACTCGCCGCCGAAGCCGACGGTGCGGCCGTCCATGCGGGTGACGTCGAGCATCTCGCTGACGACCATCTTCCCGTTGTACGTCGTCGAGCCCGGCGCCCCCGCCGTGATCGGCACGGTCTCGACCGGTGCGCCGGCCCGGTGCACCCGCATGGTGTGCGCCGCCGCGTCCACGACGCTGACCTGGCTGCGGCCCACCGTGAACGTGAACGCCTTGTCCTGGAGCCCGTAGACGCCCGGCGCCGCCTGTACGTCGCGCAGGCCCAGGTCGACGGTGACCCTGGTGCCGGGCTTCCAGTAGCGCCTCGGCCGGAAGTCGAGGCGGTTCTTGCCGAACCAGTGCCCGGCGATCTCGACGCCGGGCCGGGCGGTGACCTTGATGGCGCGCTGCACGGCGGCCCGGTTCTCGACCTCCCGGTTGAACGCGACCTTCACGATCATTCCGGTGCCGACCCTGGCGCGGTGCTCGGGCGTGACGTAGCCGATGAAGCGCTTGTCGGGGACGTAGGTGGTGAACGTGGTGTGCCGGGCGACGCGGCGGCCGTGACCGTCCATCGCCACCGCGTCGACCTTGTACTGCGCGGCGAGCGCGAGGCGGTCGGCGCCGGGGCCCGTGGGGCGCCAGCGCATGGAGTCGTGCTCGAGGCGGCCCGGAACGGCGCGCTCCTCCGCGTCCTGCACCCTGACGACCTTGACCGACTCCAACCTGCCCTCGGGCACGGTGACTTGAAGCCTCCGGGCCGCCCGTACGCCCTTCGCCCCGTTGTCGGGCGAGACCCGGATCAGTTCCTTGGCGGACGGCGGCTTGTCGAACGCCGTGTCGCCGTCGCATCCGGCGAGCGCGCCCATCAGTCCTGCCCAGGTCAGTACGGCGCCCAGTGTCGCCCCTGCGTGCCGCGCACGCCTCACAGCTGTTCTCACGCCAGAGCCAACGACGGGCACCCCGGTGGGGAAACGTGAGTGCGAGTGAAGCACTGGGCAGAACAGGGGGAGGAAGCAGGGGGAGCGCGGCCGGGACGCCGCACGCCCCGCTGCCCGGGATCCGTGGAGCCGCGGGAGGCCGTCAGGTGTCGAGCGCACCCGAGCAGGAGGCAGTTCAGAGCGCGCAGCGTGCGGGCAAGGGCAGAGTGCGGCCCGCCCCGGCCACCGGCCGCGGCCGCGCGCGGGAGCGCGTGTCCGCCCTCGAGCCGGTGTGGCCGGGCACGCCCCACCCGCTCGGCGCCCGCTTCCGGGTCGGCCCGGACGGGGTCGCGGGCACCAACTTCGCGCTGTGGGCGGGCGGCGCCGAGTCCGTCGAGCTGTGCCTGTTCGACGAGGAGGGCCGTGAACGGCGCGCACCGCTGGCCGAGTTGACGCACGAGATCTGGCACGGCTTCGCACCGGGGGTGCTGCCGGGTCAGCGCTACGGGTTCCGGGTGCACGGCCGCTGGGACCCGTGGACGGGCGCCCGCTGGAACCCGGCGAAGCTGCTGCTCGACCCGTACGCGCGTGCGGTGGACGGCGAGTTCGGGCTGCCGCCCGAGGTCTACGGGCACGTACGGGACTGGCCCGAGCAGCATGTGGCCGACACGGTGCGCGACGGCCGGGACTCGGCGCCGTACGTGCCGAAGGGCGTGGTGGTGCACGACGAGGCGTCCGGCGACGAGTGGGTCGACGACCGGCGGCCGAAGACGCCCTGGGCGGACTCGGTGATCTACGAGCTGCACGTGCGCGGCTTCACCCGCCGCCACCCCGGAATCCCGGAGGAGCTGCGGGGCACGTACGCGGGCCTCGCGCACCCCGCGGCGATCGAGCACCTGGTGAAGCTGGGGGTGACGGCGGTGGAGCTGCTGCCGGTGCACCAGTTCGCGCACGAGGACCATCTGCTGCGCCGGGGCCTGCGCAACTACTGGGGCTACAACTCCATCGGCTACTTCGCCCCGCACGCGGGATACGCGGCGTCCGGGACGGCCGGGCAGCAGGTCGGCGAGTTCAAGCGGATGGTGCGGGCGCTGCACGACGCGGGCATCGAGGTCATCCTGGACGTCGTCTACAACCACACGGCGGAGGCGGGCGAGCTGGGCCCGATGCTGTCGCTCAAGGGCATCGACAACCGCGGCTACTACCGCCTCCAGGAGGACGCGCGCCGCTACGCCGACTACACGGGCTGCGGCAACACGCTGCACGTCGTCCAGCCGCACGTCCTGCGGCTCATCACGGACTCGCTCAGGTACTGGGTGACGGAGATGGGGGTGGACGGTTTCCGCTTCGACCTCGCGGCGGCGCTCGCCCGCTCCATGCACGACGTCGACATGCTCTCCCCGTTCCTCGCGGTCATCGCGCAGGACCCGGTGCTGCGGCGGGTGAAGCTGATCGCGGAGCCGTGGGACGTGGGCTCGGGCGGCTATCAGGTCGGCGCGTTCCCACCGCTGTGGACGGAGTGGAACGACCGCTACCGCGACGCCGTGCGCGACTTCTGGCGCGGCGCGCTGCCCGACGTACGGGACCTCGGGTACCGCCTCTCCGGTTCGAGCGACCTGTACGCGTGGGGCGGGCGCCGCCCCTACGCCTCGGTCAACTTCATCACCGCGCACGACGGCTTCACGCTGCGCGACCTCGTGTCGTACGAGCGCAAGCACAACGAGGCCAACGGCGAGGGCAACCGGGACGGCACGCACGACAACCGGTCCTGGAACTGCGGCGCGGAGGGCGAGACCACCGACGACGGCGTACGGGCCCTGCGCAGACGGCAGTTGCGGAACCTGCTGACGACGCTGCTGCTGTCGACCGGGGTGCCGATGCTGGTGGCGGGCGACGAGTTCGGCCGCACCCAGCGCGGCAACAACAACGCGTACTGCCAGGACAACGAGATCGGCTGGGTCGACTGGGGGCTGCTCGACGAACCCGGCCACCGGGAGCTGTTCGCCCTCGCCGCGCGGCTCGTCGCGCTGCGCCACACGCATCCCGTGCTGCGCCGCCGCGCGTTCTTCTCGGGCCGTGCGCACTCGGCGGACGGACTGCGGGACCTGGCCTGGTTCACCTCGCGCGGCACCGAGATGACGGAGGGCGACTGGTACGCGCCCGCCGCCACGCTCGGCATGTACCTGTCCGGGCGGGACATCCCCGGCCGGGACGCGCGCGGCGAACCGGTGCGGGACGACAGCTTCCTCGCCGTACTGCACGCGGGCGACCGGCCCGAGAGCTTCGTGCTGCCGGGCGATCCCTGGGCGCGGTCCTACGAGGTCGTGGTGGATACGGGTGAGGAGGCGCAGACCGCGGCGCCGGGCGTCCTGCACGAGGCCGGCGCCACGGTCACGGTGGAGGCGCGGACGGTGCTGCTCCTGAAGGTCAGGACGTAGGCCGCGGCTCGCCCGCGTAGGTGCCGAAGGACCACTTGTTGCCCTCCGGGTCGGTGATCGCGAACTCGCGGCTGCCGTAGGGCTGGTCCTCGATCTCGCGGAAGATCTTGACGCCCGCGTCGACGAGGCGGCCGTACAGCTCGTCGACACGCGCGGTCACGACGTAGCAGCCGAAGGTGCCCGGCTTCAGGCACCAGTCGCCGTCGGCGGCGTCCGGCTTGGCCGAGCCGAGCATGATCGCGCCGCCTTCGGGCCAGTCGAGCTGGGCGTGGGCGACGCGGTCGCCGTCCTCGTAGACCGCCGTGCGCAGGAAGCCGACGGTGTCGACGAGGAAGTCGATGAGCGCGGGCGCGTCGTTCGCCTGGAGAGTGGGCCAGACGGCGGGCTCGCGCGGGGTCTGCTGGTTGCTCTGTGTGGTGTTCATGGCTCCGAGTCTTCGCCGCCCAGGTGTCCCCCGGCTTGGATATTCCGGCACTCCTCGGCGAGCCATCCGGTCGGGCTCAGGCCCGTGTACTGGCGGAAGTCGCGGACCAGGTGGGAGTGGTCGCAGTAGCCGTGCTCGGCGGCGACGCGGGACAGGTCCGGCGCGGCGCCCGTGGCCACGGCGCGGACGACGGCGGTCTTCGCGTGCTGGAAGCGCATCAGGCGGGCCGCCTGTTTCGGGCTGAGGCCCGTCTCGGCGCGGAACAGTGTGGTGAGGCGGCGTTCGCTGAGGGCGACGTGGGCCGCGAGTCCGCGCAGGGTGCCTGCGCCGCGGTGCCGGGCGAGCCACGTCCAGGCCTCGGCGACCTCGGGGCGCACGCCGGCCAGCGGGTCCTCGGCCCGCTCCCGCGTCAGGTAGCCGGAGAGCAGGTCGAAGCGGGCGCGCCAGTCGTCCAGCTCCGCCAGCGCCTCCCGTACATGGGCGGCCGTCCGGCCGAGGACGTCCGTGCCCTCGATCGCGACGGGCCCCGCGAAGTCGGCCGCGGGCGCCCCGAGCAGCGCGCGGGCGGCCAGCGGGTGCACCGCGAGCTGGATGCCGGCCTCGGAGCCGGACTGCGCGATGTAGGCGGGGCGCTGGTGCAGTCCGCCGACGACGATGTCGGTGCGGACCGCGTCGGGGCCCGTGGCCTGCTCGGGGGTGTGGCCGCCGACGACCGGCTCGTCGAGGGTGAAGATCACCGTGAGGTACGGGGAGGGCAGGCCGCGGTGGAGCGCGGGAGGCAGGCCCCGCGTGCGATAGCCGACCGCCGAGACGATCGGGCCGCCGGGCCGTGGCGTCGCGCGCACGAACTCCTGGGAGCCGTTGCTCATGACTCCAGTATGCGAAGGGTTCGGCGAAGGGGCCTACCCGCGCCGCGCGGTCGCATGCCGGTCACGCACGGTGAGTTCGATCATGGCGCGGGGTCCCGGTTCTCCCTAGCCTCGCCGTCCGTGACCATCGCCAAGAGAGACCTCACCCCGCGCAAGCGGCCCGTTCTGTTCGGTGCGGCGGGCGCCGCCCTCGTCGCCGCGCTCACCGCCGGTGTCGCCCTGTGGCCCCGGGCCGAGGCGACCGCGGCCACCGGCGGTGACGGTGACGTCCGCGCCGTGGCCGCCGAGCTGAAGCACTGGCCGCGGGAGCAGGCCACCCGACTGGCCCGGGTGATCACGGCGCACGAGGACAAGGGCGCGTACGCCACCTTCGACGCGGACAACACCACGTACCGCAACGACCTGGAGGAGTCGCTGCTGCCCTTCCTGGAAGAGAAGGGCGTCCTGACGCGGGACACGATGGACCCGTCGCTGAAGGTGATCCCCTTCAAGGACACGGCGGACCACAAGGAGACCCTCACCGAGTACTACAACCGGCTGTGCGAGGTCGACGACCAGGTCTGCTACCCGTGGGCCGCGCAGATCTTCTCCGGGTTCACGCTGAAGCAGCTCAAGGGCTGGGTCGACGAGCTGCTCGCGTACGACAAGCCGCTGCCGGGCGGCGCGAAGCCGCCGGAGTTCTCCGAGGGGATGCGCGAGCTGTACCGCGCGCTGCGCTCGCACGGCATCGAGGTGTACGTGGTGAGCGCCGCGAGCGAGGACCTCGTCCGCATGGTGCTGGCCGATCCGAAGTACGGGTACGACGTGAAGCCGGAGAACGTCCTCGGTGTCGCCGCGCTCCTGAAGGACCGCAAGACCGGTGACGTGACGAGCTCGCGCAAGGAGATCGCCGCCGGGACGTTCGACCAGAAGGCCCTGGAGAAGCGGGAGCTGACGCCGACGCTGTGGGCCCCGGCGACCTGGTACGAGGGCAAGCCCGCCGCCATCAGCACGTACATCGACGCCTGGAAGAAGCCGATTCTCGCCGCCGGGGACACGCCCAAGAGCGACGGTCCGATGCTCTTCCGGTCGGTGGACGTGGCACACGGCGGGGTGCGTGTGTGGGTCAACCGCAAGGACAGCTACATGAAGGAGCTGGACGGGATGAAGGCGGACGGGGTGAAGCGGCAGAAGGAGCTGGGCCAGAAGGTGACCGCCGACAAGCGGTGGGTGACGGTGACGCCGGACGAGATCCGCTAGGCAGCCCCGCGGTTCAGCCGAGGATCTTGCGGTCGTAGGCCACCGCGACCGCCGCCGCCCGGTCCTTCACGCCCAACTTGCCGTAGATGTGGGTCAGATGGGTCTTGACCGTGGCCTCGCTGATGAACAGCTCGCGGGCGATCTCCTTGTTCGACGTGCCGCGCGCGACCAGGACGAGCACCTCGCGCTCCCGGCCCGAGAGCGTCTCGTCGGCGGGCGCCGCGGGCGTGCGCACGGCCGTGACCAGGCGGGACGCGACCGCGGGCGACAGGACGGTGCGGCCCTCGGCAGCGGCCCGTACCGCCGTGAAGAGCTCCTCGCGCGGGGCGTCCTTGAGCAGATAGCCGGTGGCGCCCGCCTCGATCGCGGGCAGCGTGTCGGAGTCCGTGTCGTACGTGGTGAGGACCAGGACGCGGGCGCGCACGCCCTGCCTGCCCAGCTCGCGGATCGCGTCGACGCCGCCCCCACCCGGCATCCGGAGATCCATCAGGACAACGTCCGGGTCGAGGGCGGTGGCGCGGGCGACGGCCTCCACGCCGTTGGCCGCCTCGCCGAGGACCGTGAAACCGGTGGTCGACTCGAACATGCCGCGCAGACCGTCCCGGACGACGGGGTGGTCGTCGACGATCAGCAGGCTGATGGCGGCAGCGGCGGGGTCACTGGTCATGGCGCACCAAAGGTACGCGAGCGGAGATCGCCGTGCCGCCGCCTTCCTCCGACTCGACGGTGACGCCGCCCGCGAGCCGCTCGGCGCGGGCCCGCATCCCGTCGAGGCCGAAGCCGCCGCTGCCGGAGCGGGCGGGGACCACGAGGGGGTCGAAGCCGCGGCCGTCGTCGCGCACGTCGAGGGTGACCTCGCCCGCCATGAAGGACAGGGTGACGCCGACGCGGGTGGCGGCCGCGTGCCGGGCCGCGTTCGACAGCGCCTCCTCGGCGATCCGCAGCAGGCTCGCCCCGATCTCCTCGTGCAGCGGCTCGGCGGTGCCGGTGAGGGTGAAGTCGGCGCGGACGCCGGTGCGGGCCGACCAGTCCTCGACGGTCTTCTTCAGGGCCTCGGCGAGCGTCGCGTCGTCCAGGGCGGCGGGCGCCAGGTTGTGCACGGAGCGGCGGGCCTCGCCGAGGCTGTGCCGGGCGAGGTCCGCGGCCCGGTCGAGGTGCTCGCGGGCCAGGTCCCGGTCGTCGGTGTTCGCCACGACCTGGAGCTGGGCGATGATCCCGGTCAGGCCCTGGGCGATGGTGTCGTGGATCTCGGCGGCGAGCCGGCGGCGCTCGTCGGAGACGCCCGCTTCCCTTGCCTGGACGAGGAGTTGGGAGTGCAGCGCGGCGTTCTCGTCGAGCGCGTCCTGGAGCGCCTTGTTGGTGCGCGCCAGCTCGGCGATGGTGGCGACCTGGGCGAGGGAGCGCTCGCCCTCCTTCGTGTCGAGGTGGACCATGGCCGCGACCAGACCCAGGTTGACCGCGAGGAGCGCGCCGAACAGGGCCCACTGCGCCGTGTTCTGGGGCGGAAGGCCGCCCGCCTGCGATCCGGCGAGGATCACCGCGGACGCGGCCAGGCCCGGTTTGACCAGCCGGGGCAGCAGGAACCGGCCGGCGCCGAAGTAGCCGATGGCGGCGTAGAACGCGTACAGCGGGTTGAGCCACGCGAGACAGAAGGCGAGCGCCCAGCGCAGCCAGTAGTAGACGCTCCCCGCCACCGAGGGTTCCCTGCGGGCGAGGCCGATACGGAGGGCGCCCCCTTCCAGGACGACGGCGGCCGCGACGAGCCCCGCCATCGTCCACCAACCCGCACGTCCCACGCCGAAGGCGCTGTTCGTCGGCACCGCCATCACCGTGCCGACGGCGAGCAGGGTGTACGGCGACCACCGGTGGAAGGAGCGCCAGCGCTGCTCGACCTCGGCGGTGCCGGGGTCGAGCCGGGCCAGGTCGCCATCGGCTCCGGTCCATGCCCGGCAATCGGCGGGCCGTGTGCCGACCGCCCCGTTTCCGCCACGCCCGAGGCCCAGATTCCGATCCCGCTCGTCCATGCCCTCAGTCTGCGCGACCACGGCCGCCTCCCCGGTCATTCCCAGCGGAACCAGCGCGCGGCCGCGCCGGTCAGGGCCACGGCCCAGACGGCGAGCACCAGCAGGTGGGACCAGCCGGGCCAGTCACCCGAGGCGGCCTGGTTGAGGGCCTGCGCGGCGGCGCCGAACGGCGTCAGCTCGACGATGCGGGCCAGCGTGTCCGGCATCGCCTGCACCGGCAGCCAGACGCCCGCGCAGAACATCGCGGGGAAGAAAACGATCGAACCGATCGCGTTCGACACCTTCGTCGTACGGGCCCGCGAGGCGATCAGCGCGCCCAGGGCGAGGGAGACGACGACGGACAGGACGAGCGCGAGCAGATAGCCGGCGGCCTGCCGCGGCAGCGCCACGTCGAAGGCGATCCGGCCGATGGCGAGACAGATCGCGACGGAGACGAGGACGGCCGCGCCGTGGATGCCCATCTGCGCGCCGAGGACGGTCTTCGGCCGCACCGGTGTGGTCGACATGCGGCGCAGGATGCCGCGCTCCCGGTACCCGGTGATGATCGGCGGCATCGACTGGATGCCGCCCGCGATCATGCCGAGCAGCACGGTGACGGGGACGTACGCGTCGACGAGCCGGATGCCGCCGAGCCCGGCGTCGGCCTCGCGGAAGGACGGGATGGAGCCGAGGATCACGAGCAGCGCGGCGGGGAACAGCAGGATCCCGAGGACGCTGCCGGCCTCGCGCCGGAAGAGCGTGAACTCGGCCTTGAGGACGGCCCGGTTGACCGATGCCCGCCCGGTGGGGGCGGCGGTGGTGGGCGCGGTGGCGGTGGTCATGACGTTCCGGCTCCCGTCAGGTCGAGGAACGCGTCGTCCAAGGTGGCGTCGGACACGCGGAGTTGGTGGGCGGTGATGCGGTGCCGGGCGAGCAGGGTGATGACGGCGTTGACGGTCTCGTCGCCGCCGGTGAGGGTCACCCGGCCGTCCTTGTGGGCCGCGGAGGCGAGGCCCGGCAGGGCGGCGAGGTCGCGCTCGTCGAGCGGCGCGGACGGGGTGAACGAGATGACGGTGGCGCCCGCGGCCTGCCGGATCAGGCCCGCCGGGGTGTCGAGTGCGGCGACCCGCCCCTTGTCGATCACAGCGATCCGGTCGCAGAGCCGCTGCGCCTCCTCCATGAAGTGCGTGACGAGGAGGACGGTGACGCCGCTGTCGCGCACCTCTTCGATGAGCTCCCAGGTGTCGCGGCGCGAGCGCGGGTCGAGCCCGGTGGTCAGCTCGTCGAGGACGACGACGCGGGGGTTGCCGACGAGGGCGAGCGCGATGAACAGGCGCTGCTTCTGGCCACCGCTGAGCTTCGCGAACCGGGTGCCGAGCTTGTCGGTGAGCCGCAGCCGGTCGGCGAGCGGCCGCCAGTCGAGGGGCGCGGGATAGAAGGCGGAGTACAGCTCCAGCGCCTCCTTCACGGTCAGCTTCGGCTGGATCTCGCTCTCCTGAAGCTGCGCGCCGAGGATCCCGGTGACCTGCGCGTGCTCGCGCACGGGGTCGAGTCCCGCGACGCGTACGCGTCCCTCGTCGGCCGCGCGCAGCCCCTCGACGCACTCGACGGTGGTGGTCTTGCCCGCGCCGTTCGGCCCGAGGATCCCGAAGATCTCGCCCTCGCCGACGGTGAAGGAAACCCCGTCGACGACGGCCCGCCCGGCGTACGTCTTGCGCAGCCCGGCGACCTCGATGAGCGGTGCTGTGGTGGTGGTCATGGCATCAAGACTCGCCGCGCGGACCCGGCCGGGGCATCGGCCATCGCGCTCGAGCCCGCATCAACCGATCGGTTGATGGTCGGTACGACTCGGGGCCGCGGGCGCCGGGGCGGAAACTCAGTGTGAGTTGTCAGTGGCAAACCGTAGGCTCGCACCTGATGCCGACGACGACACGTGCCACCTCAGAGACGACCGGTCAACTCTCCGCCGTGCGGACGCTGTTGCGGCTGTGGCCGTACGTGCGGCCGGTGCGGGCCCGGTGGGCGGGGGCGGCCTTCGTGGCCGTGCTCGCGTCGTGCCTGGCCCTGGTCTTCCCGCTGGTCCTGAAGTGGATCGTGGACGGACCGGTGACCGAGCGCGATCCGGGCGGGGTGTGGCTGGGCGCCGGAGTGCTGCTCGGGCTCGGCATCGCGGAGGCGCTCCTGTTCGGGCTGCGCAGATGGCTGGTGGCGCGGCCGCTCGCCGGGGTCGAGGCGGCGCTGCGGGCCGATCTGTACGGGCATCTTCAGCGGCTCCCGGTCGCCTTCCACGACCGGTGGGCCTCGGGGCAGCTGCTGTCGCGCGGCACGACGGACCTGATGGTGCTGCGGATGTTCCTGGCCTTCCCGCTGACGTTCCTGATCGTCAACGGCGTGACGATCCTGGCCGGGCTCACCGTGCTCATCGTCCAGGACTGGGGGCTCGGCCTCGTCCTGCTCGCTCCCGCCGTCCCGCTGATCGTGTTCTGCTACAAGTTCGAGGACGGGTACGCGCGGGCCTCCCGCCGTGCCCAGGACCAGGTCGGCGATCTGACGACGGTCGTCGAGGAGTCGGTCCTCGGCATCCGCGTCATCAAGGGCTTCGGCCGGCACCGCAGCCAGGCCCGCGCCTTCCGCGACCTGGCGCGCACGGTGCGCGGTACGGAACTGGTCAAGGCGCGGCTGCTCGCCGGGATCCTCTCGGTGATCACGCTGCTGCCCGAAGTGGCCCTCGGCGCGGCCCTGGTGGTCGGCACGATCCAGGTCTCCGACGGCTCGCTGTCGGCGGGCACGCTCGTCGCGTTCCTGTCCACGGCGCTCGCGCTGCGCTGGCCCATCGAGTCCATCGGCTTCCTGCTGGCGATGAGCCAGGAGGCGGCGACGGCGACGCGCCGGTACTTCGAGGTGCTGGACGCGGACCCGGAGGACCCGCGCGTACGGGACACGTCCGATGGTCAACTCCCGTGCGACGGGATGCGGTTCGACGGCGTCGTCTTCCGCTACCCGGACGCCGCCGAGGACTCCGTCCCCACCCTCGCCCGCGTCGACCTGCACATCCGCTCGGGCGAGACCATGGCGCTCGTCGGCTCGACCGGCAGCGGCAAGACCACGCTCACCGCGCTCGTGCCCCGGCTGTACGACGTGACGGAGGGCCGCATCACGCTCGACGGCCGCGACATCACCGCGATGCCGCGCGCCGAGCTGCGCGAGCTGGTGTCGGTGGCGTTCGAGGAGCCCACCCTGTTCTCCGCGTCGGTCGCCGAGAACGTGCTGATGGGCGCGGCAGAGACCGCCGGAGCCGAGCAGCTGGAGCAGGCGCTCGGCGTCGCGCAGGCCGACTTCGTGGGCCGGCTGCCCGACGGCGTCGACACCGAGGTGGGCGAGCAGGGCCTGAGCCTGTCCGGCGGCCAGCGCCAGCGCCTCGCCCTGGCCCGCTCCGTCGTGGGCACGCCCCGGTTCCTGATCATGGACGACCCGCTGTCGGCGCTCGACGTGCACACGGAGGCCGCGGTGGAGGCGGCGCTGCGCCGGGTGCTCGCCGACAGCACGGCGCTGGTGGTCGCGCACCGGCCGTCCACGGTGCTGCTCGCCGACCGGGTGGCGCTGCTGTCGGAGGGCCGGATCGCGGCGGTCGGCACGCACCACGAACTGCTGCGGACGAACGCCGAGTACCGGCATCTCATGTCGGGCGAGCACACCGGGGAGCCGGACACGGAGACCGGGACTGGGACCGGGACTGGGACCGGGACCGGGACTGGGACCGGGACCGGGACTGGGACCGGGACCGGGACTGGGACCGGGACCGGGACTGGGACCGAGACGGAGACGGAGACGGAGCGCGTATGACGACGACCGCGAAGCCGAATGCCGCGACCGGCGCGAGCGGCACCGCGGACGACGAGGACGTCCGGGTCCCCTCCCCCGGCGACCCCTTCGACCAGGACGACCTGCCGACGCCGAAGGGCGCGACGGGCAGTCTGCTGCGCTCGCTGCTCGCGCCCCACCGGCGTGCCGTGACACTCACCGTCCTCGCGCTGCTGCTGCAACAGGCGGCCGTGCAGTCGGGTCCGCTGATCGTCGCGTACGCCATCGACAGCGCGGTCCCGGCGTTCCGGGCGGACGACTACGGGCCGCTGGTCGTCGTCGGCGCGGCCTTCCTGCTGTGCGCCGTCGGCTCGGCCGGGTTCGTGTGGGCGTACATCCAGCTCTCGGCGCGCGTCAGCCAGAACGTGCTGCTCGACCTGCGCGGCCGCATCTTCCGGCACGCGCAGGCGCTGAGCGTGGACTTCCACGACCGGTACACGTCGGGCCGGGTCATCTCGCGGGCGACGACGGACGTCGAGGCGCTGCGCGAACTGCTCAGCGAGGGCCTCCAGGAACTGGTCAACGTCATCGTGGGCTCGGTCTACATCACGGCGATGCTGCTCTGGCTCGACCTGGGCATCGGCTCGGTCGCGGCCCTGTCCTTCGGTCCGCTGTACGTCCTGATCCGGCTGTACCGGCAGCGGGCGGCGCGGGCGTACGCGGAGCGCTCGTCGGCGATCGCCGCGGTCATCGTGAAGTTCGTCGAGACCATGAACGGGATCCGTCCGGTACGCGCCTTCCGCCGCGAGCGCGCGAACGACGAGCACTTCGCGAAGCTCAACCACCGGCACGAGCGGTCCAACGGCACGGCGATGCTGGAGATGGCCCGCTACGTCGTCGGCTCCCGCCTGCTGGCGAACACGGCGGTGGCGGGCATGGTCCTGTGGGGCGCGTACCGGGTCGCGGACGGCACGCTCGAACTCGGTGTGCTCGCGGCGGCGGTGCTCTACATCCGCCGCCTGTACGACCCGATCGACCGCCTCGCGATGTTCCTCAACGCGTACGAGAGCGCGGCCGCGTCACTCAAGAAGATCGCGGGTCTGCTGGTCCAGGCGCCCTCGGTACCGGAATCGGCCACCCCGCGCCCGCTGCCCGGGCGGAAGGGCGAACAGCCGGGCCGCGAGGTCGAGTTCCGCTCGGTCTCCTTCGGCTACCGCACGGGCGGCGAGGTCCTGCCCCGCTTCGACCTGACGCTGCCTGCGGGACAGACGGTGGCGGTGGTCGGCTCGACGGGGGCGGGCAAGTCCACCCTGGCCAAACTGCTCTCGCGCTTCTACGACCCCTCGCACGGGGAGGTCCTGCTCGACGGCGTCGACCTGCGCGAACTGTCCATGGCGGAGCTGCGGCGCAGTGTCGTGATGGTGACGCAGGAGGCGTTCCTGTTCTCCGGGACGGTCGCGGAGAACATCGCGATCGGCCGCCCCGACGCGAGCCGCGAGGAGATCGAGCGGGCCGCGAAGGCGATCGGCGCCCACGACTTCATCACGACGCTCCCCGACGGCTACGACACGGACGTCCGCAAGCGCGGTGGCCGGATCTCGGCGGGCCAGCGCCAGTTGGTGGCCTTCGCCCGCGCCCTCCTCGCCGACCCGGCGGTACTGATCCTCGACGAGGCGACCAGCTCGCTCGACATCCCCGGCGAGCGGGCGGTGCAGCGGGCCATGCGGACGGTGCTGCACGGGCGCACGGCGGTCGTGATCGCCCACCGCCTGTCGACGGTGGAGATCGCGGACCGGGTGCTGGTGATGGCGGCGGGCGAGGTGGTCGAGGACGGGTCGCCCTCGGAACTCATCGCCGCGACCGGCGCGTTCGCCGAGCTCCACCGCGCATGGCGCGACAGCGTGACCGGCTGATTCCGGCCACACCGACACACGCCACGGGACTCCACTGCAGGGGCTTGGACGGTCGGTCTTTTCAGCCCCTCCGGCGATTGAGGAGCGGGGTCCGGGGCAGCGCCCCGAGGCCTCGCCCCCGTCACCGGCAATCGAACGACGCACACCGGACAACGAACGATTTCCGGCCAACATGTTGACGGGATCCTGACAGACCGCGCCCTCTGCTGCCAATCTTCCCAACGGCCGCGGCACAGCTGCCCCACAGCCTCATGGCGCCCGGCCGATCCACGAAAGCACTGCCTGCTCTGCGTTCTGCCCGGACGGCCAACCCCGCCGTCCGTTCACCACTGGCCGCGCACCCATGCTGCGGCCGTGCAGAAGGAGTCAGCGTGACACGCACCTCCACCTCCCACAGACGAAGAGTCACCGCCGCGGCGGCCGTCGGTTCCGTCGCCGCCCTGCTGGCCGTGGCGTTCCCGTCGGGCGCCGCGACCGCGGACGCCGGGGACACGAGCCCCGCCGCCCGCTCCGTCGCGGCCGCCGCGCGCGGCGCCGACCCGGGATCCCTGCCGGCGAAGCTCTCCCCCGCCAAGCGCGCCGAGCTGATGCGCGAGGCGAACGCCGGCAAGGCCGAGACCGCCAAGGACCTCGGCCTCGGCAAGAGCGAGAAGCTCGTCGTCCGGGACGTCCTCCAGGACAAGGACGGCACCACCCACACCCGCTACGAGCGCACCTACGACGGGCTCCCGGTGCTCGGCGGCGACCTGATCGTCGAGGCCACGAAGTCCGGCGCCGAGAAGAGCGTCACGAAGGCGGCCAAGGCCCAGCTCAAGAACGTCGACACGAGCGCCGACGTGAAGGCCGCCACCGCCGAGACCCAGGCGTTGAAGCTCGCGAAGGCCGACGGCTCGAAGAAGACCGAGGCCGACCGCGCTCCCCGCAAGGTCGTCTGGCTCGGCCAGGGCGCGACGAAGGGCAAGCCCACCCTCGCGTACGAGACCGTGGTCGGCGGCCTCCAGGAGGACGGCACCCCGAACCAGCTGCATGTCATCACCGACGCCACCACCGGCAAGAAGCTCCACGAGTGGCAGGCCATCGAGACCGGCACGGGCAACACCCAGTACAGCGGGACCGTCACCCTCGGCACCGCGCAGTCCGGTTCCTCGTACACGCTGAACGACACCGCACGGGGCAGCCACAAGACGTACAACCTGAACCGCGGCACGTCCGGGACGGGCACCCTCTACTCCGGCGCGGACGACGTGTGGGGCAACGGCTCCGCCTCCAACACCGAGACGGCCGCCGCCGACGCCCACTACGGCGCCGCCCTGACCTGGGACTACTACAAGAACGTCCAGGGCAGGACCGGCATCCGCGGCGACGGCGTCGGCGCGTACAGCCGGGTCCACTACGGCAACGCCTACGTCAACGCGTTCTGGGACGACAGCTGCTTCTGCATGACGTACGGCGACGGCAGCGGCAACACCAAGCCGCTCACCTCGATCGACGTGGCCGCGCACGAGATGACGCACGGCGTCACGTCGAACACGGCGGGCCTCAACTACTCCGGTGAGTCCGGCGGGTTGAACGAGGCGACGTCCGACATCTTCGGCTCCACCGTGGAGTTCTACGCCAACAACTCCACCGACGTCGGCGACTACCTCGTCGGCGAGAAGATCAACATCAATGGCAACGGGACGCCGCTGCGCTACATGGACAAGCCGAGCAAGGACGGCGCGTCCAAGGACGCCTGGTACTCGGGCATCGGCTCGGTCGACGTGCACTACTCATCGGGCCCGGCGAACCACTTCTTCTACCTGCTCAGCGAGGGCAGCGGCACGAAGACGATCAACGGCGTGACCTACAACTCGCCGACCTCCGACGGCCTTCCGGTCACCGGCATCGGCCGCGACAAGGCGGCGCTGATCTGGTTCAAGGCGCTGTCCACGAAGTTCACGTCGACGACGAACTACGCGGGCGCCCGCACCGGCACCCTCGCGGCCGCCGGCGAGCTGTACGGCACGTCGTCCGCCGAGTACAAGGCGGTGCAGGACGCGTGGGCCGGCGTCAACGTCGGCGCCCGCTCCGGCGGCGGCGACCCGGGGACCGGCAAGACGTTCACCAACGACACGGACGTGAACATCCCCGACTATCCGGGGGCCGCCGTCACCTCGTCCGTCACCGTCTCCGGCGTCAGCGGCGCCGCGCCGTCCACGCTGAAGGTCGGCGTCGACATCGTGCACACGTGGAGCGGTGACCTCCAGGTGGACCTGGTCGGCCCGAGCGGCCGCACGTACCGGCTGCACAGCTCGGCGTACGACCCGACGCCCAACATCCAGACCACGTACACGGTCAACGCCTCCGCGGAGACCGCGAACGGCACCTGGAAGCTGAAGGTCCAGGACCTCGGCCAGCAGGACACGGGCTACATCAACAGCTTCAAGCTGACGTTCCCGTAGGCCCCACCCCACCCGGGCGCGCCACGACGGCGGTTCAACTCCCCGTCGTGGCGCGCCTGTTCATGTGCTGTTCGCAATCCGGTGGCCGTTTTCCGTTGAACGGACGAATTCCGGTCAACCTGCGATCACGTACATGACATTTACCGACGTCTGCTGTCACAGTCATCCCGCACGGCAAAGCTCACCCCCCACATCACACAAGGAGCTTTCTTCGTGAACCCCCACATATCCGCCCGCACTTCCTCCTCGCGCGGCAAGCGGACCACCCTCGGCATCGCCACGGCCGTCGCCGCCGGCGCCCTGCTCGCCGGCACCCTCGCCACGACCGGCGCCTCGGCCGACCCCGCGGCCTCGGGCGAGAAGCTCGTGGTCAAGGACGTCGTGAAGGACAAGGACGGGACCACCCACACCCGTTACGAGCGGACCTACGACGGACTCCCGGTGCTCGGCGGCGACCTGATCGTCCACCGGAAGAAGTCCGGCGCCCGCGAGGGCGTCACCCGCGCCACCGCCAAGTCCATCGCCGTCAAGACCGAGGGCGTCTCCCTCAAGGCCGCCCCGTCCGGCGCCCGCAAGGTCGTCTGGGCGGCGTCCGGCACCCCGAGACTCGCGTACGAAAAGGTCGTCACGTCCACGAAGGAGGACGGGACGCCGAGCAGGCTGCACGTCATCACGGACGCCAAGACCGGCAAGAAGATCTACGAGTACGACGACATCCGCACCGGCGCGGGCGACTCGCTCTACAGCGGCAAGGTCGACATCGGCACGACCGGTTCCGGCTCGTCCTTCTCCCTCACGGACGACACGCGCGGCGGCCACTCCACGTACGACCTGAAGAACGGCGAGTCCGGCAAGGGCACGCTGTTCACGGACGACGACGACACGTGGGGCGACGGCACGACCAACGACGCGGCCACCGCCGGTGTCGACGCCGCGTACGGCGCCCAGGTCACCTGGGACTACTACAAGAACGTGCACGGCCGCAGCGGCATCAACGGCGACGGCAAGGGCGCCTACTCCCGCGTCCACTACGGCGACGCGTACGTCAACGCGTTCTGGGACGACAGCTGCTTCTGCATGACGTACGGCGACGGCGAGGGCAACAAGAAGCCGCTCACCTCGATCGACGTGGCCGCCCACGAGATGAGCCACGGCGTCACGTCGGCGACGGCGGGCCTTGTCTACAGCGGCGAGTCCGGCGGCCTGAACGAGGCGACCTCCGACATCTTCGGCACCTCCGTCGAGTTCTACGCGAAGAACGCCGAGGACGTCGGCGACTACCTCATCGGCGAGAAGATCGACATCGCCGGCGACGGCAAGCCGCTGCGCTACATGGACAAGCCGAGCAAGGACGGCAACTCGCTCGACAGCTGGAAGGACGGCGCGGGGGACGTGGACGTCCACTACTCCTCGGGCATCGCCAACCACTTCTTCTACCTGCTCAGCGAGGGCAGCGGAAAGAAGACGATCAACGGCGTCGACTACGACTCCCCGACCGCGGACGGCTCCACGGTCACCGGGATCGGCCGCGACAAGGCCGAGAAGATCTGGTTCAAGGCGCTGACGTCGTACTTCACGTCCACCACGGACTACGCGAAGGCGCGCGAGGGAACGCTGAGCGCGGCCGACGACCTGTACGGCGCGGACTCGGCGGAGTCCAAGGCCGTCGCGGCGGCGTGGACGGCCGTGAACGTCAAGTAGCCCTCACGGCGGGGCGGCAGGGGCGGGCGCGCGGGCGTCCGCCCCTGCCGCCGTCTCACCGCATCAGCACTCCGGCCCCCTCCTGCGTGGCCTCCGTGGGCACCGCGACGAGCCCCGTCTCGGCCACCGATGCGAGCAGCGGATGTGCGGGCAGTACGCGGACCGTGTAGCCGTAGGGCCCGCTGCGGTCGAGGGCGAGCGGGCCCTCGTACGACCAGCGGCCCTCGGCGTCGGGGCCGCCCAGCGGTTTGAGCGGCACCGTCGTCGGCTCGGTGATCCGGTCCTCGGAGTCGACGCGCCCCGCCACGGCCTGCACCTCGACGTCGTCGGGGCCCAGCTCGCCGAGCGCGACGCGGACGTGGAGGCCGAGCGTGGCGCCCAGTTCGGCGCCGCCCGCCGAGGCCTCCACGTGGTCGACGGTGATCCGCGGCCAGGCGGCGCGGACCCGCGCCTTCCACGCCGCGAGCTCCCGCGCGGCGTCCGCGGTGAGGGCGCGCGCGGACTCGGCGGCGGGGGCGTACAGCTGGTCCACGTACTCGCGGACCATGCGCCCGGCGAGCACCTTGGGGCCGAGGTGGGTGAGGGTGCGGCGGACCATCTCGATCCAGCGGTCGGGCAGCCCTTCCGGGCCCCGCTCGTAGAAGCGCGGCGCGATCCGGTTCTCCAGGAGGTCGTAGAGCGCGGCCGCCTCCAGGTCGTCGCGCCGGTGCTCCTCGGTGCTGGTGCCGTCGGCCGTCGGGATGGCCCAGCCGTAGTCGGGGGCGAACCATTCGTCCCACCAGCCGTCCAGGACGGACAGGTTGAGGCAGCCGTTGAGCGCCGCCTTCATGCCGCTCGTGCCGCAGGCCTCCAGTGGGCGCAGCGGATTGTTCAGCCAGATGTCGCAGCCGGGGTAGAGCTTCTGCGCCATCGCCATGCCGTAGTCGGGCAGGAAGACGATGCGGTGGCGCACACGCGGGTCGTCGGTGAAGCGGACCAGCTCCTGGACGAGCCGTTTGCCGCCGTCGTCGGCCGGGTGCGCCTTGCCCGCGACGACGATCTGCACGGGCCGCTCCTCGTCGAGCAGCAGCCGCATCAGCCGGTCCGGATCGCGCAGCATCAGCGTGAGCCGCTTGTACGAGGGGACGCGGCGGGCGAAGCCGATGGTGAGCACGTCGGGGTCCAGCACGGTGTCGATCCAGCCGAGTTCGGCGGCGCCCGCGCCGCGCTGGCGCCAGGACGCGGCGAGCCGTTCGCGCACCTCGTCGACGAGGTGGCCGCGCAGTTCGCCGCGCAGCTGCCAGATGTCGCGGTCGGGTATCTCGCCGACGGCGTCCCAGCGGTCCGAGCCGCCGACCGACAGGGCGTCCTCGGTGCGCCGCTCCCCGATCTGCCGCGCGCCGAGCCGGTACACCTCGGGGGCGACCCATGTCGGGGCGTGCACGCCGTTGGTCACGGAGGCGATCGGCACCTCCTCGACGTCGAATCCCGGCCACAGTCCGGCGAACATGTCGCGGCTGACGGAGCCGTGGAGCGTGGAGACGCCGTTGGCGCGCTGCGCGAGCCGCAGCCCCATCACCGCCATGTTGAAGACGTTCGGGTCGCCGCCCGCGTACGTCTCCATGCCGAGCCCGAGGATCCGCTGCACGTCGAGCCCCGGCAGCTCGGCGCAGGCGCCGAAGTGCCGGGCGACGAGCTCCCGGTCGAAGCGGTCGATGCCGGCGGGGACGGGCGTGTGCGTCGTGAAGACGGTGCCGGCCCGCACCGCTTCGAGCGCGGGGTCGAAGTCGAGCCCCTGCTCGGCGAGTTCGGCGATCCGCTCCACTCCGAGGAACCCGGCGTGCCCCTCGTTGGTGTGGAAGACCTCGGGTGCGGGATGCCCGGTGAGCCGACAGTAGGCGCGCACGGCCCGCACCCCGCCGATCCCGAGCAGCATCTCCTGCAGCAGCCGGTGCTCGCTGCCGCCGCCGTAGAGCCGGTCGGTCACGTCCCGTTCGTGGGCGTCGTTCTCCTCGACGTCCGAGTCGAGCAGGAGCAGCGGCACCCGGCCCACCTGTGCCTGCCACACTCTCGCGAGCAGCCGGCGCCCGCCGGGCAGGGCGAGCGCGAGGTGCACCGGGCTCCCGTCGGGCTCCCGCAGCAAAGTCAGCGGCAGCTCGTTCGGGTCGGTGACCGGGTACGTCTCCTGCTGCCAGCCGTCGCGGGTCAGCGACTGCCTGAAGTATCCGTGCCGGTACAGCAGTCCTACGCCGATCAGTGGCGCCCCGAGGTCGCTCGCGGCCTTGAGGTGGTCGCCGGCGAGGATCCCGAGGCCGCCCGAGTACTGCGGCAGCGCGGCCGTGATGCCGAACTCCGGCGAGAAATAGGCGATGGCGGCGGGGAGCCGGTGCTGCCCCGCCCCTTCCTGGTACCAGCGGTCGTCGTGCAGGTAGCCGCGCAGATCGTCGGCGACCGCGCCGAGCCGCGCGAGGAACTCCGTGTCGTCCGCCAGCCGGGCGAGCCGCTCGGGCGGCACGCTGCCGAGCAGCCGCAGCGGATCGCCACCGGAGGCGGCCCAGTGCTCGGGGTCCACGGCGGCGAACAGATCACGCGTCGCCGCATGCCAGGACCAGCGCAGATTGCGCGCCAAGTCGTGCAGCGGGGCGAGAGGTTCGGGCAGGACCGGGCGGACGGTGAATCGACGAATGGCCTTCACGTGCTCACCTCTGCGGTTGCGCGTCGGATGCCTGAGTCGCGACCAGACGTTAGCCGCCCGACCGCGCCGCGGGCCACGGCGCGTGCCCGGGCGCCGAAACGTGTACGGCGGTTCGGACACGCATCGCGCGCGCCCGAACCGCCGTACACGGATGCCCCTGAGGGCCGTTGTCAGGCGATTGCCGCCCCGGTGCCGCGCGCCCCACCGATGTAGTCGGTGAGCCCCGCGTCGTCGAACACCTCGATGTCGACGGGGGTGCCCTTGGGCAGGTGGAAGTCCTTCACGAGGAAGTCCACGGGGGCCTCGCTGCCGGGCGCGGAGTACGTGCCCAGGTTGTGCGTGACGCCGTTCGTCCTGGAGGAGACGTGCACGTAGAACGTGTCACCGTCGTTGCGGGAGTCGTACACCCGCAGCTGTTGCGTCTCCGGCTGGAACTCCACCTCGCCGAGGCGCGAGGCGCCCTGCGTCAGCGACACGTTGGCGCCGACGCTGCCGCCCGCGGCCTCCCGGTAGGTGACCGCGGCGTCGGGGTTGGGGTCATAGGCCGCGGCCGGTGCGGCCGCGGCGCCGAGCAGAGCGCCCACCGCGAGGGCAGCCCCCGTGAGGACGCGTACAAGCCGTCGCGGACGTCGGGTCGCTGTCATGCGTGTTGCCCCCCAGATCAAAAAACCACATCCAAACCATTCGGACGTCGGTGCAGGAAGATGCCGCCGTAGGTCATCGGCGACCTGCCCACGATGCCAGATTTCATGATCACGCAGAGGCATGCAACGCCCAGGGGTCCTCAGCCGCCCCGAACCACTACGAAAACCCCACGAACCCGCCGCTCACCCTCCGCGCCCCATTCGGCGGACACCTCGCCGGCCGCGCCGTCCGGCGCCTTCGCCCCGGCCTCCAGTACGCGCACGATCTCGGGCCGCACGTCGTCGCCGGTGGCGCGGGCGTGCACGGTCGGGTCGAGCGCCCCGTCGACGCTCTGCGCGTGCGCAGGGGCCTCGCCCTTCAGCAGGGCGGCCAACTCCCGCATCAACACCGGGTCCTTGGCGCCGTCGTACACCCAGCGCCTGCCGAGCACGCCGTGCTCCAGGGTGCCGATGAGCGCGTCGTCGGCGGCGCCGTTCAGCGGGGCCCCGCGGTAGGCCATCGGCACGTGGTACGTCACCGGTTCGGGGCCCGAGGTGTCCGTCGCGGCCATGAATTCGAGACCGACCTCGCCGGCCGGGTCGTCGAGCCGGAAGCCGCCGGCCTTGGTCAGCTCCGGCGTGCCCGTGCCCCGGTACCAGGGCTGCTTCGGCAGCCACTCGGCGAGGAGTTCGAGCTTGGTGGGCGTGATGGTGGTGCGGTGAATGATCGACACGGCCACATCATCGGACACGGCCGGTCCGCCGCACCAGGCAATTGCGGGCCGCGGCGCCGTCCGAATTCCACCGCAACCCGGTCGCACATCCATCACGACCGATATGGCCGATTCCGCCCCCTCGTACCTCCTTGTGGTGCTTCACACCGCACGAGAGGCTGCCAACTGGCGTTCAACCGCGCCGAGTTGAGGAGGAGAACTCATCCATGGCAGGGACCGTACGAGTGACGCGCAAGCGGCCGACGCGCTGGGCCGGCGGGCTCACCGCGGTCGCCACGGTCGCGGTGCTTTCGGCCATCACCCTGCCCGCGGACGCCGCCCCCGCACAGGGGCGGATATTCGGCGCCGGGGAGCCCGGCTCCATAGCGGGCAGCTACATCGTGACCCTGAAGGGGGACACCAGGGCCCCGTCCGCGGCGGGCAAGGACCTCGCGGAGAAGTACGGAGCGACCATTCGCCACACCTACAGCAAGGCGCTCAACGGCTACGCGGTGACCCTCGGCGCGGGACAGGCCGAGCGGCTCGCGGCCGACGGCGACGTCGCCTCGGTCGTGCAGGACTCCCGCGTCGCCATGGATCGGACCCAGCAGAACCCGCCCTCCTGGGGCCTGGACCGCATCGACCAGGACAGCCTGCCGCTCGACAAGTCGTACACCTGGCCGCGATCTGCGGGCAGCGGCGTGCACGTCTACCTGATCGACACCGGGATCCGCACCACCCACCGCGACTTCGGCGGGCGGGCGACGAGCGGCTGGGACTTCGTCGACAACGACTCGATCGCGCAGGACGGCAACGGGCACGGCACCCATGTGGCCGGGACCGTCGCGGGCGAGAAGTACGGCGTCGCCAAGCAGGCCGACGTGGTCGGCGTGCGCGTCCTCGACGACGAGGGGTCCGGCACGACGGCGCAGGTGCTCGCGGGCATCGACTGGGTGACCGAGCACGCCCAGCGGCCGGCCGTCGCCAACCTGAGCCTCGGCGGCTTCGGGAACGCCCAACTCGACGCGGCCGTGCGGAACTCCATCGCCTCCGGTGTCACGTACACGGTGGCCGCGGGCAACGACGGACTGCCCGCCGAGCTGTACTCCCCCGCTCGCGTCAAGGAAGCGATCACGGTCGGCGCGACGGACAAGAAGGACGCGCGTGCGAGCTTCTCCAATTGGGGTACTCGCCTCGATCTGTTCGCCCCCGGCGTTGACATCACGTCGGCTTCGTACAAGAGCGACACGGGGAAGGCCACCTTCTCCGGCACGTCCATGGCGTCACCGCACGTCGCGGGCGCGGCCGCGCTGTACCTCGCCGACCACGCGGGCGCCTCGCCCGCCGAGGTCGGCAAGGCGCTGGCCGCGCGCGCCGCGGCCGAAAAGGTCTCGGGCGCGGGTCTCGGCTCTCCCGACAAACTGCTGCAGGTCGACAAGTCTTAGGAGGAAGATGTGCGCACGACCCGGTCCCGTCGATTTCGGCGGGACCGGTCTTGTGTGTTCCCTTACGCGCCAGTAGTGACGAGTAGTTGGTACGACACGGATTGCCCGTCGATGCGGCGTGGAAGGCTCCATCGGTACGCCGCACGGCCCTCTCCCCGATTTTCGTCTCCGCACCCCCCGATTCTCCGCGGACAGGAGCGGTCATGCCCACCAAGCGCTCTACGCCCCCGACGCCGCGCGCCGTCACGGGCCGCATTCCCATACGTGACGTCCGCCCCGTCGTCGAACACGGCAGGCTCCCCGCCAAGGCCGTGGTCGGCGAGACCTTCATGGTCACGGCCACGGTGTTCCGCGAGGGACACGACGCCGTCGCCGCGAACGTCGTGCTGCGCGGCCCCGACGGCGCGCCGGGCCCCTGGACACCGATGCGCGAGCTGTCCCCCGGCAGCGACCGCTGGGGCGCCGAGATCACTCCGGACGCGCCAGGACGCTGGGCCTTCCGGGTCGAGGCCTGGGGCGATCCCGTGGCGACCTGGCGGCACACGGCGAAGATCAAGATTCCGGCGGGCCTGGACACCGAACTCGTCCTGGAGGAAGGGGCGGCGCTGCACGAGCGCGCCGCAAGGGGCGTCCCCGCGCCACTGCGCGCGCCGGTGCTGCGGGCCGCCGCCGCGCTCCGCGATCCCGCGCGCCCGGCCCCCGCCCGGCTCGCCGCCGCGCTCGACACCGACGTGCAGCGGACCCTCGACCGGCACCCGCTGCGCGAACTGGTCACGCGCGGGCGGACGTTGCCGCTCCTGGTGGAGCGCGAGCGCGCCCTGTTCGGCTCCTGGTACGAGTTCTTCCCGCGCTCCGAGGGCGCCGTCGTCAAACCCGGCGAACCGCCGGTGAGCGGCACCTTCCGCACGGCCGCCCGGCGGCTCCCGGCCATCGCCGCGATGGGCTTCGACGTGGTGTACCTGCCGCCGGTCCACCCCATCGGCAGCACGTTCCGCAAGGGCCCGAACAACTCGCTGTCGCCCGGACCGTACGACGTGGGGGTCCCCTGGGCGATCGGCTCGCCCGAGGGCGGGCACGACGCGCTCCACCCGGACCTCGGCACCTTCGAGGACTTCGACCACTTCGTGGGCCGGGCCAGAGAGCTCGGCATGGAGGTGGCCCTCGACTTCGCGCTGCAGTGCAGCCCGGACCACCCGTGGGTGCAGAAGTACCCCGACTGGTTCCGGCACCGGCCCGACGGCACCATCGCGTACGCCGAGAACCCGCCGAAGAAGTACCAGGACATCTACCCCATCGCCTTCGACAAGGACATGCCGGGCCTGATCGCGGAGACCACCCGGATCCTGCGCCTGTGGATGGAGCACGGCGTCCGCATCTTCCGCGTCGACAACCCGCACACCAAGCCGGTCGTCTTCTGGGAGAAGGTGATCGCGGACATCAACGGCACCGACCCCGACGTGATCTTCCTGGCCGAGGCCTTCACCCGGCCCGCGATGATGCACACCCTCGCCGCGATCGGCTTCCAGCAGTCGTACACCTACTTCACCTGGCGCAATTCGAAGCGCGAAATCACCGAGTACGCCCAGGAGTTGAGCGGCGAAGCAGCCGCCTACATGCGGCCCAACTTCTTCGTGAACACCCCGGACATCCTGCACGAGTTCCTGCAGGAAGGCGGCCGTCCCGCCTTCGAACTGCGTGCCGTCCTCGCCGCGACGCTCTCACCCACCTGGGGCGTCTACAGCGGCTACGAACTGTGCGAGAACACCCCGCTGCGCGCGGGAAGCGAGGAGTATCTGAACTCGGAAAAATATCAACTCAGGCCACGGGACTGGCAATTGGCCGAACAGGAGGGGCGCACCATCGCCCCGCTCATCACCACGCTCAACTCGATACGACGCCGCAACCCGGCCCTGCGCACCTTGCGTGACGTGCACTTCCACCACGCCGACAAGGACGCGGTCCTCGTGTACTCCAAGACCACGACGTCCGCGCAGGGGTCGAACACGGTTCTGGTGGTCGTGAACCTCGACCCGCACCACACCCAGGAGGCGACGGTGTCGTTGGACATGCCGCACCTGGGGCTCGACTGGCACGCGTCGGTGCCGGTGCGCGACGAACTCACCGGCGACACCTACCCCTGGGGCAGGACGAACTATGTGCGCCTAGAGCCGGGCCGCACGCCCGCGCACATCCTCGTCCTCCCGCACGATGCCACGCCGCGATGAATTCTCAGGAGCATGACGGTTCATGGGATTCGGAGGGTCACCCACACCATGATGATGAATGAGCCCGTCCCGGACACCTTCGAGGACACTCCTGCGAAGGACCGGGACCCGGATTGGTTCAAGCGCGCGGTCTTCTACGAGGTCCTGGTCCGCTCCTTCCAGGACAGCAACGGCGACGGCGTGGGCGACCTCAAGGGCATCACGGCGAAGCTGGACTATCTGCAGTGGCTGGGCGTGGACTGCCTGTGGCTGCCGCCGTTCTTCAAGTCGCCGCTCAGGGACGGCGGTTACGACGTCTCCGACTACACCTCGGTGCTCCCCGAGTTCGGCGACCTCGCCGACTTCGTCGAGTTCGTCGACGCCGCCCACCAGCGCGGCATGCGCGTGATCATCGACTTCGTCATGAACCACACGAGCGACCAGCACGACTGGTTCCAGCAGTCCCGCTCCGACCCCGAGGGGCCGTACGGCGACTACTACGTCTGGGCCGACGACGACAAACAGTACGAGGACGCCCGGATCATCTTCGTGGACACGGAGGCGTCGAACTGGACCTTCGACCCGGTCCGCAAGCAGTACTACTGGCACCGCTTCTTCTCCCACCAGCCGGACCTCAACTACGAGAACCCGGCCGTCCAGGAGGAGATCCTCGCCGCACTGCGCTTCTGGCTCGACCTCGGCATCGACGGTTTCCGCCTCGACGCGGTCCCGTACCTGTACGCCGAGGAGGGCACCAACTGCGAGAACCTGCCGGCGACGCACGAGATGCTCAAGCGGGTCCGCAAGGAGATCGACTCCCAGTACCCGGACGTGGTGCTGCTCGCGGAGGCCAACCAGTGGCCGGAGGACGTCGTCGACTACTTCGGCGACTTCGCCTCGGGCGGCGACGAGTGCCACATGGCCTTCCACTTCCCGGTGATGCCACGGATCTTCATGGCCGTGCGCCGCGAGTCCCGCCATCCCGTCTCGGAGATCCTCGCCAAGACGCCCGCGATCCCGTCCCGCTGCCAATGGGGCATCTTCCTGCGCAACCACGACGAGCTGACGCTCGAAATGGTCACCGACGAGGAACGCGACTACATGTACGCGGAGTACGCCAAGGACCCGCGGATGCGCGCCAACATCGGCATCCGGCGACGCCTCGCCCCGCTCCTGGACAACGACCGCAACCAGATCGAGCTCTTCACGGCCCTGCTGCTCTCCCTGCCCGGCTCGCCGATCCTCTACTACGGCGACGAGATCGGCATGGGCGACAACATCTGGCTCGGCGACCGCGACGCGGTGCGCACACCGATGCAGTGGACACCGGACAGGAACGCCGGCTTCTCCTCCTCGGACCCCGGCCGCCTCTTCCTCCCCACGATCATGGACCCGGTCTACGGCTACCAGGTCACGAACGTCGAGGCGTCGATGTCCTCGCCGTCCTCGCTGCTGCACTGGACCCGCCGGATGATCGAGATCCGCAAGCAGAACCCGGCGTTCGGCCTCGGCTCGTACACCGAACTCCCGTCGTCCAACCCGGCGGTCCTCGCGTTCCTGCGCGAGGCGCCCAAGGCCGAGGACGGCACGGACGACCTGGTGCTGTGCGTGCACAACTTCTCCCGCTTCGCCCAGCCCACCGAGCTGGACCTGCGGTCGTTCAGCGGACGGCATCCGGTGGAGCTGATCGGCGGGGTGCGCTTCCCGGCCATCGGCGAGCTGCCGTACTTGCTGACACTGGCCGGGCACGGCTTCTACTGGTTCCGACTCCGCAACGACTGACACGCACAGAGCACGCACGGGACGCGCAGCACGAGCAGGCAGCAGGCAGCAGGCAGCAGGCAGCAGGCAGCACCGGCACAACGGATCGAACCGGGCCAGGGGCACGAACGCCCCGTTTCTCTCCCCTGGTCCGGGGCACTCTCCACGAATATCTCGGGAAAAGGACACGACGCCATGTCGGAAGCCGTAACCCGGACCGCCGCACCGACGGCCGGAGAATCCGAACTGCTCATGTCGCTCGACCCGCTGCTGCGCGAATGGCTGCCGCGTCAGCGCTGGTTCGCCGGCAAGGGCCGCCCGGTCACCGGCTTCACCCTGGACTCCGTCACCGAACTGCTGCCAAACGCCGCCCTGTTGCACCTCCTCGTCCGCGCCCACCAGCCACCGGCCGACGAAGAGGGGCCGGGCGACCGCTACCAGCTGCTCATCGGGACCGCCGAGGCCGCCGCCCCGCACCTCGCGCCCGCCGTCATCGGCCACGTCACGCACGGCCCGCTCGCCGGACGCACCGCGTACGAGGCGCTCCAGGACCCGCGGCACGCCGCGGTCCTCCTCGAACGGCTCCGAATACCCGGCACGCTCGGCGCCCTCCGCTTCCACCGCGGCCCGTACGGCGAAGTACCGCGCGAACTGTCGCCCCGCCCGCTGACCGCCGAGCAGTCCAACTCCTCGGTCGTGTACGGCGACCAGCTCATCGCCAAGCTGTTCCGCCGGGTCATGCCCGGCCTCAACCCCGACCTCGAACTTCCCCTGGCGCTCGCCCGCGAGGGCTGCGACCGGGTCCCCGCACCCGTCGCCTGGTTCGAGACGAACGGCGCCGGCCACCCCGGCTCCGGCTCCTCGACACTCGGCCTCGTCCAGCCCTTCCTCAAGGGCGCCGCCGACGGCTGGGACCTCGCCCTCAAGCACCTCACCAATCAGCAGGACTTCACCGGCCCGGCCCGCGAACTCGGCCGCGCCACCGCCGAGGTGCACACGGCCCTGGCCCGCGCGCTGCCCACGGTCACGTACACCCGCGCCCACATCGAGCAGCTCGCCGAGTCGATGACGCACCGCCTGGAGACGACGGCCCAGCAGGTCCCCGTACTGCTCCCCTACGTCCCCGCCCTGCGCTCCGCCTTCGACGCGCTCGCCGGGCTGGCCGCCGAGGGCCGCACCTGGCAGGCCCAGCGGATCCACGGCGATCTGCATCTCGGCCAGTGCCTGCGCGAGCCGTCCGGCACCTGGAAGCTGATCGACTTCGAGGGCGAGCCCTCCCGCCCCCTCGCCGAACGCCGTCTGCCGCACCCCGTCCACCGCGACATCGCCGGCATGCTCCGCTCCTTCGACTACGCCTCCCCGCAGAGCGACTGGTCGCTCGACTGCCGGGCGGCGTACTGCGACGGCTACGCGGAGGTGTCCGGCACCGACCCCCGCAAAACCCCGATCCTCCTGCGCGCCTACGAAACCGAAAAGGCCATCTACGAAGCCCTGTACGAAGCACGGCACAGGCCGGACTGGCTCCAGGTCCCCCTGGCCGCACTTGTACGCCTGGCGGAGTAGAGACATCCAGGGGCGCGGGGCTGTGTCGATATGCGGCTCCGCCGCGTGAGCGCAATCTTTTAGGGGGGTCTGGGGGCACAGCCCCCAGGGACGGGACGGGAAGGGGAGGAGGGGGCGACCTCCAAAACCGGCACCACACACGAGACCGGCACACACACGAAGGCGCAACAGGCCCAAGGAGGCCCCCACCGTGACCCGCCGCACCACCACTCCGGCCCCCGTCCCCCCGGACGACCGCACCCGGCTCCAGTCAGCGACCCACCACGACCCCCACGGAGTGCTGGGCGCACACCCCACCCACGGCGGCATAGCCTTCCGCACCTGGCGCCCCTACGCCCAACACGTGGCCGTCACCACCCCGGAGGGCCTGCACGCCGAACTGCACGACGACGGCGACGGGTTCTTCACCGCGCTCCTCCAGCTCCGCGAGGTCCCGCCCGAGTACGAACTGGAGATCACGTACGCCGAGACGACCCAGCGGATCGCGGACGCCTACGCCCTCCTCCCCTCCCTCGGCGAACTGGACCTGCACCTGATCGGCGAGGGCCGCCACGAGCAGCTCTGGGAGGCGCTCGGCGCGCACCCCATGGAGCACCAGGGCATCCAGGGCACCCGCTTCACGGTGTGGGCGCCCAACGCCCGCGGCGTCCGCGTCGTCGGTACCTTCAACTACTGGGACGGCGCCGCCCACAGCATGCGCTCGCTCGGCTCGTCCGGCGTGTGGGAGCTGTTCGTGCCGGACATCGGCGAGGGCGAGCTCTACAAGTTCGAGCTCACCCGACCCGACGGCAGCAGAACGATGCGCGCCGACCCGCTCGCCACCCGCACCGAGGAGCCCCCGGCCAACTCATCGGTGGTGCACGCCTCCCACTACACGTGGGGCGACGACGCCTGGATCGAGCGCCGCGCCGCCCGCCCCGTCCACGAGGCCCCGCTCTCGGTGTACGAGGTGCACCTGGCGTCCTGGCGCCCCGGCCTCGGCTACCGCGAGCTCGCCGACCAACTCCCCGCCTACGTGTCGGACCTGGGTTTCACGCACGTCGAGTTCCTGCCCGTGGCCGAGCACCCCTTCGGCGGCTCGTGGGGCTACCAGGTCACCGGCTTCTACGCGCCGACGGCCCGCCTGGGCACCCCGGACGACTTCAAGTACCTCATCGACGCCCTGCACCAGGCGGGCATCGGCGTCCTGATGGACTGGGTCCCGGCGCACTTCCCGCGCGACGACTGGGCGCTGGCGGAGTTCGACGGGCGTCCGCTGTACGAGCACGAGGACCCGCTGCGCGCCGCGCACCCCGACTGGGGCACCCTCGAGTTCGACTACGGCCGCAAGGAGGTCCGCAACTTCCTGGTGGCGAACGCCCTCTACTGGTGCCAGGAGTTCCACATCGACGGCCTGCGGGTCGACGCGGTGGCCTCCATGCTCTACCTCGACTACTCGCGCGAGGACGGCGAGTGGACCCCGAACCGGTTCGGCGGCCGGGAGAACCTCGACGCCGTCGCCTTCCTCCAGGAGATGAACGCCACCCTGTACCGGCAGGTGCCGGGCGTCGTCACGATCGCCGAGGAGTCGACGGCCTGGGACGGGGTGACCCGCGCGACCCACCACGTGGGCCCCGGCGGCTTCGGCGGCCTCGGCTTCGGCCTGAAGTGGAACATGGGCTGGATGCACGACTCGCTCGACTACATGAGCCACGAGCCGGTGCACCGCAGGTTCCACCACAACGACATGACGTTCTCGATGGTGTACGCGTACAGCGAGAACTACGTGCTGCCGATCTCGCACGACGAGGTCGTGCACGGCAAGCGCTCCCTCGTCTCCAAGATGCCGGGCGACTGGTGGCAGCAGCGCGCCAACCACCGCGCTTACCTGGGCTTCATGTGGGCCCACCCGGGCAAGCAACTCCTCTTCATGGGGCAGGAGTTCGCGCAGGGCGCCGAGTGGTCGGAGGCGCACGGCCCGGACTGGTGGCTGCTCGACCCCGCGTACGGCGCGGAGGCGGACCACCGGGGCGTGCGCGACCTCGTACGGGACCTCAACACGCGCTACCGCGGCGCGCCCGCCCTGTGGGAACGGGACACCGACCCGACGGGCTTCTCCTGGGTCGTCGGCGACGCGGCGGAGGACAACGTCTTCGCGTTCCTGCGCCACGCCGCCGACGGCACCCCGCTCCTGTCGGTCTCCAACTTCTCCCCGGTGGTCCGGCACGACTACCGGCTCGGCGTCCCCGACGACATACAGGCGTGGCACGAGATCCTCAACACCGACAGCGCCCGCTACGGCGGCGGCGACGTCACGAACCGGGACCCGCTGAAGCCGGACGACGAGCCCCACCACGGCCGCCCGGCCAGCCTCCGCCTGACGCTGCCGCCCCTGGCGACCGTGTGGCTGCGCCCGTGACCATATCCAGCCCCTGACGGCGATTGAGGAGCGGGGTCCGGGGCGGAGCCCCGCAGCGTCAGGAACGCGCCGCCGCGAGCCCCGCCTCCAACGCCCGCGGCAGCGCTTCCGCGTGCACCACACCGAGATCCTGCGTGGCCCGGGTCAGCGCCACGTACAGATCGCTCACCCCGAACTCACCCGGTTCGACCACGATCACCCGGTCGAATTCGAGCCCCTTGGCCTGCCGGGGATCGAGCAGCACCAGCTGCCGGGTGAGATCGGGCTCGGCGCCGACCTCCACACCGGGCAGCCGCGCGGCCAGCGCCCCGCACAGCTCGCGCGGCGCGATCACCGCGAGCCGCCCCTCCTCCGGAATCCGCTCGACCGCCGCCTTGGCGGTGGCCTCCACGACGTCGTCGGCGCGCAGCGCCCACGGCCGCTGTCCGGTGGAGCGCACGGAGGACGGCGCCTCGTACTCCGGGTGGGCGTCGCGCAGCACCGCCGCCGCGACGTCCATGACCTCGGACGGCGTGCGGTAGTTGACCCCGAGCCGGGTGTGCTCGAAGCGGTCCTCGACGTACGGCGCGAGGATGTCCGCCCAGGCGCCGACGCCGCCCTCCTCCGAGGTCTGCGCGGGGTCACCGACCAGCGTCATCGACCGCGTCGGCGACCTGCGCATGAGCAGCCGCCACGCCATCGGGCTCAGCTCCTGCGCCTCGTCGACGATGATGTGCCCGAACGCCCAGGTCCGGTCGGCGGCGGCGCGCTCGGCGGCGCTGCGGTGGTCCTCCTCCTCGTACCAGCCGGCGACCCGGTCCGCGTCGATGATGTCGTGCGCGGCGAGCACCTCCGACTCGTCCTCGTCCTCGAACTCGTACGTCTCCGAGCCCTTGGAGAGGTCAAGCACGCCCTGCGCGTACGCGATCCGCTCCTGCCGCTCGGCCTCCGCGGCGGCCCGCTCGGCGCTGTCGTCGTAGCCGAGCAGCTCGGCGGCCTCGTCGAGCAGCGGCACGTCGCCGACGGTCCACTCGCCCTCGCCGGGGCCGGTGCTGCGGATCGCGTCCGCGTCCTCGTCCGAAAGGTGGCTGGGCTCGGCCAGATAGTCGGCGACGAAGCCCTGCGGCGTCAGCTGCGGCCACAGCTCCTCGATGGCCGCGTGCACGTCGGGGCTCGACGCGACGGCCTTGCCGAGCTGGGCGATGTCGTCGGGGCCGAGGAAGTTCGGGCCGCCGTAGGGGTCGGCGCCGATCCGCTCGGTGAGCTGCTCGGTGAGCGCGTCGATCACCCGGAACGCGAAGTGCGGGCGCCCCAGGTTGTGCGGCAGCTTGGTGTCGCGGGCCGCCTGCCGGGCCTCGTACGCGATCTCCCAGTCGAGGATCAGGTCGCCGTCGTCGTTCGGGATCACCAGTGGGGCGCCGGGCTCCGGCAGCCGCTGCCGGTCGGCGACGGCGAGCGAGAGGGCGTCGGTCATCTCCACCGAGCCCTTCACCGTCGCCGCGCGCGGCGAGTCCTTGACGGTGGCGTGCACCCCGGGGAACAGCTCGCCGACCGTGGAGAGCAGCACCCCGGTCTCGCCGAGCCCCGGAAGGACCTCGCCGATGTACTTCAGGAACGCCGGGTTGGGGCCGACGATCAGCACGGCCCGCTTGGCGAGCAGCTCCCGCTGCTCGTACAGGAGGAACGCGGCACGGTGCAGCGCGACGGCCGTCTTGCCGGTGCCGGGCCCGCCCTCGACGACGAGCACGCCCGGGTGCGGGTGCCGGATGATCCGGTCCTGCTCGGCCTGGATCGTCTGCACGATGTCGCCCATGCGTCCGGTGCGCGCCGAGTTCAGGGCGGCGAGCAGCACGGCGTCACCGGTCGGGTCCTCGTACCCGGTGCGCTCCGAGTCGTCGAGGTCCAGGATCTCGTCGTGCAGCTCGGTGACCGTACGACCGTCGAAGGTGAGGTGACGGCGCCGGCGCAGACCCATCGGCGTATGACCGGTCGCGAGATAGAAGGGCCGGGCCACGGGGGCCCGCCAGTCGATCAGCATCGGTGTGCGATCCGAGTCGTCGGCGCGAATTCCGATACGGCCGATGTGGTGCGCGACACCGACTTCCCGATCACCGCCTTGATCTTCGCCTTGATCATTGTCTGGATCTTCGTCGGGCTTGAGATCAATGCGACCGAAGCAGAGCGAACCCTCGACCGCGTTCAACGCGGCGAGCAGCCCGGACCGCTCGACGACCAGCAGGTCCCGCTCGAGGCGGGCCTGCTGACCGGTTCCCACCGGGGTGATCGCTTCCTGGACCGAGTCCGCGGCGACGCCACGCAGCTCATCCACGCGCCTGTAGAGCGCGTCGATGTATTCCTGCTCTTTCTGCAATTCCAGGCTGTCCCGGCTTGACAAAACAACTCCCTGCCCGGTACCGTGGTTTTTGTTGGCCCCCAGTGAGGGGCCTTTTTCTGTGGGCACACAGAAACATCGAATATACCCCGGTCCGGACTGAATTCCAATTACGGGAGTTACGGAAGCTCTGCCAGTTCCTCCATCAGCTTCCGCTTGGACCGCGCCCCCACGCGCGACCACACCGGCTCGCCGCCCTTGAACACCATGAGCGTCGGCGTCCCGAGCACCTGGTACTTCACGGCCGTCTCAGAACTCACGTCCACATCGACCGCCACGACGTCGAACCGCTCCCGCTCCTCCACGGCGATCGACTCGAGCACCGGCCCCAGCTGCCGGCACGGACCGCACCACCGCGCGGTGAACTCCACCAGCACCGGCCGCCCCGCACCCAGCACCTGCTCCGTGAAGTCCGCGTCGGTCACAGCACGCAACGTCATCCTGTCTCCCCTAGTTCGCAGCGCGGCTCCGTCTCCTGCGACGCGGCCAACGCCTCCATGGCCCGCTCGGCACGCGCCAACTGCGCACCGACCTTCTCCCGTACGTCGGTCAACTCACCGATCAGCGCATCGAGTTCGGCCACCTTGCCGCGGTACACGGCGAGCGAAGCCGGGCAGGAATCGCCCTCCGGGTGGCCGGCCCGCAGGCACTCCACGAACGGCCGGGTCTCCTCCAGCCCGAAGCCGAAGTCCTGGAGCGTGCGGATCTGCCGCAGGGCCCGCAGGTCGGCCTCGTCGTAGGTCCGGTACCCGTTGCCACCGCGCCGGGCGGGCAGCAGACCGATCGACTCGTAGTACCTGAGCGCCCGCGTCGTCGTACCGGCGCGGGCGGCGAGCTCTCCGATGCGCATACCGGAGACGGTAGACCTTGCCGCTGACGTCAACGCCAGTCGGCGAGGACGAGGTACAGCACGAACGTCGCCGCGACGGCGAAGGGCGCCGCCACCGAGAACCCGATCCGGCGGGCCGCGAACCGCTCGTCCCACGGCAGCAGCCACGCGGTGGCGAGCGTGAGGAGTGCGACCGTCAGCCCCCACCCGAAGACCGTGAAGGCCCGCTCCGCACCCGCATCGAAGCGGGCCGCCGCGGCGATCACGTACGCGACGAACGCGGCGGGCAGCGTGATGACACTGGACATCAGCGGGGCGACCCACGTCCGGGGACGCGGCGCGGGCGGTGCGACGGAGTCGTCCACGAGTTCGGAGATCATGACTCCATCCAAGGCGGACAGCCGTTCCCGTACCTGAGTGCGCATACTCAGCTCACGTACTCAGCTCCGGTACTCGCCCCGGCGTCCTCGTTCTCGTCCTCCCGACTTCATCGGGCACAGGATGTCGGGTCGGGCGGGGTGCCCCGCGCCTAGCGTTCAAGACGTCAACAGCAAGAACCGGAAGGAGGGGCCAGGTTGCTGGACCGGCTCAACCAGGTCATGGACCGCATCGAGCAGCGCCTCGACGAGCCCCTGGACATCGCGGAACTGGCGCGCATCGCCACCACGTCCGAGTACCACCTGCGCCGGATGTTCTCGGCGCTCGCGGGCATGCCGCTCTCCGAGTACGTCAGGCGCCGCCGGCTCACGGTGGCGGGCGCCGAGGTCCTCGCCGGCCAGGAGCCGCTCCTGACCGTCGCCGTGCGGTACGGGTACGGCTCGGGCGAGGCGTTCGCCAGGGCGTTCCGCGGGCTGCACGGCGTCGGCCCCGGCGAGGCACGCCGGACGAAACCGGCCCTGGTCTCCCAGCCCCGCCTCTCCTTCCGGCTCACCGTCGAAGGGAACAGCAGCATGCGCTACCGCGTCGTGGACCGCCCCGACTTCAGCGTCGTCGGCCCGAAGGCCCGGGTCCCCCTGGTGTACCTGGGCCCGAACCAGGCGATCATCGACTTCGTCCGCTCCGTCCCACCCGAGACCGTCTCGGCTCTGGAAAAGCTGTCGCAGGACTCCGGCGAGGAACCACAGGGCATCGTCGCGGTCTGCGACGACCTGGACCCCGGCCGGGCCGAGGGCAGCGAACTCGACTACTACCACGGGGTGGCGGCCACCCCGGACGCCCCGGCCCCCGAGGGCGCCACGGTGCTCCCCGTCCCTGCCGGCACGTGGGCGGTCTTCACCACGTCCGGCCCGGCCCCGGAGACCATCCAGCAACTCTGGGCGACGGTGTACGCGGAGTGGTTCCCCGCCAATCCGTACCGCACCCGCCCCGGCCCGGAGATCCTCCGTACGCGCATGTCAACGGACGGCGGGACGGCAGAGGCCGAACTCTGGCTTCCGGTGGAGCACGCATAACGCAGAAAACCCCCGTGCTCGAAAGCACGGGGGTTTTCTCC